>JAXFOY010000024.1:0-89455 GCA_034180045.1 Eubacterium sp.
ATGTATGAAGCTCACTCCACACGACAGTATCACCCCAACTTGAAATAGATGCAGCGTATTGTTCTTTCTGATGAATCTTGTCATATATTGCTGCAATGTTTTTATCCGTGGGCATAGTTTTCAATATCTCAGAAGCAGAAAGCGGTTCTGGTGAGTGCATATAGCACCACCAGAATACTGCTTTTATTCTTCTTTCGATAGACAGACCGCGATGATCTCTAAGCATCGCTCTAATACGTGCATTGATTCCTCCTTCAATGCGATTGTTTGTAGTCGGAATATCAGGGATTTCTTTTTGCAAAGAATCATTTAAGTATGTGAACAATGTGCCTTCATTCACAAGTCTTTTAAGCGAGTTCTGCGCCTTAATCAAGCGTTCGTGTGTATGCCGCCTACATCCCAGTTCATCATATGACATAGCTTTGTTTTTAAATGTTATATACTTTATATATTTCACATATATAAAAATTAATTGGGAATTTATATAAATATATTTAAAAGGAGATGAAACCGATGTGGACAATAAGATAAATATTAAAGAGGCGTTATGTTAGACTTTGTGAATCAAATAAAAGGTGATAAAAATGAAAAAAATATAATCAAAATAATAGGAACATGTTCTCTAATAATATGTATTTTTCTTTTACAATTTCAATCTATTTTTGCAGTGGAGGAGGCTGGTTATAATTCTGTAATCTTAGCAAAAGAAAACGCAAAATATGATGAAAAAATTAAACAGTTTGGGGAAATTAGACAGATCAAAGAAGTAAACATATTAAAGAAGGTGAAATGAAGTTGTTGTAATACTCGATAAAATTGCAGCCCCATTGCTTTTGTGCTATAATTAATCCCACTGATTGTATGCGTCGCAAATGCAGGTGGGATTTTTGCTTATGAAATACGCCTAAGGTGACAGCTTGATAATCAAATAAATAAAAAGGATGGAGAAATATGGAGTCTATTCAGCTAAGAGAATTACACAGAAATACAGCGGAATATGCAGGCAAGGAAGTTACGGTTAGAGGTTGGGTGAGAACTAATCGAAATTCTAATAAATTTGGTTTTATAGAGCTGAATGACGGAAGTTTTTTCACGCCTGTTCAGATAGTTTATGAGGCTGATAAGCTTGCTAACTTTGATGAAGTGGGTAAGGCTAAGGTATCGGCGGCTCTTTGCGTAAGAGGCATTCTTGAACTTACACCGGATGCAAAGCAGCCGTTTGAGATAAAGGCGGCGGAGGTATTAATCGAGGCGGAAACCGATGCGGATTACCCGCTCCAGAAAAAACGTCATTCGGTCGAGTTCCTTAGAGAAATTGCACATTTGAGACCTAGAAGCAATCTGTTTTCAGCAGTTTTTCGCGTGAGATCGCTATCCGCATATGCAATACACAAATTTTTTCAGGAGCAACACTTTGTATATACACACACCCCTATAATTACGGGCAGCGATGCCGAGGGGGCAGGCGAGATGTTCCAGGTGACGACGCTGGATTTAGATAATTTGCCGAGAACCGAAGAGGGTAAGATAGATTATGGCGATGATTTCTTCGGAAAGCATACGGGTCTTACGGTCAGCGGACAGCTTGAGGCGGAAGCTTTTGCACTGGCGTTCAGAAATGTATATACTTTCGGACCTACCTTCCGTGCCGAAAATTCCAATACTGCAAGGCATGCATCAGAGTTTTGGATGATTGAGCCTGAGATTGCTTTTGCGGATCTTGAAGATGACATGCAGCTTGCAGAATCTATGGTGAAGTACATCATAAACTATGTGCTCGAAAATGCACCTGAGGAAATGGAATTTTTCAACAAGTTTGTAGATAAGGGTTTGCTTGAGCGTTTGCACGGAATCGTGGCATCAGACTTTGGCAGAGTTACATATACAGAGGCTGTGGAGCTTCTGAAAAAATCAGGCAAGGAGTTTCAGTATCCTGTTGAATGGGGTATCGACTTACAGACGGAACACGAACGCTATTTGACAGAAGAAATTTTCAAAAAACCTGTATTTGTTACGGATTATCCGAAGGACATAAAGGCGTTTTATATGCGATTGAACGACGATAACAAGACCGTTGCGGCATGTGATCTTTTGGTTCCGGGAGTGGGCGAGATTATAGGCGGAAGCCAGAGAGAAGAGCGTTTGGATGTGCTGAGCTCAAGGATGAAAGGGCTTGGTCTTGATGCAGCGGATTACGGCTGGTATTTAGATCTTCGCAAGTATGGTGGAGTTAAGCATGCGGGATTTGGTCTGGGATTTGAGAGAATGGTTATGTATTTGACCGGAGTCAGCAATATCCGTGATGTTCTGCCGTTTCCGAGAACTCCGAAGAGCGCCGAATTCTAATCCGACGGGATGAACAGAAGTTGCAAAAGCAATTACCATAATTGAATAAAAGCATATAAGCTATTTTGATTGTAGCAGGCAGTAAAATGCAGGTTCTTCGAAATAGCTTTTTGTCTATTTAAGGGGTTACATTTAGAGGGTAAATGTAATATAATTAAAAATCATATTATTACCTTAAGGCAATCGGTTCTGATTGCATATCCCCGGTTAGTTTATTTCAAAGTAAATATAGACGATTTTAAGTATAGCAATGTATTTCAGAAAGGAAGGCTTTTGCCTAGTTTCAATTTATGTCAAAGACTAAGATTTCCAGTGAAAAAAATATAACTATTGAAAAAAGTGAAGGTGAGGAAGTTATTGCAACACCGAAGAAAAGAGGCAGGCCGCGCAAGGTAAAACCCGAGCCGGCAGAATCACCGGATAGTCCTGCAGAAAAGGGAGAGGACGTTGCCGTACAGGAAAGCGATGAAGCCAAAATAAAATCCGGCGAGGAACTTGAAGTGGCTTTTGAAAAGAGTGGTGAACCTGAAATGCAGCTATGCAAACCGGCTGAATTCGAAGAGTGTGTCGATGAAGATGTTTCCGGATACAAGGCATGTGAAGATTCGGAGCGTAAGCTTACGGCAAAGGAAATTCGTGATTCCAGACCTAGACCTGAGGTTTGCGGAATACTGGAGATTGCCGAAGATGGATTTGGATTTCTCAGGTTCAATAACTTTTTGACCAGTGATAAAGATATTTACGTATCTCCTACACAGATTAGAAGATTTAATCTGAAAACAGGTGATAAAATTTGCGGAATTTCCAGACTGCCGAATGAAGGGGAGAGGTTCGGGGCGCTTCTATATGTTAAAACCGTAAATGATGAAGAGCCCGGCGCTGCTATCAAAAGACACGATTTTGAGGATTTAACACCTATATTTCCTCAGGAAAGACTTACCCTTGAGAGAATGTCAAAAGATTTATCAATGAGATTGATAGATTTGATTTCACCTATAGGAAAAGGTCAGAGAGGCCTTATAGTGGCTCCGCCGAAGGCAGGCAAAACCACTCTTTTGAAGAGGATTGCAAACAGCATAGAATATAACCATCCTGATGTTGAACTTATCGTCTTTCTCGTAGACGAAAGGCCGGAAGAAGTGACGGATATGAAGCGCTCTCTCAGCAGCGGAGAAGTAATATATTCAACTTTTGACGAAAGACCTCAGCATCATGTGAAGGTTGCGGAGATGGTACTTGCCAGAGCAAAACGCTTAGCCGAACACAAAAGAGATGTTGTGATTTTGCTGGATAGTATAACAAGGCTTGCCAGAGCGTATAACTTGGTGGAACCGCCGTCGGGCAGAACTTTGTCAGGCGGACTTGATCCAAGTGCCCTGTATAAACCTAAGAAATTTTTCGGTGCAGCCCGTAATGTCGAAGAAGGCGGAAGCATCACGATTTTGGCTACAGCCCTTGTTGAAACGGGATCCAGGATGGATGATGTTATATATGAGGAATTCAAGGGTACAGGTAATATGGAACTTCACTTGGATCGCAAACTTTCAGAGAAGCGTATTTTCCCTGCTTTTGATTTGAACAGGTCGGGAACAAGAAGAGAAGATCTCTTGATGACTCAGTCCGAGCTTGAGGCGATTTGGACTATGAGAAGGGCTTTGTCGAACGTAAATCCGCACGAAGTTTCGGAAATTATAATAGACAACTTGGCAAACACAACGAATAATAAGAATTTTATTCAGGTAATTAAGAAGATACTAAGTCAAGACCAGAAAAAGCATATATAACATATATAAGAGGAAACTAATGGACTTAAGCAAAATTTTTTTGAAAGATGCATGCCCTACTTCAATCGGCGGGCAAGCGGTTATGGAAGGCGTAATGATGCGAGGTACAGATCGCATGGCTATTGCTGTACGTGTTCCTGACGGCAGAATTCACATAAAAACAAATCCTATAAAAACTGCGAGCAAATGGAGTAAAATTCCCATAGTAAGAGGTGTGATTTCTTTTTTTGCAGCTATGGTCATAGGTATGAAAACCTTGATTTATTCAGCTGACGTCCTTGAGGCATATATGGATGAGGATGAAAGCGAAAAACAGGAGACTGAACCGGGGAAGCTGGAAGCTTGGCTTATCTCAAAGTTTGGAGAAAAGGTAATATGGAACCTTATGATTTATCTGTCGGTTCTGCTTGCGATAGTTATAACGATAGTAGCCTTTATTCTGCTGCCTACCGTTGCAGTGAACCTGCTCGGGAAGCTGACTCAAAGCCATATCCTACTGAACCTTGCCGAGGGAGTACTTAGAATAGCGATGTTTATAGCCTATATATTCGCGATAAGTCATATGAAAGATATACGCACTACCTTTCAATACCACGGCTCGGAGCATAAAACTATACACTGCTTTGAAAACGGCTTGGAGCTTACTCCTGAAAATGCGCAAAGTTTCTATACCTTGCATCCAAGATGCGGAACCAGCTTTTTGATGTTTGTTATGGTTATCGGATTGATTTTGTTTTCGCTTCTCGGATGGCCGGGATTATGGATGAGACTGGTTTCAAGAATAGTTTTGATTCCGCTTGTGGCAGGGCTTTCTTATGAACTTCTTAGGTGGACGGGCAGATGTGACAATATTTTTGTAAGACTTATGAGCATGCCGGGGATTTTTCTGCAAAAACTTACCACAAAGGAGCCTACAAATGAGCAACTTGAGGTTGCGATTGTATCGATGAAAGCCGTTCTGGTTCCTGAGGATGCACCGTTTATTGAGGGAATATGTGATAAGGATGCAAATTTGATTGAAGAAAGACATATAGGACGAGAAGGAAACGATAGATGAGTCTTTTAGTAAAAGAAATGTTGACCATGGGCGAGAAACAGCTTATGGACAGCGGTATAGCCGATGCAACCAGGGATTGTAAAAGTCTGTATTGCTATATGATGGGCATATCGCAGGCAAAATTGATTTTGGAATATCAAAATATTCTCCAGGACAGATTGTGCGAAAGATATTTTGAACTTATAGATAGAAGAAGCTTGGGAGAGCCGATTCAGTACATAATGGAAAATCAGGAATTTATGGGGCTTAACTTCTTTGTTGATGAGAGGGTTCTGATACCTAGGCAGGATACGGAAAGCTTGGTTGAGGATGCCCTCGAAATAATAAACAGAGGAAGCCTGCGAGGGGAAGAACTCGGAATCAAAAGGAACGAATGGGAAATTCTCGACCTTTGTACGGGGAGCGGGGCGATAGGAGTTTCGCTTGCAAGGGTAGCGAACAAGGTGAAAGTTACATGCTCGGACATAAGCGAGGGTGCTATTCAGGTTGCAAAGAGAAATGCGGAAACACATGGAGTATCAAAGTCGATAAAGTTTGTTAAAGGAGATTTGCTTGAGCCGTTCAGCAGTCGATTTAGAAAACAAAAATTTGATATGATAGTGTCAAATCCGCCATATATACCTTCGGCGGTAATCACGACATTACAGACGGAAGTAAAGGATCATGAGCCGATAAGTGCACTGGACGGCGGCGAAAGCGGTTTGGATTTTTATAAAAAAATCGTGAAAAATGCCGGCAAGCATCTAAAAAAAGATGGAATCCTGCTGCTCGAAATAGGACATGACCAAGGCGAGACGGTAAGCGGTCTGCTCGCCGGAAACGATAACTTCACATCGATTAGGGTTCTCAAGGACTTGGCACAAAAGGATAGAATCGTATTTGCTAAGAAATCAAAGTGATATTTTGATTGAATTTACAAGACAAAGGGTAAAGTTTCACTTTATATATTAAAAATATATTTGCCATATTGCTTTGATTTGACAGGTGTGATATACTGATAAAGCTGTGATAAAAGCAGTAATATATGCACGGGGAAACCTGAGCAGGAAAGAGGTACAAGCATGAAGGAAGGAATCCATCCTGAATATGTGGAATGTAAAGTAACTTGCGCATGCGGAAACACATTTGTAACTAAGTCTACAAAAGAAGAAATGAGACTTGAAGTTTGCTCAGCGTGCCATCCGTTCTTTACAGGTCAGCAGAAGTTCATCAATCGTGGTGGACGAGTTGAAAAGTTCAAGAACAAATACAACATTGACTAATTTGACCGAAGACACATATAAGAAACGAGCTCTCCATTTGGGGAGCTTTTTTGTTGCCCTAGATTTGAAGTGGTGTGCAAGGCCGGTCGCATGCTCTATGCAAAGATGCTATTTTGCTATACAAAATGGGATTTACGGTCCGCCTTGACAAGCACAATCAATTTAGGTATACTTGTATACAGGTTCATAAGAACGGAAGTATCTAAAGTATGAAACATTGAATGCTTGCAGTTTACCGATTGCAAGGGGCAATCGTTTTTAATATTAAGAGCGAAGATATGACTGATTATAAGGAGGATTGCTATGCTGGAAATATCTAAGAAAAGCAATTTGCTTGAACAAAAGAATTATAAATACTCGCTTCAGGATGTGGAATGTCCGAATTTATATCGCGATATGTATAACTATTCGGAAGTGCCGAAGGTGGTATTTAATCACAGAAGAGTACCGATGAATATGCCGGATGATATTTGGATTACGGACACATCGTTTCGAGACGGGCAACAGTCAATGGCGCCATATACGGTAAAACAAATCGTAGACCTTTATAAATTCATGCATGAACTTGGAGGACCTTTTGGCATAATAAGGCAGTCGGAGTTTTTTATCTATACAAAAAAGGATAGAGAAGCGGTCGAAAAGTGCATGAGCCTTGATTTGAAATTTCCTGAGATAACGACCTGGATAAGAGCGAACAAAGAAGATTTCAAACTGGTTAAGAGCATGGGAATTAAAGAGACCGGAGTGCTGGTGTCATGTAGTGATTACCATATTTTTAGAAAAATGGGAATGACCAGAGGAAAAGCGATAGATTATTATATAGAAACGATAAGAACGGCTTTTGATGCCGGAGTAGTTCCGAGATGTCACTTGGAAGATATTACGAGAGCGGATTTTTATGGATTTGTAGTTCCTTTTGTCAACAGATTGATGAAGTTGTCGGAAGAAGCCGGAGTTCCCGTTAAAATCAGAGCTTGCGATACTATGGGTTATGGAGTTCCTTATCCGGGAGTAGCTCTTCCAAGGTCAGTTCCGGGGATAATCTATGGGCTTCAGCATTACTCGAATGTACCGAGTGAAATGCTCGAATGGCATGGGCATAACGATTTTTACAAGGCGGTCGTAAACGCTTCCGCAGCTTGGATGTTTGGAGCGTCTGCGGTCAACTGTTCGCTCCTTGGGATAGGAGAGAGAACCGGGAATGTTCCGCTTGAGGCGATGGTGTTTGAATACGCATCTTTGAGAGGCTCGCTTGATGGAATGAATACGCAGGTTATAACGGAGATTGCCGATTACTTCAGAACTGAAATGAAATATAAAATCCCTCCGATGACGCCTTTTGTCGGCGAAAATTTCAACGTGACTCGTGCGGGAATTCATGCTGACGGACTAATGAAGGATGAGGAAATTTACAATATATTCGATACAGGGAGTCTTCTTAACAGGGAACCGGGCATTACAGTCAGCAAGACTTCGGGACTGGCGGGCATTGCTTACTGGATAAATCAGCATTATCATCTTTCCGGAAGCGAGGCGGTCAGCAAAGACAGTGATATAGTAAAGCAGCTAAAGGTATGGGTTGACGAAATGTACGCTGACAACAGAACGACCAGCTTGTCGAATGGAGAATTGGAAGAAAAAATAGAGGAATTGAGAAAATGATTGAATTCAAAACAGTATCTTTGGCGAATCAGGTCTTTGAAGCTTTAGAAACATCTATTCTCAGGGGTGAATTCAAATACGGTGAACTGGTCAGCGAGAAGAAGTTGGCAGAAAAGTTGGGCGTAAGCAGGACACCCGTGAGGGAGGCGATAACAAGGCTTTCGCAGGAAAAACTTATAAAGGAAACGCCTAACGGCAGTGTGATAATCGGAATTCAACCGGATGATTTACACGATTTACTTGTAGTTAAACGAAAGATTGAACCCTTGATAGGCAGATATTTGTTGGAGAACATAGACAAAGAAGGAATAGAGAAATTCAAAGATATAGTTGAACAACAGGAATTCTACAGCCAAAAGGGTGATTATGAAAAAGTGCTGAGACTTGACACGGAATTTCACGATTTGATGTATCAAATAAGCGGCAGGGTTATTTTGGAGAATATTTTATCTCAGATACACCACAAATTATTGAAATTCAGGTTGGCTTCATTGGCGGATAAGAATAGAATACTTGAATCGACAGGTGAACATTCAATGATAGTCAAGGCCTTGGAAAGCGGTGAATCGACAAGAGTAGAAGAAATTTTGTTCATGCATATTGACCATGCGTATAACAGCATCATGAGAGGTATAGAAAATGGGACTTACGATAGCACAGAAAATAATTAAGAATCACCTGGTTTCAGGAAATATGAAAGTGGGCGAGGAAGTTGCCATAAAAATAGACCAGACGCTTACCCAGGACGCTACCGGAACCATGGCATATTTGGAATTTGAGACAATGGGGATTCCAAGTGTCAGAACGGAACTGTCCGTAGCATATGTAGATCATAATACCTTGCAGTCGGGTTTTGAAAATGCGGATGATCACAGATTTATACAGTCAGCGGCGGCTAAGTACGGTCTATATTTTTCACGTCCGGGAAATGGAATCTGTCATCAGGTACATCTTGAGAGATTCGGCGCACCCGGAAAAACTCTGCTCGGCTCAGACAGTCACACGCCTACCTGCGGAGGTCTTGGAATGCTGGCGATTGGAGCGGGCGGACTCGATGTGGCTGTCGCAATGGGCGGCGGTGCATATTCCATCACCATGCCTAAGATGTACAAGGTAAACATTACCGGAAAGCTCAGACCATTTGTCACGGCAAAGGATGTAAGCTTGGAAATTTTGCGGCAGCTGACCGTCAAGGGCGGTGTAGGTGCGATTATCGAGTGGGGCGGTGAAGGTGTGAAGACCCTGTCCGTTCCGGAGCGTGCAACGATTACCAATATGGGAGCCGAACTTGGAGCAACCACTTCGATTTTCCCATCGGATGAGGTTACAAAAGCTTTCTTAGAGGCACAAAATCGCGCAGAGGCATATATCCCTTTGGAAAGCGATAAAGACGCTGAATATGACAGGGTTATAGATATTGATTTATCAAAATTGGAACCGCTGATTGCCTGTCCTCATAGCCCGGACAATATAAAAAAAGTTTCTCAACTTGCGGGAACAAAGGTGGATCAGATTTGTGTAGGCTCATGCACAAATTCAAGTCTTTTTGATATGAAGAAAGTTGCTGCAATCCTGGACGGAAATGTGATTGACGAGTCCGTCAGCATGTCCGTTTCTCCGGGGTCAAAACAAGTTCTTTCAATGCTTGCGGATTCGGGAGACTTAGGCAAAATCATAGCTTCGGGAGCAAGGCTTTTGGAATGTGCCTGCGGACCGTGCATCGGCATGGGCTTTTCGCCCAATTCAAAAGGTGTGAGTCTGAGAACTTTTAATCGAAACTTTGAGGGCAGAAGCGGCACGGCGGATGGAAATGTATATTTGGTATCTCCTGAAACCGCGGCGGTTTCGGCACTATCCGGAAAAATAAGCAATCCTATGGATATTGAATGTACAGCATATATGGATGTCTCGGTACCTAATAAATTTAGCATAGACGACAGCGCAGTGATTAAACCTCTTCCGGAAGAAAAAAGAAAAACTGTCGAAATTGTCAGGGGACCTAATATTAAGGCTTTTCCAAACAGTATTCCTCTGAAAGACGACATGGAGGGCGAGGCGATTCTAAAGGTTGGAGATGATATCACAACTGACCACATAATGCCGGCAGGAGCGAAAATTTTGCCGTATCGTTCCAATATACCGTATCTGTCAAAGTTTTGCTTTGAAGTTTGCGATAAAACGTTTGCAGAAAGAGCGAAGGTTTCCGGCGGCGGAATAATTATCGGCGGAAATAACTATGGTCAAGGCTCATCGAGAGAACATGCGGCTCTGGTTCCTCTATATTTGGGGATTCGTGCGGTCGTTGCCAAAAGCTTTGCGAGAATTCATCGGGCAAATTTAATAAATGCGGGAATATTGCCTCTTACCTTTGCAGGTGCAACCGGGTATGACGAAATCAAACAGGGCGACATGCTGGAGCTGACAGGAGTATTCGACGGAATAAGGAGCGGCAAGTTTAAGCTGCTTAACAACACTTCAGGCAAGAGCTATGTTTTAGACGGATTCTTTACGGATAGACAAAGAGAGGTTCTGCTTGCCGGCGGGTTGTTGCAATATGTAGGGAAATCAGCGATTTAGTATGAGATTTGCGTTTTGAATAATTTGATTAAAAATATTTAGGAGCCCTTGTATGGATAGAAATATAGAAATTGAATCAGCTTTAGTTAATATAAGAAAATTGCTCGAAGAACAGTATGACAGGGCGAGCGGTCTGGGAAAGACAGGAAAGCGGAAATTTTCGGTAAATGCGGAAAGAATCACCATAGGATTAATTGACGGAGACGGAATCGGACCTGTAATTATGACGGAAGCTCGGCGAGTTCTGGAAAAACTTCTCTCTGATGAACTTGCCTCCGGCAATGTTTGCCTTAGGAGCATTAAGGGGCTTACGATTGAAAACAGAATGAAGCTTGGAGAATCGGTTCCATCTGATGTTATGGAGGAGATAAAGTCTTGCGATGTACTGTTGAAAGGACCGACTACAACGCCAAAGGGCGGAAAGATGGAAAGTGCGAATGTGACGCTTAGAAGAGAACTCGATTTATTTGCAAATGTGAGACCTGTAAAAGTTCCCGATAAAGATATAGATTGGATATTCTTTAGGGAGAACACGGAAGGGGAATATGTGCTTGGCAACAAAGGCGTTGAATTGTCATTAGGCGATTCGTATATGGCTTTTGACTTCAAGGTTACCACAGTTGCCGGCACTGAAAGAATTGCCAAGGCTGCCTTTGATTATGCTCGAAATAACGGAAAGAGTTCAGTTGCCATAGTAACAAAGGCAAATATAATGAAAAAAACGGACGGACTTTTTTCAAAAATTGCACACGAAGTGGCTGCTGACTATGAAGAAATCAAGGTGGAAGATTGGTATGTGGATATCATGGCGGCGAATCTGTTAAACGAATCCGCACGAAAAGATTTTCAAGTATTTTTGCTCCCGAATCTATACGGAGATATTCTCACCGATGAAGCAGCTGAAATTCAGGGCGGCGTGGGTACTGCGGGATCTGCAAATATAGGAGAAAAATACGCGATGTTTGAAGCTGTTCACGGATCGGCACCGAGGATGGTGGAGGCAGGCCTTGCGGATTATGCCAATCCGTCCAGCATTTTTAAGGCGGTATCCATGCTTTTGAAACATATCGGCATGAGTGAAAAAGCGCTGTGTATCGAAGCTGCCATGGATGCAATAGAAACTTCAGGAAGTCCGAAAGTTACCGGTGAACGAGGCGGTGCTTCGGCAAAGGAATTTACGGATGCAGTAATATCAATGCTATAAAGATTTCAAAGATGCATTACATCCGAAAATCTTTCATGAAAGTGCCGAATCTAAAACTGCGAGGCAAAGCTTGTTAAAAATATTGCAAATGTGTTCGTAAGGTGATATTATCTTAATAGTAGTAAGATACAACTTTATATGAGTTTGGGTGTCAAATGTATTTACGCGTATGTGCGGGAGACTTGCGAAAATGTCCAAAGGGCTATGATCATTTCCGTTAATACATTTGGTGAAAAGGGAAACAGGTGAAAATCCTGTACGAACTCGTCACTGTATACGGTTAAAACACATATGCCACTGCCTGAGAATATTCATGATACATCAAGGCGGGAAGGCGTGATAATATATGCCGTGAGTCAGGAGACCTGCCTAAATTCTCGGAGAAATCACCACGAGCAATTGGTGCCTATGCTTCTGCTAAAATTTCGGCGCTTTAGAACTTTGCGTTTTAGGGATACTTTGCTTGCGGTGAGGTATCCCTATTTAGTTGTGATTTCAATAACCGTTTATCTATGTAGGAGGAATTTTATGAAGAAGGTATTATCCGTAGCACTTATGAGCGTTCTTGCGATGGCGCTTCTTTTAACAGGATGCGGAGACAAGGCGGGCGCAGATAAAGACGCTAAGAAGGCAAATGACAAAGCAATTTTGGTTGTAAGCTTCGGTACAAGTTATAACGAAAGCCGTAATATTACAATCGGTGCAATCGAAGGTGCAATTAAAGAATCTTTCCCGGAATACGATGTTCGCAGAGCATTCACAGCACAGATTATAATCGATAAGTTGGAAAAAGAAGAAAAAATTAAGATTGACAATGTTAAAGAAGCACTCGACAGAGCGGTAGCTGATGGAGTGAAGACTCTGGTTGTACAGCCTACACATCTTATGAACGGTTTGGAATACGACGATTTGAAGAAAGAACTTGACGGATATAAAGACAAGTTCGACAAGTTAGTTCTTGGAGAACCGCTTCTAACAAGTGATGACGACTATGCTAAAGTTATAAAGGCTATCACGGAAGATACAAAGCAATATGTCGATGGAGAAACAGCAATATGCTTCATGGGACACGGAACGGAAGCGAAGTCGAACAAAGTTTATGCAACAATGCAGGAAAAACTAAAGGCAGCAGGATATAATGATTATTTCGTAGGAACTGTAGAAGCTTCTCCTAGCATTGATGATGTTATGAAGGCTGTAAATGCCGACGGCAAATATAAGAAGGTTGTATTGCAGCCGCTCATGGTAGTTGCAGGAGATCACGCCAACAATGATATGGCAGGTGACGAAGAAGATAGCTGGGCTACAAAGTTCAAGGGCGACGGCAAAGAAGTTAAGTCAGTTATAAAAGGTCTTGGCCAGTACTACGAAATTCAGAAGATTTATGTAGAGCATGTTAAGGCGGCTATTGATTCAATTAAATAATTGAATCCCGATAGCCTTAATTAAAAGAAATTAAAGGAGAGAAGATGAAGAAACTTTTGACATTTCTTCTTACTCTCTGCGTTGCGATAACCGGTGTTCTTGGAACATCGGTTGTCGTCTTTAGGGGAGATATTTACGCAGAAACGCAGACGGTTGATAAGAAAAACAGCGAAGATAAAAGTGTTGAAGAACAGGCGAGTGCAGACGAGTCTCAGGTGGCATCAGGCAGTGAAAGAGTTGCAAACACGGAGATTGGCGATCCGTATCTTGTAGAGGTTCGTGCGGGAGACATTAAGGACGGAACCTATGACATAGAGACGAAGGACAGTTCTGCCATGTTTAATATCGTAAGTGCAAAGCTTACTGTAGCATCAGGTAAGATGACGGCGCTGATAACTTTGCATGGAAAAGGCTACATGAAGCTTTTTATGGGCAGCGGGTATGAAGCGGTCAAGGCGCCGGAAACTGAACACGCAATGTATAAGGAAATAGATGGAATGTATGCATATGAAGTTCCTGTTGAAGCTCTTAATAAGCCGCTTGAGTGTACGGCATACAGCTTTAACAGGAAAAAATGGTATGACCATCAGATTATTTTCTTTGCCGATTCTTTACCTAAAGATGTTGTGAAAACGGATTTGAAAGCAAATCTTCTCGACAAAGAAGACGGGGAATATACGGCGGATGTAAAGGTCATGACAGAAAAGAAAGAAACAAAGAAGTTGACTTTGAAATCGCCGGTAAAAATCAATATCAAGGGCGGAAAAGCCAGCGGGACTCTCGTTTTTGAGCAGAGTGATTTGGACTATTTGATAGTTTACGGCAGAAAATATTTTATAAAAGCGGTTGGAGATGATTCCGGATTTGAAATACCGATAGGATATTTTGATAAAGAAATTAAAATTTTTGTTGCGGGCAAAGATACGAAGTACGGCGAGGAAACGGCATATTTGCTAATTTTTGATAAAAGTTCCATCCAAAAATACGGATTTGGAGCTGTAAAAACGGGGCTTATCGTGATTGCGGTATCGGCAGGTATTTTGATTGCAATTTTGCTTGTGCGTAAAAGTAAAAAAACTGCTAAATAGTGCTATATTAGGGTATAATATTCTTGTGTAATCGTATATTTGTTTTGCAGCTCGGAGGTGAACATGGGCTTTGAATACTACTTGCGTTCAGGAAATCAGAAATTGCGTTGTGGTTATACTACGGGAACTTGTGCGGCTCTTGCGGCAACGGGCGCAACTATTTTACTGCTGAGCGGAAAGGCACCTGACACGGTGGGGCTGACGACAGGAAAAGGCATCAGAGTAGAAGTGCCGCTATCCGGATTCGGGCAGACTCGGAATGAAGCATGGGCATCAATCACAAAGGATGCAGGCGATGATGCCGACGTAACCGACGGAATTAACATCTTTGCCACGGTTTCTAAACTGGACGGAAAAGAAATACTGATTGACGGCGGCGACGGCGTGGGGAGAGTGACTAAAGCGGGGCTTGACCAACCCGTAGGAAACGCTGCGATTAACAGCACTCCCAGGCGAATGATTACCGAGGCTGTACAGTATGTTTGTGAGGAATATGAATATGAAGGCGGAATTAAGGTCATTATTTCGGCGCCCGAGGGACGTGCGGCTGCGGAGAAGACTTTTAATCCGATGATCGGGATAGAGGGAGGTATATCCATTCTTGGAACTTCGGGGATAGTAGAGCCGATGAGCATGCAGGCGCTTGTGGATACTATAGAAGTAACAATGCGCCAAGCGGCAGCTGAATCAAATGATTTAATCTTGACACCGGGTAACTACGGTGAAAGCTTTATCGCAAAGCGCAATGTCGAAGCTTGCGGAATACCGACCGTAAAATTTTCCAACTTTCTGGGAGAAACACTTGATATTGCAGTAACCGAAGGTTTCAAGAGGATTTTGCTTATCGGTCATATCGGTAAAATGATTAAAGTTGCAGGCTCTATAATGAATACACACTCAAGAAGTGCTGATTGCCGTAAAGAAATTTTTTGTGCTCATGCGATAATGTGCGGAGCTGAGGCTGAACTTGGCAGAGAGCTTATGAAAGCGGCAACAACAGATGCGTGCATTGAAATTCTTGATAATGCGGGAATGAGAGAGGCGGTAATGCAGAGTGTAGTCAACACTATACAGAAGGTTTTGGACAGACGCTCAAAAGGCGCATATAGAATTGGAATATGCATTTTCTCAAATGAATACGGATTACTTGCAGTCAGCGAGGAAGCCCATAAAATTACAGACGAATGGAACAAAGAAAGCGCTTTGAGCCTGAGTTTAGATAGATAAATATAGATTGCCGGGAGTCAATTGACTCTTAAATTTGAGGTTAAGGAATCATAACGGCCGGTTTAAGGAGGAATTCAAATGGTAAATTTTGTCGGAGCAGGTCCTGGGGCAGAGGATTTGATTACTTTAAGAGGTGCAGAATTATTGAAAAAAGCAGATTGCATTATTTATGCAGGAAGTTTGGTTAATCCGGGGCTTCTTAAGTTTGCAAGTGAAAGCTGCGAAATATATGACAGCGCAAAAATGACGCTGGAAGAGGTTATAGATGTTATAAAAAAAATGGAAATGCAGGGAAGAACAACGGTAAGGCTCCACACGGGAGATCCTTGTCTTTACGGTGCTATTCGTGAACAGATGGATATTTTGGACGAGCTTCATATATCTTATGACTATACACCCGGTGTTTCAAGCTTCTGCGGTGCGGCATCCGCAATCAATGCGGAGTACACGCTTCCTGATGTAAGCCAGACGGTAATAATCACCAGAATGGAGGGGCGTACCCCTATGCCGGAGAAAGAAAAGATGCATTTTCTGGCTCAAGCCGGAGCAACCATGGTAATCTTTCTTTCTTCTTCACTTCTCGACAAGGTTCAGGATGAACTTTTGATGGGGGCGTATACAGAGGATACACCGGCTGCCATAGTGTACAAGGCGACATGGCCCGAAGAAAAAAGCTTTAGATGTACAGTAGGTACTCTTGCGCAGACAGCCAGAGATAACGGTGTAACCAAGACGGCGTTGATAATGGTCGGAGATTTTCTTGGCGATGAATATGAGCGCAGCTTGCTCTATCATCCTGAGTTTACCACCGAGTTTCGTGAGGCGAGCAAGTGAAGAAAATAGAAATTCTGTCTTTTACCGATAAAGGTCAGAATCTTGCCGATAATATTGCTCTTGCTTTGAAAGAAAAAGGTCTGGAAGCTTATTCGTCGAGGTGCAGAAAGCCGCTTTCTCTTGCAGAATGGACCGCCAAGAACTTTAATTCGGCAGACGGTCTTATATTTGTAGGTGCGATGGGAATCGCCGTAAGGGCAATAGCTCCGTACATTGTAAATAAGACACAAGATCCGGCAGTCGTTGTAATAGATGAACAAGGAAATAATGCCGTTTCAGTTCTTTCGGGACATTTGGGCGGGGGCAACGAACTTACAAATGCAGTAGCGAAAATAACAGCCGCAAATCCTGTAATTACCACGGCAACGGATGTAGAAGGTATTTTTGCAATTGACCTTTGGACAAAAAGAAACAGATGTAAGATATTAGAGGCAAACAAAATAAAGCTGATTTCAGCGGCTTTGCTTGCTAACAAAGCTGTTCGTTTTGACAGCGATTACCCTATAAGAGGAAAAGTGCCGGACAATGTAGAATTGAGATTATTAAGCGGTGGAGCGGCGAGCATGGAGGAATCCGCAAATAAGCGAGGTCTTTCAGACAGAATAAATGCGGATGTGCTTATAAGTGCTTCTCAGAAAAAGATAGACAAAGCGAGCGAAAAAACCTTGATTGCGGTTCCCAAAATTGCATATTTGGGCGTGGGGTGCAGACGTGGAATAAATAGTTCCGCGGTTGAGTCCTGTTTCGAAGAATTTATGCGGGATGTTGATTTAAGTAAGGACGCGATTACTCTGGTTTGCAGTATAGATTTGAAAAAGGAAGAGAAGGGCTTAATTGAGTTTTGTAAAAATCATAATTTGGACTTCGAAACCTTTTCCGCAGAAAAGCTCTCGGCGCTTGAGGGAGATTTTTCAAGTTCAGACTTTGTTCGCGGAGTTACCGGAGTGGATAATGTATGTGAGCGTAGTGCGATTTACGGTTCAGGCGGAAAATTAATTAAAAGAAAATGGGCAAAGGACGGAGTGACGATGGCGCTCGCCATTGCACCGTTCAGTTTAGATTGGAGTTGGAAAAATGACTAAATTATATGCGGTAGGACTAGGTCCGGGCGGCAAGAAAATGATGACGGAAGAAGCTGTGGCGGCTATTTCAAAGGCGGATGTTATCTGCGGATACACAGTTTATGTGGATCTTGTCGCATCTATGTTTCCGGAGAAAGAAACCTTCACAACCGCGATGAGAAAAGAGATAGATCGTTGCCGATGGGCTCTCGAAACGGCTCAGTCCGGCAGAGCGGTAGCTATGGTGTGCAGTGGAGACTCAGGGGTTTACGGAATGGCGGGACTACTGATTCAAATGGTACATAATTACCCTGATGTTGAGATAGAAGTTGTTCCGGGAATCACGGCGGCTATTTCGGGGGCGGCGGTATTAGGTGCTCCGGTGGGACATGACTTTTGCGTAATATCTCTTTCGGATCTTTTAACTCCGTGGGATTTGATAACCAAGAGGCTTAAACTTGCAGCCGAAGGTGATTTTATTACCTGTCTGTATAATCCGAGATCGACAAAGAGAGTTGAACATCTGAACACAGCTTGTGAGATAATGCTTAAATATAGAAGCAAAGATACGGTTTGCGGATGGGTTAAGAATATAGGCAGAGACGGAGAGGAATGCAAAATAGTAAGATTGGAGGAACTCGCAGATGAGCCTATAGATATGTTTACTACCGTTTTCATCGGTTCTTCTCAGACAAAGATAATCGACGGTAAGATGGTGACTCCAAGAGGATATGAAAAACATGAAGATATGTCTGTTTAGCGGAACTACAGAGGGCAGAGTTCTTTCGATAAAATTGGCAGAGATAGGCATAGATGTAAATGTCTTCGTCGCTACGGAATACGGTGGCGAGGAGCAAGGTGAAACTGAGGGAGTGACTGTGAGCGTCGGCAGAAAGACGGAAGCTGAGATGAGGGAGGCTTTGCGGGAATGTGATTTGTGTATTGACGCAACTCACCCGTACGCCGTGCTTGTGACGGAGAATATCAAGGCTGCATGCGAAGCTGAAACAATACCGTATTACAGACTCAAGAGGCAAGAAAGTGTTGAAACCGAGAATTCGGACGCGATAATTAAGGTGAAGACAACAGAGGCTGCTATAGAGTGGCTGAGTGATAAAAAAGGCAGAATAATGCTTACTACAGGCTCAAAGGACTTGCATAAATATAAGGTGCTAGGTGCAGATAGGCTCTTTCCAAGAGTTTTACCGACAGGAGAAAGCCTTAGGCTGTGTGAGGAAGCTGAAATACCACATAGGAATATAATAGCTGTTCAGGGGCCGTTCTGTGAAAAGTTGAATATTGCGCTAACTGAGCAGTTCGAAATTGACTATATTGTTACGAAAAACAGTGGCAAAACCGGCGGTTTCGGTGAAAAAATCACCGCGGCAAGAAAGTGCAAAACACCGATTGTCGTCATAGAACGCCCTAATGAGGAGGGCTTTTCTATGGATGAAATCTTTGAGCTTTGCAGGAGGAAAATATGAAGATTTACTTGATAGGAACCGGCTGCGGAACAGGCAAAAATATTACGGTACAGGCTGCGGATATACTTAAGCGGGCTGATGCAATTATCGGAGCGCCAAGACTTCTTGAGGGTTTAGGCGTTGATTTAGAAGGGAGAAAATTCCCTGCCGTTTTGGCTGATGAGATAATTAAGATTATAACTGACCTGTACAAAGATGTCATAGGCGAAAAGCACGCCGCGACTGAGGGGGAAGCCATAATAGTTGTAGCATATAGCGGTGACTCAGGATTTTATTCGGGGTGTAGAAGCCTTTTGCCTAAACTTTCAGAGCGTGGACTTGAGGCTGAAGTTCTTCCGGGGATTTCGAGCATACAGATGCTTGCCTCAAGGCTCAAAAGACCATGGCAGGATTGGAATCTTTTTTCGGCACATGGTACTGAATGCAGTGCCGTTTCGGCGGTTATGCAAGGAAAGCCGGCTTTCTTTCTGACGGGGGGAAATCTTGTGCCTAAGAAGCTTTGCAGGGAACTTGCAGAGGCGGGGCTCGGCGATTTGGATGTCGTGATAGCGGAACGCCTTTCATATGATGACGAGAAGGTAACTGAGGGCAGGGCTTCAGATTTTATAGATAGTGATTTTGAATCTTTGGCGGTCATGCTTGTGGAAAATCCGGATACAGCGCCAAAGCGTACTTCGGGATTTCCTGACGAGGCTTTTGTAAGAGGTAAAGTTCCTATGACAAAGCAGGAAATTCGTTCGGTAATCTTATCAAAGCTCGGCATCATGGAGGGCGAGCTGGTATGGGATGTAGGCGCCGGAACGGGAAGCGTGTCGGTTGAAATGGCGCTTGCCGCAAGCGGCGGGTCTGTTTATGCCGTGGAGTGTGTCCCTGAGGGTTGTGAGCTGATTGAGAATAATCGCCGCCGCTTCGGTGCCTGGAATCTGCGTGTAGTCGAGGGGAAGGCTCCTGAGGCTCTTGAGGCACTGCCGGCGCCGGATGCGGTGTTTATAGGTGGAAGCAGAGGGCAGATGAAACCTATTTTGGAACTCATAAAGGCGAAGAATCACAGAGCCAGAATCTGTATTTCGGCAATCGCCATAGAAAGCCTCGGTGAAGCAAGCACGGAGCTTGCAAGACTTGGATATGATGTAAGCATTTCGCATGTAAGCTTCAGTAATGACAAGGCGGTAGGTCGACTGCATATGATGATGGGCGGAAATCCTATTTTCATAGTTATGGGAACGCCTGCCGAAGATGCAGAATAAGTATTTTTCAGATATATTTCGATTTAGGAGGAACCATGGTTGAATTTCTGGTAACGGCAGCAGCCTCGGGAAGCGGAAAGACCTCGGTCGTCGTAGGACTTTTGTCGCTTCTCAGAAAAAAAGGTTATGACACATGTGCATTTAAGTGTGGTCCTGATTATATAGACCCCATGTTTCACAGGGCTGTGATGGGCATAGAATCACATAATCTCGACCTGTTCCTCGCACCCGAAACGAGAGTCAAAGAAATTTACAAAGAATATAGTCGCGGGAAAAGTGCCGTGGTTTGCGAAGGTGCTATGGGATACTTTGACGGACTAGGCGGAACGAGCGATGTTGCAAGTGCATGGCATGTAGCGGACACTTTGGAGTTGCCGGTCATTTTAGTCTTAAACGCCAAGGGTGCAAGTCTCAGCCTTGCGGCTCAAATTTTAGGAATGCTGTCTCTAAGAAAGCCGCATCATGTAGTCGGCGTGATTTTGAATAAGTGTTCGGAAATGTTATACAAGAGCTTGAAACCTTGCTTGGAGCGAGAAACGGGAATTAAACTTTTTGGATATTTGCCGCACATAGATGGTGCAGAGTTTTACAGCAGGCATTTGGGCTTATATACCGCAGGGGAAATAAGTGATTTGAACGAGAGAATAGACAAAATCTCTTCGGTCATGGAAAAGAGTATTGATTTGGACGCCCTGGTGGATGTTTGTGAAAAAGCAAGTGATAAAAAGCGGAGTCGCCCGGATGAAATTGAAGGCGCAGCCGGAAGTATAAAGCGAGACTTAGGTGAATCGCAGCTCATAAAAGATGGAACTTTTGCCAAATACAAAGCTAAAATTGCCGTTGCTCGTGACGAAGCGTTTTGCTTTCTTTATGAGGAAACCTTGGATACCTTACGCAGGCAAGGAGCGGAACTCGTTTTTTTCAGCCCTCTCAAGGAGAAAGGACTTCCACGGAATATAGGAGGTCTTTATCTGCCTGGAGGCTATCCTGAAATCTTTGCCGGTGAGCTTTCCGCAAATACCGATATGCTGGCTGCGATTAAATCTGCAATAAAGGCAGGAATGCCGACAGTTGCAGAATGCGGCGGATTTCTATACTTATGTGAAAATCTCGAGGACTCGGAGGGAGATGTATACGAGCAGGTCGGTATATTCGGCGGAACCG
This sequence comes from Eubacterium sp., assembly GCA_034180045.1. Taxonomy (GTDB): domain Bacteria; phylum Bacillota; class Clostridia; order Peptostreptococcales; family Anaerovoracaceae; genus Eubacterium_B. The sequence goes on from JAXFOY010000024.1 coordinate 21,423, forward strand.
CGACACGGCAAAAAAAGCTTGTTCGCTTTGGGTATTCCATGCTTAGCCAGGAAAAGGACAGCTTACTGTTTAGAAAAGGTGAGCAAATTCCCATGCACGAATTTCATTATTGGGATGCGGCAGATTCGGGAAGTGATTTGCTGGCGACAAAACCGCTTAGCAAAAGAAGCTATAGATGTGCGTTTTCAACAGACACGCTTTACGCCGGCTTCCCTCATCTATATTTGGCGGGAAAACCTAAACAGGCTGCGAGATTTGTAGATGCGGCGGCTGATTTTGTAAAAAGAGGAGAACAGCTTTGATAATTTCTAAAGTCATAGTTTGTGCGGTTTTGCTTGATCTTATCCTTGGCGATCCGTCATGGATTCCACATCCGGTTGTGATAATCGGAAAGCTGATTGATAAGCTCGAAAAACGGTTTCGCGAGAGGATTGAACGAAAGGATTTAAATGTTAAAGCAAAATCCAAGGCTTTGCGCAGAGCGGGATTTTTGCTGAATATGATAGTATGTATGCTGACTCTTTCCGTGAGTACGGCAGCTTGTGTAGTTGCCTGGAAAATCAGCCCGTGGGCGTTCTTTGCCCTACAGATTTTTTGGGGATTCCAAACACTGGCAGTCAAAGGACTTATCAAGGAGAGCAAAAATGTTTTCAGTTATTTGGCACCGTCAGCGCGGAAATCCGTTGCTCAAAGAGATGATGAGAATAACGGAATTCCTCGATTTGAAAGCTCAGAAAACAAAAATGTGGATTTGGATGGAGCGCGCAAAGCGGTGGCCAGAATTGTAGGGCGTGATACGAGCCGGCTTACGGCAGAAGGTGTGACAAAGGCTACTGTAGAAACCGTGGCAGAAAACTTTGCTGACGGAGTTATGGCGCCGCTCCTATATCTCGCAATAGGAGGTGCTCCGCTCGCTCTTACATATAAGGCCGTAAACACCATGGATAGTATGCTTGGATATAAGAATGAAAAATATATAGACTTTGGCAGATTTTCAGCTAAGTTTGATGATGTATGGGGCTATGTGCCGGCTCGGCTGGCGGCTTTTTTCTTTATTGCCGCCGCCGCTGTGAGCGGTCACGATGCAAAGTCCGCATTCAAAATATGGCGTCGCGACCGCTACAACCACGCCAGTCCGAATTCCGCACACACTGAGGCGGCGTGTGCCGGCGCACTCGGAATTCAGCTTGCGGGCCCTGCTTACTACTTCGGAAAATATTATGATAAGCCCACAATAGGAGATGAAAAGAGAAAGATAGAAGCAGGGGATATTTTAAGAGCAAATAAGCTGATGCTCACTGCTTCCGTTCTCTCCGCAGCCTGCTTTGCGGCAATAAGATATTTGATATTTGCGGCTCTGATTTAAGGGCTAAATCTTGGAATCAGGGCATTTAATACGGACATTATATATACGCTTTAAGCGCTTAATCGTTGAAGAAATTGGAGAATTGATGCAGAAAACTAAAAATCGAGAAATAGAAAAAAGTAAACTGGTTCACGGTGGTGATTGGCTGGGATTTGAAGAAGAATTCGGATATGAAGCTTTGGATTTTTCAGTGAATGTCAGTCCTCTGGGACTTGCAGACTCCATAAAAAAAGCTGTAATTGATTCTCTTGACAATGTTGACAGATATCCTGATCCGCTTTGCAGACGATTGACCAGGGAAATCGGCAAGCTCGAAAATGTTGAGCCAAGTTACTGTATGTGCGGAAACGGAGCAGATGATTTGATATTTAGGCTTGTGGCAGCAAAGAAACCTCGTAAGGCACTGATAACCGCGCCTACATTTGCCGAATACGCCTCAGCGCTTGAAGTAGTGGGCTGCGAGATAGGGGAGTTCCCCCTAAAGGAAGCTGACGGCTTCAGACTTGGCAAAGATATAATAGAACGTGTTGATGAGGGAATCGATTGTATTTTTCTTTGTGAGCCGAACAATCCTACGGGAGTAACAAGTCCGAGAGCTTTGCTCGTTGAGTTGCTATCACGCTGTGAAAAAGTAGGGACGCTTCTCATAATAGACGAGTGCTTTGTTGACTTTTTAGACGAACCGAAGAATCAGACAATGGCAGGCTTCATAAATGAATACAAGAATTTATTTATTTTGAAATCCTTTACCAAATTGTATGCGATGGCAGGAATTAGGCTTGGATACTGTCTTTGCTCGGATGAAAATCTTCTGGAGAAGATGAGAAGAAGCGGTCAGGAATGGGCAGTATCAATACCGGCAGAGAATGCGGGGCTTGCCGCTATAAAAGAAAAAGAATATGTCGATAAGCTAAAATACCTGATAAAATCGGAAAGAGTTCGTGTTCGCAGAGAGCTTGTAAATCTTGGCATTACAAAGGTATACGGAGAAGCGGATTATTTGCTGTTTTATAGCGATGTACACCTTGCGGACAAGCTGAGAGCAAAGGGTATTTTGATAAGAAAATGCGATAATTACAGCGGACTCGGACCGGGATGGTTTAGGCTGGGTTTGAAAAAAAAGGTTGATAACGATAGATTGATTGAAACTATGCGGGAGGTACTCTTATGAGCAAGGCAAAATGTATAATGGTTCAAGGCACTATGTCGGGAGCGGGAAAGAGCTTGCTCTGCGCCGCACTTTGCAGAATTTTTAGGCAGGACGGATACAGGGTTGCTCCCTTCAAAAGCCAGAATATGGCACTTAACAGTTATGTGACAAGAGATGGAATGGAAATGGGTCGCGCTCAGGTAATGCAGGCGGAAGCGGCAGGAATAGAGCCGGATGTACGTATGAATCCTGTTTTGCTAAAACCGTCCAGCGACATAGGCAGCCAGGTTATAGTTCTCGGAGAGGTAAGAGGACAAATGACGGCAACAGAGTATTACGAGTACAAAAACCGTCTGATGCCCGATATTATGAAAGCCTATGACGAACTTGCAGAAGAAAACGATATAATCGTCATCGAGGGAGCAGGAAGCCCCGCAGAAATCAATCTTCGTGAAAACGATATTGTAAATATGGGAATGGCAGAGGCTGCAAATGCACCGGTTTTGCTTGCAGGTGATATAGACAGAGGTGGAGTCTTTGCACAGCTTTATGGGACAGTAAAGCTTCTGGAGGAAGAAGAGCAAAAAAGAATCGTCGGACTGATTGTAAATAAGTTTCGCGGAGATATAGAAATCCTAAAGCCCGGCCTTGAAATGGTTGAGGAAAAAGCGGGAATACCCGTGCTGGGAGTCATACCGTACATTAGAGTTGATATAGATGACGAAGATTCTCTGGCACCGAGACTTGATGCTAAACGCGAGGTTAAACCGTTGGATATAGCGGTTATTAGGATTCCACGAATGTCAAACTTCACGGATTTTGCGCCGCTTGAAGCACACCCTTTAATGGGAGTCAGATATGTTCAGACGGCTGCTGAATTAAAAAATCCGGATATAGTTATCATTCCGGGAACAAAGAGCACCATGGACGACCTGTTATGGATGCGTCAAAACGGCATAGAAACGGCAATTCAAAAGCTTGCCGATGCCGGAACGCCGGTGCTTGGAGTTTGCGGCGGATATCAGATGATGGGCAAGAAACTATTCGACCCTGAACACATAGAGGGCGGGATTGAGGAAATGCGCGGTATGGAACTTTTGCCGGTAGAAACGGTGTTCACAAAAGACAAAACGCGCACCAGATTCAAGGCAGAGGTTAAAGCGGGGGAGTTTGCAGGAGCAAAGCTTGACGGTTACGAAATTCATATGGGCGTAAGCAAGGTCTTAGGCGAGCCATTTTTGACCCTCGAAAACGGTTGTGATGACGGATGTGTCTGCGGAACAAACTTCGGCACATATCTGCACGGACTCTTTGATACGGGAGAACTGACGGAAAGACTTGCAAAATACCTGTGCCTGCGCAAGGACATAGATTATAGTGAGGCTGCGCCTATTTCTCACAGCGACTATGTTGAAACTCAATATGACATTCTTGCAGATGGTGTAAGAGAGGCACTCGATATGAAAAAAATATATGAAGTAATGGGATTATGATAGGGGGAACAAAAATGAAATATAAGCATTTACTACCTGCGGATATAGAGCGTACAAGTATGAGAATTATCGAAGAAGAACTGGCTGAAAGGGGAATTGAGGTTACGGATGAGAACCTCCCTGTAGTAAGAAGAGTTATTCATACTTCCGCTGATTTTGATTACGGAACAAATCTGGTATTTACAGAGAATGCAACAACAAAGGGAATAGAGGCGATGCTCAAAGGGAGCACGATTATAACGGATACCAACATGGCGCTGTCGGGAATAACAAAGCCGACTCTTAAAAAACTCGGCGGGCAGGCGTTTTGTTTTATGGCTGAGCCGAAAATCGCAGAAAAAGCAAAGGTCGACGGTACCACAAGAGCGGTTGCTTCAGTAAGCTACGCAAGTGAAAAATATCCGAATGCGGTATTTGCTGTGGGAAACGCACCTACGGCATTAATCAAACTTTCTGAATTAATCCGTGAAGGATTAAGACCGAGCCTGGTAATAGGAGTACCTGTCGGATTCGTAAATGTGGTGGAGAGCAAGGAAGAAATCTTTGAATTATGCAAAGAGAAAGGCATTCCGGCAATAGTTGCAAAGGGACGAAAAGGTGGAAGCAATGTGGCAGCATCCATCTGCAACGCACTTCTTTATGCGGCAGGCGACCAGACCGACCCTGGAAAGCGTGGATGGCAGGGTTGATTTAATACGAGACGGATTTGTGATAAATGACGAAACTTATCATAATCAACAAATAAATTAAGATTAGAAAGAAAGCTGTTTTTGCGGTATGAGGTAAACCTATCTCATGCTCAAAAATAGCTTTTGTTTATTTGGCAAGCAGTAATAAAATGCCAAAATATGCTGCTGCCGTAGTCTTACTGAGGTTTTTCTTTCTAAAATTGTTTTATAATTTGTCCTTATGTGTTACAATAGTTAGTTAGAAAATGATTTGTAAGCATTAAAAAAGTACAAAAAAGGATAGAAAAATGTTTGATAAACTCGACTTTATAGTAGAAAAATATAAGGAAATGTCACTTAAGGTTTCCGACCCTGAGGTAATAAGCGACCAACCTACATGGCAGCGCTATATCAAAGACATGGGAGAGATGGAGCCTATAGTAAAAAAATATGAAGAATATAAGAACGCTAAGGAAGAGCTCACCATGGCAAAAGAAATTCTTGAGACCGAAAATGATGAGGAACTCAGGGATTTAGCTAAGATGGAAGTGAGCGATAACGAAGAAAAAATAGAGCTTCTTTCCGAGGAACTGAGGATTCTTCTGATACCTAAAGACCCTAATGATGATAAGAATGTAATTCTCGAAGTCAGAGCGGGAACGGGAGGTGAAGAAGCTGCTTTGTTCGGTCAGGATTTGCTGCGTATGTACATGAGATATGCGGAGCGTCATAGATGGAAGACGGAACTTATTGACATCAACGATACCGGAATGGGCGGAATTAAAGAAGCTGTGGTAATGATTAAAGGTAAGGGCGCTTATTCAAGGTTAAAGTATGAGAGCGGAGTTCATCGTGTACAGCGTGTGCCGGAGACTGAATCTTCGGGGAGAATACACACTTCAGCGGCTACCGTCGCAGTGCTTCCTGAGGTGGAGGATGTGGATGTAGCATTAGATCCTAACGATGTGAGAGTCGATGTGTATCGTGCGTCCGGAAACGGAGGACAATGTGTAAATACTACGGATTCAGCGGTTAGACTTACACATATGCCGACAGGGCTTGTAGTTACCTGCCAAGACGAGAAATCACAAATCAAAAATAAAGAGAAGGCGTTCAAGGTTCTGAAGGCCAGACTTTACGACTTGAAACTTCAGGAGCAGCAAAGTGAAATCGCAGCGGAGCGTAAGAGTCAAATAGGTAGCGGCGACAGATCCGAGCGTATAAGAACTTATAATTTTCCTCAAGGAAGATGCACTGAACATCGCATAGGAATGACTTTATATAAATTGGATGCGATTCTTGATGGAGATATAGACGAAATTATTGACGGGCTAATTACAAATGATCAGGCTGAGAAGATGAAGGCCTTCTAGATATAGGAGATAGATGTCTAAATGAAAACATCGTTATTAAACGATACAACTGAAGATATAAGGCTTGCAGCCGATATAATCCGTGGCGGAGGGCTTGTTGCCTTTCCCACAGAGACGGTGTACGGATTAGGTGCAGATGCCTTGAACGAGTCGGCGGTAAGCAAGGTTTATGAAGCCAAGGGAAGACCCTCGGACAATCCTATGATAGTGCATATCGCCGAATTTGAGGATTTGTACAAACTGACAGAATCGGTTACGGATGATATGAAGCATTTGATGGATGCGTTTTGGCCGGGCCCTATGACTATGATTTTAAGGCGAAGCTCTATTGTGCCTGATGTGACGACGGGCGGACTTGATACCGTGGGTGTCAGACTACCATCAAACGAGGTTGCGAGGAAGCTGATAAAAGAAGCCGGCTGTCCGCTTGCGGCGCCGAGTGCAAATATATCGGGAAGACCGAGTCCGACGACAGCAGAACATGTGATATACGATCTTTACGGCAGAGTGGACGCAATTATATGTGGAGAAGACTGTGATTACGGAATAGAGTCATCGGTAATTGATATGACAGGTGAGGTCCCGACGATTTTAAGACCCGGTGCGATAACTCGTGAAATGTTTTCAGAGGCATTGGTAAAGGATGTGGCGATGGATAAGAGCCTGTATCAAAGACCGGAAAAGCTTATAGACCCTGAACAAAATGCCTCGTCCGATTATAAGGATGCTGAGCCGGGGGATTCAGACGAGCAGGACTTCAGACCTAAGTCTCCCGGCATGAAATATAAGCATTACGCACCCGAAGCGGAAATGATAGTCTTTGAAGGAGAGCATCAAAGTGTTATAAGGGCAATAGACGAGGAAGAAAAGCGCCTTAGTGAGCAGGGAAAATCGGTTTACCGATTGAGTTTTACGGATGAACAAATTGCTGCGCACGAACTTTTTGCAAAACTCAGAGAGGCTGATTCAAGCGGTGCAGATGTGATTTTGGCTGAAGCGCTGCCGGAAAAAGGACTCGGCTTTTCAGTCATGAACAGAATGTTAAAGTCGGCGGGATATAATGTCAGGAGGATAAAATGATAATGGTAATGGCCGCAGATCACGGCGGATATGAACTCAAGAATGCAATTAAGGAGCATCTGCAAAAGCGAGGTATGAATATTGTCGATTTGGGAACGAACGATGATAGCGCTGTTGATTATCCTGAATACGGCAAGGCTTGCGGAGAAGCTGTAGCTTCGGGCAAGGCGGATCTTGGAATAGTTTGCTGCGGAAGCGGAGTAGGCATTTCAATTGCGGCTAACAAGGTGAAGGGCATAAGATGTGCACTTTGTTATTCTGAAGAGATTGCAAAACTGGCAAAACAACACAACAACGCAAATGTTTTATCATTCGGGGGGAGAATGACATCCGCTGAAGATGCTTGTAAAATGGTAGACATTTGGCTCGATACAGAGTGGGCGGGACTTACTCAGGAGCGTCATGAAAGGCGTGTTGCTCAGCTTGACGAAATGTGAGCTGCAAGAGGACTCTTTAATTCAGAGACGAACCGGTTTGCTATTATGAAATAGGTGAATACGGATTTTAGAATTTGCATTTATGATATATAACAGGAGGAAATCATGGGAAAGATATATGTTTTTGATCATCCGCTAATCCAGCACAAGGTTGCGCTTATGAGAATGAAAGAAACCAGCGTTAAGGATTTTCGTCAACTAGCAAAAGAAATTGCTATTTTGATGGGGTTTGAAGCAACCAGAGATTTAGAACTCGAATCAGTGGAAATAGAAACCCCTATGTGTAAGACAAAAGTAAACATGCTAAAGGGAGAGGACATCGCCATCGTTCCTATCCTCAGAGCAGGACTCGGTTTTGTAGATGGAATGCTTGAACTTGTGCCTAACGCAAAGGTCGGGCATGTAGGTCTTTATAGAGATCCTGAAACACATATACCGGTAGAGTATTACTGCAAGCTGCCTACAGATATTGAAAAACGCCGTATATTTGTACTTGATCCTATGCTGGCAACCGGCGGAAGTGCAGTAGCATCAATAGATTTCATCAAAAAACGCGGTGGTAAGGATATCACTTTCATGTGTTTAATTGCAGCTCCGGAGGGGATTAAAATGCTGCAAGAAGCGCACCCTGATGTTGACATCTACATAGCTGCAAAGGATGAGCAGTTAAACGAAAAAGCATACATTTTACCGGGTCTTGGTGATGCCGGTGACAGACTTTACGGAACAAAATAGACTCATTTTGAAATATAGTCATGCTAGGGTTATAAATGTGTTAATACCGTCGTGTTCCCGTAAATTCAGCAAAAGAAACAGCAATACGATAAATCTAAAGGAGTTTAAGGTCAATGAAGAATTTGATACCTGATAATATAAGTAAATTTGATAATGTTTTTGATGTTCTGAAAGAGAGAGGTTTCATTGAACAGTGCACCGATGAAAAAGCTGTAAGAGAACTTCTTGGTAAGGAAAAAATCAAATTTTATATAGGATTTGACCCTACAGCCGATTGCCTGCATGTCGGACACTTTATGCAAGTAATTACGATGATGTATATGCAGAAATTCGGTCACACTCCGGTCGTGCTGATAGGAGGCGGAACGGGAATGGTCGGCGATCCGTCGGGAAGATCGGACATGCGTACAGTTATGGATGTGAATACTATCGACCACAACTGCAATCAGTTCAAGAAACTCTTTGATAAATTTATTGATTTTGACGATGACTGGAAATATGAGGGCAACCAAGGCGTTTACCTGCCGGGACACGAAAATAAGAAGCCGGATGCAGGTAAGGCTATTGCGGTAAATAACGGTAACTGGATAAGACCTCTTAACTTTGTTGAGTTTGTAAGAGAAGTCGGCTCAAAATTCAATGTTAATACCATGCTCAGATCTGAAGCTTTCAAGCAGAGAATGGAGCGCGAAGGCGGTCTCACTTTCTTTGAATTCAGCTATATGCTTATGCAGTCGTACGACTTTATGGTTATGGCAAGGGATTTCGATGTAAAAATGGAGTTCGGCGGTGATGACCAGTGGTCGAATATCATCGGCGGCGTGCATTTGACGAGAAAGATGTTGGGGAAGGAAGTATATGGAATGACTTTCTCTCTCCTGACAACCAGCGAAGGAAAGAAGATGGGCAAAACTCAGAAGGGCGCCCTTTGGCTCGATCCGAAAAGAACTACGCCGTTCGAATTTTTCCAATACTGGAGAAATGTCAGCGATGCCGACGTGGAAAAATGCCTGAGAATGTTGACTTTCTTACCTATGGATGAAGTTAAAAGGCTATCATCTTTAGAAGGTGCGGAGATTAACAAGGCTAAGGAAATTCTTGCTTTCGAGGTAACTAAACTGGTTCATAATGAAGAAGAAGCGATAAAAGCTATGGAGGCGGCGCGTTCCGCTTTTGGCGGTAATGCCGATTCTGTAAATATTCCATCAGTGGAAATGGACAGGGATGTATTTGCAGGCGATGGAAAGGGGCTTGTTTCACTGATTAGGGAACTGGGACTGGTGACGAGCAACGGCGAGGGTTTCAGAACAATAGAGCAGGGCGGACTTTCCATAAATCGTGAGAAAGTTAAAAATCCGAAACAGCAGATAAGCGAAATTGATTTTGAAGATGGCGAGCTTCTAATCCAGAAAGGAAAGAAGAAGTTCGTAAAGATAGTTTTGAAATAAGTGATTTTGTCACGATAAGTCCGTGGATATTCAGATAAAGGAACTATGAGGTTTCGCAATGGCGGATAATCAGTGTGCTGATGTGATGAAAATAGCGATGAAACCGCTTAGGTGCGGTAATTATAACAGCAACCGGAGGAAATTTAATGAATAAAGTAAAATACGACGGTATGGAACATCCTGTCAGAGAGGTTACAGACCTCAAAGACATCCTTGTGAGCAGCTGTGAGATGTTCAAGGATAATACCGCATTTTTGGAAAAAGACAAGCCGGGTGGTACATATCAGCCTGTGACTTATGCTAAGATAAAAGATGATATGGATGCCTTGGGAAGCAGATTCATCGAAATGGGGCTAAAAGGCAGTAAGATTGCCGTTGTTGGAGAAACGAGCTACCTGTGGTTTCTGACATATTTTGCTACCGTTTGCGGCACAGGTGTTATTGTTCCTTTAGATAAAAATCTTCCAAAGGACGAACTTAAAAATTTAATCAAAAGATCTCATGTAGAGGCTATAGTTTATTCGAGAAAAATGGAAAAAACCATAAGCGAGCTGTTTGATAATCCGGGGGAACTTAAGTATTTTATCTCAATGTCCGATAAGGAGCATGGTGATAAGACCCTGTCCATCGGCAAGCTGATAGATGAGGGCAATGTTCTTCTCAGAGAGGGATTCAGAGATTTTGTAGATGCGGAGATTAATCCGGACGAGATGTCAACGCTTCTGTTTACATCAGGCACTACGGGAAAATCGAAAGGCGTAATGCTCTCCCACAGAAATATCGCCTCAAATGTAAGAGACGTTTCCAAGCGTGTTATGCTTGAAAAGGATTGGGTGGTTCTATCCATACTTCCGGTTCATCACACATATGAAAATACGATTAACTGGGTTACTTTGTATCAAGGTAAAACCATCGCTATTTGTGAAGGAATTAAATACATTCTAAAGAATATGAACGAGGTGCATGCGAATTGTATGGTCGGAGTACCGCTGGTATTCGAAAAGATTTTTAAGGGCATAATGAAGCAAGCCGAAGGGCGTGGCGAGGGTGAAAAGGTCAAGAACGCCATCGCAGTATCGCGCCGCATGAGGCTTTTCAATAACCGCAGGCTCATCCGAAAGCTGTTCAAGCCGATACATCAGGCTTTCGGGGGCGAAATGCAGCTTTTCATCGCCGGCGGCGCGGCCATGGATCCTGAGATAACAGAGTCGTTTGAAGCCATGGGAATCCCTATGATTCAGGGCTACGGAATGACGGAATACGCACCTATCATAGCCGTAAATCAGGATAATTACAGCATTGCCAAATCCGTAGGAAGACCGATGCCGAATGCACTTGTCCGCATAGACGATGCAGACGAAAACGGCGTAGGCGAGGTAGTTGTAAAAGGACCGTCGGTAATGATGGGATATTTTGAGGATCAGGAGGCAACCGATGAGGTTCTGAAAAACGGATGGCTTCATACAGGGGATCTCGGATATCTTGATTCCAATGATTTTCTATATTTGACAGGCAGAAAAAAGACGGTAATCGTTACCAAGGGCGGCAAAAATATTTATCCGGAAGAGGTAGAAGCCGTTCTAAAAGAGAATGAGCTGATAAAGGAAACCATAGTTCATGGAGTCACGGATAAAAATATCGGAAATGTAATTGTAACCGCTGACATTCAGCCGAATTACGAGCTTTTAGAAGAAAAGCACGGTAAAATGAGCAGCAGTGATGTATATCATTTTTATCGCGAGCTGATAGACGAAATCAATAAGAGTTTTCCGCCGTACAAAGTAATCAAACGCATAAATATCAGAGAGGAGGGCTTTGCTATGACTACGACGGGCAAGGTTAAGCGCTATGGCAACTTCATCGAAGGTGAAACGATGAAAGGCAGTACTGAATTCCTCGAAAAGAAAACCAAAGACAGAAAGCATGCTAATGAAGTAATAGAAAACATTAATAAGAGCAAGGACCCATATCTTAGATACAAGACGGGACGCGCAATCACGGACATCAAACAGATGTTTAACAGCAGTGTCGATTTATATGGAGATAGAGTTGCTTTCCGTCAAAAGTTCAAAAAAGGCGAGAAATACACAGAAATCACCTATAAGCAGGCGCAGGTGGATGTCAACGCGTTGGGAACGGCTTTGATAAACCTCGGACTAAAAGGTAAGAGGGTGGCTATAATAGGTACCACTTACTATCAGTGGGAAACCGCATACCTTGCTGTAACAGGCGGCGTAGGGCTTGCAGTTCCTCTGGACAAGGAGCTTGGAGCGACTGAGCTGAAGAATTTGATTCAAGATGCTGAGGTATCAGCGGTACTTTACAGCAAGAAATTTGAAAATATATTTGAGCAGATTCGTGAAGACGGAGACACCAAACTCGAAATCTTGGTGAATCTGGATGCAGAAGATAATAGGAACTCCGTTTTGAACAAGGAGAATGCCGCATCGCTTAACGGCGAAGAATCCAAGGTAATTTACTCATGGAAACAGCTGATTGAGGACGGAAAACAACATATAGCACTGGGCGACAGGCAGTTCCTGGATGCCGAAATTCTCGGAGAAGATCCGGCAGTAATCCTTTATACATCAGGAACTACAGGATTTGCAAAGGGGGTACTGTTGTCAAATACCAATATCGTTGACAATTTGATGATGGCGCCTACTATACTGAATGTAATGCCTGATGATATTTTCTTTTCGGTATTACCTGTTCACCACACATATGAGTGCACTTGCGCATTTCTGATGCCGTTATATAAAGGTGCATCGATTGCATTCTGCGAAGGTCTGAAATATATAACGAAGAATCTACAGGAAGTAAGACCTACAATGCTGCTTGGTGTTCCGATTTTGATAGAAACTCTATATAAGAAAATCTGGAAAGGTGCCAAGAGTGAAGGCAAGGATAAGAAGCTTAAAAAGCTGCTCAAGGTCAACAAGGCCACAAAAAAGTTAAGACTTAACATTGCAAAGAGACTTGCTAAAGATATTACCGATGTATTTGGCGGCAGATTGCGAGTTTTGATATCCGGAGGTGCGGCGATTGACCCGGCAATATTACAGTTTTTTAACGACTTAGGAATAATTGCGGTTCAGGGGTACGGTTTGACGGAATGTTCTCCTATGGCAGCGCTAAATCCCGATGTGGAAAGAGATATGAGAAACAGCTCGGTGGGACATCTTCTTCCCGGAATGAAAGTCAAGATTGAAGATGCAGATGAAGACGGTATCGGAGAGATTTGCCTAAAGGGAACAAATGTAATGCTCGGTTATTATAACAACGATGAAGCCACAAACGAAGTCATCAAAAACGGCTGGTTCCATACCGGAGATTTAGGTTATGTTGATTCGGAGGATTTCATATATATAACCGGACGAAAGAAAAATGTTATAATTACAGAAAACGGCAAGAATGTTTTTCCTGAAGAACTTGAGTATGAGTTGTCTCACATACCTTACATTGCAGAATCTATGGTTTGGGGCGATGACACAGCAAATGAGGGGGTAAATAGCACAACTATTGTTGCTACAGTATTGCTTGACGAAGAGGAAGTCGAGGAAGCTATCGGAGCCGGATACACAGATGAGCAGGTAAAGAAGCTTATTTGGGACGAAATCGATAAAATAAACGCGCGCCTGCCGTTGTTCAAAAAAATTAAAAAACTCAATATCCGCAAAGACGGATTTGATAAAACGACGGGCATGAAGATAAAGCGTTTTGTTGAAGCAAACAAAAACATATAAGAATAGGAAGCACAGACTATATGTGGATGAGTTTCGGGCGCTGAAGCCTAAATGAACCAATCCGTTATGACAAGAGTGCACCTGAGTAAAAAGGAGATTAAAATGGCAGATGTAGTTTTGATGACCCAGGCGGGTTACGATAAGTTGGAAGCAGAAAGAGATGAACTGGTTTCTGTAAGAAGAAAGGATGTTTCCGAAAAGCTGAAAGAAGCAAGGTCATACGGGGATCTTTCTGAAAATGCCGAATATGATGCGGCAAAGGAGGAGCAGGCAGAAGTTGAGGAGAGAATCCTCAAGATCGAGCAGATGCTAAGAAATGCCAAGATTATCAGCGAAAACGAAATAACAGTTGATCGCGTAAATGTAGGATTGACAGTTACGGTTAAAAATCTAAAAAGCGGCGAGAACGACAAGTTTATCATTGTCGGATCAACTGAGGCCGATCCTTTTGCAGAGCCTGCCAAAATCTCCAACGAGTCCGAAGTAGGTAAAAATCTACTGGATAAGCAGGTTGGGGATAAGGTGGAAATTCTAGTACCGGACGGAACGGTACAATATGAGATTCTTACTATCGAAAAATAAATAATATATTTCAATAAGGTGGAGAAAATGAACCAAAACGAAAGCAATGTGAATATTTCTCAGATGTCTGAAGAGAATATCGAACAAACTGAAGAAAATCTAAACGAGCAAAGACAGATAAGACGCGAAAAGTTAAAGGCTTTGCAGGAAGCGGGAAGAAATCCGTTTCTTGTTGAGCAGTGGGATGTAACGGCTCACAGCATAGACATCAAGGAAAATTTTGATGCTATGGAAGACCAGGAGGTTTCTATTGCCGGTCGAATGATGAGCAAGAGAATCATGGGTAAAGCTGCATTTGCAGATATTCAGGACAAGCAAGGTCGTATTCAGTGCTACATCAAACGTGACGACATAGGTCAAGAGGAATATAAATGGTTCAAGACCTATGATATAGGTGACATAGTAGGTATTGTCGGAAAAGTTTTCAAAACAAAGACCGGAGAGGTGTCTATACATGCAACAAAGTTGGTTTTGATGAGCAAATCACTTCAGGTGCTTCCGGATAAGTGGAGCGGACTTCAGGACACTGATTTGAGATACCGTCAGCGCTATGTTGATTTGATTATGAATTCCGATGTTAGGGAAACTTTCTACAAGAGAGCGCGCATCCTAAAAGAAATCAAAGCGGTTTTGGAGGACGACTACGGTTTTCTCGAGGTCGACACGCCAATTTTGACTACTATTGCAGGTGGGGCAAATGCTCGTCCTTTCAACACTCATCACAACACACTCAATTTGGATATGAAGCTTCGTATATCGAACGAGCTTTTCCTAAAACGCCTGATTGTCGGAGGTCTTGACAGAGTTTACGAGATGGGAAAGATGTTCAGAAACGAAGGTATGGATAGAAACCATAACCCTGAGTTTACGAACATGGAATGCTACATGGCTTTCGGAAATATGGAAGATGTGATGGAGCTTACCGAGCAAATCGTTTACAAAGCCACGATGGCGGTAAACGGTGAGCCTATTATCAAATATCAAGGTAAGGAATTTGATGTGACTCCGCCATGGAGAAAGCTTGATATGGCTGAAGCCGTAAAGGAAATCACAGGCGTTGATTTCAGCAAAATAGACACGGACGAAGAAGCTCGTGCAGCAGCTATATCAAAGGGAATGAGAGAAGAAGATGTCAAGGAAATGACACGCGGCAAGCTGATTGCCGAGATGTTCGAGGAATTTTGCGAGGATCAACCGGGATACTTAGACGGACCTGTTTTTGTAACCGGCCACCCGGTAGAAATTTCTCCGCTTGCAAAGAGGGATCCTGAAGATCCTAGGATTACTCGCCGCTTTGAAGCGTACATTAACGGTTGGGAAATAGGAAACGCATTTTCTGAACTCAACGATCCCGTTGACCAGTTCAATCGATTTGCCGAGCAGCAGAAACAGCTCGACCTTGGAATTGATGATGAAGCGCATCCGATGGATATGGATTTCGTGAATGCACTTGAGGTCGGTATGCCTCCTACAGGTGGGCTGGGAATAGGAATCGACCGTGTAATCATGCTGATTACAGATTCGCCAAGTATACGCGATGCGGTACTCTTCCCGACGATGAAGCCTTTGAACGATGTAAGCAAAGGAAATGATGTAAAAAATCAGCCTGCTGATGAAAAGGAAACGGTACCTGAAAAGATAGATTTCTCAAAGGTAAAGATTGAGCCTTTATTTGAAGAACAGGTTGATTTTGATACATTCTCAAAGTCTGATTTCAGAGCCGTTAAGGTTAAAGAGTGCGTTGCTGTGCCGAAGTCAAAGAAGCTTCTTCAGTTTACTCTTGATGACGGAACAGGTATAGACCGTACCATTTTAAGCGGTATTCACACATATTATGAGCCGGAAGAACTTATTGGTAAGACACTCATTGCAATTACAAATTTGCCTCCTCGCGCTATGATGGGCATTGACTCTTGCGGTATGCTTCTTTCCGCTATTCACGAAGAAGAAAGCGAAGAAAAGCTTCATCTTTTGATGGTAGATGACCATATCCCGGCAGGTGCAAAGCTTTATTAATCTGATGTGACGATGTATCATTTAGTCAAATACACTAAATTCACACCAAATGGTGCTTGAAACGGTGCAGACCTTAAAAATCGTATAATTTTAAGATATATGGGCAGTTCCATTGCGGAATTGCCCATTTTCAAATATCAAGTAAAATTACAGGAAAAATTAGATGGTATTCAAATTAGTTCCGGTAAAACCGGGAGAAATAGAGCAATATAAGTTGGATATGCAGGAAGCATTTCAAAAGGGATTTGAAAATGTATTCGGTAAAACAGGCGCTGTTATTTTACCCGAAAATGACATTGACCAATCGCTTAATGCTGATGGTGCTGCTGCCTATAAAGCTGTTGCTGACGGAATAATAGTTGGCGGTGCCGTTGTTGTTATAAATGAAAAAACACAGCATAATCACCTCGATTTGTTGTTTGTAAAAATCGGAACTCAATGCAAAGGCATTGGAAAAAAGATATGGTTTGAATTAGAGCGTATGTACCCTGACACGAAAGTGTGGGAAACTTGTACGCCGTATTTTGACAGACGCAATATTCATTTTTATGTGAATGTCTGTGGATTTCATATCACTGAGTTTTTTAATGATAAGCATCCTATGCCTGATGCTCCTGATGATTTTGTTGGCGACGGCAATGAGGGAATGTTTGGGGTTGAAAAACAAATGCGTAAATAATTTTGTTTATTGTCCCTTTGAGAGAGGAGAAATCTTTTCTCAACGGGATTTTTTGTTTTTACGGCTATGCAAAACTAGAAGACAAAGCCAAAATCTCATATACTTTAATCACAGAGGAAGTAGAGATTTTAGTATGGCGTTTAATTTTTTAGTTTTTTGTCATATGTGTACTATCACCTAACAATCTTCCGAAGTTAAAACAATTTTAGGGATTGACAATTAAATGCTGTTTGATTACAATGATATGATTTACCATTAGCTGAAAGGGAAGGAGTTATATTATGTACGAGTATGTAAATGACAAACAATTTCTGAGCCGTATGCGTTCTCTTTGCGGAGATATAATGCAAGATTTATGTCACACATTGAAAAAAAAATATGACATCGGTGCTTCATTCTACCTTGTGGGTAGCGGTGCAAGAAATCTAATAATGCAAAATGCTGACAGACCTATTGATTTGGATTATAACCTTAGAATCACGAGAATAGATGATTGGGAAGATTGTAAGAGAATCAAGGAATGTGTCAGAAAGGCTTTCAATATGGTTCTTCGGGAGCGCAGATGGAGTGACTGCAAAGACTCAAAATCATCACTAACTACTGAGAAACGTCATTTTACGCAGGGTAATGTCACAGAGTTTTCGATAGATGTCTGCATTGTTTGTGAGGATGTTGACGGTAATTATCACCGCCTAATTCATGAGAAAACAGGCATTTCTTATCACGATAAGTATTTTTGGAATCAAGCACCTAATTCAAGTCGGCTAAAAGAAAAGGCTGACTATATTAAAAGAAAAGACAAATGGGCATCTGTCAGGGAGCAATACAAGAGAATAAAAAACAAGTATCTGACTTCTAATGACCATAACCATTCTTCATTCATCTGCTATATTGAAGCGGTAAACAATGTTTATAATTCAAGAAAGCAGTGGAGGTAATCAGAACCATAATTCAAATATAAATTTATCAAGCCCGGCAGTTAGACTTGCCGGGTTATTTACTGACATTTGTTGACAACTAATAATTACATCTCTTTCAGAGCTTTTTACAATATAGCAAATTAAAGGGGAATTTGTTATTATATAGAGGAAGGGAGTGGTCTAAATGAGAGATATTAAGAAAATTGGTGTTGAATACATCGAGGAATATTTAGACATTTATTTGAATGCCTATCCTGCATATAAAACCCGTGACGAGGAATGCAGGGGAAAATATAGGAAGAAAATCACCTTTGATATGACACACGACAAAGATGTTGATTTTGTGGGAATGATAGAAGACGGCAAATTAATTGCTCTGATGAAACTTGTAAACTACAAAATGAACATCTATGGCAAAATGCAAAAAGCGGTCGGTTTGATGTCGCTTGCGGTCCATCCTTTACATAAGAAAAAGGGTGTAGCGCTGGAAATGGTAAAATACTATGAGGAATATTCGAAAAACACGGGTGCGCTTGTGGATGTGCTGTTGCCTTTTAATATGGGGTTTTATCGCAAAATGGGATATGGTCTTGGCAGTAAACTTGATGAGTATTATTTGAATACGATTCAGCTTCCGGCTTACCACGAGCAAAGTCACCTAAGGCTTTTAGATAAAGGTGATATACAGTCAGTTCTCGACTGTCACAATGATTTTGCAGAAAAAAATCACGGTATGCTAAAAAAATTTGAGGAGGAAATCCGGGATGTAATCTCAGACTTCACAACTGTAAGAGTAGGGTATTTTGATGAAGATAAACTCTTAGGATATGTAGCATATAACTATAAAGAAACACACGAAAGCAATTATACCGAGAATATGATAGTTGTCGATGAATTGATATACAGTGATGGGGAGGTTCTCAGGGAACTGCTTGCGTATCTCAGAAATCAAGCTGATTTGGCGCAAAGAATAATTATCAGAAGCGGGGAAGCCGAGTTTTATCATCTCTTTGATAATCCTGCCGACTTATCCAGAAATTACACAGCTTTCGGATATATACAAACAAATACATCGCTAATAGGCAATATGTATAAAGTGTTGAATCCCAAGGCTTTTGTTGATGCGACTTCGTATAGGATGCTGGCTCCTGTTGACATTGATGTTCGCTTTGCCTACATTGATGAGCTCGATAAAAGCGAACACGAAATAGTTATTTCTGTCAGAAAAAATCCGGAAAGGAAGTATGGCACCTGGGCGGTTTCGGATAATAAAAATGTTGACGTAAGTGTGAAGTGCAATAAAGGGGATCTTTCATCATTGCTCATGAACTCGGCAAGACTAGGACAGCTTATAAGTCTTGGCGCAGTGAAGATAGATAAACCTGAATATGCTTCGCTTTTAGATATGGTCTTCTATTTCGGGCAAAAGCCATACAGCAATTCGGATTTTTAGATTTTGACGGAAGAACAAAAGGTGCTGTTTGAAATGGAAAGAAAATATATTTCAATAGATCTAAAATCATTTTATGCATCCGTAGAATGCATGGAGCGAGGCTTTGATCCCTTAACGACAAATCTAGTTGTTGCGGATGTCTCAAGAACACAGAAAACTATTTGTTTAGCTGTTTCGCCGTCTCTAAAATCCTACGGGATTCCGGGGAGAGCCAGGCTTTTTGAGGTTGAGCAGAAAGTAAAAGAGGCTAACGCAAGGAGAGCTCTAAAAAGCAGAAATCGGAAATTTGTCGGAAAGTCGTTTTTTTCGACTGAGCTTAATGCAAATCCGAACCTTGAGATAGATTATATCACGGCTAAGCCGAGAATGGGTTTGTATATGAAAAGAAGCACTCAGATTTACGATGTTTATTTGCGTTATGTTGCTCATGAGGATATTTATGCCTATTCGGTGGATGAAGTGTTTATAGACGCCACATCTTACCTAAATACATATAAGCTCAGTGCGTATGATTTTGCAAAACTTATGATTAAGGAAGTGTTGAAAGAAACCGGAATAACGGCAACCGCCGGAATAGGAACAAATCCATATCTTTGCAAAATTGCCATGGACATAGTGGCAAAGCACATTGATGAGGATGCGGACGGAGTTCGCATTGCCGAGCTTGACGAGATGTTGTATAGAAGACTTCTTTGGGAGCATCGTCCAATAACTGATTTTTGGCGCATTGGCAAGGGGTATGCGAAGAAGCTTGCGAAGAAAAGTCTATTTACGATGGGAGATATAGCGAGGTGCTCTATAGGAAAAAGTACTGATTATTACAATGAGGATTTACTATATAAGATGTTTGGCGTGAATGCGGAGCTTCTCATAGACCACGCATGGGGATATGAACCGTGCACCATAAAGGAAATCAAAGCATACAGACCACAGAGAAAAAGCCTTGTGTCGGGACAGGTTTTGCAATATGCTTATACCTACGAAAAGACAAGAATTGTGGTAAGAGAAATGGTTGATTTGCTTGTTCTTGACCTGGTGAAAAAAGGACTTTTGACTGACCAAATCGTTTTAACCGTCGGTTATGATATAGAGAATCTCTGCGATCCGGAAAGACGAAGCAAGTATAGGGGAGAAATTACCATAGATAGATACGGCAGAGAAATACCCAAACATGCTCACGGTACGGGGAATCTTCCCCATAAAACTTCTTCGACCAGGCTCATTATCGATTGCGTGCTCGAAGTGTTTGACAGAGTTGTGGACGAGAATCTTTTGACGAGAAGAATCAGCATAACCGCGAACAATCTGGTAAGTGAAAAAGATTACAAAATAGCAAAAGAAGCTGAGGATAATGAGCCGAAACAGCTTAGTATATTTGATGTACTTGCTGAGGATTCGTCAAAGCAGGAGGAACGGGATTTTAGTTTAGAGAAAGAAAAGCAGATACAGGAAGCGGTGCTTAAAATAAAGAAACGCTTTGGTAAAAACGCCATTCTTAAGGGTACAAATTTGCAAGAGGGGGCAACGGCTAAGGAGAGAAATTCTCAAATTGGCGGACACAGGGAGTAGATGATGGGAAGATATGATGACATAATCAATTTGACGTATAGAAAATCGACGAGGCGTCCACATATGTCTATGCATGACAGGGCAGCTCAATTCGCGCCTTTTGCAGCGCTTACGGGACATGGGGAGGCTATTGATGAAACGGCGAGGTTCACAGACAGAAAAATAGAACCGTCTGAGGACAAGCTTGCGGAATTAAATAATAAAATCTCCTATATTAGAGAGTCATTAGAACTTAATCCGCAAATATCGGTAACCTACTTTATACCGGATGAAAGCAAACAAGGCGGCAAGTATGTCAGTCGCACATCGGCTATAGATAAACTTGATGATTTTAACAGAAGAATAAGGCTATCGAGCGGAGAATGGATAGAAATTGATGATATACTGGATGTAGAGATAGTTTAGAGTATAGAAAAGTGAGGAAAAACTATGGATAATTCTTTTCCGGAGATAAAGACCTATTTGGGATTTGGATGTATGCGCCTTCCTATGAATGGGGAAAATGTCGATATTGAAGAGTTCAGAAAAATGACGGACAGCTTTATCGCAAAGGGTTTCAACTATTTTGATACGGCACACGGCTATATAGACGGGAAATCGGAAAAGGCTATAAAAGAGGCTTTGACCGATAGATACCCCAGAGAGGCGTATATTTTGACAAATAAGCTCACCGGCTCATATTTCAACAGTGAAGAAGAGATACGACCGCTGTTTGATGAGCAGCTTAAGGCCTGTGGAGTGGAGTACTTCGATTTCTATTTGATGCATGCACAGACCAAAGAAAAGTTTGAAAAATTCAAGGCGTGCAGAGCATACGAAACGGCATTTGAACTAAAAAAAGAGGGAAAAGTAAAGCATGTAGGCTTATCGTTTCATGATAAGGCGGAGGTTCTTGATGAGATTTTGAGTGAATACCCACAGATTGAAATCGTACAGATTCAGCTTAATTACCTCGACTATGATGATCTTTCCGTCGACGGAAGAAGAGTCTATGAGGTGGCAAGAAAGCACGGCAAACCGATTATAGTTATGGAGCCGGTAAAAGGAGGCAGCCTTGTGAATCTTCCCGCGAAGGCTCAAAGGATATTCGATGAATTGGGCGGAGGTTCAAATGCAGAATATGCTATACGATATGTGGGCAGTTTTGACGGTGTACGAGTGGTTTTGTCGGGAATGAGCAACATGGAGCAGATTGAGGATAATATGTCTTATATGAATGACTTTAAGGTGCTTAGCCCGCTTGAGAGAATCGCAGTTGAAGAGGTAAAGTCTGTCTTCAAAAGTCTGGATTTAATCCCATGTACAGCCTGTCACTACTGTATAGAAGAAAGTCACTGTCCTAAGAATATTTTGATTCCGGATATATTTTCCTGCCTGAATTCAAAGTATATTTTTGAGGATTGGAATATGGATATGTACTATGAAGAGGTGCTTACGGCAAACGGACATGCGAAAGCAAGTGAGTGTATAGAATGCGGACTATGTGAAAAAGTCTGTCCGCAGCGCTTGCAGATAAGGCGGCTGCTGAAGGATGCGGCAAATAAATTGGAATGTAGTGAGGAATAATGATTGGAATAGCTCAATATTATTTATTAATGTATTAAAGCGGGTTTACCCGTTTATGAAAGGATGGGGGGATTTTTATGTTGGAAATAGGAACAAAAGCACCTGATTTTACACTTACAGATCAGAACGGAGATTTACGTTCACTTGCGGAATTTCGCGGGCGGAAGGTGATTTTATATTTTTATCCTAAGGATATGACTGCCGGATGCACTAAACAGGCGTGCGGATTTGGGGAACTTTATCCGCAGATAAGGGAAAGGGGCGCGATTGTCATAGGGGTTAGCAAAGACAGTGTTAAGTCGCACAAAAAGTTTTCAGACACATATCATTTGCCTTTTACTTTGCTTTCGGACACTGAACATCAGGTTATCGAGGCTTATGATGCATGGAAAGAAAAGAAGAATTACGGCAAGGTTTATATGGGAACGGTTCGTACTACATATTTAATCGACGAAGCCGGAATTATTATCAAAGCAAACGACAAAGTCAAGGCGGCAAATAATCCTGGTGAAATGCTTCGTGAGCTTGAATCTGCCGACGAATAGGACAGGTAGGTGAGATGGTTGAAGATTATTATTTCTCCGGCAAAGAAGATGGTTGAGGACTGTGAAAGCATAGCTACTCCGACAAAGCCGAGCCTCATAAGCGAAGCGCGCAAAGTCGGAGATTTCGTGCGCACGCTTTCCTTTGCAGATCAAACTGCGCTTTGGGGCTGCAATGAGAAAATCGCCGAACTTAATGCCGAAAGATTCAAGACGATGGAATTTGACAACGGAAAGACTCCGGCGATTTTGGCTTATGAGGGAATACAGTATCAGTATATGGCACCCGTTGTGTTTGAGGATGGGGAATTTGATTATGTGCAGGAGAATGTGAGGATATTGTCCGCATTATATGGAGTGCTCAGACCTCTTGACGGCATTTCCCCATATAGGCTTGAAATGCAGGCAAAGGCGAAAGTGAACGGTTGCAAGGATTTATATGAGTTTTGGGGAGAAAAGCTGTATAAGGAAATTCTTGATGAAAGCAGAATAATTATAAACTTGGCTTCCAAGGAGTACTCCAAGTGCATAGAGAAGTTCTTGCAGCCTGAGGATAGATTTATCACTTGCGTATTTGGGGAAAAAGAAATCACCTCGCAAAGCGATAGTAGCGGATGCGGTGACTGCCGGATTGTTCAAAAAGGCGTTTATGCCAAGATGGCAAGAGGCGAAATGGTAAGATTTTTAGCTTCTGTTAAAGCTAAATCTCCCGAGGACTTAAAGGCATTTAATTCGCTGGGCTATGTTTTCGATAAAGGACTTTCAACCGACGATAAATATATTTTTATTAAGCAAAGCCAGGTAATGTAGCAAGACTACGGTTTGATTATTAAAAATGGAAAAGACTGAATAACTTTCATGTAAAATAATAAAAGTTTGAAGAATATGTAAACTTAATACAAATAATTAAACTTATGTAGTATAATTAAATAAGGTAAGGTGTTTAATGAAAAGGAGCTTGCGATGGAATATATGAGATTTTTTAGAGATACTATAATGAAGAGGCAGTCGTGCAGGAAGTTTTTGGATGAAGAAATCGGAATTGAGGAATTGGTTGAAGTAAGTCGTGTATACGATTCTTTAGACAGATTGATTCCGGAGATAAAGACGGAAATAAAATTTGCCGATGGTAAGATTGGAACTAAACTGGGCGACAGTGTCGGTTACAACGGCTATTCGATTCAGGCTCCGCAGTATATCATTTTGATGTCTGAGGTGAAGGAGGGATATCTTGAGAATGCAGGATACCTTGCTCAGGCTATGACCCTTAAGCTGACGGACCAGGGAATTGCTGCTTGCTGGCTGACGGTAAACGACTCGGATCGGGTTAAGGCTGCTGCGGATTTAGATATTGATTTGGAAGTTGTATGCGTGATTGGCCTGGGCTATCGAGATAAAGAAACAAAAGAGATTAGACTTGATATAGTCAGTCCGTCAAATGTAAGCATGACGAAAAGAGAGATGCATGCTGCGCCTAAGATAAGCTTGGAATCTTTGTTATTTGATAAAAAGTATGGTAAGGCGTTTAACAAAGAAGAGCTTTACACGGAACTGGAAGATGCTTTGCTCGCAATAAGTCATGCACAATCGTTTTTCAACAGACAGCCGTACAGAGTAATAGTTGGAGACAGCGCCGTTTATCTTGTGGGTATTGAGGATGAGATGACAGGCGAAAAGGATATGCATTTGAACTACGGTATCGTTATGTTTAACTTTGTCGCTGTGCTCGGCTCGCTTAGGGCAGAGGCTCCGAAGTGGAGTTTTGCAGCTCCCGAAACGGATTTGGGATTACCTGAAGATGTCAGATATGTAGCAAAGTGCAAAATCTAAATATATTTAAGTGAATTATTCTGATATAATTTAATACAAATTCGGTCGATTAAACCGCTGAAACAATGTAATTACAATGTTTGGCGGTTTTTTATATAGATGCGAATATCTGAGCCTGAGGGAGTTTTATATAAGGATTAAATGAGTTAGATGTAACTGACGATAGTTGTTGAAAAGGAGTTAGTTTTGTGATACTATAAACACGAAATAGAATAATATGAAAATATTTGCGACGGGAAGCAGGTGAAAAACCTGCACGGTACCGCCACTGTGATACAGAGAAGTGTTCATATGCCACCTATTAGGGGAAGGCGAATATGTTTGTTGAAGTTAAGTCAGGAGACCGGCATATATTTTGCACCGTAAACTCTACGGAATATAGAGGGTGTGGATGAATACCAGTATATTGAAGCATGCCTTGCACATATACTTTATTTTGTTTAGTTAGCCACCGCTCATGCAGTGGTTTTTTTATTTACTATATTTATCTAATGGAGGAAGTCTAAGATGATTAAGAACAAAGGTAGGAAGCTCGCCGCTCTGGCTCTGTCTACTATGCTCGTTGCAGCTGTAGCTTTGACCGGCTGCGGAGATAAGGGTAAAGAGTCGACAAAGACGGAAGATAAGTCCATAGAAAGGCTTAAGAGCAAGGAAGAGGTTCGAATTGCAGTTAGTTCTGCGGGAGATAATTTTGACCCTTGTATGGGATGGGGGCAGTATGGAAATCCTCTGATGCAGAGTAAGCTCATGTCCATAAATTCCGGAAAAATAGAAAACGATCTTGCTACTGAATATAAGGTTAGCGATGACGGTTTGTCCTGGACATTTAAGATAAGAGACGATGTCAAATTCCATGACGGAAAAAAACTGACAGCAAAAGATATAGCTTTCACATTTAACAAAACAAAGTCACTGTCAAGCCCTATAGATTTGACAAACATGCAGGAGGCGGTTGCGGTGGACGACACAACTGTTGAATTTAAGATGACAGCGCCTTTCTCCTGCTTCCTTAATACAACCGCGACTTTGGGAATTGTTCCGGAGCACGCATACAAGGACACAAATGAATATACTAAAAAGCCTATAGGAAGCGGACCTCTCAAATTTGTTCAGTACAATGATAAGCAGCAGCTTATACTTGAGAGAAACGACGATTATTATGGCAAAAAAATGAACTTCAAAAAAGTAGTTTTGCTTAATATGACATCAGACGCGGCATATGCAGCTCTGAAATCAGGTGATGTTGATGTTGCAATAACAAACGAAGCCGCTGCACAGAAAAAACTTGACGGATTTAAGGTCGTTGAGGCGGAGACATATGACTACAGAGTTATATCCATGCCGAGCATAAAGGAAGGTACAGCTGAGACAGGCGAAAAGATAGGTAATCCGGTGACAAGTGACAAAGCGATCAGAAAAGCGCTTGCTGTCGGTATTGACAGAAAGAACCTTATCAAAAATGTACTTTACGGATATGGCGAGCCTATATTTGATACATTCAGCAAATTTGAATGGGGTCTTGGCGAAGAAACAAAGGATTTCAAGGATGCAGATATAGAGGCGGCAAAGAAGATTCTTGATGAAGCAGGCTGGATTGAGAAAAACGGAGTTAGAGAAAAAGACGGCGTTAAAGCCGAATTTACACTGATGTATGGCGCATCTGATTTGGGAAGACAGGCAATCGCAAACGGATTTACAGAAGAAGCAAAGAAGCTTGGTATTATCGTAAAACCTGAAGGTCTTGACTGGGATGAAATCGAGAAGAGAGGTAAGACTGACAGCTGTGTGCTGGGCGGCGGCGTTAACAATCCTATGAAGATTGCAACTTTATACTCATCTAAGTTTGCAAAACAAATCGGATGGAATAATTTGGGTGTTTATGAAAATTCCAAAACAGATGAACATATTAAGAAAGCTATAGAGGCTACAACTCAGGAAGCGGCATATGCTGAATGGAAAAAGGCTCTGTGGGACGGAGAGAATGGCGGAAGTATATTGGGAGATACATCATATATTCCTATTTGCTATGTAAAGCATTTATTCTTTGTAAGAGAGGGTCTTGACATCGTAGACCCGGGTATCCAGGCACACGACCACGGACTTGCAATAACATGGAATGTTACAAATTGGGACTATAAGTAAATTAACGATTAATTTACACAAGATGCAAACAGGAGATTGAAAGATGAATAAGACACTAAAATATGTGCTGCAATCGATATTAAAAGCGGTATCTCTGATAGTTGCAGTATCTATTCTGACCTTTGTCTTAGCAGAGCTTTCACCGATAGATCCAATAAGGGCTTATGTCGGCGCAGAAAGCGGCGTAAGCCAAGAACAACAAGCATTGATTGCAGAGCGCTGGGGGCTTAACGAGCCCCCGGTGACTCGTTTTTGCAAGTGGGGAAACGCACTAATACATGGAGATTTCGGTGATTCTCAGCTTTATCACAGACCGGTTCTGGAAGTTATTAAACTGGCTGCCGGAAATTCTTTTATACTTATGTCGGTATCATGGATATTGTCAGGAATTTTTGGATTTTTATTAGGGATATTGGCGGCAGCATATAGGGACAGATGGCTTGACAAAGCGGTTAGAACTTTTTGCTATATACTGTCATCCACCCCTACTTTCTGGGTAGGAATCATATTTTTGCTGGTATTCAGCGTGTCGCTGGGATGGTTCCCTATTGGAATGTCAACGCCTATAGGTGCAATTAACTCGGATGTAAGTATACTGGAAAAAATTCATCATATGATTTTACCGGCATTGACCCTCAGTATTACCGGAGTCGCGAGTCTGGCAATGTATACTCGTGAAGAGATGGTTAAGGTTTTCAATTCAGAGTATGCTTTGTTTGCTAAGGCAAGAGGAGAGAGCACCGGGGAGATTATCAAAAGACACGGATTAAGAAACATATTACTTCCGGCCGTAACCATACAGTTCGCCTCCTTAAGCGAATTATTCGGAGGCTCGGTTCTGGCAGAAAATGTATTCTCATACGCAGGACTTGGCGGTGTTACACTCGAAGCGGGAGTAAAGGGAGACTTGCCTTTGCTGCTCGGTATTACTATCATCACGTCTGTAGTAGTATTTTTAGGCAATATGATTGCAAATCTGTTATATCCTGTGATTGATCCGAGGATTAAGGAGGGAATACATGGAATTTAATAATACATTGAATGAAAGTCGCTTCTTTAATTTGAGGACAAAGACACTGGCAGAGATTATTTTCGGAATCGCTGTTGTTATTTTGGTTATGATATTCGGTCTAAGTATGAGTGAAGATGCTTATGGAGTTGTATTTTCCGAGAGGTCCTTGGCTCCATCGGCAAGCCACTGGTTCGGAACGGACTGGTTGGGAAGAGATATGCTGGCAAGAACAATTAGGGGCATGACGACGAGTATACAGATAGGACTGTTTGCATCTCTAATCAGTTCTGTTATAGCAATTATTTTGGGAACTCTGGCAGCAACAAAGGGGAAAAAGACAGACGGATTTATATTATGGCTTATAGACCTTTTTCAGGGAAAGCCACATCTGATTTTCCTTATGTTCATATCCATACTGGTAGGTAAGGGAATAAAAGGAATTTTGATAGGTGTTGCGGTAACGCACTGGACGAGCTTGGCACGAATTGTCAGAGCGGAAATTTTGTCGCTGAAAACGAATCAGTACATTTTGACAGCGGAGAAGTTGGGAACCGGTAAGTTTCAGATTGCCGTAAAGCATATAATTCCGCACGTAATGCCACAGTTTTTTGTCGGGTTAATACTTTTATTTCCGCACGCTATTTTGCACGAGGCATCGCTCACGTTCTTGGGATTCGGTATTCCTGCGGAGGAACCCGCAATCGGGGTTATACTGTCTGAATCCATGCGTTATCTGACTCAGGGTATGTGGTGGCTTGCAGTGCTTCCGGGGCTTTTTCTATTATTCATGGTTCTAATCATAGATGCCATCGGAAACGGTCTCAAGAAAATGTTAGATCCTAAGACGGGTCAGGAATAGAGGTGATTTACGATGGATAAACAGCTTAATATGGAGCCTCTCTTGAAAGTAAAGGATTTCAGTGTGTCTTTCAGGATGTATGAAAAAGGTCTGCGCAGGAAAATAAGCCGGGGCGTAAAGAATCTAAGTCTGGAACTGAACAAGGGAGAAATTCTGGCAGTCGTAGGTTCATCAGGAAGCGGAAAGAGCCTTTTGGCTCATGGAATCTTGGACATATTGCCGTATAATGCCATAGTAGGCGGGGAGATATACTATAAGGGGGAACTTATGACCCCAAAGATTATGAAAGACAAAAGAGGTAAGGATATGGCAATTGTGCCTCAATCCATCGCCTACTTGGACCCGCTATCAAAGATAAAAAAACAGGTATTTGAAACATCTTCAAGAACCGACTATGAAGAAGTTTTTGAGAAATTCGGTTTGAGTGTTGAGGATGGTGATAAATACCCTTTCCAACTCTCGGGAGGTATGGCAAGACGTGCTCTTGTTATGACTGCGGCAATATCTCCGGCAGAGCTTATAATTGCGGACGAGCCTACTCCGGGCTTAAGTCCGAAACTTGCACACGAAATTCTACAGATGTTCAGAGACATGGCAAATGAAGGCAAGGGAGTTTTGATAATTACTCATGATATAGATCTTGTCTGCGAAATTGCGGATAAAATAGCGATATTCCACGATGGCACAATACTTGAGACGACAACCGTAGAGAATTTTATCAAAGGCGGAGAGCACATCAAACACCCGTATTGCAGAGCTTTGTGGGATGCATTACCACAGAACAACTTTACACCCCTTGATGCAGATGAAATAAATCGAATCTGTATGGAGGCGGAAAATTCGATACAGACAGAAAGTGAGAGCAAGTGATGTTAGAAGCAAAGCATATAAGTTTCGGATATACCAAAGATGAGTTGATTTTGGAAGATATAAGTTTAAGCTTTGGGGACAATGAAATTGTAGGCATAATCGGACCTTCAGGATGTGGAAAGAGCACTTTTTCGAGAATCATCGCAGGATACTTAAAGCCTGCAAAGGGAAGGGTGTTTTTTGACGGAAAACCGCTCCCTAAAAAAGGATATTCGCCGATTCAGCTTATATACCAGCACCCTGAAAACGCCGTAAATCCTAAGTGGAAAATGCATCAAATCCTCGAAGAGGGCGGAGAGATAGACGATGAAACCTTATCAAAGCTGGGAATAAAAAAAGATTGGCTTACAAGATGGCCATCGGAACTCAGCGGTGGGGAACTTCAGCGGTTTTGCATAGCAAGAGCTCTCGGCAAAGAAACCAAATATTTAATCGCCGATGAAATGACAACCATGCTTGACGCAATTACGCAGGCATCCATATGGGAAGTGGTCGTGGCTCAAGTGAGAGAACGAAATATGGGCATGATTGTAGTTACACATAACCACGCTCTAGCTGACAGAATATGCGACAGAATAATTGATTTTGAGAAGCTGATAAAATAGTATAGGGTATTTATTTAGGGAGATAAGAGAGCTTATCTCTCTTTTACATATCATAAGGAAAATCAAATATCAAGGAATAAAACACGAACTATATCGTGCAAGATAACTAAAAATGTTAGCGGATTAGGCGTTTTTTTACAAATACAGTGACAATGAACGCTAAAAAGCTTGGCATAAATGTTGACGATGGTTTTTAGTGATAGTATTGTTATTGTATCGATAAATGAAGTGAATTTTGGTTTGATTTCGGCAAGGTGAAGTTTATTTGATATAAAACTTTTGTGCGGAATAAATAAAGTGGCGGCAAAACATTTTGAGCGAGCGAAAGGATGAGCGACAATGAAAATGACAATTGAAAAACTGAAAGAAAGAGTTAAAGCCGGAAGAGGGCTTGTGCCGGCGCATAAGGTTATAAAAGGCGGGAAGCTTGTAAATGTAATGTCTGCGGAAATTTATCCGGCGGATGTTGCCATATATAATGATATGATTGCGGCAGTTGGAGATGTGAGTATGTATATCGGCGAAGATACGGAGATTATAGATGCAAAAGATCGCTATCTTGTACCGGGCATGATAGACGGTCACATTCACAGCGAATGCAGCAAACTTAGCATTACAAGTTACGCCAAGGCGGTAGTTCCAAGAGGAACGACAAGTATGGTTTCGGGGCTTGACGAATATATTTCAGTTTCCGGGCTTGAGGGTTTGCGTGAAATATTTGAGGAAGTGAAACTCAGTCCGCTAAAGGTTTTCTGGGGAGCGCCTTTCAAAACTCCGTATACCATTCCTGAATCAACAGTGGCATATAATTTTACGAAGGATACTCACGAAGAGGTGCAGAAGTGGGATGAGTGTTACGGTGTTTGGGAAACGGTTCGCGAGTTTGTTCAGGAAGAGGATGAAAACACCTTGGGTGCGATTGCGACCGCATATAATAACAGGCTGCCGGTATTCGGATGCGCGCCTATGGCTCGCGGTAATGATTTGAACGGGTACTTATGCGGCGGAATAAGGCTGGATCATGAAAGCTACGATCATGAAGAAGTCGTAGAAAAGATGCGTAAGGGTATGCACATGTTAATTAGGGAGTCATCGGTGACTCACTTCCTCGAGGAAAATATCAAAGCGGTAACAGAAGTTAACCCGTATTTTGCGAGAAGAGTAAGCTTTTGCACCGATGATGTGACAGCTACGGATGTTTTGGAAAAGGGACATCTTGATAATGTTGTCAGACTGGCAATGAAGGCAGGAGTCGATGCGATGACAGCGATTCAGATGGCGACAATAAACAGTGCCGAAGCATATCATATTGACCACCTTGTGGGTTCAATTTGTCCGGGCAGAATCGCCGACATACTGTTTGTAGATTCACTGGAAGATTTCAATATAGATGAGGTGATGACAAACGGAAAGATGGTCGCAAAGGCTCATAAGCTTAGCTATGAACTGAAAGCACCGGAGAGAAGTTCGGCGCTGAAGGGAAAACTGAAATGTGATTTGACGACAAAGGCGGACTTTGAGTTTAAGGCTCCTATAGAATCAGGCAAGGTCAAGGTTCTTTCTATGGATGTTAAGGGACCTTTTGTGCGCAAGAGACGAGATGTAATCCTTGAAGTAAGCAACGGTATAGTTCAACCGGATGCGGTACAGGACGTGGTGATGGTTTCCGTACTTGAGCGATTCGGCATAAATGGAAATAAATCATTAGCATTTGCTTCGGGTTGGAAGCTCAAAAGAGGTGCGATGGCTTCATCTGCGGCTCCTGACGACAACAATCTTGTAGTTATGGGAGCAAGTGCGGAGGATATGTCAATTGCGGCAAATTATCTGATTGAACAAGGCGGAGGGCAAGTTGTCGTTTGCGACGGAGAAATCAAAGAGTTCTTGCCTCTGCCCGTAGGTGGTATAGTGACCGACCTTGAACCGGAAGAAGTAGCGGCACGTGAAAAATTGATTGATAAGGCTGCGAGAGATTTAGGTTCAGATTTGCCGGATCCTATGATGTATATGTTCTTCTTGCCTATCACAGCGATTCCGGATTATGCGATAACCGATGCAGGGCCTGTTGATTATGTAAATTTGACCACATTCAATCCGATAATAGAAGTTGTTGAATAAACAAAACGGGAGATGAAATGGATAAAAAACGCCTAAAGAATTTGATAGATGTTGCAGCCGGCAGAACCCCGGCGGATACCTTAATTAAAAATTGTAAGATAATAAACGTGTTTTCAGGTGAAATTACCGAAGGAAATATAGCGATTACAGATGGGCTTATTGCAGGAATAGGTGAGTATGAGGCTGAGAATGTAGTCGATGCGGAGGGGGCATTTGCTGCACCGGGATTCATAGATAGTCATATTCATATAGAGTCATCATATCTTTCACCTGAAGAACTGGGAAAACTTCTGGTTCCTCACGGCGGCACAACTATAATAGCCGATCCTCACGAAATTGTGAATGTTTGCGGCCTTACAGGCTTGCAGTATATGATAGACGCAGCAAAAAACACAAAGCTGGATATAAAGTTCATGCTTCCTTCCTGTGTTCCGGCAACCGTTTTTGAGCATTCAGGTGCCGTGATAGACGTAGCAAAGATGAAAGAATTTATAGATGACGAAGCGATACTCGGCATAGGGGAATTTATGAACTTCCCCGGAGTAATTGCGGCGGCAGAAGCGGATATAGATAAACTGATGCTGTCAAAACAGACAGGAAAACCTGTAGACGGACATGCACCGGCGGTGGCGGGAAAAGCATTAAACGCTTATGCTTCAACTCGAATCGTCGCAGATCATGAGTGTGATTCCTTGGAGGATATGAACAACAAAATTGCCTGCGGCATGTATGTGATGCTAAGAGAGGGTTCTGCCTGCAAGGATTTGAAAAAGCTGGTCAAAGGGGTTAACCCTCAAAATGCAAGACGATGCATCCTTTGTTCGGATGACCGACAGCCGAGAACTATACTTCATGAAGGGCATCTCGACAATCATCTTCGCATGTGTGTAGCTGAGGGCCTTGATGCTGTTGAAGTTATAAGAATGGCTACCATAAACGCCTGTGAGTGTTTCGGTATCAAAGACCGAGGCGCAATTGCGCCGGGATATAGGGCGGATGTCGTGCTATTTGATAACCTAAAGGACTTCAAAGTAAGTAAGGTTTGGGTAGAGGGAGAACTTTGTGCAGACAATGGTAAATATTTGCCGGAGATGAAAAAACATTCTATCGAAACAGTAAAGGGCAGTGTGCATCTTGCAGATTTTTCAAAGCAAAAACTTAAGATGAAACTAAAATCAAACAAAGTAAATATCATAGAAATTCTCCCGGGCGGCGTAGTTACAAAAAAAGCCGTCGCAACGGTAGATCTTTCACCTGAGGGAGATTTTGTGAGAAACCCGGATGTTGACATTGTAAAGGTAAGCGTTGCAGAAAGGCATCACGCACTTGGCAATGTGGCAAACGGATTACTTGGCGGCTATGGTATCAAAAAAGGTGCTATAGCTGTGAGCATAGCCCATGATTCACATAATATAATTGCCGTCGGTGCAAATGATGATGACATGGAATGTGCTATCAAGGCGCTTGCTGAGCAGGAGGGCGGTATAGTTCTTGTTAAAGATGGCAGGATAATAGAGAGCATGCCTATGCCTATAGCAGGTCTTATGAGCGATCAAAGCGGCGAGTGGGTTGACGAAAAGCTTGAAGCTATTCACAAGACTGCACACGAGGAGCTTGGTGTTAATGCGTCCGTTGAGCCGGTTATGACTTTAACATTTATGTCTCTTGCCGTAATTCCTGAAATCAAGCTCACAGATATGGGACTCTTTGATGTAACGAAATTTGAGTTTATACCTATTGAGGCCGAATAGCGGGTCTAAAACTATATCTCATGAAATTGTGATATTGCGATGCTAATACTATTTTAATTCTGGAGAGAAAGATGAACGAAAAAAAGACTCAGGTACCATGGTTTAGAAGGGGTGATATCGGTGGAATCACCTACCTTGTTACCAATAACATTGTTAATTATCTTATTGTAATTGCAACACTTTCAGGTGTTTTGGAATGGCCTGACAAAATCGTTTTCGGTGCGGTAATACCGGGAATGTCAATCGGTTTGATGCTGGGATGTATTTACTACACCTTCATGGGACGCAGATTGTCGAGGAAAGAGGGCAGAGCTGATGTGACGGCGCTTCCGTCAGGCGTTTCGACTCCGGCGATGTTTGTGTTTTTATATGGTGTTATTATGCCTTTACATTATGCACTTGGTAAGCCGGAACTTGCTTGGTCGGCAGGTATAGCTGCATGTTTTATCGGCGGCTTTGTTGAATTTTGCGGAGGTATTGTTGGCCCTTGGCTAAAAAAGAGAATTCCGAGAGCAGCCCTTCTGGGAACAGTTGCCGGGATAGGTTTTATCTGGATGGCGACCCAAGGCGTCTTCGACATCTTTGGTGATCCTATGATTGGACTTCCTGTTTTGTTTGTAGCTCTGTTGGGATTATTCGGAGGATATCTCTTCCCGAAGAAAATACCGCCTCTTGCGGTGGCAATTGTAGGGGGAATTATCTATGCTCTTTGCATAGGTCGTACACATGCTGATTTTAGCGGAATAGGCTTCTACATCCCCAATCCTGTAAACAGCATTGAGCATCTCATTGACGGATTTGCGATAGTTGCACCATATTTGACAATCATTATTCCTGTTGAGATATATAATTTTATTGAAACTCTTGATAATGTAGAGGCATCAAATGCAGCAGGCGACAATTATAATGTTCGTGAGGCTCAGTTTGCTGACGGTATATGTACAATGATTTCCGCGCTTTGCGGCGGCGTTATACCTAATACGGTTTGGCTTGGTCACGCAGGACTGAAAAAATCGGAAGCGGGCGTCGGATATTCATTAATTTCAGGTATAATTTTGGGAGCGGCGGGCATATTCGGACTCTTTACTTTCTTGAACAGCGTCGTTCCGCCGGCGGTTTGTGCGATTACTTTCCTTTGGTGTGCGGTAGTAATGGTTGCGCAAGCATTCAAGGATAACGACAGAAAACACTATGCCGCGGTAGCGGTTGCCATGATTCCGCCTGTTGCCGATTATCTGTATACTCAAGTAACCGGAGCTGTAGGACTGGCAAATATTTGGGCGGAGGTTCAAAGTTCAGGTTTAAGCGAATACAATGCGGAGGTTACTCAGATGATAAAGGATGCCGGAGTGATGTGGAACGGCGTGCCTGCAACAAAATCAGGTGCGATTATCATAGGAATCCTGCTCGGCACTATAGTCACCTTTGTTATAGATAAAAAGCTTGACCGTGTTGGAATAACAGCTATAGTCGGCTATGCTTTATCCTGTTTCGGATTTATTCACAGTGCTGCACTTGGATTTTACCCGCTATCACCATTTGCAATCGGATATATAATTATTGCGGTAATTTCCTTCGTACTCCACCTAGGTAGAAACACGTGGTTCAAAGGTCCTGATGACTTCGACTATGTATAGATAGCAAATTAAAAACGAAAAAAGCTCGAGGTTTTGATGAGCAAAGTGTCATCTTAACTCGGGCTTTTGTTTTGTCAGCTTATGCAATTTTGCGAAAAGCTCTGAGAATATCGCGTTTAAGTTACAGTTTGTTAATGAATTTTAACTTGTCCATTATGCCTGCACCGTCCACGGTAGTATTGTTGGCATCGCTCATCGATGAATCCGAAACTCCCGTGCTTCGCCTGATGAAATCATCAGTGCCGTCGATATTTCTTATATCTACCTTACTCTCAATTTCGTGCCTATGCCTTTCGCCTGTATTTCTATACGAGAAATATGTTGAAGCAAAGAAGATTACTCCTATAAGAAGTAACAGCCAATCATAATCGAATTTGATAAATATCATGGCGATGGCTGCAATAAGTTCGATTATTGCAGTAACACCAAGCAGTTTCGGCATATGTAGAGGTATGCTTCCCATGGTTTCTTTCGTTCTGGCATTTACAGCTATGTAGTGAAGTATATAATCATCTTTAGATTTTTTCTCCTGGTAGCTATATAGCCATACCGGAAGATAGGCAGCAGACCATCTCTCGCCCTTGATCTCGACGTTTTGTTCGTCCCATCTGACTCCTCTGTCGTAATAGGTGACGGATTTATTAAGTCCGAACTTGATTATGTCTTTAGTCTGCGTATGCACGGTTTCGGAAAGATGCTCTGTGTTCAAATCTCTTTTTTCTGAGCTGAAGCCCTTGATATAGTTTGCGTTCCAGTGAACACAGTTTTCGGTATCAAATGGCATAATTGCATTGATTATATTATTTGTCTTGTGCCTGTCCTTTGAAACAATATCAGAATTTGACTCTATAGAAAGGTCTTCTATAGTCGCATCGCATGTCCTGAAAACTCTATATTCATCAACGTCGTATACAGTTTCCGTATTATCATCGTCAATCTCGACCTGGTAACATGCCGCCTCATGCTCTCCTATTCCTGCAAATTCTGCATGAGTGTTCAAATCTACGAGCATATACGGGAAATACACACCCATTATATTCTCGGTAGTGAACTCTTTTTTGAATGTTGGATGAGCAAAGAAAGAACGCTTTTCAACAAACTTGCGTATGGAATCTTCGGCATCACTTTTTTTGATGCTGAAAGGCAGCACCATATCCGGAACGGCACCGTTAGGAACTTTGTTCTGTATAGACAAGGTGTTGCGACACCAATGGCATCGTGCTTGAGTGCTTTGTTCCGTATCGATAACAACCTCTGCACCGCAGCTTTCGCATTTGAGTGTAATCATGCTATTGCTGTTATCTATGTCGCTGGCACCGCTGCTTATGATTTTCTCTTCTAAATCGTAAAGATTTTTCTGCTCTGTGTGAATAAGCATAGGCTCGAATTCGTGCCTGCAAAAATTACAGCGAAGCAGCCCTGTAGTAGGGTTTAGGGAAATATCGGTAGCACCGCATTTTGGACATTTTTCCTGTCCGTCTTTTGCGCCGGGATTATACTCGTTTGAGATTATTTCATCGACCGCTGCTCCCCTTGAGTCCACAGAGGACTTTTCATCATTGATTTTTTTAGTAATTTCGCTCATTTGTACTCCTATAAACCGAGAATCTGCGCTTTAACTTTGTCAAAGTCTTCTTGAGTTATAACACCTGCATCGAGTAATTTCTTCATTTCAATGAGCTTTGCAGTCGGATCAACTGCCGGCTGCTGCTGTGGCTGCTGCGGCGGCATATTGTTTTGTGCTGCCTGAGCATACATATCGGGTTGAGGCTGCTGCATTTGCTGACCGAAGTTCGGTTGATATGTGCTAGGAGTATTAGCTTGCTGCATACCTCCCATCATACCGCCTGCTGCATTCATGCCCATGCCCATAAATGCCATGTTTGCACCGCCGCCGTTTTCGCCTGCCGCCTGCATACCTCTAGCTACGGATTGCTGCATAAAGGAATTTCCGCGAGCGCCTGAAAGAGCATCTGCACGTTTAACATCCTTCATCATTTCTCTTGTATCATCGTCGTATTCTATAGCTAAAATTGCGGTTTTTACAATTTCTAAGCCTCTATCGGTTCTCCATTGATAAGCGTTTTCTACAGCATATGACATAGCTTGAGCAAATCCGATCTGATCACCTTGAATCTTCGACATACGATTGCCCTTGCTAGGGTCGTTCGTATAAGCTGAAAAGGCCGCGGAAAGTGTACCGACAACTTCATTGAAAAGTTGCTCTCCGGCAGGGTTGTCCATGTCGGCAAAGTCGAATATTGCGGAACCTGGCTGTATATATTTTGCAGGAACGAAGTTTTTTATAAAAAGTAGAGGATCAACGATTTTTAGAGTGTATGTTCCGCGAAGCTTTGCGCCTACTTGAGTTCCGAAAAATGCGTCATCCCAATATATTTCTGAAGCCGTGCCGAAACGGTTATTAGGAATTTCTTTCAAATTCACATAGATTGCCGTCTGCTGTGAGCCGGGTTGTCCGCCGAATTTGAATTTTTCCCATGTCGACTTTACCAGGCTGTTCACTATGCCGTCACCGGCAAAGATTGACTGAGCGTTGATATCATCAGAATTGAATACATAGCCGCCCGGCTCTGATATAAATCCGGTGATGGCGCCTTCTTGAAGAGTGATAAGCGCTGTTCCCTCAGGAACGACAATCTTACTGCCGTTAGATATGATAGATGTATTTCCTTTGGTGTTTTCACCTCTGCCGTTATTGGTTCCCTGTGTAACTGAAGGGAAAATACCCGCCGTTGCAGGCACACCCGGCGCAGGCATTAAAAAGTCGAGCCATTGATCTGCGAAAGTGCCTCCCAGAGCACCGGTAAATGCTTTAATAAATCCCATTGTTTCCTCCATCCTTCATGTATGTTGATTCATACTGTCTATTAAGAAAATATCATATGCTAATTATAAATAAGGGATATTGATTTTACAAGAGATAAGTGTAACAGTGCGAGAAAAATTAAAAAAATTGCAATAATTTTTTGAGCTGCTGAGATATTTATGTTATTTTATCACAATTTACTTATAATTTTGTTAAATATATGCTATAGTAGATAACAAGAAAGCGATATTTTTTTGAGCAGACTACAGTTTGAAGAAGGGTATGAAGGAAGGAGCGAAGAATGAAGTTTGATGAAAAGATGCAAATGAAAAATACGGAAATCAAGACAAAGCATGAGCTAAAAGATGCAAGTTCCAACGAAAACCCTGATGAAATTCTCGATAAAACGATACTGCATGGAGATGTAGATTTTGAAAAGAAGATAGCGAAAATAGTTGACCGCAGAATTCGCAGAATTGCTTTTTCGACAGTTGCCGTTATAGTGCTGGTCTTTCTCATAGTCAAATTTGTCTTATCTCCTTTGTTTGCGCTTAACTTCACAAATCCTGCAAAGGCTGATAAGACAAACTCACATGTAGAGCAATCTAAGCTTGAGAAAACCTTGGATATTTGGGCAGAAATTAACTTTGCGACTACCGAAATCTTTTCAATTGATGTTGAAGATAAAGGCTTTGGTATATACAATCTGAATATTTCCGCCGCAACCCTTTTTGAAGGTTCGGTAGAAATTGGCGCTACAACGGTGAAGATGAGGATGAAACTTGGTAAGCTTGAAATTGTGGATGATCCTAAACATCTGATTAGGGAGACTTACGATTTGTCGGAAGTTGATAAGGAAGAATGGAGCCGCCGCATAAATCACCTGAAAGGCATTAATGATACGGATACGGTGAGGATGAGAATTCTTTTAGATAAGCCGGAAAAATATGATGAAATAAAGAAAAAACTTGGCAAATCCGAGGTGGAATGGCTGAGCGTGCAGACTGAGCATTCAGACTCTCATGACGATTTTATGCCGGGACTTGCCCTGTTTAAGTTTGTCGGTTGGTCGCAGGAAGATACTCGAAGGAAAAAGCTTAGCGGAAAAGAACTCTATAAGATATATGAGTCCAATATGAAAGCGTTACGAGATAATTTCGAACTGATTGACGGTCTTGATTTTTGGAGTGCGAACAAAATATATGCTCATCCAAAGGAAATTATTGAGGATTGTATCAAAAATTTTGACAAGGATAGGAATCTCGAAACGGAATATCTTGTTATTTCAGGGACAAAAAGTGATATAATGAAATATCTGGAATCGGGAGATGTAAAAGGGTTTGAACTGCTTTATACAGGGGCATAAAGCTCTGCACCGTGAAACTCAATCGCACAAGAGTATAGGAGACTTAAAAAAATGACATTAGAAATAGAAAGAAAAGAAATAGCATTAGCTGAATTTGACAGCGACAAAAATGCGGTGATAATGCCGGGGCACGAAGGACACGATTTTAGACTGCCCGAAAAACTGGTCTATGTATTTTTGGACGAATGCATCGATAGATATGCAGAAGAGATAGGCGCGGTGTGTGTGGCAAAATATGATTCCCTTACGAAACAATACCCGGTATATATTACCGAAGCAGGAAGCGAGAAGATAGCCTTTTGCCAGGCTCCGGTGGGAGCTCCGGCGGCAACTATGGTAATGGACTGGCTTATCGCTTACGGCTGCAAAACCGTTTTGGCTTCCGGCTGCTGCGGAGTGCTGTCCGATATAGATGAGAATGTTTTTCTGGTTCCCGCTAAGGCTCTTAGGGATGAGGGGACATCTTTTCACTATGCGGAGCCGTCACGTTTTATTGAACTCGACGAAAAGATGAGAAACTTGATAAAAAAGGGCATGGAGAAAAGAAACATCAAGTACAGAGAGTGTATCACATGGAGCACGGACGCATTTTTTCGTGAAACTCCGGCAAAGATAGAGGCGAGAAAAGCCGAGGGATGCACAGTGGTCGACATGGAGTGTTCAGCTCTTACGGCTTGCGCAAAATTCAGAGGTGTGGACTTCGGGCAGATAATTTTCACCGCAGATTCCCTTGTAGACTTAGATAATTACGATGTGCGGGGCTGGGGAAAGGAGTCATTTATCAAAGCTCTTAAGCTCGGAATCGACCTTATAAGTGAATTTTAGAAAACAAAATACGGCAATAAAAGTCCGCAGTGGTGCAAATAGCAGTGCTGCGGATTAATGTTTATTCAGAATATGCCCATAAAATGCTGCATGAGGATGCTTACTAGAGTTATTGCAAGCCAACAGCTTGCTCCTAGGATGAGCGGCTTGCCGCCGGTTCTCACAAGCTTTACTATATTGCTGTTTAGCCCTATTGCTGCCATCGCCATGACTATAAAGAATTTGCTGAGTGTCTTCAGCGGTGCAAAAATAGAGGTATCGATATTCATGTTTGCGGCAACCGTAGTTACGATAGATGCGAGGACAAAGTAGAGAATGAACATTGGAAATGCCTGTTTTATGCTGAACTTCGGGTTCTCGTCTGCTGCGCCTTGCCCGTCTGCGGTACATTGCGACCTTAGTTTTTTGGCTCCGGCTGCGGCAAGAGCCAAGGTGATAGGAATGATTGCCAGTGTTCGTGTAAGTTTGACGGTAACGGCTTTGTCCAGCGTTGCCGTTCCTAAATTCCACATGCTGTCCCAAGTTGCAGCGGCAGCGGTTACGGATGATGTATCGTTTACGGCTGTGCCTGCAAATATTCCGAAGGCATCGCCGCTTGTCGTATCAAAGCCTATCATTTTGCCCAGAATTGGAAAGATAATAGCTGCCAGCACATTGAAAAAAAAGATTACGGATATGGACTGAGCGACTTCCTCGTCATCGGCATTGATTACCGGGGCAGTTGCCGCAATGGCAGAACCGCCGCATATTGATGAACCGACGCCGATAAGTATAGATGTGTTTTCGTGAATGGACAGCCATTTGTGAAGTAAAAATGCCATAATCAAAGAAGTGGCGATAGTGCAAACTATAATAGGAAGTGACTGGCGACCTGTCTGCATTATTACATTGAGGTTCAGCCCGAAGCCGAGAAGAACAACGGCAAGTTGCAGTATGAATTTAGAAGTGAATTTTATACCGCTTTCCGTCACGCCTTTTTTTGTCCAAAATGTGGCAATAATCATACCCGCCAAAATTGAAAATACCGCACCTCCGATGACGGGGAAAAACTTTCCGAGTATATACGAGGGAATTGCAATTGCAAGGCAAACAAGGATTCCCGGCAGATTTTTTTTGACTGTTTCCATAGCTCTCCTCAATTTGTTTATCTATAGATTTACTGTGTTCACATATATAATATCTTACAAAATCAAAAAGTAAAATAGCCTGACGGAATTTTGCTTATGAAATCTTGTACGCAAAAACATTAGTGATTTTTATGTACGAATCAAAGCCGACTCACCGAAAATATGGGTTTGACAATTTCGGTTCACAGAGGTTATAATATTAATGTTTGTTTTCGCCATTTTGGTGTATAATGATAGGGAATTTATCTTGTGATAAGATATAATTACCGATTTTATGAAAAGAATTTAAGAAAAGAATTTCAAAGAATAGTTTAACGAAAGACGAAGAATGATATACCCATATAAAACAAGAAAAGGTGGAGCAACAATAACTGTTTTCACTCCATATGACTGTGGAAATCATTGCCCGTTTTGTATTAATAAAGGCGAGTATGCGGATACGACCGGCTTTGATGTAAATAAAATAGTACAATCGCTGAAAATAATGAATGAGATTACGCCTTACTGTGACATCGTGTTCACGGGGGGCGAACCTTTTGCTGACAGAGAAGCTCTCCAAATACTTCTGGATGCGGTTCCGACGACACATAGAGTATTCATAAACAGCACTTTGCCGGTGTTTGACGGACAAAGTGAGCAGGATATTATAGATTTTACCGAAAGAAATAAGGACAAGATTACATGCATCAATGTTTCGAGGCATCTGCGCCACTATGTGACGGAATCAAGCGATGAACTTCTTCCGGCGCTTGCGGTGCCGACAAGGGTGAATTGTGTGCTTTACGATGATTATCCGTCGGAAAAGCTCGTGGAGTATGCTGAGCGCTGGAAAAAGCATGGCGTGCCGGTTCAATTCAGGTATGACTATACGGCTACAACTCCGGAAAATCTTTACCGCAGAGAGGGAGACCCGATTTTAGCAGACCTCGAAAAGTTTGCGGAATATAGGGGATTGGACGGATGCAGAATGCGCTGCGGATTCCACTATGACTATAAGGGTCTTGAGCTTACATATCACAAGACGCTTCCATATAGCACCATACTTGAGAAGGATGAAGAGGACGGCAAGACATATGCAATACTCTATGACCTGATAATCAAGCAAAATGGGGATATACACTCGGATTGGGATGATAGAGTTATGGATTATAATCTTGATATCGAAGCATATAAAAATGTAAAATTCGAGCCGTATGATATGCGTATAATAGAGGGAGATATATAGCTCCGGCAAAATT
The DNA here is from genome assembly GCA_034180045.1 of Eubacterium sp. GTDB lineage: Bacteria > Bacillota > Clostridia > Peptostreptococcales > Anaerovoracaceae > Eubacterium_B. The sequence goes on from JAXFOY010000024.1 coordinate 64,453, forward strand.
TATAAGACAAATACAGAGGTGTTTTCTGCATGTTACAGGAAGCATCTTTTTTATTTTTGATTTCCGAAATAGAAGTGAATATTTGACAAAAACAGAAAAGCCCTTTACATTAAATGAAAAGCGTAGTGTTAGAGGAAATATTATGAAGAAAAAAATATTTATAGCCGGAATTATTTTCCTAATTGTCATAATAGGGGTTAAAACGATCGACATATACATAAGATACGATGTTGGCTTGATTGACTACATTAAATATTCGATGCCTTTATCAGATAAGGAGAAGAGATATATAAAATCCCATAATGTAAAATATGGAATTAATGTAAACGATGCGCCATTTGCTTTTTCTATGGAAAATTCCAAGCAAAATACAGGCATAATGGTCGACTATTTTAATCAGCTGTCCGTGTCCTTGGAGTCGGAATTTATTCCGGTCGTATACGAAAGCTACGTGTTGGGAATTGAGCTTAAGCATGAGAATATAGACTGCTCTGTATTAAATAAAAACAACATAAATAACCAAGTCTTTGACTTTACACAGACCTTATATAAGGAGAGGAGCAAGGTTCTTGTTGGCGGAGACTCAAAATTTGAAAATATCAGCGATGTTAAGAATATAAAGATTGCAGTTATTTCAGGTAGTACAGCACACCATTCGGCAAATGAATTTTTCAAAAAAGAACAAAAAGTAAGCCTGATACTGGCGAACGACCTGGACGAATGCTTCAGAATGTTCGGACTTGGCGAGGTCGATGCAATTATAGGTGATGAGGCGAAGATTTCATACTACCTGAACCAGGCTTTAAGAGCAAATCGCTTTAGATTTTTAGAAGGAGCGGTTTCCGAGGAAGATGTAGCCGTGGCGGTAAATAAAGAGAATAAGATTCTCTTTAACATATTGAATAAGGGTATACTGGAAATGAAAAAGAACAACCAATATAGCCATATCAACGCAAAATGGTTCGGTTCATTCATTCCTGAGATAGACGACAGCGATGACGGCGGTAAAAGTGCCAATATTATGCTGCTTGTTTTGTTTATATTAATGTCGTTTTTTATTTGGAATAAGTCGGTAGCCGACCAGGTCGCAATCAAGACAAGGCAATTACAAAACAGCCGTAGGGAACTTCACGAAATTATAGATTCATTATCTGACGGTATCGCTGTAAGCAATACGCAGGGAAAGATAATATATGCGAATAGAACTTTTGCAAGCATAGTGGGTGTTGAATTTGAGGAAATATTTGAAAAGTGCATGGATGAAATAGAATGCTTGAATCTTTTTTTGCGGCATGCAAATGATGCGGAGCCTTTCCAAATCGGAGAGAAGTTTTTTTTGACATATCAAAAAGAAATAAATCTTGATTCAAAGGAAACTTTGATACTGTTAAAGGACTATACAGAGCGTTATAGGTATGAAAAGCTTAATAAACAGGAGGCAAAGATGATAGCTATTGGGGAATTAAGTGCAGGGCTTGCACATGAAATACGCAATCCTCTAGCAATTATCAGAAGCTATCTGTTTGTTTTAAGCAGAAAAATCAGTGATTCCGGCGGAAAAGAAGCCGTAGAAGTCATGGATGAATCAATAGAGAGAATTAATATGCTGATAGAAAATCTCTTGGGATTTTCTCGCCTTTCAACAGATAAAGCCGTGAAGATAAATGTTGTAGACTCTATATCTTCAATGATTACCATAAAGCAAAATGAGTTTGCTGAAAGCAATATTACGGTAAAAATCAATGCGGCATCGGAGAATATGCACCGGATAGTTGTAAACGAAGATGTTCTTAAACTTTGTATGGCGAATTTGATAAATAATGCTATAGATGCTTTTGAAGGAATAGAAAAAGAAGATAAGTCGATCAGTATAAACATATATAGTGATGAGGGGAGCCTTCACATCGAATTTTCTGATAATGCATGTGGGATAAATGAAACTTTGCTCGATGAGATATTCAACCCATTTTATACTACAAAGGAAACCGGAACGGGACTCGGACTTTATATGATACAGTCGGAGATTAGAAAAATCGGCGGAACTATCAGCGTGGAGAGTCAGCTAGGAACAGGTACTACATTTTTTATAGAATTCCCCGTAGGAAAGGAAGAAAACAATGAACAACAAGAGTAATTACAATATTTTGATTGTAGACGACGAGAAGGAATATAGCAAAGTAGTTTCAATAATTCTCAGTGATGCGGGATATTCGACAGCAATTTGTTCAAACGGGGAAGACGCGCTTGAGTATATAAAGAAAAATGATATTTCACTGCTTATTACCGATATAAGAATGCCTAAGATGAGCGGCGAAGAGCTAATTGTAAAGGTAAATGAACTGGGACAGGAAATAGATATTCTGGTAGTAACTGCATATGCGTCAATAGAAAATGCCGTAGATGCTATCAAGAACGGCGCAATAGACTATTTTGTGAAGTCGTCAAATCCAAATGAGCTGCTAATAAAGGTTGACCGAATATGTGAAATGCACCGTATTCGAAAAAAGGACGAGATAATCGTAAAAAATCAAAATGTGGCGGACGTATTTATGGAGTCGAAGAATGAAGAGTACAGGTCGATTTTGGATATATGCAGAAGAACGGCAGATACTAATATAAGCGTCTTGCTTTTAGGTGAGTCAGGTGTAGGAAAGGAAGTTGTTGCAAACTATATCCATAGAATAAGCAAGAGGGCGAATGAGCCGTTTATCGCTGTGAATTGTCAGGAATATCCGGACGGAATAGTTGAATCCGAGCTGTTTGGTCATGAAAAAGGTGCATTTACAGGGGCTATAAATACGAGGGTGGGAAAATTCGAGGAAGCTAACTTCGGGACTTTGTTTTTAGATGAAATCGGTGATGTTCCAATAAGTACGCAAGGTAAACTGCTTAGAATTTTAGAAACGAAAACCGTTGAAAGAATAGGTTCAAACAAGAAGATGGAACTTGATGTCAGGTTTATATTTGCCACAAACCGTGATTTGCTCAACGAATGCGAGGCGGGAGGATTTAGAGAAGATTTGCTTTATAGAATAAACGCGTTAACTTTGACAATCCCGGCACTAAGAGAAAGAAAAGAAGACCTTCCCGACTTAATAGATTTTTTCATAAAGAAAATATCGATAGATCAAAAAAAGAAGAATTTGGAAATTGATGAAAGGGTAATTGAATGCTTACTCGAATATGATTATCCGGGGAATATAAGGGAGCTGAAAAATATAATAGAAAGAATGATTGCCTTGAGCCGAGACGGAAAGGTGACTTTTGATGATGCGCTTTTGCCATTTGTAAAGCAAAGCAAATATAAAAAAGATAAGATGCTGCAAGATGTGGATTTTAAGATAGCAAGAGAACAGTTTGAAAAGGAATATATTGAAAATCTGCTGTTAAATAATGGCGGCAATGTCACGCAAACCGCAGAGAAAATGAATATAAGCGCAAGGCAGCTTTGGAATAAAATTTCAAAATACAACATAAAGCACAAGTGGTGAAGAAAATTTCGTAGATGAAGAAATAGTGTGAAATATATTTCGCACTATTTTTTTTGCCCAATTAACGACTGTTGAGTTTTTAACAATAGGCAGATTGGCATAATAATTGCTATGTTTATAGGCAAATTATTTTGAAAGGAATTTTGATATGAATAAACAAGGAGATTTTTATGGCAGTCACAGGGTTATCAGTCCTAAAGGTTTGTTACCGCAAGCCGCAGATGTTATAAACAATGATCCTGCAATTTGGGATAATGAAATCTTAATTGACGTAATTGCCTTACAACCTACAGCTACAGCTTTTCACACGCTAAGGGAAAAATGCGGAAATGATTTAGAGGCAATAAAGAAAGCTATTTTTGAAATTGTTGAAACCAAGGGTAAATTTCAGGACCCTGTAACCAAATCAGGTGGTATGCTAATAGGTAAAGTGAAAGAGATTGGAGACGCAATCAAAGACAAGGTGAACGTCAAGGAGGGAGACAAAATTGCGACACTTGTATCATTGTCATTGACGCCGCTCAAGCTTTATTCTATCGAGCGAATAGACCTTGATACGGAGCAAGTTTTTTGCAATGCGGAAGCGATTCTCTTTGAAAGCGGACTATACACAAAAATTCCTAATGATTTAGGAGAAGAACTCAGTCTGGCAATCATGGATGTGGCAGGTGCTCCGGCACAAGTTGCAATCAATGCCAAGGCAGGTGATACGGTGTGCGTTCTAGGAGCAGGTAAGGCAGGTCTTTTAAGTTTGGCGGAGGCAAAGAAAAGAGTTGCACCGCATGGAAAAGTGGTATGCCTTGAGTATTCCGAAAAACAGTGTGAAGTCGTAAGAAAGTTGGAGCTTGCCGACTATGTAATTCAAGTTAATGCACAGGAACCACAGAAAACATATGAAAAATATATGGAAGCTACCGGCGGGCTGCTTGCAGACTTGACCGTAAGCACAGTTAATGTTCCGGAAACTGAACTTTCGGCGATTCTGGTAACTAAGGATTCGGGAAGAATCTACTTTTTCACAATGAGCACAAACTTTGTAAAGGCGTCGCTGGGAGCTGAGGGAGCCGGCAAGTACACAACTATGGTGCTGGGAGCGGGATATTATCCGGGACATGACGATATTACCTACAATATTGTAAGAGAGAACGAAAAGCTCAGACAATATTTTGTTGACCGTTACTGTAAAAAATAAGAAAAAGTCTGTTATTAGTTAAGGAGGATTTTAGGATGTTTAAGAAATTATTTGCTGTAGTTATGATTTTAGTGATGTCGCTGGCGTTTGCAGGATGTGGCAATAAGTCAAAGAACGAATCAAAAGATGACGTTATCGTTATAAAGATAGGACATACTGATTCATCATCAAGATCAACCCATATTTACAGTGAAAAACTGGGCAAGTATCTTGAGGAAAAAGCACCGGGAAGATTTAAGGTTGAAGTCTATCCTGATGGGCAGTTAGGCGATAGTCCTGATATGGTTGCCGGGGTCAAGATGGGAACTTTGACTATGGAATTTGATTTGTCGTCAGTAATTACATCTGTTGCGGGACCTGAATCAAGCGGTATAGATTTACCGTACCTGTATCCTACATATGAAGATTGGGAAAAGGGTATTTTTGAAAACGGCGGACTCGATTTGTTTAACGAAACGTTAAAGAGTTCCGGATACTACTGCATCGATATGTATTACAACGGAATCAGGCAGATAATCTCAAGAGATAAGGTTTATCACAATAAAGCTGATTTCGCAGGTCAGAAGGTAAGAATCGCTCAGAACGATCTCAATGTGAAAATTTGGGAAGCTATGGGAGCAAATCCTACACCTATGGCTTGGGGCGAAGTTGTAACATCGCTTTCACAGGGGCAGATTAATGCACTTGATCACAGTCTCGGAGTTTTTAACGACTTTAATTTGCATGAAGTTGCACCTTATGTAACAATCACAGACCACTGTTCATCACCATTCCCTATCATCTGTTCGTTAGAGTGGCTGGAGTCTCTGGATAAGAAGGATAGAGAAGTTCTTGAGGAGTGTGTACACAAAGCGGCAAAGGAACAGCGCGAAGCAGAAAGAGCAAACGAGAAAAAATATATCGAAAGATTTAAGGCTGAGGGTGCAACCGTTTATGAACTGACAGAAGCGGAAAAGAAAGCCTTTCTGGATGATTGTAAACCTGTATATGACTGGATGAGAGAAAAAGTGGGCGACGAGATGGTTGACAAGTGGTTAAAGACTGCAAAGAAATAGAGCAATTTCAACAACCAGCTTTATTATGCGGGGCGATATTCGCTCCGCATAAATTTCAGTAACAGTTAATTTTTAATGTGAGGAATTAAGATGAAAAAGAAAAGTTTTTTTGACATATTAAATCACATAGAAAATATTTGTCTGGTAGCTTTATTTGCGGTGATGGTTGCAACCATTTTTTTGCAAATTATAATGCGATTCGTTTTCAATAATTCTCTGGTTTGGTCAGAGGAATTGGGCAAATTTATTTTCGTATGGATATCTTGGCTTGGAATTTCTATAGGTGAAAGAAAAAATGAACACATAAAGATTACTTTGATTACAGATAAGCTGTCCGACAAGTGGAAGAAAATTATAGAAGTGATAGCATATACGGTATTATTAGGAATTTTGGCGGTCACTTTTTTCTATGCCGTTGAATTAGTTGAGTTTCAACTTTTAGTTAAGTATGCGGGAATCAGGATAAGCACCTCATGGGGCTATCTGTCACTTGTTCTCGGCTGCGGATTTATGGGACTGAGGGTTATAGCGGTAATAGTAAGAGATATAATGCAGCTTTTGAAGAAAGAATATTCCGCATCATCACACCCGGCAATGACAGATCAGCTGGAAGCGGTTTTGGAATCGTATAATCAAGAGGAGGTGAATAAGTGATGGCTGTGGCATCTTTATTTATACTTTTGTTCATTTTGCTTATTATCGGGGTTCCGGTAGGATTCGCAATCGGCGGAGCGACAATGTTTTCCATGTTCATGTTTTCGGATATGAATATGATTATAAACTCTCAATACTGCTACAGCGGGATATTCTCTTTTACCGTTATGGCTATACCTTTCTTTATGCTCGCAGGTACAATTATGTCCACAGGCGGTATTGCAAAGAGAATTGTTAATTTTGCATCAGCGCTTGTAAGTTTTGTCGATGGAGCTATAGGCTGCGTCAGTATTATAGCTTGCATGTTTTTTGGAGCTTTGTCCGGGTCAGGCATGGCAACTGCTTCTGCGATAGGGAGCATGATGATTCCGGAGATGAGAAAAAAGGGATACGACCCGTCATATGCGGCTACAATTATTTGCTTTGGAGGGATAGTCGGTCCTATCATTCCGCCAAGTCTCTCATTTGTACTATATGGTGCGGCAACAAATGTATCAATTCCCAAATTGTTTCTTGCGGGTATTTTGCCGGGAGTACTGATTGGATTAATTTTCGTCATAAGCAACATCATTATGTGTAAGCGTGCCGGAGTGGATTTGAGAAAGAGCAATAGGGATGATGAGAAAGTTCCTATGTCTCAGGCAATGGCTTATAGATTCAAGGAAATCATCAAAGCCGGAGTAGACGGTTTTTGGGCTTTGCTTTCACCGATAATAATTTTGGGCGGAATTTACTCGGGAATATTCACACCGACTGAAGCCGCATGTGTTTCCGTAGTATACTCAATTGTAATAAGTATGTTTGTATATAAGGAAATGAAGCTAAAGGATTTATTCAACACCTTCCTTGACACTTCAACGCTAAACGGAATTACATCCTTTCTGCTGGGATATTCAACGGTATTTTCCACCTTCATGACATTTGAAAAAGTACCTCAGGGAATAACGGAATTTCTGACAGGTGTGTCGGACAGTCCTTATGTTGTACTTATGGTTATAAATGTTATACTTTTAGCTATAGGCTGCTTCCTGGATACAGTACCTGCTATAATAGTTATGGCGCCTATGCTTCTTCCGACGGTTCAAGCTATGGGAATAGATCCTATACATTTTGGCGTAATTATGGCTGTGAATTTGGCTCTCGGACTATGCTCGCCACCTTATGGCTGCAATTTGTTCGTAGGGGCAGCTGTAGCAAAAATCAAAATGGAATCTATGTTTAAGTATATAATCCCATACTTTATCATAGGAATTATTTCGTTGTTAATAATTACATTTGTACCGTGGCTATCATTGGTATTTATATAGACTTAAGATATAGAAAGAGGTTGTAAACTTGGGCTTACAACCTCTTTTTGTGTTTTTGTCATTTGCCGTTTGTTAAATCTTTTGCGACTTCAGCCGCTATAATAAGACCGGCGGTGGCGGGAACAAAGGCGGTTGATCCGGGTACTGACTTGCGCACCGGTTGGCTTTCGGATTTGTCTTCCGTTGAAATAACATCTTCGTTGTCAAAATCTATAGGTTTAAGGGGCGGTTCCGTAGAATATACTACTTTTAATTTTGAGATACCACTGTTTCTTAGCTCTTTACGCATTACTTTTGCAAGAGGATCCATCTCTGTTCTATATATGTCTGTAATCGTAAGCTTAGTGGGGTCAAAACGATTTCCGCAGCCCATAGCGGAAATTATAGGTGTACCGATGGAATTTGCCTTTTCGATCAAATCGATTTTCGCTGAGACCGTGTCGATAGCATCTATGATATAGTCGTATTTTGAAAAATCAAATTTATACTCGGAATCCGGGAGATAGAAAATCTTGTGTTTGGTGATTTTTATATCTGGGTTTATGTCAAGTATTCGATTTGCGGCGGCATCTACCTTTGATATACCTAAGGTGCTGTGAGTGGCTATTATCTGACGATTTATATTGCTTAGCGCCACGGTGTCATTGTCTATAAGGTCAATTGCACCTATACCGGAGCGAACCAAAGCCTCTGCGACATATCCGCCGACCCCGCCAACACCGAATACTGCGACCCGGCAAGAAGAAAGCTTTTTGATAAAATATTTGCCCATTATGCGCTCTGTGCGCGAAAATTGTGTTTCCATATCTAAAAGTATTTATCTCCGATTTCTTGATTTCATAGAAAAGGTAACATTCTTTTTATTTGGTGTCAAATGTATTTTAAGTGTCGACAGCATCTTTTAATGTCCGACATCTTGTGCCGAAGTTCAATATGGCATTGTTTTAGGAAATATAAATGGTATAATATTCTAGTAAAAAAGTACTGGTATTTGGCAAAGGAGGAAATTATGCCACAGGTAACGTCACTAAACATGGAAAAAGATCCGGAGACAAGACCCTATGTAGCATGGGATTTAGTTGAAGATTTTATGGTTGATGCATTTAAGGCTGTAGGAGTTCCCGAAGAAGACGCTAAGATTTGTGCCGATGTACTGTTGGAAAGCGACAGACGCGGGATTGAAAGCCACGGATGCAACAGATTCAAACCGATTTATATAGATAGGATTAACGCAGGGATTCAGAAGCCTGTAACCGAGTACGAGGTGATTAAGGATACACCTACAACCTTAGTTGTGGATGCTCATGACGGGATGGGCATGGTTGCTTCATATAAGGCAATGAAGTCGCTTATCGAAAAAGCAAAGACATACGGAATGGCTATGGCTGCGATAAGGAATTCAACTCATTACGGTATTTCGGGATACTGGACAGGTATGGCGGCGGATGAGGGCATGATAGGTATTACAGGAACAAACGCAAGACCTTCCATAGCTCCTACATTCGGTGTAGAGAACATGCTGGGAACCAATCCTTTGACTATTTCGCTTCCGACAGACGAGGGATTTCCGTTTTGCATAGACTGTGCAACTTCCATTACTCAGAGAGGAAAGATTGAGTATTTTGCAAGGAGCGGGCAGCAGACTCCGGCAGGTATGGTAATCGGTTCTGACGGGGAAGCTATGACTGACAGTGAAGAAATCCTAAAGGCTTTAACAAATGGAAATGCGGCGCTGGCACCTCTTGGAGGAATAGGTGAAGAACTCGGTGGATATAAGGGATATAGCTATGCTACTGTAGTAGAAATCCTTTCGGCGGCGCTTCAGGGCGGACAGTTTCTCAAGGCTCTTTCGGGCTTTGATGCGAACGGTAATCGCAGACCTTACGGATTGGGGCACTTCTTCATAGTTATCAATCCGGATTTCTTTGTTGGACAGGATGAGTTCCGCAAGACTTGTGGAGATATTTTAAGAGAACTCAGAGCATCAAAGAAAGCACCGGGACATGACAGAATCTATACCGCAGGCGAAAAGGCATATATGACATCGGTATTCCGTAAGGATAAAGGCGTACCGATTGGAGAAGCGGTACAAAAGGAATTTATAGAGGTAAGAGATAGGTATAATCTTGAGTATAGATTTCCGTTTGAAAAATAAGTTAGGTATAAATGCTTGAAATAATCAATCTGAGATATACGATTTCAGTTTAATTTTTAGATTAAAGGAGAAAGGGATGAAAAAAAACAGTTTATCTAAGCGTCTTACTCCGGTTTTGGCTTTTGTCATTGTGTTTGTTTCGATTTTCAGCGGATATAGCACTATGGCTGCGAGTGCGGAAACCTATGTGAACATTGATGCAAATACATTTGAGGATGAAGGGTTTAGAACGTATATAAAGCAAGAATTCGACAAAGATAAGGACAATAGACTTTCGCAAAGTGAAATACTAAGCGCAACTTTTATAGATGTGTCCAGAATTTCTCTTCCTATTCAAAATCTGAAAGGAATGGAATATTTTACGGAGTTAAAAACGTATATTGATGAAAGTAAAAAATCAGGTATTGCAGATTACAACTTTTCTAATTTTAAGAAGTTGGAATATGTCGGAATCAAATCGGAAAATATAAGAAGTATTAATCTTAGCGGGTGTATAAACCTGAAGTATCTATTTGCTAATAACAATGCGACTCTTAAAACCATCAACTTATCGGGATGCAGCAGTCTAAAAAACCTGGTAGCGGATAAAACGGGAATTGAAGCCATAGACTTGAGAGATGCGATTTCTTTAGAATTAGTGCAACTGGAAGATTCCCCTTATCTTAAAGTCGCAAGTTTCGCTTCACATGGACAGCTAAAGAAAGTAGTTATCAATAATACATCCCTAGCAGAGATAAATTTGAGAGGAATGCCGAAACTGCAACATTTATCAATATACAGAAACGATTTGGATAAAATTGATGTTTCAAATAACAGAGAGCTTGAGTATCTTCATATAGGTGATAATTCCCTAAGAGAGCTTGATATTTCAAAGAATTCGCTTATTAAGAATTTATATGCAGATAGTAATATGATAAGTAAATTTACTTACGGCTCAAATAATAAATTACAAAGACTCATGATTGGAGGAAACGAAATAAGAGGACTTGACGTAAGCAAGTTCCCCCAATTGACAACTTTAGGTGCGAGTAACAACTATATCCTTTCTCTGGATGTATCTCGCAATAAAGAACTTAAGGAGTGGCATATAAATACCTCTAAATTAAGTGTTAAAGTTAATAAAGATAGAATTTTTGATTTAAATAGATTAGATCCTACTTTTGATATGTCCAAGGCCTCAAATTGGGAGCATGCAACCCCCGTTCCGAACAGTAATAAAATTAAGGTAGATATTAGGGATGGAGAGTATCATGATGTCAGATTCAGCTATAAATCAGGAGTTCCCGGATTAGAGGATGCAGAAAACATGATAACCGTACAGTGCATTGCCGAGCCTGAAAAACCGCAATCTAACTTTGTCAGACTTGGAGGTGCAGATAGATATGAAACCGCCATCAAGATTGCAGACAAACTGAAGGAGGTTATAAACGCAAAGAAGTTCAACACTATAGTTGTGGCGAACGGCGATAATTATGCAGACGCATTGTCAGGTGCATACTTAGCGAAATCTAAAAGCGCCCCCCTCTTGTTAGTTAACAGAAATAATACGGCAAGCACCATAGAATATATCAAAAAAAATAACAATCTGTCCGGAGGAAAAGTCTACTTGCTTGGAGGGACGAGCGTGGTTCCGGATGTCATGGAAGCAGAGCTTGGAAGAAGCTTTAAGGTGGTGCGACTTGGAGGCAGTGACCGCTTCGAAACAAATCTAAAAATACTTAAGGAAGCCGGCATAGGTAATAGAGAACTTTTGATTTGTTCAGCGTATGGCTTTGCGGATAGCCTTGCGGCTTCGGCGAGCGGACAACCTATACTTTTAGTTGGTGATAGAGTAAACAATGAACAGCTTGCGTTCATTAAGGGGCTTCGTTATAAAAGTTTTACGGTTATAGGAGGTGTCGGTGCTATAAACAGAGTTGTTATGGGACAGCTCAAAGGTGTAGGATATCCAAAGCGTGTTTATGGAAATGATCGCTATGAAACTTCCGTTGCTATAGCTAAACATTTCTTTAAGAGTATGGACTCCGTAGTTTTATGTTCAGGTGACAATTTCCCCGACGGGCTTTGTGGAGGTGTTCTTGCTGAGAGGATGCGCGTTCCTTTGCTTCTTGTAAATGATAGAAATACAGAGTATGCACATGTTTATGTAACGGCGAAATATGTGAAGAAAAGTGTGGTTCTGGGTGCGGAGTCGGTTTTGCCGGATAGAACTGTTGCAAAAGTCGTCGGATAGAATTTCAGAGCTGTACCGCGACGAAAGAATAAAGTCGATACATAATCTTAAGAGTATTGATAATGTCATAATCCTAGGCATAAAGTAAATTTATATATGTTTTAATACCAAAAGACCTCGTTGTACAACGAGGTCTTTCGGTGCGATGTTATTATTAAGAAAGAACGTTCAAAAGAAACTTTATTGGCGTTTGTTCTTTTGACAGTTATTAGTATAGAACTTTAATGTGAAGAATTTGTTAAGACTTCTTAACACTATTGTGCACTTTTTTAGTCAATTTAGTCAAAGTTTTGTTCAGATTTTTGAGCATTTTTCTATAAGTTAGTGACAAACATTCTCAAAAATAGTAAAATAAGTTCATCCTGTAAGTTATTGTTGCATAAATATGAATTTAGGTGGAGATATGAGTGAAAGAAAAAAATTATCATTAGCAACGAAAATTTTTATAGGACTTGGTCTGGGTATTATTGCCGGATTAATTTTTATGAAAACCGGTAAAACTGAATGGGCAGTTGAATATGTAAAGCCGTTCGGAACTATTTTTCTAAATTTGATCAAGTTCATAGTTGTTCCAATCGTTCTTACATCAATTATATCAGGTGTAATCTCGATGAAAGACATCCGTAAAGTGGGATCAATAGGCTGGAAAACCATAGCATATTATATGACTACAACCGCATTTGCGGTAACTATAGGTCTTCTGGGCTCTAATGTATTTAAGGGAATGTATCAGGTGCTTTCTACAAGTAACCTAAAATATGAGGCGGCTGAGCCTACGAAGATTACTGATACGATAGTTAATATTTTCCCGTCGAACTTTATAAATCCTATGGCAAATGCTGCCATGCTTCAGGTTATTGTAATCGCTTTGCTATTTGGGTTCGGCATAATTTTGGCAGGTGAAAAAGGCAAGCCTTTTGGCGGGTTTATAGAGAGCGCAAGCGAAGTATGTATGAAAGTCATGGAGATGATTATTAATCTATCCCCTATAGGTGTATTTTGTCTGATCGTGCCTGTAGTTGCAGAAAACGGCCCACAAATTCTGGGTTCTCTTGCTCTTGTAATCGCGGCTGCATACATTTGCTACATTATACATGCTCTCGTTGTATATTCCGCTTCCGTTAAGATTATGGCAGGATTAAGCCCTGTCGAGTTCTTCAAGGGTGTAGCTCCGGCTATGGCTATGGCGTTTTCAAGTGCCTCGTCTGTAGGTGCTTTGCCTCTGAATATAGAATGTACCGAAAAAATGGGTGCACGCAGAGATATTGCAAGTTTTGTGCTTCCTCTCGGAGCTACGATTAACATGGACGGTACTGCAATTTACCAAGGTGTTACCGCTATTTTCATCGCAAGATGCTTCGGCATTGATTTGACAATAGCTCAGATGCTCACAATAGTGCTTACCGCGACGCTTGCATCTATAGGAACCGCAGGTGTGCCGGGCTCCGGTATGATAATGCTGGCCATGGTGCTTCAGAGCGTTGGACTGCCTGTAGAAGGCATCGCTTTGGTTGCCGGTGTTGACAGAATCTTTGATATGGGAAGAACGACGGTAAATATCACAGGTGACGCAGCATGCACAATGATAGTCAGCAGACTTGAGGAGAAGAAAGAAGCCAGATTGGCAGCAAATCGAAGCCGGGCTTAAGATTATCCACATAAAATTTATCAAGTCATTTGGGGAATTTTGCAATTTAATTGACCGGGGATGAATACGGTGATAATATGATATTGTAAAATAAATGAAACGAGATGGAGCAGTGTTTTGGCACTGCTCTTTTTTCGTACCGAAAAGGAGGTAAATTTGAAAATAATCAAGGGAAAGAGATTAGGGAAGTTAGTAGTTGTTATGGTGCTTATGCTGTTTTTAATACCGCAATTTGCACATCCGCTTATTTCAAATGCGGAAACCGAGGTGACAAGGCAAAGCTCTGAGAACGAGTATTTTATATCTACTAATAACGGGGCATGGATTGGACATATGGCACACGACTTTGTTAACAGCAAGAATGAAGTTATATATTGCGTACAACCTTCACGAGTATCAAAGGAGTCGCCAAAACTGGTGGAGGATGCACTTAAATATCTGCCGCAAAATCTAATTACATACATCGCTTTGGGTCTTGAAAGTATCAAATCGTCTAATATCGATGCGTATACAAAGGCTGCCTTATCACAAGCCTGGGTGTGGATGAATGTGAATGGACAACCTGCATGCTTTACCGATACGCGCGTAGACGAAATGTATTCTATGCGCGGCGCTGACAGGAGTGTACAACATCAAGTACTGGAAAATGCAAAGGCCTTTGCAAATCAAAACGGTGGTAAATATTTAGGAAAAGCTACATACTACGGGGGAACCGATGCGGAGCAATCTCAGATTCTGTTTGTCTTGGAAAAGCTTGACGGTTCTGTGAAAGTAAATAAAAAAACAGTAGCTAAGAGCGAATTGTTCAGCTTATGTCCAAAGATATATAGTCTCGCCGGTGCGAGCTACCATATAATAGACAATGCGGGGAAAAAAGTCCTTGAACTTGTAACGGATTCAGAGGGAAATACGGAAACGGCTAAGCTTGCGCCGGGGAAGTATACGGCCAAAGAGGTTAAGGCGCCGGAACATATGGCATTAGATGAAAAAGAGTATTTGTTCGAAGTAAAGCCGGGCGAGGTATATACGGTTGAGTCAAAAGATGAGCCTTTGGCGGCATATGTAGATATATTAATAAGAAAAACAGCATCAAGTGATAATCAAAATAAAACGCTTTCGTTGGCAGGTGCTGAATTTTCTGTTGAATATTTTTCTACATTAGATGAGAAAAATCTCACTATTTGTGATAGAAAATGGTCGTTTAGAACCGACAAAGACGGTATTGTCAGGTTATCGAAAGAGTATCTTTTAGAGGGAAGTGACGCACTTTTTTCTGATGATAATGGCAAACCTTTGCTTCCGATTGGCGTATATAGAATCAGCGAAACAAAAGCACCTAAGGGATTTTTTATCAATGAGAAGGTGGAAACGGTCAAACTTAAAGCTACTAAAGGTGATGACGGAAAGCCGAGTGTGAGCAAATATATAGCACCTGTATTTGTTGAAACGGAAAAGCATATCAGAATACGAGTAACAAAGTTTGCTCAAGAATACAAAAAAGATGGCAGCAATGAAACGGCTGTAGGAGCACATGATTCAAAGATGCCTAAATTTCTTGCCGGCGCCGAATTTTCGCTTACAAGAATAGATGAAGATGGCAAACGCTTTAACATGGAGAAGCACATGCGAACTGACAAAAACGGAGTTGCTGAGATGGGAGGCTTGCTTCCTGGGGTATACGAAATAAGAGAAGTAAAGGCGCCTGACGGGTATGCTCTTTGTAATGATGTAGTTCGCATTAAAGCCGGAGCGAATGACGGTGATAAACTGGTGGGAGCTGAAGAAAATGCGGAAGTGAATTCGTTCGATAATAATAAAAAGGTTAAAGATAAGGAATTTTTATACGAATCGCAAATAGGCAATTTGCCTATTGCTGTTGAAATATCAAAGACTACAACTACAAATGGAAAAAAGCACCTGTTAAAAGGAGCAAAACTGGTATTGAAAGATCTGAATGGAAATATCGTAGATAGATGGGTAAGTGACGAAGGTGCTCATAGAATACAATGCATAAAAGAAGGAAAGTATACCGTTATAGAGGAATCCGCCCCTCAGGGATATGAGAAACTTAAGGCGCCGGTAGAAATCGAGGTGAAAAATAAGGCAAAGATGCAGCATTTTGAAGTCAGCAATTCCAAAATTCCGGATAAACCGAATACAGGAGACGGTAATCACATATATTTATACATAGGGATATTTTTTATTGCGGGAACTCTAATTTCAGCTGTTAGATTCGTATATAAGCCGGTCAGATAGTTTTTTGCCGGATTTTCTTTGAGTGCTTGCATTATCTTTGATACTGAGATATAATATTTGTGCTTGTGTTCAAAACACTAGTGGGCAGGATGGTTATCGTCCGTTACCCACAAGCTAAAGTTATTTTAGTTATGCCGAACAACTTGCATGGCAAGCTAGTAGGCACAGCCGAAACAGATTTGCAAATTGTGAATCCCAGTAGGTGGAAAAGGAGAATGTAATGAAATCGTACATTGCTAAACCGGCAGAAGTAGAACGCAAATGGTTCGTTGTGGATGCCGAAGGCAAGACCCTTGGTAGATTGGCATCTGAGGTTGCCATGGTACTGAGAGGCAAGAGAAAGCCAACTTACACACCTCATGTTGACTGCGGTGACTATGTTATTGTAATCAATGCTGAGAAAGTAGAAGTTACAGGCAAGAAGAGAAAAGAAAAAATCTACAAGAGACATACCGGATATCCGGGTGGACTTCGTGAGGTTACTTTCGAAAAACTACAGGAAAAGAAGCCTGAGGAAATCATCAGACATGCTGTCAAGGGCATGTTGCCTGATGGAAGACTTGGCAGACAGATGTTCAAGAAACTAAAAGTTTACGCAGGTTCACAGCACGACCATGTGGCTCAGAAACCTGAAGAACTGAATTTTTAAGGGAAGGGAGGAATAGACAATGGCAAAAATGCAGTACCTGGGAACAGGTAGAAGAAAAGCTTCAGTAGCTAGAGTTAGATTGATTCCCGGAACCGGAAAAATAACAATCAATAAGAGACCGTTAGATGAATTCTTCGGAATGGATATGGTTAAGAGAGAAATCGAAAGACCGTTTTCAGTGGCAGGATGCGAAGGCAAATATGATGTAATCGCAACAGTAAGAGGTGGCGGTTTCACAGGACAGGCAGGCGCTCTCAGACACGGTATTTCAAGAGCTCTTTGTCAAGCGGACAAAGAGGCTTATAGACCGGCACTTAAAGCAGCCGGCTTCCTGACAAGAGATCCTAGAATGAAGGAAAGAAAGAAGTACGGTCTCAAGGCAGCACGTCGTGCACCTCAGTTCAGCAAGAGATAATCTGCTGTTCAAACCGTATCAAAATGGTTCAAAAACCCCGGAAAATCAAGGTTTTCCGGGGTTTTACTGTATCTAAACGGGCTGATATGGTTTGACCAAATTTGGCAAATCAAGAGCCGTTTTCACCCAATTTTTAGTGGTTAAATATAGGACAACCGGCAAAAATGGGGGTAAAAAAAGGGGTTAGTGGTTAAATTATAGGACAACCGAGAGCCGATTTTGGGGGTGTTTTTCGTCCCTCCTTTCCCTCGTTTTGGGCTGTGGCAGTTTGACATAGTTTGACCTAATTTGAATAATTGAATATGAATTTGATATAGCACTCAGTATAAAATGACTGGGTGCTTTTTTCATTTCAGGAACTCGTATTCCGGCGATAGAAAGAGCCGTCACTTCACTTTTTATTTTGGAGTGGCGGCTTTTTCTATTTCCAGAAGCAACAGCAACAATTAGAAATGAGGTGAAGTCAATGAACACGCAAATCATTGCCATTGCCAACCAGAAGGGCGGCGTTGGCAAAACCACTACCTGTGCCAATCTTGGAATCGGTTTGGCGCAGGCTGGAAAGAAAGTCCTGCTGATCGACGGAGACCCGCAAGGTAGCCTGACGATCAGCCTGGGCAATCCTCAGCCGGACAAGCTGCCCTTTACGCTGTCGGACGCTATGGGGCGTATCTTGATGGATGAGCCGCTTCGTCCCGGCGAGGGTATCCTGCACCACCCAGAGGGTGTAGACCTGATGCCTGCGGACATCCAGTTATCCGGTATGGAGGTATCCCTGGTAAATGCCATGAGCCGTGAGACTATCTTGCGGCAATATCTGGACACGCTGAAGGGGCAATACTCCCATATTCTCATCGACTGCCAGCCCTCCCTGGGGATGCTCACAGTCAATGCGCTGGCCGCTGCGAACAGGATCATAATTCCCGTTCAGGCGGAGTATCTGTCCGCCAAAGGGCTGGAACAGCTGCTCTCCACGGTAAACAAGGTAAAGCGGCAGATCAACCCCAAGCTCCAGATAGACGGTATCCTGCTGACGATGGTTGACAGCCGAACCAACTTTGCCAAAGAGATCTCCGCACTTTTGCGAGAGACCTATGGCAGCAAGATCAAAGTATTCGGCACAGAGATTCCCCATTCTGTCCGGGCAAAGGAAATCAGCGCAGAGGGAAAAAGCATTTTTGCCCATGACCCCGGCGGCAAGGTGGCAGAGGGCTACAAAAATCTGACGAAGGAGGTGTTGAAACTTGAAAAGCAGCGCGAAAAAAATAGAGCTGGCCTCGGTAGATGATCTGTTCTCCACCGAAGAAGGCCGCCAGGATGCAAAGCTGGAAAAGATTCAGGAAATTCCGTTGTCTGAACTGCATCCGTTCAAGAACCACCCATTCAAAGTCAAGGATGACGAAGCAATGATGGAGACCGCTGACAGTATCAAGCAGTATGGCGTTCTGGTTCCGGCCATTGCCCGACCGGACCCGGAGGGTGGCTATGAGCTGGTAGCCGGACACAGGCGGCACAGAGCCAGTGAGCTGGCAGAAAAGGAGACTATGCCGGTCATTGTTCGGGATTTGGATGATGATGCCGCCACGATTATTATGGTTGACAGCAACTTGCAGCGAGAAAGCCTTCTTCCAAGCGAAAGAGCATTTGCTTATAAAATGAAGCTAGATGCCATTAAGCACCAAGGAGCCAGGACGGATTTAACTTCGGCCCAAGTTGGGCCGAAGTTGACTGCGGCAGAAAAAATCGCGGAGAACAGTCCAGATAGCAAATCACAGATTAAGAGATTTATCCGTCTGACAGAGCTGATTCCTGAATTGATGGATATGGTGGATGAAAAGAAGATCGCCCTGAACCCTGCCTATGAGCTGTCCTTTCTTAAAAAAGAGGAACAGGTAGACCTGCTGGACGCGATGGACAGCGAACAGGCTACCCCTTCCCTTTCCCAAGCCCAGCGGCTCAAGAAATACAGTCAGGAGGGGCATCTGACCCTCGATATGATGCGCGTCATCATGGGTGAGGAAAAGAAAAGCGATCTGGATCGAGTGACATTTACCTCTGACACCTTGCGGAAGTATTTCCCCAAAAGCTATACGCCCCAGCGGATGCAGGAAACCATCATCAAGCTACTGGAGGCATGGCAGAAAAAGCGTCAGAGAGACCAGGAACGATGAAAGGAGCCGCCTATGAGGGATATTTCAGCCCGTGAGCTGAAAGGACACAACATTCTCGCCGTAGGGAGGTTTTGGGATAATACCCGCTGGATGATCGAGTTTTCCGTCCTGCGTCCCAGCACTGCTTACGGCAGCCCCGGAGATGAAATGCGGTTGTTTTTGACTGAGGACGGGTATCAGGCCGCCCTGCAAAGCCAGCAGCGCCGGGAGATCAAGATCAAGCGTTACGCTCGTGTGATTGAGGGACATATCCTCGATTTCAAACCGGGAAAACGCCGCCGCTCATAAACCCATACAACGAAAGGAAAGGAATGACTATGTGTACGGTAAAGGAAATTCAAGAAGCAATCCGGGAAGATTGCAAATCTCAGCATGACATGGATTCAACGGATATTGACCGCGTGATGCAAACACTTCCTTTCGCCCAGGAGGAGCCATTTACAGAGGCGCGTCCCCAAAAGCCGCTGTTTTGGTTCTATGCAAGAAAATTTGAAAAGCGTTGAACACCGCAATTCTTTGAAATGAGGATTGCGGTTTTTTGTACCCAAAATTCGGAAGGAGTGAGGTCGATGGCCGTTTTTCGCATTGAACGGACCCGTGATTATACCGTGATGAGCAATCATCATTTACGAAATGCAAACCTGTCGTTAAAAGCCAAGGGGCTGCTTTCCATGATGCTGTCGCTGCCGGAGGATTGGAATTACACCACCCGTGGCCTTGCAAAGATCTGTAAGGAGGGCGTGGATGCCATAGGTGCTGCCCTGCGTGAACTGGAAGGAGCCGGATATATCGTGCGCCATCAGAGACGCGATAAAAGTGGGCGGATCACAGATACCGAGTATGTCATCTATGAACAGCCCCAGCCAGATATGTCCCAGCCGGATACGGCTTCACCAGATACGGAAAACCCGGATATGGTAAAACCGGATATGGTAAAACCGGATACGGAAAAGCCCGCAGAATTAAATATAGAGAAATCAAATACAGAAAAATCAATTACTTATGGATCAAGTACCGATTCCATTCCCTTCCGGGAAACAGCGGCGGCAAGACCGCCGGAACGGAAAGGAAGGGATGCGATGTCTGTCACAGAGATAGAAAATTATCGGGAGTTGATTTTGGAGAATATCGAGTATGACTGCTTGAAGCAGCGTTATCCTCTCTACCTGGATGACCTGAATGAGATCGTAGAGCTGTTGGTTGAAACGGTCTGTGCCAAACGAAAGACTACCCGGATCTCTGGGGCAGACTTCCCTCACGAGATCGTGCGTTCCCGTTTTTTGAAACTGGACAGCTCCCACATCGAGTTTGTCATGGACTGTCTGCAAAAGAATACCACCCAGGTACGCAACATGAAGCAGTACCTGCTTGCAGTGCTGTTCAATGCGCCTACCACCATGAACAATCACTTCACTTCATTGGTCAACCACGATATGCACGCAGGCGGCTGGTAAAGGCCGCCTTTTATCATGCCAAAGGAGGCACGACATGAACCAGATGGAAATTTTCAAAAACCCGGAGTTTGGCAGTATCCGGGTCATCGAAGAAAACGGCAAATACCTGTTCTGCGGAACGGATGTGGCTGGCGCTTTGGGGTACAGCAATCCCCGCGATGCAATTATCCGCCATTGTAGGTATGTCGTGAAACGCGACGCACCTCACCCACAAAGCCCTGACCGCAAAATCAGTATGACTTTTATCCCCGAAGGAGATTTGTACCGCCTAATCGTTCACAGCAAATTGCCATCGGCAGAACGGTTTGAACGGTGGGTGTTCGATGAGGTCCTGCCTACCATTCGTAAGCACGGGGCCTATCTCACAAAAGAGAAGCTGTGGGAGGTAGCTACTTCCCCGGAGGCTCTGATGAAGCTCTGCTCAGACTTGTTGGCTGAGCGTGAAGCGAATATTTCTCTGCGTAAGGAAAATGCACAGCTGGAGGGCAAAGCCGCTTTCTATGACCTGTTCATCGACTTAAAACACAGCACCAATCTCAGGACTACCGCCAAAGAGTTGGATGTTCCGGAGCGCCGGTTTGTCCGGTTTCTGATAGAACGGCGGTTTGTGTACCGCACGGCATCCGGCAATGTGCTGCCTTATGCCAATGTGAAAAATGCGGGGCTGTTTTGCGTCAAAGACTACTGCAATCACGGTCATACCGGTTCTTACACGCTGGTTACGCCCCAGGGCAAGCTCTACTTTGCCCAGCTGCGGGAGATGATCTTGCTGGTCTCATAAGAACGGAAAGGAAGTGGGTTTTATGCAGGAAAGCAAAACAATCGGTCAGCTGATGGAGGAAATGCGCCAGAAAGCCGGGGCGCAGAACTACCACGGCCATGACTACATGGATCTCCAGCGATTTGCGGAGAACACACGGCACATGATTATTTTTGATGTGCTGACGCATGATTCCCCGGTGGGCTGGAAAGGAGAACGGACCCGCCTGTTTTTGTCAGATATAGGCTATGAAAAAGCTCTGGACAGTCAGGCAAAGGGGCAGATCAAGATTCTCAGCCATGCAAAGGTCAGAAATGGAGATTTGTTTTATGACCACAAAGAACAGATACGATAGGAGGAATCTGATATGAATGAGGAAAAGAAAGTACCCTTCAAGTGGGAATATGGGGAAGAAACCATATCACTGCAACTTGGGATGTATGCGAATAATCAGCGGCTTTATATCGGCATGATTACCCATACAGAAGATGGAGCGGAGCCGTTTGCAGATATGACGGTGAACCTTTCGGGGTATTCCCTGGACCCCGGAGAGGCGTTTATTTCCGGTGACATCAGCAAGGACTTGCTGCGATTCATCAAAGAGAACAAATTGGGGAAAGTGCTTCCCTACCAGGTGCAATCCGGTTATGGGAAATATTCTGCCGTTGCCTTTGATTTGGAGAAATTGAAGGCATTTGATCCCAAAGGTGTGGCGGAGTTTCGGAAAGAGTGGAATCTGCCGGATAAGAAGCCGGTAAAGAAAAAGAGCCGCGGGATGGAGCGATGAAGAAATATCTTCTCCGGCGGCTGGTGGTCCCGCCTTAGAAAGAAATGCACCACCCCTGCACATTTTGTGGAAAGGAGGCGATGAAAATGCAGGAAGAAGTGGAAAACAGGACTTTAACGCTGGTTGTCAGCGGAACAAAGTTCACCGGTCGGTTGCTTAAAGCCGCCATCAGCAAGTACCTTGCCCACTGCAAGGAAAAGAAGCTGCAAAAGCAGAGAAGCCGTGACGCTCCTGTGACACCCCACGGCAAACAGACCGTCAAGCAGCTCATTGGTCAAAATCAGGGGATCTCCAATATCGAGATCACAGACCCCTCCATCAAGGAATTTGAGAAGATCGCCCGGAAATATGGTGTGGATTATGCGGTGAAGAAAGACCGCAGCAGCTCCCCGCCCAAGTACCTGATCTTTTTCAAAGGCCGTGACGCCGATGCGCTGACCGCTGCATTTACCGAGTACACCAGCAAAAAGGTCAAGAAGGCCGAGAAAACGGAACGCCCGTCTGTGCTGGCAAAACTCAGTCAGTTCAAAGAGATGGTCAAAAATGCCGTGGTGGACCGCACCAAGCGAAAGGAGCTGGAACGATGAAAAAGCAGTTTGACATCAAAAAGCTCGTTTTGCTGAACCTGCCTTATCTTTTGATGGGGCTGTTTGCCACGAACTTCGGGGAAGCGTGGCGGCTGGCTCAGGGGGCAAATGCTTCGGAGAAATTCCTTTCCCTGTTTGCTGTCCTGCCTGGGGCGCTGCAAAGTTTCTGGCCCAGCTTGCACCCGTTGGATCTTTTGGTGGGGCTATGCTGCGGAGCTGGCCTGCGTCTGGCGGTGTACCTCAAAAGTAAAAACGCCAAGAAGTATCGGCATGGACTGGAGTATGGCTCTGCCCGTTGGGGAACCCGTGAGGATATTGCTCCCTACATCGACCCGGTATTTCAGAACAATGTGATTCTGACGAAAACCGAGAGCCTGACCATGAATAGCCGCCCCAAGGACCCCAAGACCGCCAGAAACAAAAATGTGCTGGTGATCGGCGGCTCCGGTTCCGGTAAGACCCGCTTCTGGCTCAAACCGAATCTGATGCAGATGCACAGTTCTTATGTGGTCACAGACCCCAAGGGCACCATCCTGGTGGAGTGCGGAAAAATGCTCCAAAGGGGCGCACCCAAGCTGAGGAAGGACGGAAAGCCCATGAAGGATAAGCACGGCAAGGTCATTTATGAGCCTTACCGCATCAAGGTCCTCAATACCATCAACTTCAAGAAGTCCATGCACTATAACCCCTTTGCCTACATCCACTCCGAAAAGGACATCCTGAAGCTGGTCACGACGCTGATCGCCAATACCAAAGGCGAAGGCAAAGCCGGAGACGATTTCTGGGTCAAGGCAGAAACCTTGCTGTACTGCGCGTTGATTGGGTATATCCACTATGAAGCTCCGGTGGAGGAGCAGAACTTTTCCACCCTTATCGAGATGATAAACAGTATGGAAGTTCGGGAGGATGACGAGGAATACAAAAACGCCGTTGACTTGATGTTCGATGAGCTGGAATCCCGTGATCCTCGCCACTTTGCCGTCCGGCAGTATAAGAAATATAAGCTGGCCGCCGGAAAAACAGCCAAGTCGATCCTGATTTCCTGTGGTGCGCGTCTTGCCGTGTTCGACATTGCAGAGCTGCGTGAGGTCACGGCTTATGATGAGCTGGAGCTGGACACTCTGGGAGACAGGAAAACTGCCCTGTTCCTCATCATGAGTGACACTGATGACAGCTTTAATTTCCTTATATCCATGTGTTATACCCAACTTTTCAACCTGCTCTGTGAAAAAGCCGACGATGTGTATGGCGGCAGGCTCCCGGTCCATGTGCGCTGTCTCATTGACGAGTGCGCCAACATCGGCCAGATCCCCAAGCTGGAAAAGCTGGTAGCAACCATCCGAAGCCGTGAGATCTCCGCCTGTCTGGTGTTGCAGGCGCAGAGTCAGCTCAAGGCAATCTATAAGGATAACGCAGATACCATCATCGGCAACATGGATACTTCCATCTTCCTGGGCGGTAAGGAGCCAACCACCCTCAAGGAGCTGGCTGCCGTGCTGGGCAAGGAAACCATCGACACCTACAACACCGGAGAGAGCCGTGGGCGTGAAACTTCCCACTCTCTCAACTATCAAAAATTGGGGAAAGAGCTGATGAGCCAGGATGAGCTTGCTGTTATGGATGGCGGCAAGTGTATCCTCCAACTGCGCGGTGTGCGTCCTTTCCTTTCGGATAAGTACGACATCACCAAGCACCCCAATTTCAAATACACAGCCGACGCAGACGAAAAGAACGCTTTTGACATTGAAGCGTTCCTGTCCGCAAGGTTGAAACTCAAGCCCAATGAGGTCTGCGATGTATATGAAGTAGACACAAAGGGCGCTTAAATCTGTTCCGCTTTTGAAAGGAGTGATCGTATCTACCCGCCTCAACCGCCCTTTTTGGGCCATTGGCGTACAAAGCGGACAATCGCAAGAAAAAATAATGAAAAAGGAGGACAGCCGGAATCATGCCCCCGGAAACCGGGCGGCAGATTGTTCCGGCTTTTGTATGCCTATGAAACATGACAAACCTATTTTTTAATCAGATTCCGGCTAACAAACTATATGGCATTTTTTGAACAGGCAATCACCGTTCTTCAGACCCTCGTTATCGCGCTCGGTGCCGGTCTCGGTATCTGGGGCGTTATCAACCTGCTGGAAGGTTACGGCAACGACAACCCTGGTGCAAAGTCCCAGGGCATGAAGCAG
>JAXFOY010000025.1:0-199743 GCA_034180045.1 Eubacterium sp.
ATGTATGAAGCTCACTCCACACGACAGTATCACCCCAACTTGAAATAGATGCAGCGTATTGTTCTTTCTGATGAATCTTGTCATATATTGCTGCAATGTTTTTATCCGTGGGCATAGTTTTCAATATCTCAGAAGCAGAAAACGGTTCTGGTGAGTGCATATAGCACCACCAGAATACTGCTTTTATTCTTCTTTCGATAGACAGACCGCGATGATCTCTAAGCATCGCTCTAATACGTGCATTGATTCCTCCTTCAATGCGATTGTTTGTAGCCGGAATATCAGGGATTTCTTTTTGCAAAGACTCATTTAAGTATGTGAACAATGTGCCTTCATTCACAAGTCTTTTAAGCGAGTTCTGCGCCTTAATCAAGCGTTCGTGTGTATGCCGCCTACGTCCCAGTTCATCATATGACATTTGACTTAAAAACTTATTGTACTTAACCATCCACTGTACAAATTTATCTTTCCATTCTTCTGCCTCGGCAGCACTCCTTAGGTAAAGTAATTCCTTTGAAAGAGCGTACAATTCAAGGCCTGCAAGAGTTTTTGGCCTTGTGGTAGTATAGCGTCTGACCTAAGAGAAAGCATGAAAGACACATCGCTGATGACTTGCATTCGGCCATACTTTTTTTAAGGCTTTTGAGAATCCACAACCGCCATCAGAAACAACAATTTCCGGCTCTGCAATGCGCGACATTAGTGCCATAAAAGCACCTGCATGCTCATATCGGCACAGATACCAACCAAGCACATGTTCATTGTCACAGCAAATCAATACGCAGGCTTTTCTCGCAAGATAAATACCGTCAACATAGATAACTTCTCTCTTCGATTCAATAAGAGGTGGCAGCGGCCAAATATTCCAAAATTGTGCTGTATTACGGCGAAATGTTCGTCCTCCTCCCACCATGTGCCTCTGAGTATTACGTCCAAATAACCAATTAAGAAAGATTTGGAGCTGTTTAGCTGAGTTGTCTATTTTAGGCGTAATGATAGACTTGCATTCTTTACAAAACCATCTTTGTGTTCCTGATTTATTTTTCCCATATTTAATGCATGTACAGCCACAAACAGAGCAAATTACATACTTCATAAGTACTATCCTCCCATAATTGTATTTCTAAGGAAGATATAACCCATTTTTGCGTTGAAAATTCAATAGTTTTACACAATTTTACCAACGCTTTTTGTCCACCCTGTATCTTCTTCAAAAAAAGATATAACCGGTATAACTGTTGAAGTTTCAACAGTTATACCGGTTTCCACCAACGCTTTTTGTCCTATAACCCCTTTTTTGTCAATTTATAAAAAGTGTGTCGGAACCCGCAGAAAACAGGTGATTCGAAATTTGCTATCTTTGGTTGCTCGCATTTAAGACATTTTTAATCTTATGCTGTACCATCTTGGTGATTGCATCACGACCCGGTCCCAGATATTTGCGAGGATCAAACTCAGATGGATTTTCTATGAGCTTGCGACGAATTTCAGCTGTCATTGCAAGTCTTAAATCGGTATCGATGTTTACTTTGCAAATGCCGTGTTTAACGGACTCTCTTATCATTTCTTCAGGAACGCCTTGAGCTCCCGGAATTTGTCCTCCATATTCATTGCAACGGTCTACAAATTCTTTGAGAACCGTGGATGCGCCGTGAAGTACAAGTGGAGTATTTGGAAGCAGAGCGTGAATCTTTTTTAACCTCTCGTAATCAAGGTATGGCTCACCTTTGAACTTGTATGCCCCGTGACTTGTTCCGATAGAAATAGCCAGAGAATCAACCCCCGTGCGTTCAACAAATTCAAGCGCTTCATCAGGGTCTGTGAAAGTAGCGGAGCGAGCATCAACTTTGATGTTATCTTCTATGCCGGCAAGCTTTCCGAGTTCGGCTTCTACAACTACACCGTGCGCATGTGCATAGTCGACGACTTGTTTGGTCAGCTTTATGTTTTCTTCAAAGGAATGTTTGGACCCGTCAATCATAACCGATGTAAACCCGTCATCAACACATTTTTTACAAATATCAAAGTCTTCGCCGTGATCCAAGTGAAGCGCTATATCAAGACCTGTGTCTTCAATTGCCGCCTCGACCAGCTTGAGCAGATAAGCCGGCTTTGCATACTTTCTGGCACCTGCTGATACTTGAAGAATTAAAGGGGCGTTTTCGATGCAAGCAGCATCGACTATTCCTTGGATAATCTCCATATTGTTAACGTTAAATGCACCTACAGCAAAATCGCCTGTCAATGCCTTGTCAAACATTTTTTTAGTTGTAATAAGAGCCATTTTCTTCCTCCTGAAAATCCGCATAGCAAAGACCACGCGGAGAATTAAGCCCGGACGGCTATCTAGATAATACTGTTGCTGTGATGTCGGCTTGTGTTGCCCCGGCATCAAACTTATATGTTCCCGGCATTATTGATGTCGGATCAAGCCCAAGTTGTGCGGAAACCGCAGCAAAATCTTCGTAAGATGTAAAAAGACCTGCTTGTACCAACCCATCGACTGCGGCTGTTGCCGAGCCTTGAGGAACTTCAACCGACATATTATGAATAAGCTTTCCGTCTTTCCAAACTGTGCCGTCATTCACATTAGGATTGTCATCGCTGTCCGCATTTGTTTTTGACGGGTCTTCTGAATCCGCGTTGGTACTCGGCTCAGAAGTCTTTGTTTTGGAATTTTTGGCAGAGGCAGTTTGATTGTTTGATTTGGAATCTTTGCTTAGTTCAACAGACTTGGCAGCTACCGTTTTGGGATAACGCATGATTATATCGACACGCCATACGATAAGAAGCACCGCCAGTGTAAGAACACAAAGCACTATGACGATGTCGTTAAAATTATAGAAAAAATCTTTTATTCTTTTCAAAACACATGCCTCCTAAAGTTAATATAACTAACTATAATTTAACATATTTCAGGCTCCGGCACAAATACATTTTGCATAAGGTTTGGCGATAGTATATAATTAAAGTGTGAAAACAATAGAAATAAATAATAATGAATCGGGGCAGAGGCTTGATCGCTTTCTGCGCAAATATTTGAATAACGCACCGCTCTCACGCATATACAAGGCAATACGTAAGGATGTTAAAATTAACGGCAAAAGACTTAAGGAGGACTATGTCTTGCAGGTCGGAGATATCTTGACTTTGTATATTGCTGACGATGAACTTGCGAATATAGCTGCTTTGAAGCAAAGAAAGCGCGCAAAGCGACAGTTTACAGTGGTATATGAGGACGAAAACATCCTTGCTGTAAATAAGCCTTTCGGGCTTCTTACACATGGAGACAAACTTGAAAAGAAGAATCACCTCGCAAATCAAGTTGTCGACTATTTGATAGAAAATAACGAATATAATCCCCGCCTGGAGAAGACCTTCGTGCCGGCACCGGTAAACCGCCTAGACAGAAATACGACGGGAATAGTTCTTTTCGGAAAGAATGCCACATCACTTAGGGAACTGAATAAGCTGATAAGAGAGCGCGGCTGCATTGAAAAATACTATATGACAATCGTCAAAGGTGAGCTTAAAAAAAGCATGCACTTAAACGACCTGATGGCCAAAGACAAAGAGCGAAATATCGCTTCTATAATTAGTGCAAACAAGGCGAAACAGCAAAATATAAAGGCGCTTTCGATGGAAACCTTTGTTGAACCTGTAAAGTTCAATAATGGATTTACACTTGTCAAAGTGCAGATTGTGACCGGAAGGACTCATCAAATAAGACTGCATATGTCTAAGATAGGCCATCCTGTTATCGGGGACGTCAAATACGGAAACAAATCGGTAAATGCATTTGTTTCACATAAATTCGGTCTAAATACACAGTTACTTCACGCATGTGAGTTAAAATTTTTGATTGAACAAGGGACTTTGTCGTATCTGAACGGGAAAATTATCAAATGTGATATGCCGGA
Source organism: Eubacterium sp. (assembly GCA_034180045.1). GTDB lineage: Bacteria > Bacillota > Clostridia > Peptostreptococcales > Anaerovoracaceae > Eubacterium_B. The sequence goes on from JAXFOY010000025.1 coordinate 3,921, forward strand.
GGATTTTCAAAAAATATATAAAGGGTTACTTGGAGAAAATGAGAGAAAAAGAAACTGAATTTGATAATAAAGTGAATACTCAGGAGGTATCTGACTTAAAACAGTACCTTAATCGCGATGGGCAAAATTCGAGTCTTCCAGCTGAAGATAATGTTGAGTCCGTAGATACCGCAGAGGCAGCTTCGTCAAATGCACTGTTGCTTATCGAGAAGCCGGAGAACGCAGATGTAAAGACTAATCCTGCAAGCAATGCGCAAATTGCTGCCGCAGGTACCGAAAAAACTGAAACTCCGTCAAGGCGCCGCAAGAAACAGGCAAAAAAAAGTTCGGAAAGCAAGGCGAAGGGCGGCTATCTCAAGGATTGGATTAAAGATGTGGCGATAGCTCTTATCATAGCTCTTATTGTAATGCAATTCATCAGACCTACAATTGTAAAACAGCGCTCTATGCAGCCTAATTTTCATACGGATGATTATCTGTTTATAAGCAAACAATCATATAAGCTTTTAGGAGGTCAACCACAGATGGGTGATGTCATCGTGTTTGAGTCCAAATTAGAGGACGAAGAGGGCGAAAAGAAAATGCTGATAAAGCGCGTGATAGGCGTTCCCGGAGATGTTGTTACCATTCACGACGGAAAGGTGTTCATCAATAGCAAAGAAATAGATGACAGTTATACTATGGATAAAACCACACCGGGTGAAATTAAAGATTTGATAGTCCCTGCAAATCATCTTTTCTGTCTGGGCGACAACAGAGCCGTAAGTGTTGACAGCAGGTCTGCAAGCGTGGGGCTTGTGCCGTTTGATGATGTAATCGGCAAGGTTGTTTTCAGGGTCTTTCCTTTAGGCAAATTCGGAGCAATTTATAATCCATATAAGAATTAGAGGACAGATATGGCAAACAGACAGAGGAAACTAATTGCAAATAACAAGAAGGCTCGCCATGACTATTTTATTGAAGAAACGTATGAGGCGGGTATAGTTTTGACGGGTACCGAAATCAAGTCCGTTCGTCTTGGAAAGGTGAGCATCAAAGAAAGTTATGCCAGAATTGAAAATGAAGAGATGATGATTTACGGAATGAACATAAGCCCGTATGAACAGGGAAACCGCTTTAATGTGGACCCATTAAGACCGCGAAAACTGCTTTTGCACAAAAAAGAAATACGTAAATTGATAGGGGCAACAAAGCTTAAGGGATTAACTCTCATTCCCTTATCTATGTATATAAATGAGGACGGCAGGGCAAAGCTGGAAGTAGCGCTTGCCAGAGGTAAGAAGAACTACGATAAAAGAGACTCTATAGCTAGGCGTGACGCGGCACGTAATATGGAGCGAGCAATGAAACAACGCTGATTAAGCGGTTTGACAGCTTTTGTATAAGGATATATAATTACTATCCTGATAGGCTTCATCGGAATTTATCGTTCCAAAAGTGAAATTTATGGATTAAATAGGCGTTGATGCGATTTGCTGCCAACTAATTTGGGGGTGTAATGGTTTCGACGGGGGTGTAGAAGCCCGATAAGCGAGCCGTGGTTCCGGATCCACGTTAAAAGTCGGACGTTAAATATAAACGCTAAAAATAATAATAAACTCGCATTTGCTGCCTAGTTAGCAGCCCGCGTGCCAATTCAGATTCACCTACAGGTCTGATGTCGGTATCGATTATGTAGGAAAACTTTGCGGCAATGCCCGTAGTCGCAAGGGAACAACGGGATAACCGCGATAGTAGTTTGCTGATGAGCAGCTATCGTGGCGAAAAAATATTCATCAGATGCGCTCGGAGAAAATCGAGTGGAAATGCTTTCGGACGCGAGTTCGACTCTCGCCATCTCCACCAAAACAAATTGAACCGTTGAAATTTCAACGGTTCATTTTTTATATATACGAATTTTATCTAAAATTGATGTCGCTTTGCTTTCCTCTGCTGGGTAAAAGTGGCTATAAACATTTAAAGTTGTTGCTATGTCGGAGTGGCCGAGGCGTCTGCTTATCTCTAGTATGTTGATGTCATTATTAGCAAGCAATGAGGCATGACTATGTCTAAAGTCATGAATCCTGATGAGCCCCATGTAACGGCGGGAAGAAAGAACAGCTTAAGCAAGGTCTTAAGAGTTACTCAAAGAACATAGAATTTTGCCCGATGATGTGCTATGATAAAAATCAAATTTGGAGGCTGTACTTCTCTGATTTCGTTTTCGTCATAAGAATCAACCGCAGTGTATTAGGCTACGTTTCAACTGACCTAGAATAAGCTTGGAAACTTGAGGTTCAAAAATTTTACCTTGGGTGGTACAAGGCACTTACTAAACACCTTTACAGAACAAAAGACAATGTTGAAGTCATCATATTTAGCGACAATATCAGAAATAAGGATACGTATCATACAATGTTTGGTGGAATGTTAAACAATATGAATTTGAAAATTTAATATGCAGATAAAAGATTAGATAGAGAAAGGTTGACAGAGTAAAACTATGAAAAAAATAGAGTTCATAAAGCTTTTAGAAAAGCGATTCAATGAGAATATGGGGAGACATCCTGATATGGATTGGAATAAAGTTCAGGAAGCCTTAGAAAATAGTCCTAACCTAGACATTCTTCTTCGCATGGAAGAATTCGGCGGAGAAGTTGATGTTGTAAAAAAAGAAAATGAGTGCTTCGTTTTCTTTGACTGTACAGCGGAAACACCAATTTGCAGAAGAAGCCTGTGTTATGATGAAGCTGCGTTGAATGCTCGAAAAAATCATAAACCGAGGTCTTCCGCAGAGCAAATGGCAAAGGAAATCGGTGCAGAAATTCTCGATGAGGAGGATTACCTTTACCTACAATCCTTAGGTGATTTCGATGTCAAGACCCAATCATGGATACGGGTTGATGATGATTTTAGAAAAACAGGGGATGCTCTGTTTGCTAACAAACGCCATGGCAGGACATTTATATATTATAATGGTGCGCAATCATACTACGGTGTTAGAGGATTTCGTTGCAAAGTGAAAATTTAGTTATAGATTACGAACAGGATTTGAAATACAGGAAGAAGTTCTTCCAATGGCAAAGAGCATTGGACACCTAAACGAGAATAAAAACTCATTAAGATGACCGATGGATAAAGCCATCTGTCCTAGTACTTTAATTAGCACATCTGCCAATTTATAAAACAAAACTTCGCCATGACAAAAGAACCATTGAAATTTCAATGGTTCTTTTTATATCTAAAACTGATGTTTTTTGCCCTATATGGCAAAGCTTTTAATTGAACTTATCTTATAGCTTATCATCTGTCTGAGCAGGCATCTCAGGCATTTGTGCATTAAATGTGCCGGATTCATCAGGTGATGGCTGTTCGTGCTGTGGAATTTCAGCAGTTACTGTAGAATTTGCACTGAATCCTTGATTCTGAGGCATTTCTTCGGTTTGAACAGGGGTAGGTCGGAAAGTCTCGCTGTTTTCAGGCATATCCTGAGCGTGCACCTGCTGATTAGGAACATTGTTCATATACGCATCCTGTGACGGAGCCTGCTGATTAGGAGCAGTGCCTGCATACACATTCTGAGAAGCATTTGCCGATCGGTTATTCATGTCATTTCCTATGCTATTGTAGCTTGAGATAGGTGGAACTGAACCGCTGCCGGCAGCAGAAGTACCTCTGTTAGAAGCAGCATTCTTTGTCATGACGAAGTAAGCAATGCATGAACCTATCAAAACAAGTGTTGAGATTCTAACAAGATAGAAGCCCGCGCCGAAAGTGATGAATGCACCGTATTCGTCTCTTACCTTTGCGACTTGCGTAAGTTCGAATATAAATAATAATGTGGTTATGACGCTTACAACGAGCAAAGGAACTCTCTTTTTTAGGGCGGCAAATATGATAGTCAATATACCGAGAATAATAAAGAACACTCCATCGCCCATTTCGCCATCGACATAAACGAAGTTAAATGATTGTTTTATTCCCATAAAACTAACTCCGACATAAGGCAAAAATGTTGAAATAATCATAATCACAGCTGCGCTCATAATTGTCAAACGAGCATATTTTTGCTTGTTTGAATCGCCTGTGTTATGGATGTTTTTGCCAAGATTTGCCTTGACCTCGTCTAATTTTTTCCCCATATCTGTAAAATTAAAGTCTCCCATGTTTCTCCTTTTCATTAATCATTTATAAATTTTCATTACACAAAATTATATCTTAGAAACCTGTGTTTGGCTAGTAATTTTTGATAGATAACTCGCTCGGATGTGCCGCCAATGTTTCCGATTCTGTGACACTCTATAATCTATTTTATTCTCAGTAGCTTTAATAGAGTTTGTAGTCCCATAATTTTCGTCTCTTAAAGCACCTGTTCTAACTCTAATAAAGGACGTCTTTACACATCATGACAATCAGCGGAAGAAATATAATTCCGATAAAAAGTACAATATATTCCAATCTCAATCCGTATACCGTATGTTTGGCTTCTTTTCGATTCAGATATTTTAAGAGGAAGAAATTGATTCCTGTGATAATAATATGAAATAACAATAAAGCAACATACTGTTGTCTTTCTGTACTAAAAAGATAGGGACTAAGTTTACTTAAAAGAACCAAGCCGCCAAAATAATCCGCCACTACAATAATAAGTCCATATCCGCGAAAGTTTATCATTTTTTCCCTCCAATCTTAATTAAATTATATTTTTCAAGTTAATTGTGTCTAACATTATACCATCTCTAAATGGTATAATAAACATATATTCGATTTTGGAGGTGCCTAAATTTATGAATGAAAGAGAGAAAATCATTCGTTTATGGTTTGATGTGTGGCTTGCACAACAAGATTTAGGGACGGAAAAGTAAATTGGTTTTGAGGTGATTGAGATGGATATAGAAAGATTTTTCAAGGCGGTATTATCACAAAATGCAGAAGAAATTAGGAATTTTTTCCATAAAAATGCTGTTATAAAATGGCATTGTACTAATGAGCTTTTTACTTTAGACGAGTATATAAGGGCAAATTGTGAATATCCGGGGAATTGGAACGGAGAAATTGAGAGAATTGAAGAAAATGAAGATACCGTTATTTTAGTTTGTCGAGTTTTTCCGACAGATAATAGTGAGTCGTTTCATGTAGTAAGTTTTATTCATCTTGAGGATAATTTGATTATTGAAATGGATGAATATTGGTCTGATGACGGGTTGGCACCGCAATGGCGTAGAAAAATGAAAATTGGGAAACAAATTAGATGAATTTTATTTCAAGGCGGAGATAAATGCAGTGCCGTAAATGAACAAAGACGGTAAGTTTGTGTTTGGAAAGTAGAATCTTCGTGCAGACGGTACTTTTCAATTCCCGACACAGCTTCTATTTTATTTGACGAAATAAATGCCATAATATATAATTTTCATATGAGGGAAACAGGTGAAAGTCCTGTGCGGTCCCGCCACTGTGAGCTCGTGATTTTCTCGAGTGAGCCAGAGACCTTAAGCTCTATTTTGCGATGGACAATAGGGGCTTAAATTTTTTGGTGCGTAAAACGGTCGCAATTTTTGCGATCGTTTTTTTATTACTTATTTTTTTGTGAAAGGCGGCTGGAATGAAACAAAGTTCTATAACTAGAAAATTATTAGCCTATATTTTGCTTATTACGATGATTATGAGCAGCGTGCAGTTTGTTTTTGCAGGCAGCACCGAAGCCGGAGCGGAGGTTACAGCGACTGAATCACAGGAATCTGAGATTCCGGATTCGGTAAATGAGAAACTGCATACTTTAGAGGAACCGCACTTTGCCATAATTGCGATGAACAATGAAAACGGGCTTATAATCGAACCTCATAATATCTGGTTCGCAAAGGATGAAAATCTAATGGACTCGTTGAACGGCAGCGGGCATAAATTTGATAACCTGACTTTGGCATTGAATTCAATTAACGGCAAGTCGGGAAACTATGTCAGATATTATGATGGAGATAAATATGAGCTCGATGTAAAATCAGAGAAAGTTGGAGCAATCGTATTCACCGAGCGACTAGATGAAGACATTAAAACAAAGGAATTCCAGTCTCTTGTAATACTTCTCGCCGACCATAGGAGCAAGCCCGCGGCTGAGAGAAATTTTGATGATGTAAAAGTTGCATATGAAAAGGCGCTGCGCGAGATTGACACTGCTGATAAATCTAAGGCGGTTTCTCTTGCAAATGAGCTTAAGGCTGCATATAAAAAATACAATGATTGGATTTCAGAGGAAAAGGCGACTGTAAATTTCCAAGTGGCACAGGCAAATGCAAGCGTAAGCGATGCGAAGATTGACATTTTAGATAAATACGGAAACCATTATTCTCCTAAAAACTCGGGAGATGCTTTGCGCTTAAACAGCGGTAGCTATGAATTTACCGTTAGGCGCGGTGAAAACGAAACGAGCGGAAGTTTTGAGATTAATGCCGGCGAACAAAAAAACATAGATGTACAGCTGCCGTATGGACAAATCTTAGGTGAACTTAAATTTATGGGTTCAGGCGATGCCAAGCCTGTGCTTAAGAGCGAGGTAAGTAACTCGGAATTACTGGTGTATGCCGGTGATATTGAATCGGATGTATATATTAATGTCGGTATAGGCGAATCGCTTAAAGAAGATGAAACGGGCAATTATAAGGTTTTTGCCGAGTATAAAGGCGAGTATGACGGTAAGGTATACGGAGATGAAACAAAGCCATGGACATCAATACCGTGGAAAAGTAACAATAAAAAATTAAACAGTGTACTGAAGTACGGTTTAGAGGGCAAAACGGTTTCAATAAAGGCTGTTCACAAGCTGAAAAACGGATATATACAGAGACAGTATCGCAGAGTTAAATTCGTAAGAATCCCTATGCTGAGCAAGCTTAAGGTCTCTGAGGAAAGCGGGAATTCGCCGGAACTCAAATATGACGAGTATACGAACAGCTATGCGGTAAAGACTATAAAAGATGAGTTAAACTTTGAAGCAAAGACTGAAAGAAGTATTTCCGGCGTTAAATTCGGAACTGCGGGAGAAGGATATGAAATAAAGATAAAGGGTGAACCGTTAGCTGACGGAGTCAAAAAGCTCCCTGTTAAGGATTCCGACGTTGTAGATATTGAGGTAAATGACAAAAATAACGGACAAAAAAACACATATCGAATAAATATCCAAAAAATACCTGCTCATAAGCTCACCATAAAAAAAGATAAGAGTTTTGATGTAGAGCTTTTTAGCGATACGGGGGCAAAGATAAAACCGGATGAAACTGCTGATGAAGCGCTCGTATTTAATGTTGCGGAGGGCAATTATCATTGGGTTTCGACAATAGATAAGGATTATCACGCAAAAGGCGATATAAAGGTTAAATCAGGTCAAGGAAACAGCTTTGAGGCAAAGGTGCCTAAGAAAGAAGCTTTGTTAAAGGGCTTAAGTCTTGGCAGAAATGCAGCCGGGAATAAATTCATGGCATATGAGTTATCCGGCGGAAAGAGTTTTGACTGGAAAAACCACAACTACAAATATCTTGTTCCTGACTACTTATCCTTAGGAATAATAAAGCTTGAGAGAGCGGACAGTACTGTTTCTCTGACGACTCAAAAATATGAGACCCCTAGGGGGAATACCATAGCGGCAAAGAAATGGGCGGCAAATGATACGCAGATGCATCTCACGGATTTTATTCGTACCGGCGGAAAAAACAACGAAGTAGTGCTGACTGCTTATAAAGACGTATCAAATATACGATATTACCAGGATTATAAGATAGAGACATCAAGAGTACTTTCTCTTAATTCATTGAAACTAAAAAACGATGAAGGCGAGGCTGTGGATATATTCGCCGGAGGAGCGAAAGGCTTTAAGGATAGCGTTTATGAATACACGGCAGAGATTCCTAAGGAAGTAAGTACTGTTGATTTAACATTCAAATTCCCGGGCGGACACGAAAAGGAGTTTCTGCTAGGTAAATATGCGGCAAAAATTAGAGGGCAAGAATATTTACGCAAAGAAGACGGCAGTGAACTGACGGCAAAAGTGAGTCTTGATCCTGATAAAGCGAAAGAAAAGATAGAGATTGAAGTTATCAATGACGATAATGTTCACAAGACATACAGCATAGTTTTACAAAAGAAGGAGCCCGCTAAGCTCAGATTTGAACTTAACCCGGCAGACAGCCGCATATTTATCAAGCATAACCTGAGCGGAAAAGCTATCAAACCTGAGGCGGATGGAAGCTATAAGCTCGTTAAGGGAAGCGAATATACCTATTATGTAACACATGTGGACTATTTAAGCCGCTCAGAAACGTTTACAGTATCTAAAGACGAAGATGTACTTAAGGTTAAACTCGAAAAGGCACCGGTAAATAAAAAGCTGAAAACGGACGTTTTTGCAGAGTGGCCATATTTCAGATACGATGAAAACAACAGTGCCGCAGTGCCTTTCCCAACACCTAAAAATGCAAATGAAACAACGATGTATTGGGCGACACAATTTGGAACCGCCGATATGAACGGCTCGCTGGGATGCCCTATAATGGTGGGTGGATATTTATATAATTATTCAGGGAAAAGTATTTTGAAATTTGATTCCCTGACCGGAGAAATCTTAAAGATAGGAAAGATGGACGGAAAGTCCGCCTTTGCGATAAACTCACCTGTATATGCACAAGGCATGATTTTTGTAGGGTTGGAAAACGGCGGAGTTCAGGCTTTTGACGCGGAAACGCTTGAATCTCTCTGGATATATAAAGATCCGCTCAAAGGACAGCCAAACTGCCCAATTTCGTATAAAGACGGATATATTTACACAGGGTTTTGGAATAAAGAGGACGAGAAAGCAAATTTTGTGTGCCTATCGATAACTGATGAAGATATAAACAAACCGGACGAGAGAAAGCAAGCCTCATGGGTTTGTGAGGGCAACGGATTCTATTGGGCAGGTGCTTATGTAGGAAGCGGAGCCTCGGGCTCGATTGAAATAGCCTCGAAACAGGCAAAGACCTATGTTGTTGTAGGCTCCGACAACGGCACGGATAATATGAAATCATATGGTGAACTTCTATCCATCGATCATATTACGGGTAAAATAATAGACAAGGTAAATGATGCATTTGTAGGTGATATACGCAGCAGCATTCTCTTTGATAAGGAGAGTGGCAGATATTACTTTACAACAAAAGGCGGATATTTCTGCTCAATCAAACTAAGCGAAGACGGAAGCTTTGACAGAGAGTCTATAAAAACGCTATATCTTTCTTCCGATGTTGCAAATGAAGGAATACCGATGAGCACTTCAACTCCGGTAATTCACAACGGAAGGGCGTATGTAGGAGTTTCGGGAAGCGGACAATTTTCGCCATACAGCGGACATAATATCTCGGTCATAGACCTAAAAACCAACAAAATAGCATATGCGGTAAGAACCATGGGCTATCCGCAGACGAGCGGACTTTTGACAACCGCCTATGAGACAAAGGACGACAAGAGCGTATATGTGTACTTCTTTGACAACTTTACACCGGGTAAACTCAGAGTAATCAAGGATAAACCGGGGCAGACCGAACCTGACTTATTGATAGATGAGAAAAGCGGAGCAAACACATATAAAACGGCGCCTACTTTGTTTACTCCGTTTGGAAAACACGCACAGTATGCAATTTGCAGTCCTGTGGCAGATGAATACGGAAATATATATTTCAAAAACGATTCTTCTCATTTATTTATGATAGGGCCGACAATCAAAGAACTTAAAGTTGAGAAGAAGCCGAACAAGACTAAGTACAAAGTTGGAGAAGTATTTAATGCCGAGGGGCTAAAGGTGAGCGCTGTTTACAGCAACGGAAAAACCAGAGATGTAACAAAATATTTAAGCTACAGCAAAAATCCTCTGACTATAGATGATACCGAACTCAGCTTGAGGCTGAACCTCGGCAAGAATATGAGTATGTATCAGGATAAGGATGGCGTGGCAGGGACGGAATTCAATCCGCCTGAGGCGATTATAGATCTTCAGATTGTCGAAGATAACTATGTAGCGGAGAATAAAAGGCTGGCAGGTGCTGACAGATACGAGACTTCTTTTATGGTTGCTGATGAGCTGAAGAAGGCACTGAACATAGAAAAGTTTGATGCGGTAATCGTAGCAAATGGTGATAATTACGCGGATGCGCTGTCAGGTGCCTATCTGGCAAAACTAAAAAATGCGCCGCTTTTGCTTGTGAACGAACGCACGACAAGAGAAACCACATCGTATATTATGAACAATCTTGCACCGGGTAAAAATGTATTCTTACTAGGAGGAACCGCTGTAGTTCCCGAAGTTATGAGAACAAATCTGAATGGCAAGTTTGATGTAAAAAGGCTTTATGGAGACGACAGATTTGCTACAAATATGGCGGTTCTAAAGGAAGCCGGCGTAAATAATGAAGAATTGCTGGTTTGCTCAGGATTCGGATTTGCAGACAGCCTTTCAGCTTCATCGACAGGACGTCCGATTTTACTGGTTGGAAATAAGCTGGAGGACATGCAGATAAGCTACTTGAAAGGCTTAAATACAAAGAAATATACGATAATAGGATATGTTGGCGCAGTTAATATGACTGTTGAGAATCAGCTTAAAGCTTTTGGGGATTCGAGCAGGGTATATGGACAAGATCGCTATGAAACTTCCTACGCTATTGCAAAAGCATACTTTGCAAGTCCTAAATGCATGGTGACGGCTTATGGCGACAATTTCCCCGACGGGCTTTGCGGCGGCGTGCTTGCTGAGAAGCTAGGTGCACCGCTAATGCTTGTAAATGAGTTGAACACATCCTATGCGAGCAAATTTGCAAAAGATAATAATGTTAAAACGCAAATTGTTTTGGGCGGCACAAGGTTTATTTCGGATAAGATGGTGGCGGACATAGTTGCTTAAAGGACAGAACATAAACAAATATCGCTATAGTTTAGTAAATTTAACAGCCTCTTATAGCATTGCTATAAGAGGCTGTTTCGCATCTTGTTATTTATTTTTGCTGAAATATTCTTTTGCGAAGTCCATTTCCTGAACCAGCTCAAGCGTTCCTAAATACTTACCGTTTCTGTCGCGGACCGCCATATATTTTACCAGAAGCGTCTTTCCCTGTTTTTCCATCCACACAGGAACCTCGTCCCTGACATTGTTTCTGAAATCGTCTATTATAGATCTGACCATAGGCTCTATTTTAGGTGGATGACAGGAAAACACCTCTCTATCTATAGCCATAGAAGGGCGCTTGAAAAGTTTCGGTCCTTCATTAAAAAATCGATTGATATTATCGGCATCCACAAAGGTAATTTCGACAGGAATTGTATTTAACATCGCAGTCAACTGTTCAACATTCATATGACCACCGGGCATAAATATTTCATCGTTATTAGGCGATGAAACAGGATTATCAAGCTTTTCCGCCTGAATTTTATCTCCTGCACAAGCTTTATAGAACTTTTCGGCATCTTCCCAAACATATGCTTTGATTCCCATACAATCCGCATAATCCTTTGAATCTTGGTATATATTATACCATTCTTCGTCAGTAAAATTTATCGCGCATATTGGGAAAAGGATATTAGATTCCTTATAAATCATCTCTTCCGCTCTTGCCAGAACTGCGGAAACCTTTTCAAGCCACGCATTATCTCTATTTTCCTCTTTGACAAGCGCAGACATTTCGTCTCTGATTTCATCGTCGACGGTCCACATTATATTTGACGGACCGGAGATGTCATACTTGACATTCAGATGGGGATATATTAAATCTCCTTTTTCAGCATAGTGAATGGCAATTTCTCTAACTTCTTCAAGATTTGCAAGAATTTCATCAAAAGATTCAGACTCTGCTATGGAAGCTTTTGTAATTTCAATTCGCTTTGTCAAAACTTCGTTTTCGCGAGTCAGGGTGTTCAGTGGATGACCCGGAATTTGAGCAAGCTCTGCGGCTCGTTTAAGCTTATTTTGCTGAATTGCAGCTCTGTCTTCGGGAGAAGCCGGAACCGCAGCGGCATTTGCGGCTTTTTGTTTTGCGATTGATTCCATAACGGCTTTTTCTGCATTTTTAATCTTTTCTTCTTTTGTTGCTCCGTGAAAAAGTGCTGAATGTATATCGCATAGCTTTTGAACTTCCTCTATTGGAGTGCCTTCTGCCATTATTTCCTGCTCGGCTTTCATAATTTCTGATGCATCGACATCGCTGAAATTTTTAACAAAATCAGCACGAACGGATTCGAGTGCTTCACCTGCGCCGAGTCTTTTAAGATAAGATTTCAAAAGTTCTATTCTTTCCTCTAAAGATGAATTTTCCATATTTGAGTGTGATTCCGAGCCGGATTTTGCTTCAAAATCAGATAAGGACTCGTTCGGCGCGCCGGGCTTTGTTGCGTGAGGAGGCTCACCGACTGGCTGAAAGCCGTTTGATGTAAGAGCGATAATTATATCCGTCATCGCTATCCCTTTCATTTTGGCACCCTTAGGAATTGTCATTATCTTGCCGAGCGAATGGAGTACCGCCGGTTTTTTTATCTCTGAAAATCCCAGATTCACCATTATATCTTTGAGTTCGGGATATTTGCTTACGAGCTCATAAACTGAGCGATTTAGGTCTAAAGGTTTCATTTGTTTTCTCCTTTTTATTTATCACATGCGCAAATCGCATCAAATTTCATTAGATTACATAACTAATTATATATATACCTTAAACCTTATTATGTAACAAAAGTTACATTTTATTCTATATTTTTTAGAGCATCCTCCATAGGAATTTTCTTTATATGCCTGAATTGCAGTATCGACGATATGACAAAGCTTGAAAGCGAAAGTACAATTACTTTGAAATACACCGATTTTTCTATGTAAATATCTATCCAGCCGGGAACGGAATGCATAGCTGCCGCATAGCTTATATCCAGTACCTTTATAGCAAACGGTATGCTGGCGATGAGGCTTAGCAGGTAAACTGCGGCACTTGCAATAATATAGAGCTTGGTTATTTCCGTATTCCGGTAACCAAGGATTTTAATGATAGATATAGGAATTACATTTCTATCGATGATGACTTTAGTCAGAAGATAAGCTAAAACTATGCTCATGATAATGGAGAATGTCACTATCATACCGAATACACCGTCCATGGATTTTAGCATTTGATCAGCGACTACGGAGTAATCGTGAGGCGTTGATATGCTGTAAATATATTTGCTGTCAATATCGTTAAGTTTTGTATCTGATAGATAAGCGTTGAACCATGATTTGTCTTTGTCGAATGTTTTTTGGAATGAAGTTTCACTCATAAACATGGAAATCCCCTGCTTGAAATCGTAACTGCCTGTAATCTTGAATGTATAGCGCTTATCGGCATATTTTGTCTTCAACTCTATCTTGTCGCCGACATCGAGATTGAATTTCTTTAGATAACTATCCGTAACAATTACTGAATTCTCATCATCGGGAAGCGCGGGAAGTCCCTTATAGTGCTTGGAATTTTCAGATACACCGTATACAAATATATCCTCGTCCTTATCAAAGCCATCATGCTTATAGTCCAATGCCATAAAAGAAAGTCTTTCCGCATCTTTGACTTTTGTTTCTATAGGAGCCTTGAGAATATATTGATATTTTGCCGGCGAATTTGCCTCTATTGTGTCTTTGTAGTGAACGAACAAAGGCTTTAAGGACAGTCCGTAAAGAAGCAGTGAACTCGCAAACGCTACACCTATGAACAAAACTAAAAAATTCCCTTTGTTCTGCAAAATTATTCGCATGCAGAATCTGGAAAGAAATCCAAGCGGCGGAAGCTTAACCGCATTAGACTTGGATGGTCTTCCTAAATCACAGCGGAGGAATTTAAGCGGGGAGCGCCTTAGCGAGTAATAAATCATAGTGAAGTTTATAACCAGCATAATGACGATTGTAGAAACCGTAGTAGCATAGAAAGCATATGAACTCCATACCATTTTATAAGGCGGGAGAGAATATGACGCATAGTATAAATCTGCAAACACATTTCTAAAATAACTATATCCCGCAATGTTACCGGCTATTGCCGCCGCCAGCGTCACATATACAGGCAGCTTCATCAAGTGCCTTGTAAGTTCGGAACGCGTATAGCCCATTGCGAGGAGCGTGCCTATAGCTTTTGATTCTCTTTCTACCGTATTCATCGTAGCGATAGCGAAAATAAATGCCATGATTACCATTACGATATAGAGGAAAACGAGCATCATAGATTTATCTCTGCCCATATCATTTCCGGTAAATCGTATTGCCTGGTTTTCGATTTCAGGTATAAATTCATCTAGGTTTATGTTATTTTGTGCAGTTTCAAAAGAGATGAACCTGGTCATATCTTCATAAACGGTCTTTTTGCTTGCTTGGCTTAAATTTTTGTTATTTTTCCATGCTATTACGCAGGTTTCGCGGACATTTTCGAGTTTTTCAAAACCGCCTTTGCTCACCGTGGCGACGGTGAAACCTTGCGTGTCAAATACAGTATCCGTATTTTTAGGGAAAAGCGCACTGTAATCGGAGTAGGCAACAAGACCTACTATCTTAAATTTTGTATTATTAAGCTCCAGAATATCTCCGAGCTTGAACTTATTATTTTCGGCAAAAAGTCTATCTATATTTATTTCGTCATTTTTTTCAGCAAGTCTGCCGTCAAAAATACTCGCCTTATTTATTTTTTCGCGATTTATATAAATTCTATATTTTTTTTCTCCTACACGAAGTTCTTTATACGATAAGTCAAACAGTTTTATATCAAATTTCTTTTCAATCTTCTGCCGGGTCTCAGCTGTAATTTTGTCGGAAAGTCTAAAATGTCCATCCTCTATATTATATTTCTTAAAGCTTTCGTCATAAGCTATTTGCATACTGTTGTCGGTTGCCAGAAATCCCGAGATAAAACCTATCATAAGGAAAATGAACAAAAATATCGCCAGGTACCTTCCCCACTCACATTTTAATTCGCGCTTTAAGCTTTTTTTCAAAGGGTTTTTCATAGCAGCACCTACCAATCTAAATCTTCTACAGGAATTTTATTCGTGTTGATGTAGGATTCTCTTACTGCGCCATCGCGCAAACTGATGACTCTATCCGCCATATTTTTGATGGCGTCGTTGTGAGTAACTATTATTATCGTTCCAAGATATTTTTTGTTTATATCACAGATTAGTTTTAGAATCTCCTTGGATGTGCTGTAATCAAGCGCTCCGGTAGGCTCGTCACAAAGCAATAAATCGGGATTTTTTACGATGGCTCTTCCGATTGAAACTCTCTGCTGCTGACCTCCCGAAAGCTGATTCGGCAGCTTGTGCTGATGCGCACTTAAACCGAGCGTTTCAATAAGTTCGTCGATATTTAGCGGATTTTTGCTTAAATATGCACCGACTTCAATGTTTTCCCTGGCTGTAAGGTTAGGGATGAGATTATAAAATTGGAAAACATAGCCCAGGTGATTTCGTCTGTAATTTGATATTTCCTTTGCATTCATTTTTTCCAGCATGCTTCCATCGATGGAAATTGAGCCGGAGTCGGCATTTTCTATTCCACCTATAATATTTAGCAATGTTGATTTGCCCGAACCTGACGGACCGAGCAAAACACATATTTCACCGCGATTTATCTCGGCGTTAACTCCATTAAGAACCGTTGCGAAGTTATCGCCGAATCCGTATGACTTCTGTACATCTTTGAGTTGTAAGAACATTATTTTCCCTCCTGAAAATTCTCGGTATTTTTGCTTATATGGGCAAATTGGTTAGTTTTTTCTAACTACATCATGTTCAGTATACACCTTTGATTGATAAAAAAACAAGTTATTTGTTAAGTATCTTTTTAATCGTTCTGATTTATGATGAATTTATAGGGTAATACTTAATCAAGGCAATATTTTATCAAGCTTGTGTTAGGTAAGCGTATAAACCCGGCTGAATCAAATAGATATAAAAATATGTAATAGATATATATGAAGATATAGAGAGGTGTAAAATGGCAAATATTTATAGCAAGGTAACAGAACTAATCGGGAAAACTCCGATATTGGAAATTAAGAATGTAGAAAAAGCGGAAAACTTGGATGCAAGAATTCTTGTCAAGCTGGAATATTTGAATCCTGCCGGAAGCGTCAAAGACAGAATCGCAAAAGAGATGATAGAGGATGCGGAGAAAAGCGGTGAGCTGAAGCCGGGAAGTACTATAATCGAACCTACATCAGGAAATACGGGTATAGGGCTTGCCTCAATCGCAGCATCAAAGGGTTATCGCATAATCTTGACGATGCCGGAAACCATGAGTGTGGAACGCAGAAATATCCTTAAGGCCTATGGTGCGGAGATTGTCCTAACGGAAGGGTCAAAGGGAATGAAAGGTGCGATTGCAAAGGCGGAGGAATTGTCAAGGGAAATAGAAAATAGTTTTATTCCGGGGCAGTTTGTAAATCCGGCAAACCCTAGAGTTCACGAAAAAACTACAGGTCCTGAAATTTGGGAGGATACTGACGGAGAGATAGATATCTTCGTTGCCGGAGTAGGTACAGGAGGAAGCGTGTCGGGCATCGGAAGGTATTTGAAGAGTAAAAACCCTGAAATAAAGGTTGTGGCTATAGAACCCGAAAGTTCGCCGGTAATATCCGGCGGTGCGGCAGGTGCGCATAAAATTCAGGGAATAGGCGCAGGCTTTATACCGGATACCTTCGATACCGAAGTTTATGATGAAGTTTTGACTATTGATAATGATGAGTGCTTTGAGGCGGCGAAGCTACTTGCTTATAAGGAAGGTATTTTGGTAGGGATTTCCTCGGGTGCGGCACTAAAGGCGGCGATAAAGCTGGCAAAGCGTCCTGAAAATAAAGGGAAGACCATAGTTGCCCTGCTACCCGACAGTGGGGACCGCTACTATTCAACTCCGTTATTTACAGAGTAAAATAAATTTAATTTAATTAAAGGCTTGCACTATAATAGTAGCAAGCTTTTTTAATGGCGTATATATGGGGAATTTTGGATTTTGCTTCTAAATTTATTAGATACATGATAACATAGCGGTGAGGAGATTTTTATGACAACAACTTTGATTTTCGATGCATTTATTTGCGGACTTGCAATCTTTGCGGCCGTACTCGAGGGCAACGGTGCCGTATACTTTTTTAATAAGATGCCTGCACAATGGCTCTGTGATTATGGGCAAAGACCGTCGGAAGAACTTAGAAACCCTACAGAACAAAGGGTTAGAAGCATGCCGTGGAAATATATCTTCACCATGTTTTTTTTGGTGATAAATATTAAATTGGTAATAGACGATATACAGTTTTCAGTTCCTGCGAGTTTTGTTATTTGGATTTTGCTCGAACTTTCAATAGCTGATAAAAAATATAAAATCTTACCTGATCAGCTTATAATTCTGCTGTCTGTTTGTAGTTTAGGTTTTATTCCATATAGAGATGGCGTTTATGACATTTTGCTCGGTGGGGCGACCGGTTTTGCTCTAATGGTGCTAATTGCGCTGATTGGTAAGGTGACATATAGAAGGGATACTATAGGTGGCGGAGATATAAAGTTATTTACAGCCATAGGATTTATTTGCGGCAGTTTCGGAGTTATTCTTATATTTGCGGCGACGGCTGTCTTCTCGGCAACACATATGGTTTATCTATTACTCAGAAGACGGATTAAGCGAACGGATTATCTTCCTATGGCGCCGTATATCAGCATTGCAACAGGCGTATACTTACTTTTCTTTTGGGGCATGAGCATAAAGATATAATTTATATAGCTGTATGAGGTTTATTTTGGTATAATAAAGTTCATGGAAAAAAATATTCTTTTGACATTAGAATATGACGGCAGTGAGTTTCATGGCTGGCAAGAGCAGGAGGGGCAGCGTACGGTACAAGGTCGTTTGCAGGAAGCTCTTTCTTTAGTGTGCGGTAAGACGATTAAGGTTTCGGGAACGAGCCGCACAGATACCGGAGTACATGCTTTGGCACAGTGTTGCAGCTTCAAAGCTGATATAGGCATTCCTACAGATAGGATTGTTCGTGCGACAAATAATATGCTCGCGGGGGGAAGAACAGGAGCCGGAAGTAAAATCGGGGCGATAAAACTTCTTTCAGCAACCGAAAAGGCTCTTGATTTTCACGCGCGTTTTGACTGTAAAGGGAAAAAATATATTTACAGGATAAACGATGGCGAAACTAATGTTTTCTTACGTAATTATAGGTATTTCGTAGATAAAAAGCTTGATGTAGAAGCCATGGACCGCGCTTGCAAACATTTGATAGGCAAACATGATTTTGCGGCTTTTCAGGCTGCCGGCGGCAATCTTCGCCAAACGACCGTAAGAACACTCAGCGCGGCAAGGGTGTTTAGAAGCGCGGCAGATATATCGGATTCGCCTGTTTCAAGTGAAATACAATTTGAAATTTGCGGAGACGGTTTTTTATATAATATGGTGAGGATTATAAGCGGAACGCTCGTTGAGATTGGACTTGGCAGGCGCGAGCCGAACGAGATAAAGCAAATTATTTCATCGAAAAACAGGCAATGTGCAGGACATACTGCGCCACCGGGTGGTCTATATTTGGCAGAAATCTATTTTAATGATCTATATAAACAGGAGTAAATATGAATCCGAGTTTTTTTGAAATATTATCCATATTCGGCTTATCTGTTGTTATAGCTCTGGTTATGACTCCTGTCAGCATCAGAGTCGCACATAAAATAGGTGCCATGGATGTTCCTAAAGATTGGCGCAGAATGCACGACCATGCAATCCCAAGATTTGGCGGATTGGCAATCTTTGCCGCCGTAATGATTACCATGGGAGTTTTTGCATGGGATGAGCCCGGAATCAGAGTGGCTATGCTGGGAGGAGCTTTGATGTATCTTCTGGGAGTTATTGACGATTTGAAGGATTTACCCGCCATAGCAAAGCTGATTGGTCAAATCGCCATAGCGGTGCTGATGTTTTCCATGGACATGAGAGTTTCTTTTATATCAAATTATTTTGGTGAAGGCAGGTTACATTTTAATACGGTTGTTTGCTTTATATTTACCGTTCTTTGGATAATCGGAATCACGAATACTATTAATATTATAGATGGTCTTGATGGACTTGCCGCAGGAATTTCAGCTATTGCGGCTCTTTGTATCGCCTACATCGCATATATTCACGGTGCGACGGCAGGAATGCCGATAGTATGTATAGCTATGGTGGCGATAGCAGGAAGCTGCGTGGGTTTTTTGCCGTTTAATTTTTCGCCGGCAAAAACCTTTATGGGAGATGGCGGAGCTCTGTTTTTAGGCTTTATGATTTCTATACTGTCGGTAATAGGTCCCCTAAAAAGATCCACCATTATTGCCGTTGTAGTGCCTGTTGTCGTTTTGGCTATACCTATCTTTGATACTTCGTTTGCAATATTAAGAAGAATGGTTAATCGCAAACCCATTATGGAGGCGGACAAGGAGCATCTCCATCACAGACTTATGGCATATGGATACGGACAGAGAAGAACGGTTATAATGCTGTATGGAATCAGTGCAATTATGGGTATGTCAGCTGTTTTAATCAGTCGTGAACTATATAAGGATGCCATTGTGCTTGCATTCATCGCAGGGGCTTATCTATATGTGTTTCTGACAGATCCGAATCGTAAAATGCCGCATATTAAGGCGGTAAATATAGCAGAGGAAGAGAAGAAAAAGCATTTGTTGAATTTGATAGGTATAAAAAAGCATAAAAATGTGGATGAAGACAAAAAATAATATGAGCTCAAGCGCGTGCTCATTAGATAAAAGGATTGATAAGATTGCACTTAGGAAGCAACTTATCAAGATTGCCTTTCCAATTGCTGTTCAAGGGGTAGTTTCGACTACGCTCGGACTTGTAGACGATTTGATGGTAGGTTTTTTGGGGGAAGTTGAACTTGCCGCCGTCGGTGTCGGCACACAGATATTTATGATTCATTACATGTTGATATATGGCATGGTAAGTGGAACTTCTACCTTCATTGCCCAGTTTTTTGGAGCAGGTGACAAAAAGAATATAAGGAGATGTGTGGGATTCTCTGTTTTAGCTATGCTTGCCGTAAGCATGGTATTTTTTGTTGCGAGCTTATTTTTTACAAAAGAGATGCTGTCATTTTACACAAGTGACGAAAGGGTTCTTGAACTCGCAACGGTGTATATGCGCACCAACAGCCTACAGTTCCTTTTTTTGGCGTATTCCGTGCCTATTTTAGCGGGTTTTCAATCTACGCAGCAAACAAAACTTCCTATGGTTACAAGTGCGATGGTATTTACTACAAACACACTGCTGAATTACATTTTGATATACGGAAAATTCGGTATGCCCATGCTCGGTGTCAAAGGTGCTGCGCTGGGAACCGTAATAGCGAGATTTATACAGCTTTTTATAGCTACATTTTTCCTGTTTTCAAGAAAAAATATATTTAGCGGTCCTATCAGAGATTACTTTGATTTCAATCAAGAACTTGTCAAAAGAATTATCAAAAATTCGACGCCGACAACTGTCAATGAGGTTCTCTGGGGAATCGGCCAATCTATGTATGCGGCGGCGTTTAATCGCATAGGAACTACTGCTTTCGCCGCATTTCAGGCAGCTACTTCAATCAGCAGCATCTTCTATTTTGCGGCATTCAGCGTCGGAGATGCGACTTTGACCTTGATCGGACAAAAGCTTGGAGAGGGAAAACGCGAGGAAACATGGCAAATTTCTAAATATTTGCTAAAGGTAGGAACGATAATTGGAGCTATTACAGGTATAATTTTAGTATTTAGTGCAAAATATTTAAGTGGACTTTTCAATTTGACGCAAAGCGGCAAGCACTACGTATTTTTGATACTCCTGGTATATGGAATATTCATGAGCTTACATCTTCACAACGGTATTCAGATTACCGGAATTTTGCGTGCCGGCGGGGATACTCGTTTTGCAATGCTTGCCGAATCCGGTTGTATCTGGCTCGTTGCCGTGCCGCTTGCTTTTGCTGCGGCGATTTGGTGGCATCTGCCTATATACATTGCGGTTTTGCTTATCAAATCGGAAGATATTGTAAAATTCTTTATAATACTCAAAAGGTATCTGTCTAAAAAGTGGATGAATATTATGATAAAAGATTTGTAATTAAATTGAGATTTCGCCGCTTGCCAGAATTACAGCGCGTCCGCCTACCTTGACAGTGCAGTCAAACGAACCGTCGTTTCCTGTTTCCGCATCTATTTCAGTCAATATAACAGAGGGTCTGTTCATCGCTTCGCCTTGGATAATGCGGCATTTTGCTTTGCTTTCTATAGCCTTATTGAGATATAGAAAATATGTTAATGCGCCATTTGATGTTCCGGTTGCAGCTTCTTCGTCTATATCGTAAAGAGGCGCAAAATTTCGGCAATGAGCGGTAACTCCTCCGATAGAGTCGAGAGTAAAGGCGTGAACGCCGGTGACATTGTACTCTTCTGAAAGCTTAGATAAAGCAGTCATATTCGGCGCTAAAGCGTTAAGCTCGGCCTGTGTCTT
Source organism: Eubacterium sp. (assembly GCA_034180045.1). Lineage (GTDB taxonomy): Bacteria > Bacillota > Clostridia > Peptostreptococcales > Anaerovoracaceae > Eubacterium_B. Next base: position 25,450 of record JAXFOY010000025.1, read on the forward strand.
TACAGGAAGCATGATGTCCGGAAGACCTGTGGAGATTATCATCGGGTACATTCCGATGCTGGCATCGTATTCACTTCCCATGGTTTCGTAAAGTCTGTCGATTTCCACAGGCTTATCAAGAATCCCTATGAATTTCGGTGCAGCCATATCCATCATGACAAATGCGTCTTTTATTTCAATATTGATGTCACCTGCCAGAGTATGGTTGACACAGTGACAGTCGGAGCTTATTATCCCGGAACTCATTAGGCAGTAAAATGAAGCTATGGTAGCATGTCCGCAAAGGTCCACTTCGGCAGCCGGTGTGAAATATCTGATATTAAATTCATTTGGAGAAAGTTGTTTCACAAAGGCGGTTTCGGAATAACGAAGCTCGGCAGCCGTACTTAGCATGATTTCGTCGGATGGAAAATTTTCGCCCTCAGGCAGCAAGACCACCCCTGCCGGATTTCCTCCGAAAAGTGTGTCTGTAAATGCGTCGGCAATAAAAAATTTCATAAAATTTCCTCGCTTTCAGTTTTTTCAATAGTAAGTATATATTAAAATAATCCCTTTGCATAGATTTAACAACGGTATTAGAGTTTCGTAATTGAAAAAAATATTCCATGATGATAAAATCTAATCTTGTGGGGTTTTATCATGAGTTGTTTACTTGAAAATTGACATTTTGCGGACTGTAAAGGAAGGCATTTTTATAATGACAAAGACAAATATAAAAATAGATAATCAAAACAATATCCGGCAGGGATTTATTGCTCGTAATGTAAAGATAATTGTAGTTCTGGCGGTAATTGCAGGTGCTTCATCAGGGATATTCGGAAGCGCCATTAAAGCGCCCTCAATGGCGATAGGATTTTGGCGACTGACACTTGGCTTGCCCTTTTTTGCTGTTCCCGTATTGCTGAGGCAGAGAGATAAACTTTCCAAAGTTTCGAAAAAAAATCTTGTATTGACATTTTTGGCGGGGGTATTTTTATTTGCACATTTTTTTTCATGGTTTAATGCCGTAAAAATGACAAATATAGGCAGTGCGGTAGTGCTGGCAGCTTTGCATCCTCTCGTGGTGCTGTTGATAACGGTATTTGTTTTCAAGCGCAGAGTCGGAGTACGGCAAATTCTCGGGATTGTATTGGCACTGCTCGGCGGAACCGTGATAGCAGGCTTTGATTACAGGCAGCTTTCTCAGGGCAGCTTCACCGGGGATGTGTTGGCGTTTATGGCAGCGATATTCATGGGGCTTTACTTTACAATAGGCAATGAGGTTCGCAAGGAAGTTTCAGGTCAGGTCTACGTATTCTTGGTATTTTTAGCGTGTTGGATATGCTTTGCAGTGGGAATTATAGCTACACAAACGCCTATCCTGGGATATTCTTCAAAGGATTACATTTTGTTGGTAGGCTTGACTTTAGTTTGCCAGATAGGCGCTCATGCTGTTTTCAATCTTTGCTTCGGTTATGTGGATTCGCTGTATGTGTCGGCATGGGAATCGGGAGAGTCTGTATTTGCAATAATCTTAGGAGTTATATTTCTGGGACAGATTCCGAGGCAATGGGAGATCATCGGCTGCATTATAGTCGTTATCGGATTGTTATACTATAATTATTTTTCATCAAAGCAGGAAAAATAGCTTTTCGCATTTGCATACATTTGGGGAATAAACTATAATATATAAAGGCGTAATGCCATGGTAATTAGAATCACTGTCTTGTTGAACGACGGTGAATTTTGATAAAATATACAAGGAACGAATTCAAGTAACTGAAAGGAATGGGAGATATGGCTTATTTGGAAATCGTGCAGGTTATAGGCAGAGAAATTATGGATTCACGCGGTAATCCTACCGTGGAGGCGGAGGTCTATCTGGAGGACGGCAGCGTAGGCAGAGGTGTGGCTCCAAGCGGAGCTTCTACAGGTGAATTTGAAGCGCTTGAGCTGAGAGACGGGGATAAATCACGCTATGACGGAAAGGGTGTATTGACCGCGGTTGATTTTGTTAACAATGAGATTGATGAGCTTCTTCTCGGAATGGATGCTTCAGATATCTATGCTATAGACAGGGCTATGATAGAAGCTGACGGAACGGCTGATAAATCGCGCTTCGGAGCTAATGCTATATTGGCGGTTTCTATTGCGTGTGCTAAAGCGGCAGCAACATCCCTGGATATTCCGCTCTATAGATTCCTGGGGGGACAATTCGGCAATGTGCTTCCTGTTCCTATGATGAATATTTTGAACGGCGGGGCACATGCAAGCAATACGGTTGATACTCAAGAATTTATGATTATGCCGGTGGGTGCTGAGAATTTCCGTGATGGTCTTCGCCAGTGTGCGGAAGTATACCATAAGCTAGGTAAACTTCTCAAAGAAGAAGGATATGCAACTTCAGTAGGAGATGAGGGCGGATACGCACCTAATCTTTCCAGTGACGAAGAAACCCTTGATTACATAATTAAGTCTATAAAGGAATGCGGATACGAACCGGGTAAGGATTTCGTTCTTGCAATGGACGCGGCGGCAAGCGAATGGAAAGGCGGCGAAAAAGGTAAATACAAGCAGCCTAAGAGCGGCAGGGAATTTACTTCAGCTGAACTGGTAGCTCATTGGAAGTCTCTAGTAGAAAAATATCCTATAGTTTCAATCGAAGATGGTCTTGACGAGGAGGATTGGGACGGCTGGAAGATGATGACGGATGAGCTTGGTGACAAGCTTCAGATTGTCGGAGACGACCTGTTTGTAACAAATACAGCAAGACTTGCAAATGGTATCGAAAAGGGATGCGGAAACTCAATTCTCATTAAGTTAAATCAGATAGGCTCGGTTTCCGAAACCATAGAAGCTATCAAAATGGCGCATAAGGCAGGCTACACAGCCGTTGTGTCACATCGCTCGGGAGAAACCGAAGATACCACAATCGCAGACCTTGCCGTTGCACTGAATGCGGGACAAATCAAAACAGGTGCACCTAACAGAAGCGAAAGGGTTGCTAAATACAATCAGCTTTTGCGCATTGAGGAAGAACTTGGAGATAGTTCCAAATATGCAGGGCTTGCGGCATTCAATCAAAAACATCAGTAAGCAAATTAAATGGGTTGTGTGACGGGGTTTAATATCGAAACACAGCCCGTTTTTACATAAAAGCGGCGAAATTAAATCGAGGAGGCCAAATTATGAAATATATATTTACAGATAAGGCGACTGTAGAGATAAATTGCGATTACGAACTTTGCTTTATAAAAGGCGATGATGTATCAGGTGCTTTAGACAGGGAGACTCTTGAACTCTGCAAGTTTTACAGCGGTGCGGTTATGGATTTTCCAAGCGAGCGCAGAATATATGTAAGCTTGACCTGTGATGATGGGGAAACGCTTAGGCTTTCACTGGCTAAAGCGGTCAAGAAAATTAAAACACATAACATAAAAACGCTGAAGACAAGACTTATGAGAAACGATGTACCAGTAGAGGAGTTATATGCCGCTTTTGTAGAGGGTTTTGAACTTTCAATGTACAGCTTTGACAAATACAAAAGTGAACCTAAGAAGTGCAGTATTGAGGAACTTGTTATTTGTGAGGTGGCAAAAGAACTAACGGAAGATGTCAAACGAGGAATCGAACGTGGCCGTATTGTTGCCGAGGCGACTAATTATGTTCGTGATATAGTTAACGAAATTCCGCAAATTTACACGCCTCAGAAGATGGAGAAAGATGCCATGGCGCTGACTGCTATTGACGGTGTATGCTGCGAGACTTTTGGCAAGGAGTATCTAAAAGAGCAGAATATGAACGCCTTTCTGGCAGTAAATCAGGCTTCCCCGTATGATCCTGTCTTGATTCACGTGACATATAAGCCTAGCGGCGAGAGCAAAGCTAAGTATGCAATTGTGGGGAAAGGTCTTACATACGACACGGGAGGGCTTTCGCTAAAACCGTCTCAGCATATGCTTACCATGAAATCTGATAAAGGCGGTGCGGCTGCTGCATTAGGTGTAATAAAGGCGGCGGCAGAGCTGAAGCTGCCGTTTGAAATTCACGCTGTTTTGGGATGCACCGAAAATGCGATCGGCGGAAAAGCGTACAAGCCGGACGATGTTATCAGGTCGCGTGCAGGGGTGAGCATTGAAGTTAATAACACAGATGCAGAGGGGCGCCTTGTGCTTGCGGATTGTCTATCCTGGGCACAGGATATGATTGCACCTGATTACATTTTTGATATGGCAACCTTGACCGGCTCGGTATCAGTCGGAATTGGAGCATACACTACAGGAGTAATCGGTAATAGCTATGAGCTTCAAACCGAGTTTAAGCATCAAGCCGAAAAAAGTGGAGAGCTGTTATCGGTATTGGAATTCAACAGACACCTTAGACCTTTGATAGATTCAAAGATTGCGGATGTAAGAAATTCCGTGCCGGGTGGAAGCGGCGGAGCTTTGACCGCAGGGCTGTTCCTGGATAAGTTTATTAAACCCGAGTATAAGGATAAATGGCTGCATCTGGACATTGCAGGACCTGCATTTGCCGATTCGGAATGGGGGTATAACCATGTCGGAGGAACAGGTGCGGGTGTGAGATTTAATATTTACTACCTGCTTTCAAAGCTATAAGACTGAGAGTTAAAATTCTAAAGCGGGAACATATGTCGCGTCTTTATAGGAACAAACTTTATTGCAAGATGAAAGGATAGTCCTTTTTCAGCAAACTTTGGAGGTGTAAGTGTGATTTATCAAAAAAGCTATGATTCGCCTATTGGAGCGCTGGTTATTACTGTAGACGAAGACGGACTTAGAGGTCTGTGGTTCGGAAGTGAAACGATTAGCGGCGAACTAAAATATCGAAGTAACTATGAGACGGCACTTGACGAGGCAAGTAAAGCCGAAGGACTTAGCACTGATATTCGCAAGACTTTTGAAGATACCTTCAGATGGCTTGACCTGTATTTTGAAGGACAAAATCCGAATTTTACGCCTAAATTACACCTTATAGGCAGTGAATTCAGATGTAGTGTTTGGGAACTCCTTCTAAAAATTCCATATGGAGAAACGACGACATATGGGGAACTTGCAGAAGAGATTGCAAAGCGTAAGGGCATCAAAAGGATGTCGGCGCAAGCCATAGGCGGTGCGGTCGGGCATAACGAGATTTCGCTAATAGTACCGTGTCATAGAGTTATAGGAAAGGACGGGTCCTTGACCGGATATGCCGGAGGGCTTGATAAAAAGGAATTTCTATTAAAGCTCGAAGGTATAAGTTATAAAAAGTAAAAGAAAATACAAACATAAAAGACGGCAGTGGGAGATGCACATAGCGCAAAGAACTAAGAATTTGGGCTTTGAAAAAATCGGCAAACTCAACGCCGTCTTTGCTTTTGCAAAAGGGAAAGGCAAACCGGTGAGAAATTATATAAGACTTCTTGAAAATTCTTGATTAAGTATACCCATAGGGGGTATACTTAATATAGACTTATAGATACCGATGTGAGGTATGATATAACGTGAGGTATAAGCAAAACAAGCTATTCAAATATATGCACTTGATATTTTGAAAGGAAAATGCTGCAATGTCAGATTGTAACAAAGTATGCAAAAGCTGCTGTCATAAGACGAAGCATAGAGATGAAAAAGAGTATAAAGACCTGATTAACAGACTAAGTCGTATTGAAGGTCAAATTCGAGGACTAAAGTCAATGATTGAAAACGAAGCCTATTGTCCCGATGTTTTGATTCAGGCGAGTGCTGCCGGCGCGGCACTTAACAGCTTCAGCAGAACTCTTTTGAGCAATCATATAAAAAGCTGCGTTGTAAGCGATATACGAGACGGCAGGGACGATGTTGTAGAAGAGCTGATAAGTACATTGCAGAAAATGATGCGCTAAAACGCAGGTTATCTAGGAGCAGTATATGAAAAAATATATAATTACGGGAATGAGTTGTGCCGCATGTCAGGTTCGTGTGGAAAAGGCGGTTTCAAAGCTGGAAGGTGTGGAAAGCTGTGCGGTAAATCTTTTGACAAATACTATGTCCGTCAATGGAACGGCTGAAAGCTCGGCGATTATTAAGGCCGTGCAAGATGCAGGCTACGGCGCAAGTCCGAAAGATTCTATACATAGCAGCGCAACTTTGGCAAACGATATGGAAAAAAGAGCGGAGTCTACAATATTGTCGTCAGGAAAAAATCTCTCGGAGACGAATGCCGCAAGAGAGGATGCGCTTATTGACAGGGAGACGCCGGCATTAAAGAAAAGACTTGTAGCATCACTGGGATTTTTGATTATTTTGATGTATATTTCCATGGGGCATACGATGTGGGGGTTCCCTTTGCCGAAATTCTTTGACGGAAACCACCTTGCTCTTGGAATATTACAGCTTATCCTTTCTGCAACGGTTATGGTAATAAATCAAAAATTTTTCATAAGCGGGTTCAAAGCACTTATTCACGGAAGTCCGAATATGGATACTCTGGTGGCGCTGGGATCTATGGCATCGTTTGTATGGAGCGATTTTGTTTTGTTTGCAATGACGGCGGCACAGCTGAACGGAAATCATGCTGAGCTTACCGGACTTATGCACAATTTATATTTTGAATCTGCGGCGATGATTGTGAGCCTGATTACTGTGGGAAAGATGCTGGAAGCAAGATCTAAGGGAAGGACGACGGACGCGCTGAAAGGAATTATGAAGCTTGCGCCGAAAACAGCAATAAGTTTAGACAATGGAGCGGAAATTGAAGTTCCCGTCGAGCAAATTAAGGTGGGGGATATCTTTGTTGTAAAACCCGGTGCGAGCATACCGGTTGACGGAGTAGTTGAAACGGGAACGAGCTCGGTAGACGAATCCGCATTTACGGGTGAAAGTATTCCTGTTGATAAATTCGAAGGTTCGCAAGTTTTTGCGGCAACGGTTAACCAAGCGGGGCATATGATTTGTAGGGCGACAAAAGTAGGTGAAGATACCGCATTAGCAAAAATAATAGATATGGTTAGCGACGCGGCGGCAACAAAGGCGCCAATTGCAAAAATCGCCGACAAAGTTTCAGGAATTTTTGTGCCGGCGGTAATGGCGATTTCTATAGTAACCATGATTATCTGGTTATTTGCCGGACAAGAACTCGGATTTGCACTGGCAAGAGGTATTGCCGTCCTGGTTATAAGCTGCCCTTGTGCACTTGGGCTGGCAACGCCGGTCAGCATAATGGTAGGAAGCGGAGTCGGCGCCAAAAACGGCATTCTTTTCAAAACGGCGGTTTCACTTGAAGAAACGGGTAAAGCACAATTTATTGTCTTGGACAAAACCGGGACAATTACCGAGGGCGTTCCCACAGTTAAAAATGTAATTGCAGCCGAGGGATTTTCGGAAAAAGAATTAATCAGAACCGCGGCCGCCTTGGAAAAGTACAGCGAGCACTCTTTAGCAAAGGCAATTGTTGATTATGCAGCTAAAAACGATATAGATATTTCTTCAAGCCATGTAGACGATTTTGAGGTTTTGGCAGGGAGCGGCTTAAGAGGAATTATCGACGGCTTAAGCGTTGTAGGCGGCAACCTGGAACTTGTCGAAAAATATGTAAGCATCGATAATGAGCTTCTGGGCAAGGCTGATGAACTTTCTCGAAACGGCAAAACACCTCTGTTTTTTTTATCAAATGAAAAACTTATAGGTGTCATAGCTGTGGCTGACTCTATCAAAGAAGAAAGTCCGGCGGCGATAAAAGAGCTGAATGATATGGGAATCGAAGTGATTATGCTGAGCGGTGATAATCAACTTGTGTCAAATGCCATAGCGGAGCAAGTGGGTATTAAAAACGTCATAGCAGGCGTGAAGCCTGACGGTAAGGAAAGCGTCATCTCGGAGTTAAAAGAACGCGGAAAAGTTATTATGGTAGGAGACGGCATCAACGATGCTCCGGCTCTGACGAGGGCGGATATGGGAATTGCCATCGGAGCAGGCACGGATATTGCCATCGATGCAGCCGATGTAGTTTTGATGAACAGCAAGCTGAGCGATGTGCCGGCGGCTATAAAACTTTCAAGGGCGACTCTTCGAAATATTTATGAAAACCTTTTTTGGGCATTCATATACAATATCATAGGAATCCCGCTTGCGGCAGGAGCTTGGATACATATTACCGGCTGGACGATGAACCCTATGTTCGGAGCGGCGGCTATGAGTCTTTCCAGCTTTTGCGTAGTGTCAAATGCTTTGCGCCTTAATTTTTTTGACTTACATAGCAGGTCAAAGAATAAGAAAATAGGATTAATGTCAAAAAACAAAATGGTGAAGGAGGAAGAAAAAATGGAAAAAACTATAAAAATTGAAGGAATGATGTGTGCCCACTGTGAGGCTTCTGTAAAGAACGCTCTTGAAGCTCTCGAAGCTGTAAACTCGGCGAAAGTAAGTCATGAAAGCGGTGAAGCGATAGTTGAACTTTCGAAGGCGCTTGATGATGAAGTATTAAAGAAGACAATCGAGGATAAGGATTACACAGTGACTTCGATAAGATAGTCCCGCTGAATTTCAATCGCTTTGCATTAAAGCGGATTCGGTGAATATATGCACGCATTGACTCAGGGCTCGGTAAAAAGTTTATGACTTGCTGCCGAAGCCCGATGTTTTTTGCCGGAGTTAGTATTGACAAATAAAGGTTAGTTAGTATAAACTAAAGTGTAAATAAAATGAAGAAATATAGAAATTTAGAAGTCGGAGAGGTAGTGGTGGTATGCCTTTAAGTATGGTAGAGGCCGGAGAGGCCGTAAAAGTGACAAGGGTCGGTGGCGCACCGGCTACTAAACAAAGATTGGCGGATTTGGGTTTTGTCGATGGAACTCAGGTTGATGTTGTGCAGTCACAAAACGGGAATCTCATCGTCAAGGTGAAGGATTCAAAATTGGCAATCACAAAAGAAATGGCAAATAAAATAGTGGTCAGTCCACTTTAATAAGGAGGGGAAAGGATGAAGACTTTACGCGATATACCTGTTGGCGGAACCGCAAAAGTAATGAAACTTCACGGTGAAGGTCCGGTTAAAAGACGAATCATGGACATGGGAATCACAAAGGGTGTAGAAATTTTGGTTAGAAAAGTAGCGCCTCTGGGTGATCCTATGGAATTGAATATCAGAAACTATGAACTTTCTATTCGCAAGGCAGATGCAGAAATGATAGAAGTAGAATAATACAGGTTATATATCGAAAGGAGACTTTAATGGCAATTACAATTGCATTAGCCGGAAATCCTAACTGCGGTAAAACAACTCTGTTTAACGCACTTACCGGCTCGAATCAGTATGTCGGAAACTGGCCCGGTGTAACTGTAGAAAAAAAAGAAGGAAAATTCAAAGGTAATAAAGAAGTAGTAATTCAGGATCTTCCCGGTATCTATTCATTATCCCCATATACATTGGAAGAAGTTGTATCTCGTGAATATCTCGTAACGGAAAGACCGGATGCAATCTTAAATATAGTCGACGGAACTAACATCGAAAGAAATCTATATCTTACAACACAGCTGCTGGAACTCGGTATCCCGGTAGTAATTGCGGTCAATATGATTGATTTGGTTCGCAAGAACGGCGACAAGATAGATATAAAAGCATTAAGCGAAAAACTGGGTTGTGATGTAATTGAGGTAAGCGCACTGAAAGGTGAAGGCGGCAGCGAGGCTGTAGAGCGCGCGGTTAAGCTTGCAAAAGAACATAAACTGGCAAATATCGACGGAATGTTTGAATCGGATATTGAAAAAGCCATTTCAGATATCGGACAGAAGATAAAAGAACAGGTTCCTGATGAACTTTTGCGTTGGTATTCCATCAAAATATTTGAGCGTGACGAGAAGGTGATGCAATCAATCAATCTGGGCACCGAGGCGAAGTCCATAGAGTCGATTACAGAAGAATGTGAGAGGGGTCAGGATGACGATGCAGAAAGCATCATTACTAACCAGCGCTACAACTACATTACGGAGATTACGACAACTACAGTACAGAAGGTTAAAACAAAGGACAATATGACTTTGTCCGATAAAATAGATAAGTGGGTTACAAATCGTATTCTCGGATTACCGATATTTGCTGCGGTAATGTTCCTTGTATATGCAATCGCTATGGGCGGATGGGATGTCTCTATAGGAACCAAGGCGACCGATTTTACAAATGACGTCATATTCGGCGAGTGGGTTCCGGGATGGGTTGAATCGGCACTTGGCGTATTTGGTGTAACAGAAGGAAGCTGGCTATATGGTCTTATTCAGGACGGTATAGTTGCCGGCGTAGGTGCGGTTCTCGGTTTTGTACCGCAGATGCTCGTTCTATTCCTGCTACTTTCCATTTTGGAAGATATAGGATATATGTCGAGAGTGGCATTTGTTATGGATAGAATCTTCCGTCACTTCGGATTGTCCGGAAAAAGCTTCATACCTTGCATGGTCGCAACAGGTTGCGGTGTTCCGGGCGTTATGGCATCACGAACAATAGAACAGGATAGAGACCGTAAGCTTACGGTTATGACCACGACTTTTATGCCTTGCGGTGCTAAGCTGCCTATTATCGGCTTGATTGCCGGAGCTATTTTTGGCGGTTCGGTATGGGTTGCAGTTTCTGCATATTTCATAGGAATCGGTTCTGTTGCCGTCTCAGGTATAATGCTAAAGAAGTTCAAGGCTTTTGCCGGAGACCCTGCGCCGTTTGTAATGGAGCTTCCGGCTTACCATATAACTTCAATCAAAAATATTCTTCGCGCTACATGGGAACGCGGCTGGTCCTTTATTAAAAGAGCGGGATCCGTTATCCTCATTTCATCAATTATAATTTGGTTCTTCAAGAGCTACGGATTTGTTAACGGGCAATTCGGAAGCGTTGATAAGCTGTTTGAGGATGAAAAGGTTGCTACGGAAGAATACAAGAAGGACCTTGCAGACAAGAGAAATGTGAGCCTGGACGAGCTTAACCCTATGGATGCTTCACTTCTTGCCGGCGTAGGTAATGCGGTTGCACCGGTATTCAAACCTCTTGGATTCGGCTCGTGGAAACCTACGGTTGCGACCGTAACCGGACTTGTGGCAAAGGAAGAGGTAGTAGGAACATTCGGCGTTCTATATAACTACGACAGCGAAAAAGAAGAACTGGAAGAAAACGGAGACCAGATTTGGGAGCGTGTTGCCAAAGACTACACAGCTGCATCCGGAATGGCATTTATGGTTTTCAACTTGCTTTGCGCACCTTGTTTTGCTGCGATAGGCGCAATCAAGCGTGAAATGAACAATGCCAAGTGGACTTTTGCGGCTATCGGCTGGATGACAATCTGGGCATATATTTTAGGTATGATTACATATAATATAGGCGGATTCTTTACAGGCGAACTCAAGTTTGGTGTAGGAGTTGTTGTTTCGATAGCATTGATTGTTGGTATAATATACTTGTTATTTAGAAAAGGTTATCAAGTAAAAGATACTGCGAAGTCTATGAGTTCTGTTGAAGCTGCAAGTGCAAAATAAGCAGAACAGATTAGAGTATCAGTATCTAAATGATATGTGAAAGGATGGTGGGATATGTCTCCATATATAGGTTATCCGATAGTGATTGGTATTCTCGCTGTCATCGTGTACTTTTGCGGACGTGCCGTATGGCGGGATCTCAAAGGCTCCGTAAGCGGAGAAGGCTGCGGAGGATGCTGTTCGTCATCCTGCGGAAATGACGGAAGCTCATGCGGCAGCTGCCATGCAATGCAAGAATACGCAAAACAAATAAACGAAAAAAACAATTAACCCAAAATATCCAAAAACCGTCATGCTGTATAGCGTGGCGGTTTTTACATATAAAAAGTAGATTATTCTTAAGCTAAGGGAAGATTGTTTCAGCGGTTAATATAAATATTTCTAAATTAAGTCGGCTCCTTTAGAACTTCAATTCCTATAAAAATGACAAAGGACATATTTTGCTGAAACAAACGCCAGGACAAGTGTGTGAAAAGTGTGGGCTATAGACACTGGAAATACAGGATTTATTGCTTTTAAGAAACTTAAAAAATAAGCCGAACTTTTTTCAAAAAACACTTGTAATTTGCGTTAAAGTGTAATACAATGATATGGCTTGCTTTGGGCGAAGATGCAGGAAGTTGCTGAGCTATCAGGTAATTTCTGCGGAGAAATGTCTCCTCTAGAAGGGGGCGAAGGCGTTCGCCGATTTGATTTGCGTAAAAATTAAACAAACGCACGGAGGCGTGTATAAAGTGAGCAAAACAACCATGCGCCTTGGAAAAACCGGCGTTAGAACACCTTGTACGAGCATAGCGAAAACAGTACAGAAGAAAACAGGAGGAAAAAATGAGCGAACTTCAGAAAATCAGAATCAGGCTTAAGGCATATGATCATGCTTTGCTTGACCAGTCAGCGGCAAAACTTGTAGAAACAGCAAAGAAGACAGGCGCTGATGTATCGGGACCAATTCCGCTTCCTACAGAGAAGGAAGTAGTAACAATCCTAAGAGCTGTTCACAAATATAAGGACAGCAGAGAACAGTTTGAACAGAGAACTCATAAGCGTTTGATCGTAATCACCAATGCTACACCGCAGACAGCCGATGCATTGACAAGAATCGATCTTCCGGCCGGCGTTGATGTAGAAATCAAACTGTAAACAGCTTAACTAAGTAAGGGACACTCCCCTTAGAAGAACGCGCAAAGCGCGGTCCAATGTAAGAATCGGAGGAAAAATATGAAAACAATTTTGGGAAAGAAAATCGGGATGACTCAGATTTTCGCGGAAACAGGAGAAGTAATCCCTGTAACCGTCATCCAAGCAGGACCTGAGGTGGTAACTCAGATTAAGACTGTCGAAACTGACGGCTATAACGCTGTACAGGTGGGTTACGAAGACACACTTGCTCACAGAGTTAACAAGCCTTTGACAGGTCATTTTGCTAAAAGTGGTACACCACTTAAGAAGTATCTGGCGGAATTTGCTATCGAAGATGGCGAAACTTACGAGCTCGGACAGGAAATCACAGTTGCTGATTTTGAAGCGGGCAAGAAAGTCGATGTTACAGGTACATCAAAAGGTAAGGGTACACAGGGCAACATCAAGAGACATGGACATCATAGAGGCCCTATGAGCCACGGTTCCAAACACAAGAGATTGCATGGTGCTTTAGCAGGTGCTACTTATCCATCCAGAGTATTCAAGGGAAATAAATCCCCTGGAAGAATGGGTCGCGAAACAGTTACAGTACAGAATGTCGAGCTTGTAAAGATCGACACTGACAGGAACCTTCTACTGGTCAAGGGTGCGGTTCCGGGCGGCAAAGGAAGCCTCGTAAGAGTGCGTTATGCCGTTAAGGGTCAGGACAAATAGGACCATAGGAAAGGAGGAAGCACATAATGGCTAAAGTAACAATGCTCAATATGGAAGGCAAGGAAGCGGGAACTATAGAACTCATGGACGAGATTTTCGCTATCGAGCCGAACCGTGATGCGGTACATGCAGTAGTAGTTAACTATCTTGCAAACCAAAGACAGGGCACACAGTCTGCAAAGACAAGATCAGAAGTCAGAGGCGGCGGAAGAAAGCCTTTCAGACAGAAAGGAACAGGTCGTCACAGACAGGGAAGCACTACAGATCCTTCACAAATCGGTGGTGGTATCGTATTTGCTCCAAAGCCAAGAGATTACAGATATGCAGTTCCTAAGAAGCTGAAGAGACTAGCTCTCAAGTCGGTTCTTTCCGCAAAGGTAGCTGATAAAGAAATAATCGTAATCGATGAGCTTAAGATGAGCGAACCGAAGACAAAAGAAATGGTAAAGGTTTTGACAAATATTAAGGCTGATAAGAAAGCGTTAATCGTAACTGCCGAAAAGGATGTGAATGTTGTTAAGTCAGCAGCAAATATCCCGGGCGTTAGAACGGTTCTTGCCAGCACTATGAATGTTTACGAAATCGTAAACCACGGCAGCCTTATCTTAACAAAAGATGCTGTTGCAAAGATCGAGGAGGTATACAAATAATGAAAACTCCATACGACGTAATATTAAAGCCGGTAATTTCCGAAAGAAGCATGGATATTGCACCGGATAAAAAATACACATTCAAAGTTGCTGTTGATGCTAATAAAACAGAGATTAAGCAGGCAGTTGAAGAAATCTTTGGTGTAGATGTAAAGAAAGTCAATGTTATGAACATGGACGGAAAACTTAAGAGAATGGGAAGAAACGAAGGCAGAAGATCAGCTTATAAGAAAGCTATTGTAACATTGACTGCTGATAGTAAAGAAATCGAATTCTTCCAGAGCTTGTAATATAGGAGGTAGGCACAATATGGGAATCAGAAAATACAATCCGACCTCTCCTGGTTTAAGAGGAATGACGGTTTCCACTTTTGAGGAAATCACAGCATCCAAGCCGGAAAAATCACTTACAGTCGCTCTCAAGAAGCACTCAGGAAGAAATTCAAGAGGTAAGATCACTGTAAGACACAGAGGTGGCGGTGCAAAGATCAAATACAGAATCATCGATTTCAAGAGAAATAAAGATGGTATTCCGGGAAATGTAGCAACAATCGAATATGATCCGAACAGAACGGCAAACATAGCTTTGATCGTTTATGCGGATGGTGAAAAGAGATACATCATTGCTCCTGAAGGACTAAAAGTCGGAGATCAGATCTTCTCAGGTCCTGATGCAGATATCAAGGTGGGAAATGCTCTTCCAATAGCTAACATTCCTGTCGGCACAGTTATCCACTGTATCGAAATGAAGCCTGGCAAGGGTGCTCAGATGGCAAGATCTGCCGGTAACGGTGCACAGCTCATGGCTAAAGAAGAAAAATATGCACAGGTTAGACTGCCTTCCGGAGAAGTTAGAAAAGTACTTATCAACTGTAGAGCTACAATCGGCGAAGTTGGTAACGAAGATCACGCAAATATCCAGATAGGTAAGGCAGGTAAGGTAAGACATATGGGTAGAAGACCTCATGTAAGAGGTTCCGTAATGAACCCTAACGATCACCCACACGGTGGTGGTGAAGGTCGTTCACCTATCGGTCGTAAGAGCCCTGTTACACCATGGGGTAAGCCAACTCTTGGATATAAGACAAGAAAGAAGAATAAACATTCTAACCAGTATATCGTTAAAAAGAGAAATGAGAAATAAGGAAGGAGCATAGACAATGAGCAGATCGATCAAAAAAGGCCCTTTCGTCGCACCAAAGTTGCTTAAAGCTATCGAAGCTATGAATGCAGCTAACGATAAGAAAGTCCTAAAGACTTGGTCAAGATCATCGACCATATTTCCGCAAATGGTAGGTCATACTATTGCGGTACACGACGGCAAAAAGCATGTTCCTGTATATATCACAGAAGACATGGTAGGCCACAAGCTCGGAGAATTTGCTCCGACAAGAACATATAAAGGTCATGCCGCAGATAAATCATCTAAGGTTAGATAAGAAAAGGAGATAATCAAATGGAAGCAAAAGCGATTGCAAAATATGTGAGAATGTCTCCTATCAAGCTGAAGCCTGTTGCAGATCTTGTAAGAGGCAAGGACTTGAATGAGGCATTGACTATCCTCAAGTTCACTCCTGGCAAGGGTTCCGAAATCATCGAAAAGGTTGTTCTTTCATCAGCGGCAAACGCAGAAAACAACTTTGACATGGATCGTGATAATCTATATGTTGCAGAAATCAAGATTAATCAAGGTCCTACAATGAAGAGATGGAGAGCAGGAGCTCAAGGCAGAGCGTCAATGATCCTGAAGAGATCGAGTCATGTTAGTGTAACTCTAAAGGATAAAGGCGAAGAATAGGAGGTTCATGAATGGGTCAGAAAGTTAGCCCACACGGTCTAAGAGTGGGCGTAATCAAAGACTGGGATTCAAAGTGGTATGCCGGCAAAAACAATTTTGCTGATATGCTGGTTGAAGATAACAAAATCAGAACATTTGTAAAGAAGAAACTTTACGCAGCAGGCGTTTCAAAGGTTGTCATCGAAAGAGCCGCAGAGAATAAGGTTAAGGTAATTGTACTTACCGCTCGTCCAGGAATGGTAATCGGAAGAGAAGGAAGCGGCATTGATGATCTTAAGGCTGCTTTGGTTAAGATGGTAGGTAAGGAAGTAGAAATCTCCATCGTAGAAGTAAGAAAAGCTGAGATGGACGCTCAACTGACAGCAGAAAGTGTTGCTCAGGCTCTGGAGAGAAGAGTTTCTTTCAGAAGAGCTATGAAGCAGGCTATGCAGAGAACCATGAAGTCGGGCGCAAAGGGTATTAAGATTCTTTGTTCGGGAAGACTTGGCGGTGCAGAAATTGCCAGAAGTGAGAAATATGCAGAAGGTAATGTTCCACTACATACTATCAGAGCTGACATCGACTACGGATTCGCAGAAGCTGATACAACATACGGTAAAATCGGCGTTAAGGTTTGGATTAACCACGGCGAGATTCTAGACAAAGGTTTACAAAGTCCAATTCGCGAGGAAAAACGCGAAAAGAACGAGCGTAGAGGAAACAGACGCGACAGAAGAGACGGAGATCGTCGTAAAAACAATCGTCGTGACAGAAATGACAGAAACAGCCGTGATGGAAAGCCATCAATTCCAAAGGCTGCAAACAAGAGAGTTAGAGCGCCAAAGCCGGCTCCTGCTGTAGAAGTAGAAGCAACTCAGGTAGAGGAAGCTCCGCAGACTGAAGAATAGAAGGAAGGAGGAACTAAGCCATGTTAATGCCAAAACGCGTTAAACATAGAAGAGTTCACAGAGGTAGAATGAAGGGCGTTGCTACCAAGGGTAATAAAATTGCCTACGGTGAGTACGGTCTGGTTGCAACGGAATGTGGCTGGATCACTTCTAACCAGATAGAGGCTGCTCGTATCGCGATGACAAGATCTATCAAAAGAGGTGGTAAGGTTTACATTAATATATTCCCACATAAGTCGGTAACAAAGAAACCTGCTGAAGTTCGAATGGGTTCCGGTAAAGGTGCTCCTGAGTACTGGGTAGCAGTAGTAAAGCCGGGCAGAGTAATGTTTGAAATTGCAGAGGTCACAGAAGCTCAAGCTAGAGAAGCTATAAGACTTGCAATGCACAAGCTTCCTGTAAAGGCTAAGTTTGCCGCTAAAGAAGATTTAGCAAAGGGTGGTGAAGCATAATGGAACTAAATAAAATCAGAGAAATGACAGATATCGAACTCAAAGCGGAGCTCGATAAGATGAAACAAGAACTTTTCAATCTTAGGTTCCAGCATGTCACCGGACAGCTCGAAAACCCTCTAAAGATGAGAGAAGTTAAGAGAAATATCGCCAGAGTTAAAACCATAATCAGGGAAAAAGAGCTTGCAAAGGCTCAGGCATAAGAAAGGAGGATCTGAAAAATGGCAGCAGAAAGAAACAGAAGAAAAACCAAAGTTGGCGTTGTAGTCAGCGATAAAATGGATAAAACTGTCGTAGTTGCGATAGAAGACCTCGTAAAGCATTCCCTTTATGGCAAGGCTGTAAAGAGAACAAAAAAGGTCAAGGTTCATGATGAAAATAATGAATCAGGCATCGGCGATAAGATTAGAATTATGGAGACAAGACCTCTTTCAAGAGATAAGAGATGGAGACTTGTCAACATCGTTGAAAAAGCTAAGTAAGGAGGCACCAGGTAATGATTCAGACAGAAACCAGATTAAAAGTGGCTGACAATTCGGGTGCAAAGGAATTACTGTGCATCAGAATTTTAGGCGGAACAAGTCGTCGTTATGCAAATATCGGTGACATAATCGTTTGCGCAGTTAAAGATGCCACACCGGGCGGCGTTGTCAAGAAGGGCGATGTTGTCAAGGCAGTTGTAGTTAGAACCAAAAAGGGTGCAAGAAGAGCAGATGGCAGCTATGTAAAATTCGACCAGAATGCGGCTGTAATCATTAAAGACAAACTTGACAAGACTCCGGTTGGAACGCGTATTTTCGGGCCTGTGGCTAGAGAACTTCGTGAAAACGGATTCATGAAGATTGTATCTTTAGCACCGGAAGTACTATAGGAGGTGGCTGGAATGCGCATCAAGAAGAATGATACCGTAATCGTCATCGCCGGAAAAGACAAAGGCGCGACCGGAAAGGTCACCAAAGTTATGCCTAAAGAAAATCGCGTAGTTGTTGAAGGCGTTAACGTACAGACAAAGCACCAAAAGCAGACCCGTACAGCACAGGCTGAGATTAGACATATCGAAGGTCCGATCGACGCTTCAAATGTTATGTACTATGATACAAAAGCCAAGAAGGCAGTTAAGATCGGTTACAAGATTGACGGAGACAAAAAGTTCAGAGTCAACAGAAAAACCGGAGAAAAAATAGACTAAGAAAGGAGGAGAGCGTAATGACAGCAAGATTAAGAGAAACATATAAGACGGATGTTTTCGCGGCACTTAAGGATAAGTTCAACTACGAAAATGTCAACGAAGTTCCAAAGCTTGTAAAGATTACAATTAACATGGGACTTGGTGAAGCCAAAGAAAATTCAAAGATTATGGATTCAGCAGTTCAGGAACTGGCACTCATAAGCGGACAAAAGCCCGTTATAACAAAGGCTAAAAAGTCAATCGCAAACTTCAAAGTAAGACAGGGAATGCCGGTTGGAGCAAAGGTTACACTTAGAGGCGACAACATGTATGAGTTTGCTGATAAGTTCTTCAACATCTCTCTTCCAAGAGTAAGAGACTTTAAGGGCGTAAGCAAGAATTCCTTTGATGGCAGAGGCAATTACTCAATGGGTATCAAAGAACAGCTTATCTTCCCAGAAATCAACTATGATGATGTAGATACTGTAAAAGGTATGAACATCGTATTCACAACAACGGCAAAAACAGACGAAGAGGCAGCAGCATTGCTCGAACTTCTCGGATTGCCGTTCGAAAAGTAGGAGGTTATTTATGGCTAAGACAGCTCTTAAAATCAAGCAGCAGAGAAAGCCTAAGTATTCAACACGCGCTTACACAAGATGCAAAATCTGTGGAAGACCGCATTCAGTGTTGAAGAAATATGGAATATGCCGTATTTGCTTCAGAGAGCTTGCATACAAGGGAGAAATTCCCGGCGTAAAGAAAGCAAGCTGGTAAATCTGTAGCAAGAACTAATGCGCAAGTCCCAAACGGGAAACTGTGCAAGAGGAAGGAGAATATTGTAATGACAATGACAGATCCAATTGCGGATATGCTGACTAGAATCAGAAATGCCAACACGGTAGGTCACACAACAGTAGAAATTCCGGCATCAAATATGAAAAAATCAATTGCCGAAATTCTGCTAAACGAAGGCTTTATTGGTGGATTCGAAGTCATAGAAGACAATAAGCAGGGCGTTATAAAGGTACAGATGAAGTACGGCGCCGGAAAAGAAAAAGTTATCAACGGAATTAAGAAAATTTCAAAGCCGGGTCTAAAGGTTTATGCTAAGGCTAACGATGTTCCAAGCGTTCTTGGCGGACTAGGTATCGCTATCATCTCAACATCAAAGGGAATTATCAGCGATAAGGAAGCAAGAAAGCTCGGAGTTGGCGGAGAAGTTATTTGCTATGTTTGGTAGGAGGTAAACGGTATGTCAAGAATAGGTAGAAATCCTGTTGTGCTTCCTGCTGGTGTAGAAATTAAAGTTGATGACAATCATGTTATCACTGTAAAAGGACCTCTAGGTCAGCTACAGGAAAAACTCAGCGAAAATATCAATATCGAAGTTGAAGACAATCAGATTGTTTTCACAAGAAACAGTGACCACCGCAGCCACAGAGAGCAGCACGGTCTTGCAAGAGCACTGGTAAACAACATGGTTGAAGGTGTTACAAAGGGATTCGAAAAGAAGCTTATCTTCAAAGGCGTTGGTTATAAAGTAGAGAAAAAGGGCAAGGATTTAGTAATGAACCTTGGCTATTCTCACCCGGTAGTAATGACAGATCCTGATGGAATTGAAACACAGGCTCTAGATGTTACCACAGTAGTAGTTAAAGGTATAGACAAGGGTCTTGTAGGAAACTATTCGGCGAAGATTAGGGCATGGAGAGAACCTGAACCATATAAGGGCAAGGGAATCAGATATGACAACGAAGTAATCCGTCGTAAAGAAGGCAAGACCGGCTCTAAATAGAAAGGAGTGAAGTAAAATGGCACAGTTGAGCAGAAATGACAGGCGTGTTAAAAGACATGCACGCGTCAGAAAAAATTTAACCGGAACTCCTGAAAGACCAAGACTTTGTGTTTTTAGATCAAACAAGAATATTTCATGCCAGATTATAGATGATGTAAATAAGGTTACGCTTGTTTCAGCTTCTTCACTGGACAAGGATATTGTTTCTGAAAACGGATACGGCGGAAATAAAGAAGCCGCAAGAAAAGTTGGTGAAGCAATTGCTAAAAAGGCTGTAGCTAAGGGTATAGAAGTTGTTTCTTTTGACAGAAGCGGATTCCTATATCACGGTAGAGTCAAAGAACTAGCTGATGGTGCCCGCGAAGGCGGACTCAAATTCTAACGGGAGGAAAAATAATGCGTAATACTATTGATGCATCAAAGCTCGAACTAACAGAAAGCATTGTTAATATCAGACGAGTTGCTAAAACTGTTAAGGGCGGCAGAAATATGAGATTCAGCGTTACCGTTGTTGTAGGCGACAAAGCAGGGCATGTCGGTGTAGGACTCGGAAAAGCGCAGGAAATTCCTGAAGCCGTAAGAAAAGCTACTGAAGATGCAAAGAAAAAATTGATATATGTTCCAAGAGTAGGAACAACAGTACCACACAGAAATGTCGGTATTTTCGGAGCAGGCAAAGTTCTGATTATGCCTGCCGCTCAGGGTACAGGAGTAATCGCCGGTTCATCGGTCAGAGTTGTACTTGAATCAGCAGGTATTAAAGATGTAAGAGCTAAGTCACTTGGTTCAAGCAACACAGGAAATATGGCACTTGCAACCATGGAAGGACTAAGAGGCATGATGACAGTTGAGAAGGTTGCAAAGCTAAGAGGCAAGACGCCTGAAGAAATTCTAGGTTAGGAGGAAGCGAAATGGCAAAAATGTTGAAAATAACTTTAACAAAGAGTACTATTGGCGCTATTCCTAAACACAAGAAGGTTGTAAAGGCCTTAGGACTCAGAAAATTGCATCATTCAGTCGAATTGGCAGATACACCTCAGACTCGTGGTGCTATCGCAAAGGTAACTCATCTCGTTACTGTCGAAGAACTGTAGGATAGGAGGTACAAGCTAATGAAACTGCATGAACTAAAAGCTCCTGCCGGCTCAACACGTAGCCGCAAGAGAAAAGGCAGAGGTACAGCAACCGGACAGGGTAAAACTGCCGGAAGAGGTATGAACGGACAGAATTCAAGAAGTGGCGGCGGCGTTAGACTCGGTTTCGAGGGCGGACAGATGCCACTATATAGAAGATTGCCAAAGAGAGGCTTCAACAATAAGTGGGCAAAGGAATACGCAACAGTCAATGTTGGTGATCTAAACCGCTTTGAAGCCAACACGGAGGTTACTCCTGAACTTCTGAGAGAAGTAGGACTTGTTAAGCAGGTTATTGACGGAGTAAAGATTCTTGGTGATGGTGAACTCGACAGAGCACTCACCGTTAGAGCAGTAAAGTTTACAAAGACTGCTGAAGAAAAAATTAATGCTGCCGGAGGAAAGGCTGAGGTGATCTGATATGGATATGCTAAAGACCGTAAAGCAGGCATTTAAGGTTCCGGAAATAAGGGCAAAGATTGTCTTTACTATTCTGATGCTAATAGTATTTTGCATCGGATCGCATATACCGGTACCGGGAATAGATAGAACCCAACTGGCTAATATGTTCAAAAATCAAGGTGGACTATTTGACCTTTTCGATCTATTCTCAGGTGGATCTTTTAGTAACTTTACTATCTTCGCATTAAGTATCACACCATATGTAACCGCATCTATCATAGTACAGCTGCTTACGGTAGCATTTCCGTACTTTGAAAGACTTGCAAAGGAAGGTAACGAGGGGCGCAAAAAGATGGCGGCAATTACCCGCTATATGACTGTTGCCCTTGCAGTTGTCCAGGCCTTCGGTCTTACAATAGGTCTTTTCAGACGCGCGGTTGTTGACCAGACATGGTTCAGCTTTATAGTAATAATACTCGTGCTTACAGCAGGAACTGCTTTCTTGATGTGGCTCGGAGAACAAATTAATGAAAACGGTATAGGAAATGGAATCTCAATTCTAATCTTTGCCGGTATCGTAGCAAGAATACCTTCGGATATTCGCAGTCTTGTTACGCAGTATAAGGATGGAGCCGTAAATATAATTACGCTCTTAATCTTCTTGATTTTCGCTTTGCTCGTAATCGTGGGAGTAATTTTTATCCAACAGGGTACAAGAAAAATCCCGGTTCAGTATGCAAAGAGAGTAGTAGGAAGAAAAATGTACGGTGGACAGTCCACACATATTCCGCTAAAAGTTAATCAGGCAGGTGTAATTCCTGTAATTTTCGCAGTATCATTGCTGCAATTCCCGCTAACAATAACCTACTTTTTGAAGCAGGATTCATCATTTACCGAATTCGTAACGAAGTGGTTATCACCTAGCGGAAGCCCGGGTGTATGGGTATATGCTATATTCAACATTATTCTGATTATAGCGTTTAACTACTTCTATACAACAATAAGCTTTAACCCGATTGAGGTTGCGCAGAATATGAAAGCAAACGGCGGTTTCATTCCGGGCATCAGACCGGGTAAACCGACAATTGATTATCTCGCAAGAGTAATGGGCAGAATTTCTATCGTAGGAGCAATATTCCTTGCTGTAATTGCTACATTGCCAACATTAATAAGCCAGTATTCAGGCCTAAACATTCGTTTTGGCGGAACATCACTGCTAATCGTTGTCGGCGTTGCAATAGATGTAATGAGACAGTTAGAAAACCAAATGGTAATGAGGAATTATAAAGGATTCCTAAAATAGAGGGAGTTAAAAATTGCTGAGAACAATTCTTTTAGGGCCTCCGGGAGCAGGAAAAGGAACACAGGCAACGCGAATTGTCGAGAAATATAATATTCCACATATTTCAACCGGTGATATTTTCCGCGACAATATTAAGAGGCAAACTGAGCTCGGCAAAAAAGCTCAGGAATATATGAACAAAGGCGAACTCGTTCCGGATGATCTGGTAATAGAGATTGCCACAGACAGATTGCTAAAGGACGACTGCAAAGAAGGCTTTCTTCTTGACGGTTTTCCACGCACGATTTATCAGGCAGAAAAGCTTGATGAATTCATGAAAGCAAACGGCGGTAAGATAGATTATGTAATCAATATCGAAGCTACAGATGAGGATATCATCTCAAGGCTCACGGGAAGGCGTGTTTGCAAACAGTGCGGAGCAAGCTTCCATATAGTCAACATCCCACCGAAGCAAGAGGGTATCTGCGATAAATGCTCAGGTACACTGGTGCAGAGAGATGATGACACGGAAGCAACAGTAAAAAACAGAATAGCTGTTTACAAAGAACAGACTATGCCGCTAGTTGATTATTATACTGAAGCCAACAATCTTTATACATTGGACGGCGCAGCACCGCTTGATGAAGTATTCGCTGAAATATCGCGTATTCTGGGTGAATAATTATGATAGTAATCAAATCCAAAGAAGAAATTGAATTATTGCGTGTTCCATGCAAGGTTACCGGAGAGCTTCTAAATAAGCTTTCCGGGTATATAAAACCCGGGGTGACAACTTGGGAGATAGACAAATTCTGTGCAGAGTTTATCAAATCTCACGGAATGATTCCTACTTTCAAGGACTACGGTGGATTTCCGGGGAATGTATGCGTTTCAGTAAACGAAGAAATCGTTCACGGGATTCCTGACCGCAAAAAGTTTCTTCAGGAGGGTGACATAGTTAGTGTCGATGTAGGCGCAACATACAAAGGCTATACCAGTGATGCCGCAAGGACATATCCTGTAGGTAAAATCAGTGAGGAAGCGGAGCGGTTGATTAGAGTTACCAGAGAAAGCTTCTTTGCAGGTATAGAATTTGCCAAGATAGGAAACCGACTTTCAGATATTTCACATGCAGTGCAGATGAAAGCTGAGGGAGAGGGTTTTTCAGTAATCCGTGACTTTGTCGGACACGGAGTCGGAAGAGAATTGCACGAAGATCCGCAGATTCCGAATTACGGAAAAGCGGGACGCGGTCCGAGACTTGTCGAGGGCATGGTTCTGGCAATTGAACCGATGATAGCGGTCGGAACATATGAGACGGAAACACTACTGAATAATTGGACAGCAGTAACTGCTGACGGAAAGCTTTCAGCTCACTACGAAAATACGGTGGCAATCACCGAAGATGGGCCGGAAGTACTTACACTAGTCGAAGAAGAGGTGTAGAGGATATGGCGAAAAAAGACACCATAGAGGCAATGGGAACTGTTGTAGATGCACAACCAAATGCAATGTTCAAGATTAAGCTTGAAAATGGATTTGAGGTTCTTGCGCATATATCGGGTAAGATCCGCATGAACTACATTAGGATTCTCCCGGGAGATAAGGTTAGAGTTGAACTATCACCTTACGACCTAACTCGCGGCCGGATTGTATGGCGTGACAAATAGGGCTACCTTTTAGCACGAGCATCGAGGATCAAAGGTAGATGAGGAGGAAAAAATGAAAGTAAGAGCATCAGTAAAGCCGATTTGTGAAAAATGCAAGGTCATTAAGAGAAACGGCAAAGTAATGGTTATCTGCGAAAATCCTAAACATAAGCAGAAACAAGGCTGATTAAAGTTATCAATTGGGTGACATGACCGGGCTGTCACCTGTAAAAAATTATTTATTGGATATCGCCTGTCTATATCACCCCCGGCAAGGTGACGGAAGATAGGAGAAGGAGGAAAAGTATGGCTCGTATAGCCGGTGTAGACTTACCAAGAGAAAAAAGGGTAGAAATCGGTTTAACCTACATCTATGGTATTGGCAGACAGACAGCTCAAGACATCCTTGCAAAAGCTGAAATCAATCCAGATACCAGAGTCAAAGATCTGACAGAAGATGAAGCTGGTCGTATCAGAAAAATCATCGAAGCAGAGTATGTGGTAGAAGGTGACCTAAGAAGAGAGGTATCTCTTAACATCAAGAGACTTATGGAAATCGGAAGCTACAGAGGAATCAGACACAGAAGAGGTCTTCCTGTTAGAGGTCAAAAAACAAAAACCAATGCAAGAACGCGTAAAGGTCCTAAGAGGACTGTAAGCAGAAAGAAAAAGTAAGAAGGAGGTAGGATAAAATGGCTAAAGCTGTAAAGAAGACAGTAAGAAAAAAGAGAAAAGACCGTAAACATGTAGAAAAAGGCCAGGCTCATATCCAGTCCACCTTTAACAACACTTTGGTGACGCTTACAGATATGGACGGAAATGCTTTGTCATGGTCAAGTGCGGGATCACTTGGATTTAAGGGTTCAAGAAAATCCACACCGTTTGCTGCACAAAGCGCGGCTGAAACAGCAACAAAGGCAGCTCTAGAGCACGGCCTAAAGACTGTTGAAGTTTATGTTAAGGGACCGGGCGCAGGTAGAGAAGCCGCTATCAGAGCACTCCAGGCTGCAGGTCTTGAGATCACAATGATCAAAGATATCACACCTATTCCTCACAACGGTTGCAGACCGCCAAAGAGAAGAAGAGTATAGCAGAAGGGAGGCACGAATAAAATGGCAGTAAATAAAGACCCGATCCTCAAGAGATGTAGATCTCTTCAGTTGGATCCAAGCCACATGGGAATCTATAAGGAGTCCAAGAGAAAACCTCAGCAGAGCTTCAAAAAAATGAGCGAGTATGGTCTCCAGCTTCGCGAAAAGCAGAGAGCTAAATTCATATATGGAGTTCTTGAAAGACAGTTCAGAACAGCATTCAAAAAAGCAGCATCAAAGAAAGGTATCACAGGTGAAAACCTTCTCATCATGCTTGAAGAAAGACTTGATAATGTTGTTTTCAGAATGGGACTGGCTACAACACGTAGAGAAGCTAGACAGCTGGTAGTTCACAGTCATTTCACAGTGAACGGTAAGAAGGTAAATATCCCTTCATATATCGTAAAACCGGGTGATGTAATCAAGGTAAAGGAAAAGAGCCAGAGCTCTCCTAAATTCAAGGAAATCAAAGAGATGCAGGTTGGTGTTCCAGCTTGGCTATCAGTAGATAGAGAAAAGATGGAAGGTAAGGTTCTTGCTGATCCTACAAGAGATCAGATAGACACACCTATCGAAGAACGTTTGATCGTCGAATTGTACTCCAAATAATAAAAACTACATTATAGTAGCTATTATTGATTGGATGAAAAGGAGGGTTTTCAATGATAGAAATCGAAAAACCGACAATATCAAAGACAGTCAGCGAGGATGGTACATACGGCAAGTTCGTAGTTGAACCTCTGGAAAGAGGATATGGCACAACTTTAGGAAACAGCATGAGAAGAATTCTTCTAAGCTCGCTTCCGGGTGCGGCTGTAACATCAATTAAAATTGATGGTATTCTACATGAATTTTCAACAATTCCGGGCGTCAAAGAAGATGTTACCGAAATTATACTCAACCTCAAAAAACTGGCTATAAGACTTAATGGTGATGAGAGCAAGCGTGTGATTATCAATGCGGTAGGTCCTAAGGAAGTTACTGCGGCAGATATCATTGGTGATTCAGAGTTGGAAATCTTCAATCCTGATTTACATATTGCCACGCTTGAGGAAAATTCCACCTTGGTTATGGAGATTAACCTTGCCAGAGGCAGAGGTTATGTTCCGGCCGACCAGAATAAAAATGAGAGCACACCGATTTCAGTAATTCCGGTGGATTCAATTTTTACTCCGGTAAGAAGAGTAAACTACACAGTCGAGAATACAAGAGTTGGACAGGTTACAGACTTTGATAGACTTATTCTTGAAATTTGGACAGACGGTTCAATTTCACCTGAAGAAGGTGTATCAATAGGTGCAAAGATTATGCAGGAGCACCTCAATTTGTTCGTCAAACTTGATGATGCTGCAGATGATCTTGAAATCATGGTAGAAAAAGAAGAAGATCAAAAAGAGAAAGCGCTGGAGATGACTATCGAAGAGCTTGAACTTTCAGTTCGTTCATTCAACTGCCTTAAGAGAGCATCAATCAATACTGTTGAAGAGTTGACAGCTCGCACTGAAGAGGAAATGATGAAAGTCAGAAACCTCGGTAAGAAGTCACTCGACGAAGTTAAAGCAAAATTATCCGAGCTTGGGCTTTCACTAAGACCAAGTGAAGAATAGAAGTAAGCATAAGGAGAGAAGGATATGCCAGGATACAGAAAACTGGGCAGACCTACAGCTCACAGAAAATCTATGCTGAGAAACCTTGTTACTGATTTACTCAGAGAAGGAAGAATTCAGACTACAGACTGTAGAGCTAAGGAAGCCAGAAGAGAAGCTGAAAAGCTTATCACTTTGGCAAAGACTGACAATCTTCATAATAGAAGACAGGCTTTGGCATATATTTTTGACGAAACAGTTGTCAATAATCTTTTCGAAGAAATTGCACCTAAGTACGCTGAACGCGCAGGTGGATACACAAGAATTCTAAAACTGGGACCTCGCCGTGGTGATGGTGCTGAAGTTGTTTTCTTGGAACTCGTATAAGATAATAAAACTAAGCAGGAAGGATACCCTTCCTGTTTTTTTACTTTAGGCATACTAACATTAAGATTTCAACAACAGCTTAATTACTAATATAAAACCATAGGAATCTTGTTTGTGACAAATATTCACTAATGGGTGTTGACTTATACTTATGAGATATATATAATATTATTGTAGTTAAATATGATTTTATGTTCCTGAGGTATGTCCTCGGGCTAAGAGGGAAACAGGTATAAGCCTGTGCGGTCCCGCCACTGTAAGCAGTTTGTATATAGCGTGCATCAACGTCAAGATGAACCACTGGTACGTCCGGGAAGGTAGCTATTTGCGAGAAGCTGCGAGCCAGGAGACCTGCATAAAATCTTCCTTATCGGCGGTGAACCGAAATAGGAAAAAACAATCAGCAAATACGGGCTGTGGGGCATACCACAGCTTTTTTAGTTGTGGAGCCGGCTTTTCATTCTTTTTCATAATGGCAGTAGGCAGGCTTCGTCACCCTGCCTTTCTGCTTTTTTTGTATGTAGGAGTTTTATGAACAATTTTCGTGAAAGAATATTTATAGCTACTTTTTCTGATGATGCCGTTGAAACGGCTAAGAAATATGGATACAGCCTGGAAATAAATGACCTGTGTATATCGAGCAATCTTGAATCAAAGAATATAAAAGAAACATTAAAACGCATCGAAAATCAAATCAAAGATGCTGAAGTATTCAATAAAAGAGTTTTTTTGCATGGTCCGTTTACTGAATTGACACCGGATGCTATGGACCCGCAAGTGATAGAACTGGCTATGGATAGATATATGCACAGCGTGTTGATTTGTGAGAGCTTTGGAATTAAGGATATGGTCTTGCACAGCGGATTTATTCCTTTGATGTATCATAGAGATTGGCATATACCACGCTCTATAGAGTTTTGGCAGAGGCTTTCGGACAATCTTCCTGACGGATTTACGATTTATGTGGAAAACGTTTTTGAAGCCGATCCCCATTTGCTTAGAGATGTGGTGAGAGGGACAGACAGGTCGAATATAAAAGCTTGTCTTGACGTGGGGCATGCAAATGCAATTGACTCAAAATACAGCATATATGATTGGATAGATGTTTTGGCGAAAGAGATAGGGCATTTTCATTTGCATAATAATGAAGGGAAAGAGGATCTTCACAATGATGTGAACGACGGCACTATGGATATGGAATCAATCCTTCGGCACATTGAAAAAAAATGCCATGCCGACGTCACATTTACGATAGAAAGCAGAGCAAGTGCACCGAGTGCAATATTTTTGGAAAACTTTTTTAATGCCATTCCCTATTCAGATATGATAAAATAAATGGAGTAATAACGGGGAGCAAAAGATGGATTTAGGTAAACTTAATAAAAGACAACAAGAGGCGGTCAGACATATAGAGGGGCCGCTTTTGATAATTGCAGGTGCAGGCTCAGGTAAAACGAGCACTATGACGCATAGAATTGCATATATGATTGAGCAGGGAATAGACCCTCACAACATTTTGGCAGTGACATTTACAAATAAAGCCGCAAATGAAATGCGTGAGCGAATAGAGGCGCTTTGCGGTGAAGTATACGGAATGTGGGTTATGACATTTCATGCGATGTGCCTTCGTATGCTTAGAAGTAATGCGGAGGTTATAGGTTACGATAAGAATTTTGTCATATACGATACTTCGGACCAGAAGACGCTTATCAAAAATATTTGCAAGGAACTTAACCTTGACAGCAAGGAATATAAGCCTGCATATCTTCTATCGGTAATAAGCGATAAGAAAGAACAGGATGTTTCTCCGGAAAGCTTCGAACAGGCGGCGGTCGGTGTCAGAAACAAAATTTTGGCTAAGGTTTTTTCTCTATATGAGAAAAAGCTTAAAGAGAATAATGCGATGGACTTTGATGATCTTTTGCTGAATACGCTTAGAATGTTCAGACGCGATGAAGCGACTTTGCTTAAGTACAGCGATAGATTTAGGCACATAATGGTCGATGAGTATCAGGATACGAACCATATACAGTACCAACTTGTGAAAATGCTCTCCGAGAAGCACGGGAATATTTGTGTTGTGGGAGATGATGACCAATGCATTTACGAGTGGCGCGGTGCAGATATAAGGAATATCTTGGACTTTGAGAAGGACTTTAAGAATGCAAAACTCATAAAGCTTGAGCAAAACTACAGGTCAAAGGGGAATATTCTTGCAGCTGCTCATTCCGTAATTTCAAATAATACAGGGAGGAAGCAGAAAAAGCTTTGGACAGATAAGGAAGACGGCGATAAAATCACCTATTTCAGAGCCGACGACGAGAAGGAAGAAGCAAATTTTATAGCCAGAGAGATAGACATTCTTAAAAATGATAAATTAAAATATAGCGATTTTGCAATTTTATATAGAACTAATGCACAGTCGAGGCAGTTTGAAGATACGTTCACAAGGAGAGGTATTCCGTTTAGAGTTTTGTCCGGTATGAGATATTATGACCGCAAGGAAATAAAAGATATGATTGCATATATGCGGCTTGTAATCAATCCTAAGGACGATTTATCTCTAGTTAGAATTATAAATGAACCGAAGCGCGGTATAGGAGCAAAAACGCTGGAAAAGCTGTTTACGCTGGCTGAGGTGAGAGGTCAAAGTTTAATGGAAGCACTTTGGGACGATGAGGTATTGGAGACATTGCCACAAAAAGCGTATGTAGATGTGAAACATATGGCAAAGACTGTCAAGATGTGCAGAAGCGAACTCGACACCCTCAGTATTTCAGAGATTTACGATTTACTGCTCGTAAATACAGGTTACCTAAAATCACTGGAAGAAACAAATACAATTGAATCGGACAGCCGCATAGAAAACCTTATGGAATTCAAATCGGTAATAGGCGATTATGAAAACGACAGCGATGAACCGGGACTTGAGCAGTTTATGGAGGGGCTGACCCTTATGGCTGAAGTCGATAATCATGATGAAACCCAGGATGCGGTCGTGCTTATGACTATGCACAGCGCTAAAGGTTTGGAATTTCCCGTAGTATTTCTTCCCGGTATGGAAGACGGGCTTTTTCCGGGAAGCAGAAGCTTTGATTCGGAAACCGCGATGGAAGAAGAACGAAGGCTTTGCTATGTAGGGATGACCAGAGCAAAAGAAAGGCTCTTTTTGACCGGAGCGAGCAGAAGAATGCTTTACGGTAGGACGGAATATCAAAGAGAATCAGTATTTCTAAGAGAAATAGACAAAAAACTGCTCACGGGAGATGCTGTCTTTGAGAAAAAGTATGACAGCTTTGACGGCACATCAGTTACAGGTCCGGGAGTTTACACGGGTGGCTTTGATGGATTCAAAAATTCTGATAAAGCGGGGTATAAGCCGTTTGACTCGTTGGCTTATGCAAAGACTCAGACGAAGAAATCAGCGCATACAAGCGATAATCTGGTAGCCGGAGATAGAGTCAAGCATCGTAAATTTGGAGAAGGCATGATAATAGATGCCGATGAAAGCACACTAACTGTTGCCTTTGATGAAGTAGGCATCAAAAAAATGGCAAAAGGTATAGCGGTTCTAAAAAAGCTGTAATGATTTGGAGAGTTATATGTCGGATATAAAAGCTTTGATGCGAGAAAAGATAAAAGTGCTTGATGAAGCGTCCAAGGCGTATTATGCGCAGGGACGAGAGATAATGAGCAATTTTGAGTATGACAGAATTTATGATGAATTAGTGGCGCTTGAGAAAGAAAGCGGAATTATATTGGCGGGCAGCCCGTCGCAGAAAGTGGGATACGAGATTTTGTCGGAACTTCCGAAGGAAACTCATAAGACGAGGATGCTTTCTTTGGATAAGACCAAGAGTAGAGAGGAACTCAAAAGCTGGCTGGGCATGCACTCGGGAATTCTGTCTTGGAAACTTGACGGTTTGACCGTGGTATTGACATATGAAAACGGTGTTTTAACCAAAGCTGTAACAAGAGGGAACGGCGATGTTGGTGAAGTGATAACATCAAATGCCAGAACTTTTGTAAATTTGCCTCACAAAATTTCATTCAAGGGGAATCTGATTATCAGAGGTGAGGCTGTAATCACTTATGACGATTTTGATAAAATTAACGGTGAAATAGGTGAGACGGGCGAAAAATACAAAAATCCGAGGAATTTGTGCGCAGGTTCCGTAAGGCAACTTAACAGTGAAGTTACCGCTTCCAGAATGGTAAGATTCTTTGCTTTTTCGTTGGTCAGTGCATCAGGCGTAAGTTTTGTAAACAGAAGTGAACAGATGAAATGGATGCAGGATAAGGGCTTTGAAACAGTTGCAAGCAGACCTGTGAACGCGGAAAATATAGTGGAAACAGTGGATTTGTTCGAGTCGGAAATTTATAAAAACCCGTTGCCGTCTGACGGATTGGTACTTGCCTTTGACAATATCGAATATAGTAAAAGCCTGGGAAGTACGGCAAAATTCCCTCGAGATTCCATCGCTTTCAAATGGATGGACCAAACAGAAAAAACGATACTCAGGAAGATTGAGTGGAGTGCATCGCGAACAGGGCTGATTAATCCTATTGCCGTATTTGATCCCGTAGAACTTGAGGGGACAACGGTTTCTCGCGCATCTGTACATAATTTGAGCATTGTAGAGGAGTTGGAACTTGGTATCGGCGATATCATAGAAGTTTATAAGGCTAATATGATAATACCTCAGATTTCGGCTAATTTGACTCGGAGCGGAAGATTGGATTTGCCAAAACTTTGTCCGGTCTGTTCAGCGGAAGTCGTTATCAAAAATGAGCAGGGTGTTAAAACTGTTAACTGTCCGAACCCTAGTTGTACGGCAAAGCGTATAAAGGGATTGTCGCTCTTTGTTTCCAGAGATGCCATGAATATTGACGGATTATCCGAAATGACCATAGAAAAATTTGTTGCAGCCGGATATATCAAAGAATTTGCTGATTTTTATCATCTCGAAAAGTATAAGGATGAAATAATCTCTACTGAGGGATTTGGAGAAAAATCGTTTGCCAAGCTGCAAAAAGCAATTGAAGCCTCACGAAAAGTTAAGCCGGAGAGACTGCTTTATGCACTGGGTATTTCGGGGATAGGCGTAGCGAATGCTAAGCTTATATCAAAGGCATGTAAGGCAAGCTGGGATAAGATAGAATCTCTTGTCACCGAAGAACTTTTGCAAATTGACGGTATCGGTGATGTAATGGCAAAAGCCTATGTTTCTTTTTTTAGGGGTGAAGATAATTTACAGGCACTTGGGCGCCTAAAGCGTGAGCTGGAGATAGATGAAAGTTTTGAACAGGCAGGTTCACTATTTACCGATTTGACTTTCGTCATAACAGGTTCATTAAATCATTATGAAAACAGAGATGAGCTTAAAGCTGTGGTAGAATCTTTGGGAGGAAAAGTCGCAGGATCTGTCAGCAGCAAAACTTCATATTTGATAAACAATAACAGAGCTTCATCTTCAGGCAAGAATAAAAAGGCGAATGAACTCGGAATTAAAATTATAGACGAAGATATGATTATAAACTGCATAGAAAACAAAGACTTGTCCTTGCTTTCTAACTAGGTCAGGAGGAGGTAAAATGCTGCCGGTAGGTAAACTTGATAGCGAGATGCTAAAGCGAATAGTAATAGATAAAATCAAATATCAAAATGAGGATGTGCGTGTAAGAGCAGGCGTCGGAGAAGATTGTGCAGTGGTGTCGTATGGTGACTATGACTGTGTGATTTCAACGGATCCGATAACATCGTCAATTAGCGATGTAGGAAGATTGTCAATTCACATATCATGTAATGACATTGCGAGCAACGGGGTCATGCCTATTGCTATAACTCTGGCGGTAATGCTTCCTAAGGGCACGACCGCAGAGGATATAGAAACCATAATGACGCAGGCGGCGGAAAGCGCTGAGGAGATAGGTGTTGAAATTGTCGGCGGACATACGGAGATAACGGAAGCGGTTAACCGGCCGGTAATAGTTTCGACCGCGTTTGGAAAGTGCATTTCCAATGAGTCTCAATCAGCTTCCCGGATGGTCGAAGGTGATGTTATTTTGCTGACAAAGACTGCCGGACTTGAGGGAACCGGAATTATCTGTTCAGATTTCTCTGACGAGCTTACCGAGATTCTCAGTGAGGAAGAACTCAAATACGGACACTCCATGCTTGATCAAGTAAGCGTTGTTAAAGAGGGCGTGATTGCAGGCAAGATCGGAACTCATGGAATGCATGATGTTACGGAAGGCGGCATACTCGGAGCTGTTTGGGAAATGTGCAGAATCAGTGGGCTGGGTGCAGAGATTGTAGAGGAAAACATAGCTGTAAGCGACATCACAATAAAACTGTGTGAGCATTTTAATATCGATTGGAAAAGGCTCATATCAAGCGGATGCATGATAATAGTTGCAAGTCCTGTAAACGCAAAGGCAATTACTTCGGCCTTATCCGCAGAGGGAATTAAGGTCAGTGAAATAGGTAGAGTAAAAGACTCCCAAAGCGGACTTTTTTTGAAAAAGCCGGATGGAACAAAGCACAAAATTACTCCACCTGAAGCAGATGAATTATATAAAGTTTTAAGAAAATAAAAACTTTAATTTTGAACTTGAATTGTATGCAATTAAAGAGTATACTATTTAATATAAAAAATAAATAGTAAGAGCTTTGATAACTCTATGGAGGTAAAGATGAAAGTTGCAGTTAGGTACTATTCAAGATCGGGAAATTCAAAGAAGATGGCAGAAGCTGTTGCAAAAGTTGCGGGTGTTCCTGCCATGAACGTGGATGTAAAGCTAGAGGAAGATGTCGATGTTCTGTTCATCGTGAATGCTCTGTATTGGCATGGAATTGACAAAAATGTAAAAGAATTTTTGAAGAATCCGGGAGCAAGGATAGGAAAGCTTATAAATGTCAGCAATGCATCTCTTACAGATTCAACTAATCCGCAAATGCAGAAACTTGCGTCACAGTTGAGTCTAAACCTTGCAGATGAAGAATTCCATTGCAAAGGTCAATTCAAAGGATTACATAAGGGCCGTCCTAATGCAGATGACCTTAATCAGCTGGAAGAGTTTACACTCAAAATATTAGGTAAGTAAAGTATAATTGACATAAGCACCGAAACCACATATAATAATAATAGTTTTATATTGCCCTTTAATAGCTTCGTATGGTTTGGTTTGGGTCCTGCGCAATAGGACGCCGTGAACCATGTCAGGTCCGGAAGGAAGCAGCAATAAGCGGAAGCTCCTATGTGCCGCAGATAAGCCTTCTCCACGCCCTGCGGAGCTATTAGAGGGCAATTTTTAATTTACTTTAGGAGCTTACAATGTATAAAGCGCTTTATCGCACAGAAAGACCTGAAACCTTCGATGAGGTTATAGGGCAGGAACATGTAGTGCGTGTTTTGAAAAACCAAATAGCAAACGATACGCTTGGTCACGCATATCTCTTTTGTGGAACGAGAGGCACAGGTAAGACCACCATGGCGAGACTTCTCGCAAAAGCGGTGAACTGTACCTCAAGCGGAGAAAGACCTTGTGGATACTGTGACAATTGTCAGTCTATCAAAGACGGCAGTTTCATAGACATGATTGAAATAGATGCTGCATCTAACAACGGTGTTGAAAGTGTTAGAGAGATAAGAGACAGCGTCAACTATCCCGCTTCAATGGGCAATCGAAAGGTTTATATCATAGATGAAGTACATATGCTTTCCACGGCTGCGTTTAATGCTTTGCTAAAGACTCTTGAGGAGCCTCCTACAGGAATTATGTTTGTACTGGCGACAACCGATCCGCAGAAATTGCCGCAAACCATCTTATCAAGGTGTATGAGGTTTAATTTCAGAAGAGTACCCGAAAGACAAATTGCCAAGCAGATGGCAGGAATCTGTGATAAGAGAGGAATTAGCATAACCGAAGACGCTTTGAATTTGCTTGCATCCAATGCGGATGGCTCTGTTAGAGACGGGCTGTCTCTTCTGGATCAGTGTTTAGCAGGAAGTAGTGATGTTTTGAACCGTAGTATGGTGCTAGACTTTCTAGGTGCAGTCTCGGAGAATTTTTTTCTTGAGCTTACCGAAAAAGTACATATTCGGGACATCGCCGGCGCATTAATCCTCTTAGAGGAGGTTTTACAAGAAGGAAAGGATGTAAAACAGCTTCTAAATGATTGGATGGCACACTACCGCTCGTTGCTGCTTACAAAGTACATAAGAGACCCGGAGAACATTCTGAACCTGTCGAAAGAAAACATCGAAAAGTTGAAGATGCAAAGCCGCAGTATGGAACTTTCAACAATAAATAAGGCTATTATAACTTTAGCGAAAACCATAAATGACGCCAGGTACTCAACTCAGCCCAGAACTTTGATGGAGCTTGCCATTGTAGTGCTGGCGACAGGGCTGTATGAAGACGGGATGCCCGCAAAACAGACAAAGCCGATTAACGAGCCGATAAAACGCTCGAGCGCTCGTATTAAAAACGATAACGCAGTGCAAGACAACGAAAAAATAGTGACACTCAAGGAAGAGACAAAGGCAAGCGAGTCGGAGGTTCCTCCTTGGGAGACTGAAAATGAAGACTGCGCTACAGAAGTTCCTTTGCACAAGAGCAACAATTCAACAACAGATTTTGGACGCTCACAGGAAGACTTAGAGGAGCTTTGGGATAGAGTATGGGACAGACTGCCGGGAAACGGAAGCATTTCCATGGTTAGGATGAACACGACTCTTGCGGCGATAAATGACAAAGAATTCAAAGTTATAATCGGCAATGATGTCGTAAGAGAAATTGCCGAGAAAAATGCCGGTATTATATCTAAGGCTATGGAAGATGAAACAGGAAAGAGCCTGAAGATGGTTTTGAGGAGTGCGGATGGGAATGAGAGTGAAGATGAAGCTTCGCAGACTCAAAGCGATACGGAAAATAAGCAAATTGAAAATGTTAAAAAGGTTGCAGACGAGTTGGAGAATTTTTTCAACATTAAGCCACGTATAGAATAGGAGGAAAACAATATGGGAAAAGGTATGAGGGCAGGTAAGAAGTCAAAACCAAAGATGCAGGGTGCAGGTGGAAGTATGCAGAAGCAAATTGCTCAGGCTCAGGCGATGCAAAGGCAGCTGGCTTCTATTCAGTCGGAACTTGAAGAAAAAGAGTTCACAGCAACTGCCGGCGGCGGTGCGGTTTCAGTAACGGCAAATGGCAAAAAAGAACTTACCGCTTTGACTTTTGATAAAGGCGTAGTGGATCCTGATGATGTAGAAATGTTGCAAGATCTCGTTATGGCAGCGGTCAACGAAGTTATGAGACAGGTTGACGAAGCATCGGAATCAGAGATGAGCAAGGTTACAGGCGGGTTTAATATTCCGGGATTAATGTAATAAGGACGGTTTTATAAGATGGCACAATATCCACGCCCATTAGGTCGTTTAATCGGGGAACTGTCAAAGCTTCCGGGCATAGGTGGAAAGACAGCACAAAGACTTGCATTTCATATTTTATCACTAGATGAATCCGAAGCTAAAGCCTTAGCAGATTCTGTAATTGAAGCGAAAAATTCAATGCGCTATTGCTCTGTCTGCGGTAATTTAACGGAGAGCGACCCCTGTTCAATTTGCAGCGATGTGAAGAGGAGACAGGACCTTATTTGTGTTGTGGAAAATCCTCGCGATGTAATCGCTATGGAAAGAATTAGGGAGTTCGACGGACTCTATCATGTTTTGCACGGGTCGATTTCTCCGATGGATGGAATAGGACCTGAAGATATAAATTTGAAATCTTTGATTTTGAGGCTAAAAGATGAACGCATCAAGGAAATAATTCTTGCTACAAATCCGACTATAGAGGGAGAAGCTACGGCTATGTATATAGCCAGGCTAGTCAAACCTATAGGGATTAAAGTCAGTCGCATAGCGAACGGAATTCCTGTAGGAGGAGATCTTGAGTATGCGGACGAGGTGACTTTGCTAAAGGCATTGGAAGGCAGAAGAGAACTGTAGATGTATTCCTAAAATCGCAAATCGCATTAGATTAGAGAGTTGGAACTATAGGTTCCGGCTCTTTTTGTTTATCCTGTCGCTTATTTCAACTGCGATATTTAATGAACTTATATGAAGGACTTTAATTATAAACAATTTATTAATTAATAAAGGATTAAAATTTGTGCAAAAAAACAAATTAAAATATATTAAATTTATTGCTTGACACAAAGTCTGCTTGCCGTTATAATGGGGCAAGATTCTTTTTTTAAGGATTTGCAATTATTTTCAGTTGATTCCGTAAAGGTATTGTGAAGATGATGGAAAGTTTCATAATCGAACACAGGCTTGCGGAATTACAGCACATTCAGTGGAGGTATTACTAAATGGACAATATAGAAAAGAGAGGGAAATTTAAGACGAACTTCGGATTCCTCATGGCTTCCATCGGTTCTGCCGTTGGACTGGGTAATCTGTGGGGCTTTCCGTACAAGATGGGAAAGGGCGGCGGTTTTGCTTTTCTTTTGCTATATATTGTAATGGTAGTTGTTGTCGGATACAGCCTCATGTTGGGTGAATTTGCGATTGGGCGAAAGTCACGTAAAGCACCTGTAGGAGCATATAAAGCTATCAACAAAAAGTTCGCCTTCAATGGATGGTTTGCTACTCTGACACCGTTTTTCCTACTACCTTTTTACACGGTTTTAGGCGGCTATTGTATCAAATATCTTGTGGCTAATTTCGGAGATATATTCGGAGCCTCTTGGGGGGTTGGAACTGTAAAGAGCAGTGAGTTCTTTGGCGGTTTTATATCTGACCAGACGCAGTCAATAGTATTTACTTTGATATTTATGCTGATGACCTTTGCCATCGTAACAGTAGGAATATCGGGTGGAATTGAGAAATTTTCCGTTATCGCTATGCCGGCATTATTCGTAATGTTGATTGTGGTCGTAATAAGGAGCGTCACTCTCCCTGGAGCATCGGAAGGCCTTGCCTTCATGTTCAAACCGAACTTTGATGTTTTCAAGGGAACAGGATGGATTAGCGTGCTGGCGCTAGCAGGTGGCCAGCTGTTCTTCTCACTTTCACTTGCTTCAGGTTGCCAGGTTGCATACGGATCATATCTGGATGATAAGGAGAATCTTGAGCGCAATTCATTGATTGTTCCTTTAGCGGATATGTTCGCAGCACTTTTAGCAGGTATGGCAACACTTCCGGCAGTATTCGCTTCCGGGCTTGAGCCTACTTCAGGACCCAGCATGCTCTTTATTACACTTCAGATGGTGTTTAAGGCAATGGGTGCAGCGGGACCTTGGTTTGCAACTATTTTCTATCTTTTAGTATTCCTCGCGGCATTATCAAGCTCAATTGCAATGCTTGAGGGCGGAGTAGCATCATTTATAGATATGAGAATAGAAAAAGGTAAGAAGCCTTCGAGAGGAAAGATTACCGGTATCGTATGCCTGCTTACATCAATCGGCGGCTTGGTAGTAGCATCAGATGGATTGGGAAGCGGCGGACTTCCACATCTGTTTGGTTTCGAGACATGGCTTGAAACATTTGACTTATTCGGTGAAGGAATTTTGATGCCGCTTGGAGGTTTCTTCTTGGCAATATTCCTAGGCTGGTACAATCCGACATATATCGATGATGAGATTAAAAAGAGCAGCAATTATAGGAGCAGAGGCTATGTGAACATCTGTCTTAAGTATATTGCACCTATCTTTATGATATTCATTCTCATCGGACAATTCGATTCATTTTTCAAATTTGGGCTATTTTCATAAAGCTCGCTAAATTATTAGGAGGAATTATAATGGAACAAACTAATCAGAAAGGGCAGTGGGGCAGTAAGTTCGGCTTTTTGATGGCTGCGGTAGGCTCTGCTGTAGGACTTGGAAATCTTTGGGGGTTTCCTTATAAAATGGGAGTTGGCGGAGGCTTTGCCTTCCTGTTAATATACCTTGTGATGGTAGCTTTGGTAGGTGTGGTAATCTTGTTGGCAGAACTTGCACTTGGAAGAAAGACCGGAAAAGGTGTTATTGCATCATATAGAGAACTTGGTAATAAATATACCTTCATCGGTTGGATGTCATGGTTATCACCTGTTTTGATTCTGGGTTTTTACTCAATGCTTGGCGGTTATTGCATCAAATATGCGGTTGCAAATATCGGTGATTTGTTCGGCGCATCATGGGGTGTCAACGGAATGGCTTCTGCGGATTATTTCCACGGGTTTTACACAGATCCGGTTCAAACAGTAGCTTACACAGTCCTATTTGTATTCCTTACGGTTTTCATCGTAAGAGTCGGAGTATCAAAGGGTATAGAGAAATTCTCAACAGTGGCAATGCCTGCACTGTTCGTTATGCTTGTCATAATAATTGTTAGGAGCGTTACTCTGCCCGGAGCGTCAGAAGGTCTTGCATTCGTATTTAAGCCTAACTTTGATGTTTTCAAGGGAACAGGCTGGATAACCGTATTGGCTAAGGCAGGCGGACAGATGTTTTTCTCTCTATCGCTCGGTATGGCTATAATGGTAACATACGGCTCATATATGAAGAAGGACGATGATCTTCAGCAAAATGCGGTTATAATCCCTATAGCCGATACCATAATCGCTGTAATGGCAGGCATGGCAATCATGCCGGCGGTGTTCGCTTCAGGGCTTGATCCGGCAGGTGGTCCGGGACTGCTTTTCATAACTCTTCAAACAGTATTCCAGGCTATGGGAAGCCTTGGTCCTATATTTGGATTCATGTTCTATACATTGGTATTCATAGCGGCAATCACCTCATCTATATCGCTTGTTGAAGCTGTAAGCTCTGCAATCATGGATAGAGCAATCGCCAAAAATAAACCTGTAAACAGAACGAAGATAAGCATGGCTGTAGGTGTATTTGTAGCTCTTGAGGGAGCACTTGTGGCAGTAGACGGGCTTGGTGAAAACGGCCTGCCTCATATCCTGGGACAGGGTACACTTCTGGATGCATTTGATTTGGTATCGGAAGGATTGTTTATGCCTATCGCTGCGCTTCTAACCGCAATCATCTTCGGTTGGATAAAACCGGGCTGGCTGGATGATGAAGTTAAAAACCTGGGAGAAACAACAGAAAACAGCTTCAAGATGAAATCATATTTCCAGTTCTGCATCAAATGGATTGTTCCTCCTGTAATGTTGCTTGTTCTTGCAGGTCAGGTAGACAGCTTCTTTGGATTAGGCTGGTTTAACTAAATTTAGTTTATTACTCCATAACTTAAATATACATGACTTACCTATATTATAGGTGAAACAAATCTTTCAGAACGGGCTTGTCGCACTCCGGCAAGCCTGTTTTGCTGTCTGTCTTTAGATGCCGAATATTCTAACACGCCTACCCCTGGTGCGTCGCTACTTAATGGGGACAAAGGCAAATCGCAAGCAAAATACGTAAGCGCCGGATAAGCGTACAAGGGCTGAATCTGAAAGAAATAGAGTTCGTGACTACAATAGAAATTGTAGCTGATGTGCAACAAAATAAAATATTCTTTTACTTGTGCAATTATGTAATATGAATTATACTGATTAAGTTAGTTCTACCTAATATAGTTATATAGGATTATAGGAGAGACAAATGAAGACATTCAAAAGCGAATTTAAGAACATTATTCTCGTTGGATTTATCTCAATAGCTTTATTTGTGAGCAGTGCTGTGTTTTCAGCAAATAATGTATATGGAGAAACGAAGAGACTGTCTATTATTGATGCGGAAAATGTTACAACAGATAATTTGCCGCAACATATTCGCATAGCAGGTGATACAAGAATCGAAACTTCACTTGAAGCAGCTGAAATATTTAAGAAAAGCGAAAACGGTTTGGAATCTGTTGTGCTTGCGAGTGCAGATGACTTTGCTGATGCGCTTTCCGGCGGAATATTATGCAAGGCAGCCAATGCGCCGAT
Organism: Eubacterium sp.; assembly: GCA_034180045.1. Classification (GTDB taxonomy): domain Bacteria; phylum Bacillota; class Clostridia; order Peptostreptococcales; family Anaerovoracaceae; genus Eubacterium_B. Next base: position 66,998 of record JAXFOY010000025.1, read on the forward strand.
GCTGTTAATTAACGCACAAAATACAAAAAAAGTGTGTGATTTCATAAAATCGGAAATGACACCTAACGGAACTGTGTATATCCTGGGAGGAACAAAAGCTGTTCCAAATGTTGAGCGGAATGAGTTGAGGAACTTTAACTGCAAAAGATTGGGAGGATATGACAGATATGATACCAATGCGCTGATTTTGAGACAAGCTATTAATGAATTGAAATTTGGCGAAGGAACGGAAAAACAATTGCTTGTTTGCTCCGGAAACGGGTATGCCGATGCTTTATCAGCATCGGGGATAGGATTACCTGTAATGATAGTAGATGAACATGTTTCCAAAAAGCAGCTCGATTTGATGAGAGAGCTGGACATAAAAAATGCAACGATTATAGGAGGCACAAAATCCGTCAGTGAGGCTGCGGAAAAATCAATTTCAAATTATGTATCTGCAAGGGTTTACGGGGCTACGCGATTTGACACTTCATTTGCGGTAGCTGAACATTTCTTTGCTAAAAGTCAAAAGCCTCGTGTGATTTTGGTTCTTGGAACTAATTTCCCTGATGGATTGTCGGCTGCCGGGTTATCAAAAGGAGAACGTCCAGTTTTATTGATAGAAGATCAAGATTACGGAAAAGCAAAGGAATATGTGGACCTTAGCAAGTCACAGGAATCTATTACATTTGGCGGTAAAGGACTGATTTCTGACGAAACAATCAGGAAGATTTTTTCGGATACAGTCGGAGAAGATAATGTGGCGACTCAGCCTACAGAAGATGACATAGCGGCGGTAAAGAAGTTTAACGAAAACTTTGCGGAGCTGATGTCAAGAGCAGATACTAATAATGAAAAACTTGCCGCTTTCAAAAATAAACAGAAAGAACATAAATCTTCCATAGCGTCGGCACTCAAAACCGTAGAGGATGCAAAAGCTAATCTGCTGAAAAAAATCGGGGAATTTGAAAAAGGAACTCCGGAGCAAGTAAAGATTGCAGCAGAAGTTAAACAATTGTCGGAGAAAATCGCAATTACCGACACAAGCAAATTAGAAGAAACGGCAAATTCTCTGGATGAAAAAGCGAAACTGTTTAATAATGCAGTGGAAAAAACGCTTGAATTGAGAGACGGCAAAGCAAGACTTTTACAGAATCTTAAGGAGAAAAGCGCAGCTGTAAAATACAGAAAAGAACTCGCTGTGCTGGAGCTTAAGCTTGTTGAACTGAAACAAAAAGAATCCGAGATGGAAGCTTCACTTGCACAAATATCGGAACAAGGAGCATCTTATGATGCGATAAAAAGCGAATTTGATAAAAACGTAAATGAGCTTGCAGCAATAGGAAAGAAATTTGATGAATTATATTCAAAATTGACAATTCAGGGTTCAAGTAAAGTGGTTAATTTAGGAAAGGTGGCAAGCTTTGAAGAAGGAATCTCGAAGATTCCGGAAATTACAGCCGACAGAAAATTGACCCTCATATTTGAAGCGCCTATGCCGGCAGGAATGACAGGCTATACTTTGCAACTTCTTGATTCACAGGTTGAATTGGCATCTGAATATTGCACCAAAGACGGAAGCTTGGGGAAATATAATATGAGAGCTGAGCAGGCGGGCAGGCGTACAGCAAAATATACAGTTGAGCTTATGTATAGAGTCCCGGACGACAGCGCATACGAAAAATATCGAGCTTTTATTAAAGAATGGGTGCAAAATAATATAAGTGATGAAGACAGCGAACTGGAAAAAATTAATAAGATAAGAAATCATATGCTTAAGGAATATGATTATGCCCGAGGCTATGATAAAGATTCACTCGAATTCAAGGACACAGGAATGTCGATATTTTCTCCGATAGCTTTTATAACTAACGGAAAAGGGGTGTGCCAAGCATACGCGCTCTACTTTAGAGATATGGCAAAGCTTGCTAAGCTCGATGCACGATACATCGTTGGATACGGCGGCGGTGAACTGCACGCCTGGAATGCGGTAAAAGTAGATAACACTTGGTATTGCTTGGATATAACATGGGATGATACCGGAATGGGCGGTAAGGACAGCATGGCGTACTTCCTAAGAGGCACCAATTTCTTCCATAGAGAGCATCAACCTATGTATAAGCTTGACATTACATTGAGTCAAACGGATTTTGTAAAGAGAGCGGCGGCAATCGTTACACACACGGAAGTATTACCTACGCCTCACGCTGCTGCGGTTGCATTACCTGAGGAGATAGAGGTTATAGACAAAAAGTAAAGCAAGAGCCGGCAAAGTCGGCAGTAAGCAGGCATAGCACAAAGCACTTGAATTTGTTGCAGCTGTACAATAATAACAAAACGCGGTTTTTTGCGGTTAAATCAAACTATTGTATTTCAAACACAAAAGATTGTAGCTATATTGCAACAAAAATACGCTTGCATGTACTAATTCACAATGATAATGTAGATATGGAATTGAAATAGGCCTATGCAAATAGGCTTATTTCTTGGGATTGGGTTAGTGAAAACTAACTAATTTGTGTGGTTTGATTACTAAGAAACAGAAGGACAACTTTAATATGTTTTCTTTTAGAACTTGCACATGAGAGAAACGCCATAATTTATATTTAGGAGGAAGAACAAAATGCAGAAAAAGAAAAAGGCTTTTCAAAAGGCGATTTTATCGCTTTTGATTATGGCCTTGCTTGTTACAAGCATTCCTGTTTTGGCTTTTGCGGATGAGGCTGAGCCGGAAAGAGAGACCTTAATCAAGCAGGTTGAAGCAAAGGCTGATGAGCTGATTGCAATGGATGAGCTGTCTTCAAGAGCAAGGTTGACAAATTTTGAGAACAATACGGATTTGGACGAAACCCCTTGGTACACGGTTTGGGAAGAAGCAAAAAGATTCAAGGACAAAGCTCGTTTTTGTTCGATAGAGGAGTTGAAAAATGCGCTTAACAGCATGGCATACAACCAAAAGTTATACGCTTTTCCTGTCACCCATGATTTGAAAAAAGACGGCTTTTATACCGGAGCCTTTGAAATTTACAATTTGACGAAAATTGGCGGCGGACACAACCAGGACCTCTTTGCAAAAGGTGATGTTAACAACGACGTAAAGGACTTGTTCGACAAAAAAATCAGAATCATAAAAACGGGTAATCAGTTTGACATAAGACTTGATGCTGATAGAAAAAAGGTTAAATCCATCGAAGCGGTTGTGATGAATCATATCATGACTAAAGGTGTTTATCCGGAATATCAGAATGCAGAAAACCCTGATCAAAGTGGACCGACGACGAGAACGGCGTTTACGGTAACGGTTCCGGAAGAACTTAATGGTGAAGAACTTGCAGTTACAAGTCTTAAATATGTCGATTCAAACGGAGTTGAGCGAAAGATGGGACCTTTCGGCATATTCATAAATTATTCAGCTTTGACAAGAGACGAAACATACGTTACTCCTAATTACTCTAATGATTTGAGAGAACGTGCAAAACAGCTTCAAATTAACCTGAAGCCTTTGGTTGAGGGAGATGAAGACGAAAAATACATAAATGAAGAGCAGAAAAAAGTAATTAGAGATGTTTTGAGCGGACTTGAGAAATTTACGGCATTGCAGGATAAAGATTTGACATATGCACAATATCTGGATATAGCAAACCGCGGTATGGATATTGAAAATGCCATTGTATTAAAAAAAGCTCTGGAAAAAAAGTTGAATTTCGGTATCTCGGACACTGAAAGCAACATATACAATAAAGATGAATACGATGCAGGCAGTGTTAAAGCCCTAGGTGAATACTATAAAAAATCAAAAGCTAATTTGCCTAATTTATCGCTAAAGGACGTAGTTCTTGAAACCACCGCATATAAATATGCGACGTCCTTTTACTTAAGACACAATATGTCAACTCTTGAAGCTACGATTAAGGAAGCAAAAGAAAAGGTCAAAGAGGGAAATTCATTTACAATGGATACCTATGGCAAATTGTTGACTGCACTGGCAAATGCCGAGGAATGGGTTAAGAAAAATAAAGAATACTATTACCCTGAAGACTCAAAGGAAAGCACAAAGACATACGATACGGCTTTGAGAGACGCCATAAACAAGTTGAAAAAAGCAACCCCGGAAGAGCCTAAGGCAAAGGAATATACTGTCAATGTAAGATTCCTTGACAACAACAATCCCGAAAAAGAATCGAGAGCAAATGTTTGCCTGAGCGATAAGGCAAGGTTGACAGTAAAAAAAGCTGACAGTAAATTGATGCTCAATCTTAAACCAATGTATATGAACGGTGCGGCTGCCGGTGCCATCAGCAAAGTGTATACATACAAAGGGGCTGAAAAGCTTGCCGGTAAAATCTTAGAAAACGGAAGCATAGAAATAAATGGAAAAAGTTTTGAATATCCTACTATGATAGAAATTCCGGTTGACGGGACAACAAAGAAATTTAAGGTTAACTTAGATATAAATGCTCCCGGACAGGGACTTCATCAACATGATGTCATCTTGGAAGTGGATTATGACCATAAGAGCGAAGGATATAACCCAAACCAGGGTGATGATGTTGACAAGGCAGCCTTGATTAAGGCCATCAATTTCTATAGCAGCAAACCTTGGAAAGAATCTGTTTCCATAATTAAGCCTAAGAACTTGGAGAAGCTTAATTCACTTCTGGAAAAAGCTATGCAGGTTAGAGAAAATCAAAAGGCAACGCAGAACCAGGTTAACGATGCACTTAATAAGCTAACAGCTGAGGGAGAACGAGTTAATAATATTGTTGTTCTGTATAGAAGCTGTGAACAGGCGGCAGGCGATTATCGCTCGGATTTGGCGTCAAAGAAGTTCAGCGCAAAGAGCATGGAAGCCATAAAGGCTTTGATAGTTGAAGGTCAAGGGATACTTGCAAAAGATGACATTTCGGATATCGACATACAGAGATTGGTAGAAATTGATTTTACTAATTTATATAAGATGCATAGATATGATACCTCAGGGATTCAGGCAGCTGTTGATAAAGCAAATGCAAAACTCAGCAACGGAAGCTCTTACGCATCCTCCGGCGTTGAGGCGTTGAAAAAAGCAATAAAAGATGCAGAAGCGTACATTGAAAAAGCATCACAAACATCAAATATTGCTGATGAGCGTGATAAGCATATCAAAAATGTAAACGAAAAAACCTCAATGCTGAAAGCTGTGGGAGAAGAACCTGAACAATACGAGCAGACAAGGGTTTTCGGAAGCGACAGGTATGAGACATCGATGCGCATAGCAGATAAACTTAAAGAGAAGATGAATGTCGAAAAATTTGATTCTATAGTAGTTGCTTGTGGCGAAAACTATGCGGATGCACTTTCCGGAAGTTATCTTGCAAAGGTTAAAAACGCGCCGGTTATTTTGGCTGATAACAGCACCATAAAATCAAATACAAGCTATATTGAAAAAAATCTAAAGGATGACGGAACTGTTTACATATTGGGCGGTACAACGGTTATTCCGAAGGCTTTGGAAAATAACCTGAAAAAATATAAGGTAAAGAGAATCAGCGGAGAAGACAGATTTGAAACAAATTTAGCGATTCTAAAAGAAGCAAAAATTGAGAATGAAGAACTTATTATCTGCTCAGGTTTAAGCTTTGCAGACGCACTATCCGCAGGGGCGGCAGGTCGTCCTATTATGATAGTAGATAACGGTTTGAATGCAGAACAGACTGCTTTGCTGAAGTCGCTTAAGAGTGATAAACTCTATGTTATTGGAGGCGTGAGCGCAGTAAACGCAAGAACGAAAAGCGATATAGACAAAATCCGCAAATCGACAAGAATCGCCGGAGAGGATCGCTTTAAGACTTCTGTTGCAATTGCAAACGAATTTTTTAAGAACAAGCCAAGCAATGTAGTATTGGCAAACGGTGAAAATTTCCCTGACGGAATTGCGGGCGGGGTTCTCGCGATTCAAATAGACGCGCCTATATTGCTCGTTGCCGAGGGTGATTACACGAAAGATGCGATGGATTTTTATAAGAAATCAAACAGCAAAGGGTATATTGCACTTGGTGGAGAAAAATCAATATCAAGTGCTGCGCTAAGCGCTATTGTCGGATAGTAAAGATATATGGAGTATCTTTGAAATTACAGGCTGTTCGGATTTGCAGCAAGTTATGAAATAAAATAATGGGGACTCGGATGTTTCCGAGCCCCCATTATAATGAGTTAATCAAGGGTTTGCCTTATAAATCTGTTTTAATATTATCGGGACTTGACTCCAAGCGGGTCTGATTTGTTAGCTCTGACAGCTTTTGCCGGTTTTTTGTTGGTTTTCCAGGATGAGTGCCAGGGAGTATAGAGCGACGCTTACAGATATAAAAATCAAAATATTGAACAATAAATTGACGATTATACTGAAAGCCAATATACCGTCAAGCGGCATCTGCGGCTGATAGTTCGGCAGAAGTTTCAAATCGGGGTCCTCAGGACTTATGCTGTCTAATAAGGTTAGAATTTCAGGGTCGGTCCAAAACTTTAATATAGTAGTAAGAACCATGAAAACCAGGGTTGCTACAGATAATATCTTCAGCAGTTTAATTAAATTTTTCATTTTAGTCACCATTTAATATTCGCAATCAATGTCATTATACCTGTTTTCCCACTCGGATTTCCGTTTATGTAAAGCTTTACTGCTGCAAGCTTTTATAGAATCGTTAGGTGGGTTTTTAATTCGCTAATATTGAGTGTGGTACCTTTTGCCTTTCTAAACTCATATATTGCGTTTATAATTTGCAACAGGAAAAGAATTTCCGTTCTTATACCTGGATGGATAGATGTACCTAGTTTCCATAAAGTCACCACACTTTCTCTATATATTATGTATTATAAAAAGAATATTGATAAATGTCAATCTATTAACTAATCAGAAAATAAGACTGTAATACAATAATTGTGTGTGAAAAATGTGTCGGTAGGCTTGGGGCGGCAATCTAAGCTGTCAATCAAAACGTCCGTAAAAATTTGACACTGTCACTATAGAACCGCCTGTTGACATAAAAAAAATTTTATGGTAGTATTTTTATAATCTTTAATACGATACAGAGAGATCGGCAAGATGTAAATACATATATATTCAGGATGTGCAGTTGCACATGATGTTTTTGTATAATCACCTTGCCTTTGGCAAGGTTTTTTTATTGCCGAGGTATGAATCGCTGAGACTTTGAATAAAGATTCGGAGATAAATGTGAAAGGAACAAAGATGAATAAAACTAAGGCAAATATATATATGCTAAATGAAGAACGAGTAAAAGAAGCTGTCAGAACTGCCATAAAAGACGGTTCAGCTTTAGATTTACTAAACGATTCACGCTATGCGGTTTTCCCCGGTTTTTGTGATGTGCATGTGCATTTTCGCGAGCCGGGTTTTTCATATAAAGAAACCGTGGCGAGCGGCACCGGAGCAGCCGCAGCAGGCGGCTTTACAAGTGTTTGTACTATGCCGAACTTAAATCCGGTACCGGATAACCTGGCTCACTTAAAAGAGCAACTGGACATAATCGAAAAGGATGCCGTCATAGACGTAATGCCTTACGGAGCGATAACAGTTGGCGAAAAAGGTGAGAAAATAGCGGACTTAGAAGCTATGGCACCATATGTTGTAGCGTTTTCAGATGACGGCAGAGGTATACAAGACAAGGAAGTGATGCGTGAAGCCATGCAAAGAGTTAAGGCGTTGGGAAAGGTACTGGTTGCGCATTGCGAGGTCGAAAGCCTTTTGAAAGACGGCTATATACATGAGGGTGAATACGCGAGAAAACATGCCCACAGAGGTATATGCAGCGAAAGCGAGTGGAGAGAAGTTGAGAGGGATATAAAACTGGCGGATGAAACCGCTTGTGCCTTTCACGCTTGCCACATATCATGCAAGGAAAGTGTACAGCTCATACGGGATGCGAAAAAAAGCGGTGTAGATGTAAGCTGCGAAACGGCGCCTCACTACCTGCTTTTGAGTGACTCGGATTTGCAGGAAAGCGGCAGATTTAAGATGAATCCGCCACTGAGGTCGAAAAATGACAGAGATGCATTGATAGAGGGGATTTTGGACGGCACCATAGATATGATTGCTACAGACCATGCGCCGCATTCAAAAGAGGAGAAAAATAAAGGGCTTAAAGACAGCTTCTTCGGGATAGTGGGCATAGAGACCGCATTTCCTGCTCTTTACACTAAGTTGGTTCTGGGCGGCGTTTTGAATTTGGAAAAACTCATTAGGCTAATGACGATAAATCCGAGAAAGAGATTCAAAATGAAAGAGCCGGAGAAAGATTTGACTATATTTGATTTAGAAAGCGAGTATATCATAGACTCGGCTAAGTTCTTATCAAAGGGCAAGGCAACTCCTTTTGACGGCATGAGAGTTAAAGGCGAATGCATTTTGACCGTTGCAGACGGCAAGGCGGTATATAGCAAATAATTCAGTAAAATATTTCAAACATATATAACATTTTGGAGGTATAAAATGGCAAAGAGAACAGACATCAAAAAGGTACTCATCATAGGTTCAGGTCCTATCGTAATCGGACAGGCTGCGGAGTTTGATTATGCGGGAACACAGGCTTGTCTTGCACTTAAGGAAGAGGGCTATGAGGTTGTTTTGGTAAACTCAAATCCGGCAACGATAATGACGGATACAACTATAGCAGATAAAGTGTATATGGAGCCTTTGACTCTTGAGTATGTAGCTAAGATATTGAGATATGAAAGACCGGATGCAATTTTGCCGGGAATCGGCGGACAGACGGGGTTAAACCTTGCCATGCAGCTTGAGAAGAAGGGAGTTCTTAAGGAATGTGATGTAGAGATTTTGGGAACGAGCAGCAGAAGCATAGAACGAGCTGAGGATAGAGAACTGTTTAAGGAACTATGTCAGTCAATAGGAGAACCGACCATACCTTCGGAGATAACATATAACATAGAAGAAGCTAAGGATGCGGCAAAGAAAATAGGGTATCCGGTTGTGCTAAGACCTGCGTTTACGCTAGGTGGAACAGGCGGCGGATTTGCAAATGATGAAATTGAACTTGAAGAACTTGGAAGCAATGCTTTTAAGCTATCGCCGGTACATCAGGTTCTAATAGAAAAAAGCGTCAAAGGGTATAAGGAGATAGAATTTGAGGTAATGCGAGATTCAAAGGATCAAGCGATTACCATCTGCGGAATGGAGAATATAGATCCTGTAGGCGTTCATACAGGAGATTCCATGGTAGTTGCGCCGATAATGACCTTGTCAGATGAAGAACTCAAGATGCTCAATGACAGTGCAATTAAGATAATTAGAGAACTTGAGATTGAGGGAGGCTGTAATGTTCAGTTTGCTCTTGATCCTAATTCAAGCAAGTACTTCTTAATAGAAGTTAATCCGAGAGTATCCCGTTCCTCAGCACTCGCGTCAAAGGCGAGCGGTTACCCTATAGCAAGGGTTACCGCTAAAATAGCCGTGGGGATGGCGCTTGAAGAAATCGAAGTTGCGAACACGACAGCGGCGTTTGAACCGGTTTTGGACTACGTAGTTGCAAAGCTGCCGAGATTTCCTTTTGATAAATTTGCCAGTGCGTCAAATGTGCTTGGAACTCAGATGAAAGCTACCGGTGAGGTTATGGGTATAGGCTCAAACCTTGAGGAGTGCCTCCTAAAATCCGTGCGTTCCATGGAAATTGGAGCGGATCATTTTAGAATGAACAAGTTCGTTGAAATGTCCGATGAGGATATGCTGAAGTACATCGAAACATTCCAAGACGATAATATCTTTGCTGTGACCGAACTTTTAAGAAGAGGTTTCGATGTTTCAAGGCTCTGCGAAATTACAAAGATTACGCAGTATTTTATCGAGGCTTTTAAGAATATCGTCGATATGGAAATGAAATTGGCTGCTAACAAAGGCGATAAAACCACTTTGATAGCGGCGAAGAAGATGGGCTTTGGCGATATTGAGATAGCAAGGCAGTGGCAGACAAGCGAAATGGATATTTTTAAGCTCAGGTTTGATGAAAAAATTCTGCCTGTTTACAGAATGGTGGATACTTGTCATACAGGTGCTTACATACCGTATTTTTACTCATCATACACAGGAGAAAATGCATCCGTTGTCACAGATAAGAAGAAAGTATTTGTGCTCGGTGCCGGTCCGATAAGAATAGGACAGGGCGTTGAATTCGATTACTCAACTGTGCACGCTGTACAAACTATTAGAAAACAAGGATATGAGGCGATTATAATCAATAATAATCCCGAAACGGTATCTACGGACTATACGACAGCAGATAAGCTGTATTTTGAGCCTTTGACGGCAGAAGACGTAATGAATATAGTAGCGCTCGAAAATCCGGAGGGAGTAATTGCATCTTTGGGAGGTCAAACCGCCATTAATCTTGCACAGCCTTTAGAGGATAGAGGTGTCAAGATTATAGGAACCGACTGCAAAGCTATTGAAAGAGCGGAAAACAGAGACAGTTTTGAGAGAATTCTCGTAGAACTTGATATTCCGCAGCCTCGCGGAAAGGCAGTGACCAACATTGAAGAGGGCATTGAAACCGCGTCGAAGATAGGCTATCCGGTACTGGTAAGACCAAGCTTTGTTTTGGGCGGCAGAGCTATGCAGATAGTGGCAGACGAAAACCAGCTAAGGCACTATTTGAAAACGGCTGTAGAAATAGATAAGGATAAGCCGGTTTTGGTCGACAAATACATTCAAGGCAAAGAGGTTGAAGTTGATGCGATTTGCGACGGCAGAAATGTATTCGTTCCGGGAATTATGGAACTCGTAGAAAGAACGGGAATTCACTCGGGGGACTCTATCAGTGTATATCCTACATTCAGCATTTCAAATAAGGTGAAGGGGACAATCCTTCAGTATGCCAAGAAGCTCGGTCTTGGAATAGGAATCATCGGACTATACAACATACAGTTCATTGTAGATGAAGAAGAGAATGTATATATCATCGAGGTTAACCCTCGTTCTTCAAGAACGGTTCCTTTTCTGTCAAAGGCGACAGGTTATAGCCTTGCGGATATAGCAACGGAGGTGATAATGGGGAAAAGCCTGAAAGAACAGGGAATCTTTGATATCTACCCGGAAGAAAAGCATAGATTCTATGTGAAGGTACCGGTTTTCTCATTCAACAAAATAAGAGGGCTTGACGCCTATCTTTCCCCTGAAATGAAGTCGACGGGAGAGGCGATAGGATATGATGATAAACTGAACCGTGCCTTGTATAAAGCGCTTCAGGCGTCAGGCATGCACCTTCAAAACTACGGAACGGTGCTGGCAACCATAGCAGATAAGGATAAGGAGGAGGCACTTCCGCTGATAAAGCGTTTCTACAATCTTGGCTTTAACATAGAGGCGACGGAGGGAACCGCGATGTTCTTAAAAGAAAACGGTATCAGAACGAGAAGCCTGAGAAAGATAAGCGAGGGCAGCCATGAAATTCTTGAGTCAATTCATCAAGGTCACATGGCATATGTGCTGAATACTAAGGATATTGGCTCTTTCGGACAGGAAAGCGACGGACATAAAATCAGAAAATCCGCAACAGAGAACAATGTAACTATGTTTACATCGCTGGATACGGTAAGAGTTCTTCTGGATGTTTTGGAAGAAACTACGCTTACGATTTCCACAATTGATGCATAAAAGAGAGGTCGGAATGCAACAAAGGATATTGACAATAATAGAAAATATAAAGCTTTGCGAGGGAGTTTACAAGATGAAACTTGCAGGGGATGTGTCAAATATAAGCGCACCGGGGCAGTTCATTAATATTAAACTTAACGGTTTTTTCCTGCGCAGACCTATCTCCGTCTGCGACCTGGAGGATGGCTCCGTCACTATAATATATAAGATTCTCGGAAAGGGTACCGAGGCTTTGAGCAAGTACGAGGTAGGAACAAAGCTTGATGTTCTGACAGGTCTCGGGAACGGCTACGATCTTTCAAAGTCGGGCGATGAACCTTTGCTGGTGGGCGGCGGTGTGGGAATCCCACCGCTTTACCTGCTTGCGAAAAAACTGAAAGCTGAAGGGAAAACTGTCAAGGTTTTGCTCGGATTTAACAAAGCGGATGAGGTTTTTTATCTTAGTGAGTTTGAGAATGTGGCGGATGAGCTGTTTGTAACTACTGTAGACGGAAGCCTTGGAATGAAAGGGTTTGTAAACGAACCGATAGGGAATATCAGACACAGCTACATATACACTTGCGGTCCGGAAGCTATGCTGAAATCTGTTTATAATGCGGATTGCGGCAGCGGACAATTCAGTTTTGAGGAAAGAATGGGCTGCGGATTCGGTGCATGCATGGGATGTTCATGCAAGACTTTGACAGGAAGTAAAAGAATCTGTAAAGAAGGACCGGTCATGGAGAAGGAGGAAATACTGTGGTAAATACAAGTGTAAATCTTTGCGGTATAAATATTGACAATCCGGTAATTCCTGCCAGCGGCACCTTCGGATACGGCTATGAATTTGCCGATTTATATGATATAAATATTTTAGGAAGCCTTTCATTTAAGGGGACTACGGCGGAAGAACGCTTCGGAAACCCTACACCGAGAATAGCTGAGTCGGATGGGGGAATAATCAACTCCGTAGGTTTGCAAAATCCTGGGGTGGAGAGGGTTATTTCAGAGGAATTGCCAAAGCTTAGGGCTTGCTTTAATAAGAAAATTATGGCTAATATAAGCGGCTTTTCTATTGATGAATACGTGGAAACCGCCATGAAACTCGACAAAGAGGAGCAGATTGGTTGGCTGGAAATAAATATAAGCTGCCCCAATGTTCACGGAGGCGGTATGTCTTTCGGAACGGACGCAAGATGTGCGGCTGAGGTGACGAAAGCTGTAAAGGAAGCTGTAAAAAAGCCGATTATAATGAAGCTTACCCCTAATGTAACGGATATTGTCGAGATAGCAGCTGCCTGTGAAGATGCCGGGGCAGATGCGCTCAGTTTGATAAACACGGTTCAGGCAATGAGAATAAATCTTAAATCCCGCAAACCCGTATTGGCGAATGTATACGGAGGTTTATCAGGAAATGCCATATTTCCTATTGCGGTGAGAATGGTAAACCAGGTGGCAAAAGCAGTAAGGATTCCTATCGTGGGGATGGGCGGAATCAGCAGCAGCGAGAATGTACTTGAGATGATGATGGCAGGAGCAAGAGCCGTTGAAGTAGGTGCGGCGAATCTTATAAACCCGTTCGCATGTAAGGAGATAATTGAGGGCTTGCCTGCGGTGATGGATAAATACGGTATTAAAGATATTAATGAAATAATAGGAGCGGCAGTTTAATGGGTAAAGATGTAATAATTGCATGTGATTTTTCGAGCAAGGCGGACACATTAAAATTCTTGGAAAGATTCGGTGAAAAACGTCCTTTCGTGAAAATCGGAATGGAACTTTATTATGCTGAAGGACCGGAAATCGTAAAGGAATTAAAGTCCCGCGGGCATAAGGTTTTTGTTGACCTTAAGATTCACGACATACCTAATACTGCGGCAGCTGCCATGCGTGTTTTAGGACATCTAGGCGCGGACATTGTCAATGTGCATGCAGCGGGAACAAAAAAGATGATGGAAGCTGCACGAAAAGGTCTTGATGAGGGATACGAAAACTTTTGTAAGTTGAGCAAAACAAAGGGAGTAAAGCCTTTATTAATCGCAGTGACGCAGCTTACATCAACGGACCAAATTTCTATGCAGGAAGAACTTTTAATTGAAAAGCCGATAGAAGAAGTTGTTGAACATTATGCCGAAACTGCTATGTCGGCAGGGCTTGACGGCGTGGTTTGCTCAGCTCAGGAAGCCGGAAGAATACACAAAAGATGTGGAACGGATTTTATAACGGTCACACCGGGTATACGCTTTGCGGATTCTCAAAATGGTGACCAGAAGAGAGTTATGACGCCAAGCTCCGCAAAAGAAATAGGTGCCGACTATATAGTTGTGGGAAGACCTATAACAAAAGCAGATGATGCCATGTCGGCATATGAGCGCTGCTGCAATGAATTTATCGGATAGAAGCGAGAGAAAGTGAGGACGATATGAAAAGAGAAGCCGTGGAAAGAGAGATAGCAAAGGGATTATTGTCAATAAAGGCTGTTTTCTTTAGACCGGAGGAGCCGTTTACATGGGCAAGCGGTATAAAAAGTCCCGTTTACTGTGACAACAGACTGATTCTAACAGCGCCCGATGTGAGAAATATAGTTGAAAGTTCAATTTCCGAAGTAATAAAAGAATCCTACCCTGAGGCTGATATTATCATGGGTACGGCGACTGCCGGAATAGCACATGCAGCCATTGCAGCACATATTTTGGGGCTGCCCATGGGATACGTACGCTCAAGCGCAAAAGATCATGGCAGAGGAAATCAGATAGAGGGGCGTCTGAATGCGGGAGATAAGGTTGTAATTGTAGAAGATCTCATTTCTACAGGGGGCAGCGTAATCGATGCGGCGAGAGCGCTCAGAGATGCCAGAGCGGAAGTACTTGGGATTGTAAGCATCTTTACATATGGGATGCAGAAAGGCTTGGATAGGCTCGCCCAGGAAAACCTTAAAAATATATCCTTGACGAATTTTGATGTCATAAGCGAAGTTGCCGTCGCAGAAAATTATATTAAGGCGGAAGACAGGAAAAGGCTTATGGCGTTTCGCAATAACCCAAATGATGAAAGTTGGATAAAAGCATGAGAAAAACAAGAACGCCGGGAGAACTTAGACCGTGGGGAAGCGCTCGCAGCATTATAGATGTGGATGATTTGAGTGTAGAAGAGCTGGATTTCATAATAAAAAAAGCTTGCGATATAATGGAAAATCCGTATGAGTACAGTGATATTTGCAAAGGGAAAAAGCTTGCAACTTTGTTTTATGAACCTTCAACAAGAACCAGACTTTCTTTTGAGGCGGCTATGATTGAGCTTGGAGGTAATGTTTTGGGTTTTTCGTCGGCATCAAGCGCTTCCGTATCAAAAGGCGAAAGTGTAGCCGACACGGCAAAGGTGATAAGCTGTTATGCGGATATTATAGCGATGAGACATCCATATGAGGGTGCGCCTCTTGTTGCGGCGGTAAATTCATCAATCCCGTTGATTAATGCCGGAGACGGGGGGCACGCCCACCCAACGCAGACATTAGCGGATTTGCTGACTATTTATAGAGAACATGGCAGGCTGGACAATTTGGTAATCGGTTTGTGCGGAGATTTGAAATACGGGAGAACCGTACATTCCTTGATAAAGGCTATGAGCCGCTACGAGGGAATAAGCTTTGTATTTATTTCCCCTGAAGAATTGCGAATTCCCGACTATATCAAAACTGAAGTTTTGAGGGTGAATGATATACCGTTTATTGAGGAAACTTCACTTGAAAACGCCATAGCTAAGCTGGATATTCTCTATATGACAAGAATTCAGAGAGAGCGTTTTGAGGACATGGATGAATACGAGAGGCTAAAGGACAGCTATGTTCTAAACTCACAAAAGCTTGCCTCGGCAAAGCAGAATATGAGCATTTTACACCCGCTGCCAAGGGTAAATGAGATAAGTGTGGAAGTAGATGATGATTTCAGAGCGTGTTATTTTAAGCAGGCTTTGAACGGAAAGTTTGTGAGGATGGCACTGATTTTGAAGTTGCTCGCAGATACGGCGCGCGGCGATTTTGACAGCAAATACGACGGAGCAGTTGCCGAGAATCACAAATGTCACAATTTGAAATGTATTTCTCAGATTGAGCAGGAACTGCCGCAGAGATTCAAGATAGGTCTTGACGGCAAAATGCACTGTGCTTATTGCGACAGTATAGTAAGTTTTGAAACAAAATAGTTTTGCATTTTCGTATAATACGGGTATAATTATATTAATAATATACAGAACATATGAGGCTAGTTTCTTTAGATTTTTCAGGAAAGGAAGCTGAGATGAAACTTAAGAATGTTTTCAAAAAGAAAGTCGGAAAGAACAGGGGGAAAACTCTTCTGGATTCGATAGTTCCGGCAGCGAATAATCATAGTACTGCGAGAAGAGCAGGTGACAGCATTGCCAGTCAAAGGGTAAAAACTACTGTAGAGGATAAGTAGAACATAAAATAGAAGTAGAGATGCATTCATTGAGGTTAGAAAAATCTAGCCTCTTTTTAGTTTTTATAAATAATCAAAGTGGTGATTATAAAAGTTAAAGTTATTTGTCGTGCTTATATAAAATGCTATATGCGGATTTGTTGTTTTTGGGGCTTGTTTTATATGCGGATTTGAGGTAAAATCGTAATAAATTATATGCGGATTTGTTGTTTTTGGGGCTTGTTTTATATGCGGATTTGAGGTGAAATATGCTTAAACGAAAAATTTATAATGAATTATTAAAATGGAAACTTGAATCAAAGGGGAAAACCGCATTGTTGATAGAGGGCGCTCGAAGAATTGGCAAATCAACAATAGTGGAAGAGTTTGCGAAAAATGAATATGAAACATATATATATATAGATTTGGCATTCGCAAACGATAATATACATAGTTTATTTCAAGATATGAACGACTTGAATTATTTCTTTATGCAATTACAGCTAATTTATGGAGTGAATCTCAAGGAACGAGAATCTCTTATCATTTTTGATGAGGTGCAATTTAGTCCTAAGGCAAGACAAGCTATAAAGAAACTGGTGGCTGATGGCAGATATGATTATATTGAAACAGGTTCATTGATATCAATAAATAAAAATGTTAAGGATATATTAATTCCTAGTGAAGAAAGGCGATTACAGATGTATCCTCTGGACTTCGAAGAGTTCCTGTGGGCACTTGGAGATGAGTCAACAATGCCGCTTCTGGATACAGTGCTAAAAACAAAGAAACCGCTTGGTCAAGCGGTAAATCGAGAGCTATTGCGTAAGTTCCGCTTATATATGATGGTAGGCGGTATGCCACAGGCGGTGCTTGAATATCTGGAATCAAATAATCTAGAACTGGTTGATAAGATAAAACGAGATATTATTGATTTATACGAACAAGATTTTTATAAGATAGATGCCAATGGGAAAATTTCAGGTCTATATGAAAAAATGCCTAGCGAATTAAACAGACATACGAAAAACTATCAAATCTCGAGCGTATTTCCAAATGAAAGGAAATCTACCTTGATAAATGAGCTTTCTGAGCTGATTGCATCCAAGACGGTTTTGCCTTCTTATAATTTAAATGACCCCAATGTAGGACTTTCAAGCCTCTATGACACAAATAAATTTAGGCTTTACAGTGCAGATACAGGGCTTCTTGTGACTTTGATGTTTAGAGATAAGAAATTTACAGAAAACGAAATTTATAAAAAAATGCTAAGTGACAAATTGCCGACTAATTTGGGAATTATATTTGAAAACATAGTTGCCCAGATACTTGTATCAAGGGGGTATAAGCTATATTATCATACCTATTACGATAGTGAGCAAAAGAGAAGCTTTGAGGTGGATTTTATTATATCAAAAGGCAGTAAAATCATTCCGATAGAAGTAAAATCATCAACATATCGCAGTCATACCTCTTTGGATAAATTTACAGAGAAATATAGTAGTAGAATCAGTGATAAAATCGTTATTCACACAAAGGATTTGAGCTGGAAGAACGGTACCTTATATCTGCCTATATATATGGCGCAGCTTATATAAAAACTGCGCCTTTATGAGCAAAATTATATAATTTAATGCCATATTATCGTCTAAATATTTGCACCATCTTGACAATAGGGCTTAAAACCTTGGTAAAAGTACCGGCGAGGAGCACCAGGTTTCCTCCGAAGTTTTTCTTGAAATTATAGTTTCCCGAGGCGTTCTTTGCGCGCTCCGTCTCAATGGTTCCGTAAAAATTGTAAAGGGGGTATCCGTTTGTAAATGCATATTTAATCATTTCCCAGTTCAGCATTGCGGCACCGCCAAAGTGCATATATTCCCGGTATGAGCCGCCGAAAAGGAAGGTTACCTCTTTTCCGTAACACATAAAGACATATGAAGATAGACTTAGCGTATCACCTGTTATATTAAGTGCTTCAAACTCTTTTTTACGTTTTATATAGCTTTGGAGCTGGTCATCAGCATCTGCTATTTGACCTTTGCGCTTTCTCGTCTGCGGCTGATTGCTGAGATTCTCGATTTTTTCAGTAAACAAGGCGATGTTATCGTCAATATATTTTTTGTATTCTCTGCAATCGAGATAAGCCTCTAAAAACTTGGCTTTTTCGCCGAAGTTAGCCTTCATCGCTAAAAAATATTCAATAGGGTGGGCATAAAAACTCTTTCTCTGAGCCGTGCTGTCAAAAATATTATAGAAATCTGTCATCTTATCCGAGTCAAGTTCGCGTACTTTCACATGTGAATCGGAAGCTTTTTTGATACTGCCGCGAAGAGAACCGCTGAAGCTTTTGAATATTTCTTCCGTGCTTGAATAGTTATCCAGCGGTTTAATGAAGATTTGATCAATGGATTCCGAACCGCTGCGATCAACTTTGCGAGAATAGCCGAGAGCGCATATTGCTTCTATGGTATCCTCGTTTTTTTTATCTATGACCTCGAGATTATCGTCATAAATCAGGTTCTCAAGGGATGAATGTATCTCGAGAATTTGAGCTTTCTTTTGTATATATGATTCCAGAGCGGTGATTATTTCTTTTACCTTTTCCGTATCTTTATAGTCTATGAGCGGGCCTTGGTAAATGCAGGCTTTTTTGAAGAATTTCATATGGCGTCTGTAAGCGACTATAGTTTGCCCCAGAAATTTATTGCTCTCTTCAAATTCTATCGCCTCTATGCCAAGATAAGCGCCCATGCCGTGCTGCATTTTAGCAAAGGCGGATGTTTGCATAAAGTTTGCGACTTCAAATTCTGCCTGTCTTTGTTCAAATTCGTCAAAAGTGATGGGATTTACTTTAATGGACATTTTTTCTCCTATTGAAATCGGGTGAGAATATTTTACGCATCGGCATGTTTTTTTATGCGTTTCAGCATGGTGACAAAAGGGTTGAAAGTCTTGGTAAAGGTACCGATGAGCACAACTAAATTGCCGCCGAAGTTCTTCTTGAAATGGTAGTTTCCCTTTGCCTTTGTCAGCTGATCCGTCTCTATGGTGCCGTAGAAATTATATCTCTTGTAACCGCTTTCGAGGGCATGACGAATCATCGCATAATTAAGAAGCGTGGAACCGCCGAAGTTAAGATAATCAGCATGGGAACCGCCGTATAAGATGATGACTTCATCTCCGTAGCATATGAAGACATAGGACGAAAGGGAAATTGTAGCATCGCCTATTTGCAATTTATCGTAGGATTCTTTGCGTTTCAGATAGCTCCTAAGCTGGTCTTTCGCATCGTTGAGCTGCCCTTTTACCTTCTTTGTAAGCTCTAATTTCTCAAGTTCCGAAACTTTTTGCTCGAAGTTTGTGATGTTTGAGCTTAGATATTTTTCGTATGCACGGCAGTCCAGATACGCCTCCATAAACTTTGCCTGTTCACCGAAATTTTCTTTGAGCAAGCGGAAATATTCTTTTGACTGTAAAACAAAGTTTTTTCGCTTGCCGGTCTCTGTGTATATGTTATAGAAAACATCTATCTCGTCCTGTTTAAGTTCGCGCAGTTTGACACAGGAATCCGAGAATTTTTTGATGCTGCTTCTAAATGCGCTGGTCCATTCCTTGGTAATTTTGTCAAATGACTCGTAGTCGCTCAGGTTCTTGATAAAGATTTGATCTATGGATTGACTGCAACTTCTGTCAACAAAATTGGAAAATCCGAGTTCGCATAGAGCAGTTCCGACGCGTTCATTTAGTCTTGCCGATATTTCAAGCTTGTCGTTTAATATGAGATTATGAAGCGGGGGCGTGATTTTGACTTCGGCGCATTTTCTTTTGAGGTATTTTTCGAGTTCTATGAATACATCACTCACTTTTTGCGAATCCGTGTAATCCATCAAAGGACCGTTCAGAATGTAGGCTCTCTTAAAAAATTTGTAAAATTTTCTGTAGTTTATGATGCTTTGCCCTATGAGTCTACCGTCATCTAAAATCTGTATCAGTTCGGTTCCGATGTATACGGCTCTTGATTTTTGGCATTTTGCCATCTGTGCTGACTGCTGAAAATTGGCGCAGGCGTAGATGTGCTGAGTCTTTTCGAATTCTTCTATAGATATTGGTTTTATACTTATCGACATTATATTTTCTCTTTGCTTATACAATTACTTAATATGCGCTGTTAACAGCGTGATGCTCAAATAACAATTATATCATGTATTTAGGTAAATAGCATTTTAATTACAGAAGCGATTTCTACGGCAATACCCGTTTTCATAGATTCTTCATCAGGTGACAGATGTTCGTTATGAAGAGGATGTATCGTTTCGCCTTGTTTTGTTACGCCGATATTAAAATAGCAACCCTTGGCTGCTTCCGTGAAATAGGCGAAGTCATCAGCTCCGAGACTCGGTTCGGGCATTATTATAATATTTTCGTCTCCGTACAGCTCTTTCGCGCAGCTTTCTACGAGCGCGGTTGTTTCATCGTCGTTAATCAAAGCCGGATATCCGTCATTATGCCATATGACTTCGGCTGTACCGCCGTAGGCTGAGGCGATGCCGCGTGCAATCCGCTCAAGCTGCTCTTTGCTTGCGTCCATCACATCGGGCGCAAGTGCACGCACGGTACCGGTAAGCTTAGCGGTACCGGCAATTACATTGCCGGCATCGCCTGCGTGAAACGCACCGACGGTTACGATTACAGGCGTTGTCGGTGCATTGAATCTGGATGAAATCGTCTGAAGCGATGTAACGATTTCGCTCGCCACAACAATAGCATCGATACCACCTTCGGGGTGAGCACCGTGGCAGCTCTTTCCGTTTACTATTATATTAAATCCCTGGGTTGCCGCATTCATCGCGCCGTATTTGAAAATTACACTTCCGCTGGGATAGACAGGGTCTATGTGAAGTGAGATGACCCTATCCACCTTAGGGTTTTCCAAACATCCGGCGGCAATCATCTTTTCGGCGCCGCCGACAGTTTCTTCGGCAGGTTGGAAGAACAGCTTTACAGCACCGTCCACCCGGTTGATTTTATTCTCCATCTTCTTTAGAAGCATAGCCGAACCTAGCAGGATTGCTGTATGAATATCGTGGCCGCAGGCGTGCATCACGCCATCCGTTTTGGAAGCAAAATCCAAATCTGTAGCTTCCAAAACAGGCAAAGCGTCCATATCGGCTCTTATTCCGACCGCTTTGCTGCCGCCGCCTATCTGAGCGACTATGCCGAATCCTGCAATTCCGCTTTGGTATTTGATATTATGTTTGTCCAGAATATCGCAAACATATGCAGCTGTTTTTTCTTCATGTTCGCTGAGCTCAGGGTTTTCGTGAAGATGCCTTCTGATTTTGACTATTTCCGGATAAATTTGTTCGATTTCCTTTTTAATATCCATAAGTTTAGCAGATGAGAAAAAACTCACCACATTCCTTTCGTTTGTCTTTGCCAAGCGGCCTTTAAGCACGATAATATTGATTTAATTATACATTTTGAAGTGTGCAAATACAAGGGCAAGAAGGCGGTTGAAGTCGGATAAAATAAAAGAAATATATATTGTCAAGTAATTGCATAAATCAGCCGAAATGTTTGGATAATAGAGGCATCTGTGCTAAAATAACAGTATGATTTTAGTAGAACGCTTATGTCTATAGGAATAACGTGCGGAACGGTTAGGATAAGCGGTAAAAGCTATGGGAGGTGCGTAATGAGAGTATATATAAGTGCTGATATAGAGGGGGTTACCAATGTAACATCCTGGTCTGAAACGGAAAGAGACAACGGAATCGGCTACGAGTGGGCGTGTGAGCAGATGACAAGAGAAGTAAGCGCCGCATGTCTTGGTGCACTTGAAGCGGGAGCCGACGAGGTTGTGGTAAAGGACAGTCACGATAGCGCGCTGAATCTCATTCCCGACAAGTTACCAAGAGGTGTTAAGCTGATTCGCGGATGGGCTGCATCTACAGATTCTATGATGGCACTCGTGGACAGAGGTTTCGATCTTGCGTTCATGGTAGGCTATCATGCACAGGGACATAGCAATGAGAATCCCCTGGCGCATACCATGACATATAGCAGGCTGTTTTCGACAAAAGTAAATGGTAAAGTAATGGCAGAGATGGATATTAATGCCATGATTTGCGCACAGTACAATGTCCCCGTCGGACTTGTAACCGGGGATAAAGGCATATGCGACAAGGCTGTTGAAGAATTGCCCGGAGTTCGCGTTGCGGCTGTAAAGGAAGGCATAGGCGGAGCGACTTTCAGTCTTCACCCTCTGGATGCATGTGAACTTATAAAAGCGCAGGCTTATGAGGCGGTAAAAAGTTATGAAAGAGGAGAGTGCAGATGCCTTGACATGCCCGAGAGCTTTGAATTGGAATTTACTTTCAAGGAACATAAGGATGCCGGCAATGCCGCAAACTACATAGGTGCAGAGCTTGTAGACGAACATACTGTAGTATATAGATGCAGCAGCTTCAAGGAACTGATTACAGCCTATGATTTTATACACTAACAGATTAAATTAACTATAGATAAACACGGAAAGAGGATTTTATGGGTATACCTAATGATTGCACGCTGAAGCTTTCGCATAAGTGGAAAGCGGGCAGACTAAACAAGATAACCGATGTTCCGGGCGTAAAGCTGGCTAATGTAACAGTTCAAAGCGGAGATATTAATACAGGTGTTACAGCTATTTTGCCGCATGATGAAAATATTTTTCGTTCAAAGCCCGCCGCAGGAGTTTCCGTGCTCAACGGCTTCGGAAAAAGCATGGGAATAGTTCAGCTACAGGAGCTTGGGAATATAGAAACTCCTATAATAATGACCAATACTCTCTCGGTCGGAGAAGCAGCCAATGCTTTGATAAAATACTGTCTGGAGCAAAACGAGGATATAGGCGTAAGCACAGGTACTGTCAACCCTATCGTCACAGAGTGCAATGACGGAAGACTTAACGATATTCGCGGCATGCACATAAGTGAAAAGCATGTAAATGAAGCCCTGAGGATGGCGGCTGAATCCGGCGACGATTTTGATGAAGGAGCGGTAGGTGCAGGCACGGGAATGTGCTGTCTCGGATTTAAGGGCGGAATAGGATCTGCATCGAAGATAGTAAGGCTGGACGGAAAGGAATACACGATAGGAGCGCTTGTGCTTTCCAATTTCGGGGAAGAGGGGAATCTCGTAATCGGCGGCAGGCGCTACGGCTCAGAGCTTCTTTCCGCTGTAAAGCAAAGACTGGAAGATGACAAGGAAAACCCGAAGGGCGCGGCTAAATCCCGTGTAAAGCCTGAAGAAGCAGGTGCAAAGCCTACGGGCGATGAAGAAAAAAAGGATAAAGGCTCGATAATTATGATTATAGCTACCGATATTCCGCTTTCATCACGTCAATTATGCAGAGTTGCAAACAGAGCTGCGATAGCGCTTGGCAGAACGGGTTCGTATATGGGAAACGGCTCGGGAGATATAGCGATAGCCTTCTCAACATCAAATCGAATGCCGCATTACAGTGACAGTAAATTTGTAGAAACAAAGATACTTTTCGAAGATGCGATTGATGAAGTGTTCGAACCTGCGGTTGAAGCGGTGGAGGAGGCTATTATCAGTTCGCTTTATCACGCGAAGACTACAAAAGGAATACGAGACAACATCGTATACGGGCTTAAGGAATTTTTATAAATTAGAGGAATCACAAATATGCTGGGAATAATAGGCGGAATGGGGCCTGCGGCCTCTTCACTTTTTTATCAAATGATAACGCGAAAGACTAAGGCTTGCTGCGATCAGGAAAATCTTAATTTGATGATTTTGAGTCATGCCGGGATGCCGGACAGGACAACGGCTATTTTGTCAAAAGACGAATCGCAGATAAACGATGTAAAAGATAAAATTCTTGCAGATGCGAGGATTTTACAGAACTGCGGTTGTACGGCGCTGGCGGTCACATGTAATACGGCTCACTATTTTGTAAATATGATTGAGGAAGAACTTGAAGTCGGCTTTATTCATATGATTCGTGTAACGGCGCTCGAACTTGCTGAGAAGTTCAGAGGCAAAAAAGTAGCTGTGCTGGCAACTGACGGCACGATAAAAACCGCCTTGTATCAGGATGAATTTGTAAAGCAGGGAATAGTTCCTTTTGTTCCAGGAAAAGACATCCAAAAGCTTGTCATGCACGAAATCTATGACTGCATCAAAAGCGGATTGCCCGCAGATGAACCTGTTTGGAACAAAATCGATGAAGATATTCGAGCGCACGGGTGCGAAGCGGCAATTTTGGCTTGTACGGAGCTATCGGTCATTAAAAGTGAGCTTAATCTGCCGAACTATTACTATGATACCATGGAGATAATGGCGGACAGATGTATAGATTTTTACGCATTGCGAGGTGAAATCAAAAAGCAGGAGGGGCATAAAAAGATATGAAATTTGTGATACAGAGGGTTTCAGAAGCTAATGTGAAAATAGATTCAAATATTGCAGGCTCAATTGGAAAAGGTCTTTTGGTTCTGATTGGCATCTCCAATGAAGATGATTTTGTCGTAGCTGACAAAATGATAAAGAAGCTTGTGAATATGCGCATATTTGAAGACGAAAACGGAAAGACCAATCTTAATTTGGCAAGTGTAGACGGAGAACTTCTTTTGATTTCTCAGTTCACCTTGTATGCAGATTGCAAACACGGAAACAGACCGAGTTTCATAAATGCAGGCTCGCCCGAAATGGCGGAAAATTTATATGATTATGTAGTTGAACAACTCAAATCAAAGGTGGAAACAAAGGTGGAAACAGGTGCATTTGGAGCGGATATGAAAGTATCGCTGATAAACGACGGACCTTTTACTATAGTTCTGGATTCCAAGGAGCTTATCTGAGGCTGTTCACTCTTGCTTAAAACAAATTATAGGTGTACATATGAATAAACCGCATTTATGAGAAAATGTCTTGCACGAAGATAGAAAAATGGCTAAACTTAGCCGTTTTATATCTTTATGTCCCATCTATATTCCTTTGGGCTTTAGAACTCAAATATTGACTAATATAGTGAAAATACATATACTAATCATATTAGAAGAATAATGTATTAATTAGATATAAGCTATAAATTTTCAATTTAATTTGTGCAAAATATAAGTTGGAACGCGCCTAATAATAGCTGATTGAATTTATAATTTATAAGGAAGAATATGTTCAAGGAAGGAATCGGGGAATCGGGGCTTTTTGCATCGGCTCATCCTATAGTAACAGCTTCATACTATACCGTGGTTATTGGACTTTTGATGTTTTCGAATTCACCACCCATTCTTGCGAGCGCGATTTTGGCGGGACTTCTGTACGATATGCTCTTAAAAGGAGTAAAGAGTTTGCGAAATAATATTGCAATCGTTCTTTTTATGACGATACTGTCGGTGGCGATAAATGTGATTTTTACTCACAACGGAAGCACGGTGCTTTTTTATTTAGGCAATAATCGCTTCACATTGGAAGCGGCGGTGTACGGATTTGCGATGGCTTTGATGATAAGCAGTGTAATAGTTTGGTTTGCGAGTTTTAATGTAGTGATGACTTCGGAAAAATTAATATATTTATTCGGCAGGTTCGCACCGGTTCTCGGGCTTACACTTTCGATGATATTCAGATTCGTTCCGCTGCTCAAAACCCGTTTTGCAATGATTCGTGATGGGCAAAAGGCTCTTGGAGCATCAGATGCGCAAGGCTTTCTAGTAAAGATTAAACGCTTTACAAAAGAAGTATCTATACTTATTTCATGGTCGCTGGAGGCGTCTATAGAAAGCGCGGACTCTATGGCTGCAAGAGGTTATGGACTGAAGGGAAGAAGCAGCTATAGTCTGTTTAAGTTCAAAAACAGCGATTTTTTAATGCTGGCGTTAATAGTTGTGCTGGGAAGTATAAACGGTGCAGCCTATGCTATGGGTTTTGGCAGATTGTATTATTACCCTGTTATAAGGGCTATTGTAAAAAGCTCATCCGCTTTTGGGATTTTGGGATATATATCATTTCTGTGCCTTTTGATTATGCCGCTTGCAATGGACTTGGTCGGAGAATTAAAATGGAAAAAATCAAAGTCGACAATTTAAGTTTTAGCTACCCTCTGTCAGAGCGAATGGCGCTGGATGGGGTTTCAATCAGCATCTTTGAGTCCGAATTTGTAGTTCTTTGCGGAAAATCAGGATGCGGTAAGAGTACTTTGCTAAAGCATCTTAAGAAAAATATGAATCCATACGGAGATAAAAGCGGAGCTGTGTACTTTGACGGAACGGATATCTCTGAAATGGATGATAAAGAAGCGGTAACCAAAATCGGCTATGTACAGCAAAACCCGGATAATCAGCTTGTTACAGACAAGGTATGGCACGAGCTTGCCTTCGGACTTGAGAATCTTGGATACAGCAATAGTGTAATCAAGCGTAGAGTTGCGGAGATGGCATCGTATTTCGGGATTCAAACTTGGTTTCGTAAGTCGGTAAGTGAATTATCCGGAGGACAAAAGCAGCTCTTGAACCTCGCGTCCGTTATGGTTATGCAGCCTGAGGTTTTGATTCTCGATGAGCCGGCTTCACAGCTTGACCCGATAGCGGCAACGGAGTTTCTGAACACCATATATAGACTGAATCGTGAACTCGGTACTACGATAGTGATTTCAGAGCATAGGCTTGAAGAAATATTTCCTTTATCTGATAGAGCCTTGGTTATGGAAAACGGCAAAATCATCGCTAATGCAAAGCCTGACGAGGTGGCTATTAAGCTTGCGGGCAGTAAGGGGGAAGATGATGTTAACCCCATGTATTACGGAATGCCGCCTGTGATGAAGATGTTCCCGAGAGAACTCGCCTTGAAGCAGGAACGGCTGCCTATGACGATAAGGGAAGGCAGGCTTTTGATGGAATCTCTCATTTCTGAGGGAGTGCTTGAATTAGCTAAATCCGAAATACCTAACACTGCACCTTATGTGAGTGAAGATGAGAGAAAAAGCGTTGTTTCGCTGAAGAATCTTTATTTTAGATATTCAAAGTCAGGTGCTGATGTACTGCGAGGTCTCAGTGTTGAAATCAGGGAAGGGCAGCTTCATTGCATTTTGGGCGGAAACGGAAGCGGTAAGAGCACTTTGCTTAAGGCTATTTGCGGCATCATAAAACCGCAATCGGGAAAAATTAAGATTCCTGACGGATGCAGAGTGTCTATGGTTCCGCAAAATCCACAGGCGCTTTTTACCGAGATAAGCTGTGAGGAAGAAGTTTTAGAAGGCATGGCTTATCAAAATATTGAGCTTGAGGAGAAAGTGGATAGAACCGAAAACATGCTTTCGCTTATGGAGATAGAGCATCTTCGAAAAGCCAATCCATACGACCTTTCCGGCGGTGAGCAGCAACGGCTTGCAATCGCAAAGATAATGGTATCAAATCCGGACATCATTTTGCTCGATGAGCCGACAAAGGGTCTTGATCCCTTTTTTAAGCGCAGTTTGGGGAGAATTTTGAAGGCGCTTTGTGCAGAGGGAAAAACAGTGTTCATGGTGAGTCATGATGTGGAGTTTTGTGCAGATTTCGGAGATTGCTGCATGATGTTTTTTGATGGAGAGATAACGGCGATTGGAAGAAGTCGGGAATTTTTTTCGGGCAACAGCTTTTACACAACAGTTGAAAATAAGCTGACCAGAAAATGGCAGGACGGTATAGTTACGGGTGAGGAGGCAAGAGCATGGATAAAAAGCCTTCTTTGATGCCTGATAGCACCCGTTTGACAAAGAAAAAAAGTCTTACTCACTATCAGATTGCTGCGAGGAAGAGACTACGCTTTACAGCGGTTTTGATAATATTCATTATACCTGCGCTGATTGCCTTAACTGTTTTTCTGGGCAACAAAAGGCTGTATTTACCTCTGTCCGTTCTGATTTTAATACTTGTGATGTCTCCGTTTTTTATGATTTTTGAAAAACGCAGACCCAAGGCGAGAGAAATTGTGTTGATTGCGATGATGAGCGCGCTTACGGTGTCGGCTCATACTTTCTTTCATATAGCTTTTCCGGTGCAAATCGGTACGGCGATGATAGTGATTTCCGGGATTTCTCTCGGTCCTGAGGCGGGATTTTTAATCGGAGCTATGTCGAGATTTGTCTGCAACTTCTATATGGGGCAAGGCTCGTGGACGCCCTGGCAGATGTTTTGCTGGGGAATTTTGGGGTTCATGGCAGGGCTTGCGTTCAACAGAGAAAACATAAAAGCGCTGAGCTCCAAGGGCTTAAAAAGTGTGATGGCACCACTGCTTTCAGTTATATTTGCCGAACTCCTCGGTTATATAAGTTTTTTGATATGGCACAATCCGGATGAGACATTTTTTGGGTGGAGAGTGTATCTGTTTGGCATAATAGGACTTGTAGCGGCAATTGTTTTCCAAAAGAAACGTCTGCCGGCAGATAATTTGACCATGGCTGTATTTACCTTTGTCACCACATTTGTCATTTACGGAGGCATAATGAACTTTGCAGCCATGACCATGTCGATGAATGCTCCGGGAAGCTCGGGGTTTAGCCTAAAAACCTTAAAAATACTGTATATAAGCGGAGTCTCATACGATTTTTATCATGCTTTGACCGCCGCTATTTGCGTATTTATAATGGCAACGCCTCTTGTGAGTAAGCTCGAACGCATCAAAATAAAATATGGAATATATAAATAGAGGAAGATGAAAAACGAATTCTTAAAAGCACAGAAAAACAAAAAGCTTAAACGCAAGCTCGTAATTGCGGCTTTGATTCTGATTGCGGTAATTGCGGCAGGAATATATTGTAAGAATATATTTTTCGAAAGTACAAATGATGTAAAGGACGGCAAGGTAAGTATAGAGATTCGCTGTGATGAGCTTAGCAAACACAAGGAAGCGCTTACAGACAAGGCCCTGAAGTCATATATTCCCGACGACGGAGTTATCGTAGCAAAAACGGAATATAAAATTACAGAGAATAAGACTACCGTAATGGACATTCTACAGAAAAGCTGCAAGGAAAACGATGTTCAGATAGAGGAAAAAGACGGGTATATACGAGGGATAAATTATCTTTATGAGTTTTCCGCGGGCAAAAAAAGCGGGTGGATGTACACCGTAAACGGCAAGTTCCCGAATTACGGGTCAAACGAGGTATATCTCAAGGACGGAGATAAAATAATTTGGCTTTATACTATTGATTATGATAAAGAAAATAGCGATATGCAGTAAGGATGTTTTGATGAAATTTTTCAATGATAAGAAGAAAAATTTAATAATCGCCTTTATATTATTGATGTTTATCTCGGCGTTTTCTGTTTGGGCGGCATTTACAGAGCCGATAGGATTCAGAAAGTCAGGCGCTAATGCTCAAGCTTTTAAGGCTGAACAAATGTCAATATCAAAATTTGATGCCGAAAGCGGCGATGAAAGCTCCTCCGGCAAGGGCAGCGAGCCGGGAAGTTCCGGCGAGGATGGAGAAAATAAATCGCAGCAGGAAAACAAAGAGAGGCAGGAGCCTGAAAAAGAGCAGGAGCAAGCGCCCGGCGAGAGCATCCGTATAGAAGCCGGAAAGGGCGGTCTGGACGGTATATCCAATAGCGATAAAGCGACGGATAAAGAGGGCGGCGGAAATGTAGGAAAGCCTTCGATTATCCCGCAGGAAAACGATGGAAAGCTCAAAATTGTAACGGATTTGCGAAATGCGGATATTGTAGATAATCAACTTGAAAACGATGATCTGGATTTTTATGCATATCTGGAGAACGCTTCGAAAAAAGCTAAGCTCAAGGTCAGAGTCAGAAATTCGCAGACAGGTGAGAATGGAAAGTACCTTAAAGCGGACGGTAAAAATTACAAGGTGCATCTGACAAGAGGCAAAAATATAATAACGTTAATTGTAAAAGAAAATGGTAAGACTACTCATCATGTAAGCTTTGTTATTAATTTGACGGCAAGGAAAGCGGATGCGGATAATCCGCAAGTCGGAAAGCACCCGCCTGTGATAAAGGCATGGATTGATAATGAAGCTGTTGAGAGCAGCAAAATTGAAACAAAAAACAGAAACTTCACTATTATTTTTCAAGCCACAACGCATAAAGGGCTCCATCTTCCGTACGATAATATCAGAGTTACTTTTGACGGAAAGCCTTCGGCAATTCCTACGGGAACACATCGCTACGAATACAGTTTTTATCTGGAAAATCCTTCGATAGGTGATGAATCTCATCACAAGATAACCGTAACGGCTTGGGATGACGAGGGTAATTCATCATTTAAGAGCTATGATTTGACCTATCATTTTGTGGATTCAGGAGATGTGATAGGGAAGTGTTACGTGACTATTGATGCGACTACGATAGGTTTGGGCATTTTGAATGACGGATTCGAATACGATGTAAGACAAGATGAGCCGGCTTCTTATGCAATTTTGGCAGCACTGGATTACTACGGCTATAACGTGGAGTATTCAGGAACAAAGGATTCGGGCTTTTACCTTAAGGGAATAGAAAAGGGAGGTATTGCCGAGAGCGCGGGAGTACCGCAAAATCTGGCTGAAAAGGTTGTAGAAGACGGGATTTCCGATTTTGACAGACTTGCAGAGGTTGTTCGTGATTCTATAGCGCAGTTCCAGTATTCCAACGGGTCAGGCTGGATGTATACCATAGACGGCGTTAACTATCCGGGACGCGGAATGTCGGAGTACTTCTTGAATGGACATAACAACCATATTACATTGAGATATACTCTCTCATATGGAAAGGATTTAGGCCTTACGGTGACAAATCCTCCGACAAAGCTGAGCAATTATTGCGGAATATGGATAAACGGAGGGTATGAACCGCGACACAGCTTCGGAGATTGGAAAGTTGTCAAAGAAGCGGGGTGTGAAGAAGAAGGTCTTATGGAAAGAGTTTGTCAAATTTGCGGCACAAAAGAAACCAAGACGATTCCAAAACTATCACATAACTGGGTGGAGACAGACAGGAAGGAACCTACGGAGACCGAGGACGGATATGTAGAATATAAGTGCAGTGTCTGCGGAAATGTCAGAAGAGAAATTCTGCCTAAGAGGGGTAATCCATGATAAATAATAAAAAAATAAAGCTCAGAACTATATCGCTTGTTTGTTTGATTATTGCCTCATTGTTTATGAGTGCCTGCGGCAGAAGCGGAAAGCTTGCATATTCGGAAAAAGCGAGAGAATGGATTGCCGCCTGCCATAAAAGTGGAGGCATTTCATCTGATGAATCCGTGACTTCCGCAAGTTTTTTTCGCGCCGGAGATACAAACGGTGACTGGATGATAATTGCAGAGGCAAGAGCAGGTCTGGGAGATAATATAGACAAAAGGACATATCTGAAAAATCTCGAAAAATACGTAAGTGATGCATATAAGGAAGAGAAAAAGCTGGATGCATATATGGCTACGGAGTGGCATAGAATATGTTTGGCATTGCTTGCTCTGGGTGAAAATCCACGCAGCTTCGGCGTCGATTCTGAGGGAAAGCCGATAGACCTTGTAGGTGACGGGATTTTTCATTGGGGAAAAGAAACAGAACTGGATTATCAGGGAAGCAACGCTTTGATATATGCTCTGCTCGTTATAAATGCCGGAGATTATGAGAGCCCTGCCGACGCAAGATATACAACGGACAGTATTATTTCCAAACTTTTGATGTATCAGATGGATGACGGAAGCTTCGGTTTGAATATGAGTGGCGGGAATACGGACATAACTGCCATGGCGATTCAGGCACTGGCGCCTTTTGTTGATAGGGATAAAGAATATCAAAACTTAAGCGGGAAAAAAATAAAAGTGAAGCGTGCTGTTGACAGTGCAATTGATTTTCTGTCAAAGAACCAGCAAGACGGCGGATATTTTTATTTTCAGAATCACTGTAGTTCCGACACGGTTTCTCAAGTAATCCTTGCTCTTTGCTCCGTGGGAATAGACCCGACAAAGGATGAGCGTTTTATCAAAAATGGAGGAACTCTCGTCGATGCGCTTATCAGCTTCGAAATTAAAGCCGGGGGAATAGATACGATACTGGAAGCGGACGGCGGAGGAGAGAAGACGAATATTTTAGCCACGAGGCAAGGAATTTGTGCACTCACGGCACTAAGCCTGCTCGAAAAGGGCAACGGTAAATTCTTCGATTTTAATAATAAATTATAGAAAGGTCAGGTTATGAATCAGTTTATAGAGAGCATCACCAATGAGGTTAGGGCTGTAATAAAGGGTAAGGATGAGGTTATATCAAAGGTTATGATGGCTATACTCGCCAAAGGAAATGTTCTGCTTGAGGATGTTCCGGGAGTAGGTAAGACGACTATGGCTTTAGCCTTTGCCGGAGCCATGGGGCTTGATACAAAGAGAGTGCAGTTTACTCCGGATACGTTGCCGTCCGACATAATCGGATTTTCTGTTTATGATAAAGAAAGCGGTACTTTGAGCTATAAAGAGGGGGCAATATTTACAAATCTGCTGTTAGCAGATGAGATTAACAGAACCTCAAGCAAGACACAGGCTGCTTTGCTTGAAGCGATGGAAGAGAGAAAGGTGACAGTTGACGGCATCACAAGAATGTTGCCGGAGCCTTTTATCGTTTTGGCGACGGAAAATCCGGCGGGTTCTTCAGGAACTCAGATGTTGCCGAATTCACAGCTCGATAGATTTATGGTTAAACTTAGCATAGGCTATCCGGATATCGAAAGTCAGGCTGAAATTTTAGCGGCAAGGCATACGGAAAATCCTATTGATAAGGTTAAACGCGTGATTTCTATGGAAGAACTGAAGCAGCTTATAAATGATGTTGCAGAAGTATTTATAGATAAAAGCGTTTATGAATATATAGCAAGACTCGTGCAAAAGACGAGAGAACATGAGATGGTGAATCTGGGCGTCAGCCCTCGAGGTGCGCTTGCGCTTTGCAAGATTGCCAAGGCACATGCATTTACTGAAAGCAGAGACTTTGTTACACCTGATGATGTAAGAGCCGTATTTGCCGACGTGTGCGGGCATAGACTGATGTTGAATTCGAAAGCCAGATTAAACGAACTCCGCGCCGAAGACATTCTCGATGAGATTATAAAAGATGTGCAAATGCCGGCTGCGGAAGATTTCAAGAAGATGCGCTAGGAGACGGAAATGAAAAAAGCTGTACCGATTCTGCTTTTGATTTCATTGCTGATACTTAATTTCATAGAAAGTAATAAGGCATCGCAAGCAATTCTCTTTGCATTTGTTTTGATGATGATAATCTCATTATGTATCGCACTCGTAGTTAAAAAGCGCTTGTCTGCAAAGCTTTTTGTTACGGCAAGCGGACGGGTGGACAAGACCGCAAAGGGGCGACTTGAGATAAATAATGAAAGCCATATTCCTGTCGTATCTCTAAATATAAGGATTTTAACCCGGAACCTATATACTGAGGAGAAAGAACTTAAGTGTTTCAGCGTGGCAATAGGAGCGAAAGAAAAGAGAGTAATTGAGCTTGAAATTGGCAGTGAGCATTGCGGAAAGATAAAGTGTGAGCTTGAAGGCATGAGTGTCGGGTGGTTTTTAGGATTCTTCGATATAAAATGCAAAACGAACGCTCACTCGACTTTTACAATATTACCGGAAATCTTTGATGTGGCGATTCTCTATGATTTGAAAGAAAGTGACAGCTTTGATAATGAGGTATATTCGCAATTTAAGAAGGGAAAGGATTTGTCGGAAACTTTCCAGATAAGGGAATATGCGGATGGAGACAGTCTAAAACAGATTCACTGGAAGCTTTCGAGCAAGCTGGACAAACTTATAGTCAGGGATGCCTCTTTACCTCTTGATAAGGAACTCATGGTATTTGTCGATAAAAGTCTTAGCCGTGAAGCTACCGCAGCTCATAAGGAGGCTCTCGCCGAGCTTGCGCTTTCAACATGTCAGAGCCTGATTGATGAGGAACTGGAATTTGCCCTTGTATGGAACAGTCCGGATGAGAATTTGGTCGAAGTAAGAAGCGTGCAATTTGCTGAAGATATGGTGGATGCCATTCCGCAGATTATCGGATCGCCGGCTAAACTGTCAAAGACTTCATGCGGGGATACATATATCTCCATGCATGGTAATTGCAAGGCTACACACGTAATATACATATCTATAGGACCTGCGCAAAACAGTTACGAGTTGACGAACGGCAAAATCGTATTTATCGATGCTTCAAATGAGATTTACAGGGAAAATGGATGCGAGATGATTCTTTATTAGAATTTAGGAGTTTAGATTGAAGAAATTTACTAAGGAATCAAAATTAAATATAAAAATAGGGGAAGAAAAGAAGATCAAAAGTAGAGAACTACCGGCTCTTTTGATATGCTTTTTTGCTTCTGCCGGAATTTTGTTGACTTTTTTCACAAGTTTGGGACTGGAAAAATACGGTTTTTCCGTAAGTGTTTCAATAATATCACTATGCGTCTTTTTTGTGCTTAACTGTTTTGTTTATATCGAAAGGACGGGCATAAAAGAGGCTCTTTACAGGCAAAAAACGGTGATATTGATTTCGGCGTTTGTAGGTCTTTCAATCTTATGTTTGGTGCTTAGGCATGATTTGAACGAGGGTTTGAGAGCCTTAATGCAAGCCGTTTCAATCCGTTTGACGGAATCGAGCGGACTGATTTATCCGAATTTTTCTACCGGAAGCAGTGGTTTAAGCAATAATATAATATCGGTTCTGTTTTCGTTTATGATTTACGGAATACTTTCATTTGCCTTGAGAAACGGGGTGGCAATACTGCCCTTGATTTTAATATGCATGGAAATATATTCTGTAAATCAGGGAATCTTAAAAAACTCAATCCTGCTTGGCATATCGATACTGTTACTGATTGTTTCCTGCATGTTTTCTATAGCTAACATGGGCTTTAGGCTTGCAAGCTTAAAGGCGATAGCCTCGTGTACGGCAGTTATGGTTTTTATAGCGATTATTGCCTTTGTACCGTTTACACAGAGTAAGTTACTTACGCAAAATACGGGAACTCACATGATAGATTCGTTAAAGTCGAGCTATCATCATAAAAAATATGGAGGAACCAAACTTTTAACAAGAGGAAATCTTGAAGACATAAAATCCTTTGAGCCTAGTAAACGAGTACAGCTTGAGATTACAATGTCAAACCCGGAACCTATGTATCTTAGGTCATTTGTGGGTGAGAAGTTGAAGGATAACAAATGGGAGAAGCTGAGCGGTGAGAATTTGTCAAAGGTCAGAGACGATTTTTATTGGCTGAGAAAAGACGGATTTTATGCTCAAGCTTTGTTGGCAAAAGGCAATAAGGCTGTAAACGGCGGTTTAGAAGCATCGGACTTATCTGTCTCGGTTGTAAATGCAGACAGTCAAAATGTCTATCTTCCGTATTCCTTCTATCAGGATTCAAAAGGGATGTATATGGATTCGCTGATAGGAGATTCCGAGCTTGAAGCAAAGGGAAGTGCCTCGAAAAACTATACCTTGAAGTATTTGAACAATAGCATTAAAGATGCATATGTAAATCAGAAAAAGCTTGGAGCAGCTGAAGTAAATGGCAGTGTAGATGAGAAATACTTAAGGAATGAGGCTGTATATCGGAACTTTGTATATGACAATTACTTGGAAATAGAAGACTCGCAAAGAACAATTCTAAGAAAGTTGTTGGGAAAAGCAGAAACGCTTTCCGGCACGGAAGCCAAAATAAAAATTGCAAATTTTGCAGCAAAAAATTGGGAATATGACGAGTCTTCATCCTCTTTGGGAGCGGATAACGAACTGAACGCGTTTTTGACGAAAACAAAAACAGGAAAGTCCGAACTGTATGCAAGTGCAGCGGTACAGATGCTTAGATATTACGGCGTCCCTGCAAGATATGCGGAAGGCTATGTAATAAGTGAGAAGATGATAAGCGGCAAAAGAGGTAATGAAGATAATACTAAAGGCAAAGATGAATCGCAAATAGGCGACAAAAAGCCGGCAGATATTTCGGTTACGGAAGAAAATGCACACGCATGGTGTGAGTATTACCTGGACGGAATAGGTTGGATTCCGTTCGATATAACTCCTAAATATCGCGGAGAAATAAAGTTTACACAGACAGATGATGCAATTGAGAGCGAGATGGGGGGAAACAAGGGATTAGAGTCCGGTGAGCATAAAAGTTCCGAAAAAGAGGAGGAAACAAAGGATACAGACGATAAACGTGAAAATCCGATAAACAGTCAAACTGCCGTTTTTACTTATGGTCCGCTATATGCTTTAATCGCCTTGCTGCTTGTGCTAATAGCGCTTATTATAATCATCGTTATTAGACGATATAGGCTGAAATTATTTCTAAGAAGCCTGGAAACAGGTGAGCCTGTGCAAGCGGTTAAAAAGTGCTTTAGCTATGCCATGTATTTTGTTTCTCTAAAAATTGACGGATTTGAAAGCTCGTTCATAAAAGAAAACAAAGATGAAATCATAGCTGCATTTCCGGGGGCAGAGGATTTGTTTGATAAAGCAGCCGCGGTAAACGACAAAGCCAGATACGCTTTTGATAAAACCTGCATATCTGAGTCTGATAGAGAAATCATACTTGAATTTTGTAAAAATATCATCGCCAATTTTTGCAGCGAGAGAAATTTTGCTCAAAAAATATTTGATAAATATATAAGGGCTATATACTGAAAAGAGGCTTTTATTGGAAGTGAAATTTTATGATAAAATTGATGATAATCTGCTGAGATTTGCGGTTGTTATATCCAAATCAAACGGGAAGTGGGTATTTTGTAAGCATAAAGAACGAGATACATATGAAATCCCCGGTGGGCATAGAGAGTTCGGAGAAACAATTGAAGAAACTGCTAAGCGAGAATTACAAGAGGAGACGGGGGCAAAAGAGTTTACGGTATCTCCTATATGTGTTTATTCGGTTACCGGTAAGAACAGAGTTAACGAGACGGGGAAGAAACATACGGAATGCTGTTCTTTGCGGACATAAAAAGCTTTTATGGTGAATTGCACAGTGAATTTGAGAAAGTAATCCTGTTAGACGAACTGCCAATTGAATGGACATATCCGTTAATTCAGCCATTGTTAATAAAGGAATACCAAAGACGATTGTAAACATCAGCGTGCATTATTTGTTTTATCGTGCGTTTAATGATTGTGAAAGTTTCAATCTTTCTTTATACTGCGTTGCTCAATAATATAGAATAAATAAAAAATAGGTTGAAAGATTATCAGAATCACTGTAATTACAAAAGTAAGCATATCATACTTAGGAATAGTGAATAGCAAATGCAATATAGATATAGCAGTGAGAATTAGATATGCAAATAAAAGCACTAACAACATTTACCTATGTACAAGATTATACACTAAATGAATTATTGACAAGTTAATTACAATAAAGCTATAATTTCAATAGATAAAATAATAAAATTTCCTATATGCCAATCAGGTTAGAGTCCTGGACGGTCCCGCCACTGTGAATGCGTCGCATGAGTCAGGTAGCTATAGGAAAGAGGTCTGATTCTGCGAGATACGGAATCATACGGTCAATCATGCAAAAACGGGCTGTGATATTTTCGCAGTTCTTTTTTTTTGCAAGCTAATGTTATTGTTATATTTGAAAGGAGAAAAAATGAAAGCTGTAAAAAGATTAGGCAGCCAGTTGCTAGTAGTGATGTTGACATTGTCAATGTTATTTACAAGTGTTGCTATACCGACAGGCTCATATGCAGCGGTAATCTATCCGAAGATGACCGTCAAGGTTGTTGGCGACGACGGGAAATCTGTAGATAAGCCTAAGATTGAAGTTTCATATCTAAATGAATACTGGAGCGATATAGATGAGGATACGATTTCTGAGAAAGAAACCATATCAGCAGAAGCAGATGGCAGCTATAAGGTGCATCCGAACACTCAGACAACTATTAAAGTTTCAAAAGAGGGTTATGAGTCCAAAACGGAAACATTTAGACCTAAGGCTGAGCCGACAGAATTTGAAAAGCTTATAACTCTTAAGAAAATTGCCGGTAACGAGCAGCCTGTGAGCACAGATAAACTCACAGCGGTAGTGGACAGGTTCAAAGCTGAGCAGTCAGATTTGAAAGCTAAATACGGCAAGGATAAAAATGTTGTAACCTTGGTTAATGACTATATCAAGGCTTATAAAGATTTGGACACCGACGGTGTGAGCGTGAAACTTAAGATGGCATCTATGCCTGCCGTTATTTCGGCGGACGGAAACATTACCTATGCAAAGCCGTCCAAACCTTATATTTCCAACGAAAAATTTCACGCCGTTACTTGCGATTTCATTTTTCATCAGGACGGACAGGCGGAGCAGGTCGTAAGAAGAAAAGTGGATGTAGGTTGGGATATAGACTACCTTAATTCCAAAGTTGACCGTGAAGCTCCATCTGTAAGCTTTACAAGAATTAAGAATGCCAATACTGCGGAAAACAATATTAAAACAGATTTGAATTTGTACCAAATAAGAGGAAATAATTATGATGCCTCATGGACGGTAACGAAGTGGGAATCATCGAATCCTGATGTAATCAGTATAGAAAAGCAAAGCGGTTCAGATGACCTGTCAAAACCGCTTATTGGAAAGGTAAATCGCCAAAAAGAAGACACTCAAGTTACACTTAAAGCTACCATAACTATAAATAACAATATAATATCGGAACTTGATGATTCAAAAGCAATTAAAACAAAGGTTAAAGAGTTCAAACTGACAGTAAAAGCGGCAAGCGATAAACCGGAAATATCAAACCTTCCTCCGATAGTTGAAAAACTGAAGAAGGATGATGAAATTATCCGTGTTAAATACAGCAAGGATAAAAATGTTAACGATATACTTCTTAACAAAATAAAGGAACTGAGCGGAGTCGATACCAAGGGAGTAACTGTAAGCCTGCTCAGTACAAGTAAAAAAGAAGTCATAGCTGAAGACGGAGTAATCAAGTTCGTCTCACTCGCAAAACCGAACTCATGGGGAAACAGCAGCTCGCAAGTAATTTGCAGATTCACATTACATCATGAGGGCGAGCCTGACCAAACCGTGAATAAAACCTTTATTGTAGGTTGGAATCAGGAATACCTGAACAAAAAAATAGATTCAGAAGCTGAAAAGCTGAATTTCGATAAAATCAAAGATAAGAACAAGTCTGAAAAGGAAATCTCCTCAGATCTCATTTTGCCACAGATGGACGGCAGTGATAATAAGGTCGCATGGACAAATATTGCTTGGGAATCATCAAAACCTGATGTAATCTCGGTTGAAAATGATGCGGCAGGTTCAAAGTTTATGACTCCGAAAATCGGAAAAATAAAACAGCCTAAAAATGATACGGAGGTTGTTTTGACCGCTAAAATCGGGGTAAATGACAAGATTTTGCTTGACAGCATCGAAAACAAAGAAGAGCTTAAGACCGTTACAAAAGAATT
The DNA here is from genome assembly GCA_034180045.1 of Eubacterium sp. Classification (GTDB taxonomy): domain Bacteria; phylum Bacillota; class Clostridia; order Peptostreptococcales; family Anaerovoracaceae; genus Eubacterium_B. The sequence continues at coordinate 106,503 of JAXFOY010000025.1, forward strand.
CAAACTGACGGTAAAAGGAAATGAGTCGGGCAGTGAGCCCGGTGTTAGTCCCGGAACTGAACCGTCAGAGAATAAGCTCGCTCCTATAGTAGACAAATTCAAGAAAGAATTTGGTGCACTTGTAGCGAAATACGGCGAAAATGTAAATGCCGCAGAGATGGTGGTAAATAAAATTAAGGGCTATAAGGGTATTGATACAGAGGGTGTTTCCGTCAAGGTTATAAACTCGGATAAAGAGGGTGTAATAACGAATGACGGCAAGATAAACTATCTGACAAAAGAGAGCCTGTCACATACGGGCATCAACCACGAAAATGTAAATTGCACATTTGAATTCAGCTACAAAAACGAGAAGCAGAGCGTTTCGAGAGTGGTAATGGTAGGCTGGAACGTTCCACATGTAAATAAAAAGATAAAAGCCGTTTCGGACGGAATAAGCTTTGACACCATAAAGAAAGACAATAAATCAGAGCAGGAAATTCTGTCTAACCTCACACTGCCTCAGATTGACGGAACGAGCGTTATTAAGGCTTGGTCACTGACAAAATGGGAATCTTCCCATCCTAATATCATAGAGGTGAAAAATTCGTCCGCATATGCAGGAAACAATATTCCGCAGATAGGATTGGTCAAGAAACCTAAGCAAGACACAGTTGTTACACTGACCGCTAAAACAGGTGTTAACAAGGGAATAATCAACGAAAATATCCAAAAAGATACCGATTTTGAAACGGTAACAAAGAGCTTTAAGTTAACCGTCAAGGGAAGCGGAGAGGTCGGATATACGGCTGAGCAGCTCCAGGCGATTTTAGACAAATACATTACGGTCGATTCCTTGGCATACTTTAGCAGTGAGGATGGAAAGCTTGACCCTAATAATGTGATTGCGGACATTCAGCTACCTCGATATACAAAAATAAAAGATGAAAATCAGAAATTAGTATTCAAAAATAAAGAGATAAAATATAGCACGGATGACGATGCGATAAGTATTACGGGCTATAGAGGCGCAGTGGACAGGTTCAAGGACGGTCCTAAGACTGTAAATTTAATCGTTACTTTCACAAGAGATGAAATCACCGTTACAAAGAAGATTCCGCTCACTATCAGTGTTATCAGCGATGCGGAACTTGATGCCGAAATTAAGGCTATGGAATATGCGAAGGCGCATTACTTTGACGGAATAAATAACGGTAAGAACGAAAATAAGGATTCAATTAAGGAAAACCTGCACTCTTTCTACGAATTCCACTTTGACGGTGAAAATAAGCCGGTGTGGGTATATGCACAAAATGAGGGAACAGGCAAGGGTATAGTTCCGATAAGCTATTTCAATTCGAGTGTTGAAGCGGAAACTAACGGCTATACAACATTCAAATCGTCAAACACTAATGTAATAAGGCATCAAAATCTTATCGTTACCCGTCAGGCGAGCGATACTAAAGTGACCGTTACGTCATGGCTGAGCAGCGCGAGGTTCGGGGCATTGGCTAACAAATACAAGACAAATGCCAAGTTGCAAAAGCTATATAAGCAAGAGGTTTCCGTAGAGCTTACCGTATTGGGTAAAGCAAGCGAAAAAGAAATTCTCAAGGCGAAGATTGCTGAAGCGAAGAATCTTGCATCTGCGATAAGCGAAGGCGACAAAGCGGGACAGTTTGCAAAGGGTACAAAGACTAAACTTGAACAGGCGATTTCCGCGGCAGAGGTCGTAAGCGGCAGCGGGACATCAGAAGCAAAGGTATTAAAAGATGCGATTGAAGCCTTAGAAAAGGCTATGAAAGCAGCTAACGACGCACAAAACCCCGGAGCAACTATATTAATAGTTATACAGAATGAAAAAAATTCAGTCACAAATGTATATAAAGAAATACAGATAAGCCCTGATGAAGCGGGAAAATACGGCTATTTTAAGGACGGTGCTTTTGCGGATAAGGTAACCGTTCTTGATGCAATGGCAGCGGTTCATCGTGATATGTTCGGAGAGGAGTTCGTCGCACATCCGAACGAATACCTTGATGTACCTAAAAATGGATGGGTTAATACAATCTTTGGAACAAAAACATCAGATTTAGGATACTATGTAAACGACAAATATCCTATGGGAGCTGACGGCAATGGAACTGTGGCAAACGATACGGTTCTAAAATACGGGGATAAGCTCACGATATTCAGGTATTTTGATAAAGATTACAAAGCGATTTACATGAACTTTGATAAGAATAAGGTAGAGGCTGATATGTCGGAGGAATTTACTCTGACACTGAACGGACAGAAAACAAATGATGACTGGAGTAAGGTTACAGCGCCTTATGCCAATGCAAAGGTCGTGTTAAAGGATCCATCAAAAGAAAGCGATAATATAATCGCAGAAGCGATGACGGACGAAAAGGGCACCGCAAGGTTTACAGTTGATAAACCTGGCGAATATGTGGCGACGGTAACCGAATTAGCCGAGGGAGAAACAGCAAGCAAATTATTTATTGCCCCTTATGCGGAGGTGAAGATTAACGCAAAAGAAACACCTGAGGTTAAGCCTGAAGATGAGCGTATTGAAGGAACTGACCGTTATCAAACCGCATATGCTAATGCGGATGCGTTGAAGAAACAGCTTGGAATTAAGGAGTTTACCTCTGCGGTGATTGCTTGCGGAAATGACTATCCTGATGCACTTTCGGCAGGATATTTAGCTAAGATTAAGAACGCTCCGTTGCTGCTGTCAAACGAGATGGAAAGCAAGTTTACAGCAGATTACATCAGAAAAAATGTAAAGAAGGGAAGCGTTATCTACCTTATCGGCGGTGAGGCTGTGCTTCCTGAGTCACTCAAAGCAGAGCTTACGGCAAATTACAATATTAAGCGTCTTTCCGGTGAGGATAGATACATGACGAATCTTGCCGTTCTTAAAGAAGCGGGAGTTAAGAACGAAGAACTCATGGTTTGCTCAGGTGAAAATTATGCTGATGCAATCTCAGCTTCCGCGACAGGGCGTCCGGTGTTAATCGTAGGAGCTAAGCTGCTTGATGTGCAGAGAGAATTCCTAAAGAATATAGATTCCGCTAAGTTTTATATCATCGGCGGGAATGCCGTTATTTCAAGAAACCTTGAAAAGGAACTGGGCGCATTTAAGCAAGTCGAGAGAATCTTCGGCAGCGATAGATACATGACGTCAATAGAAATTGCAAAGAAGTTCTTTGACATGAAGAGCGGTACCGTTATATTTGCGTATGGCGAGGGCTTTGCGGACGGTCTTGTAAGCAGCGTTACGGCAATGGCAAACAATGCACCTATAATTTTGACAAATGAGCACAGCTTAACTGAAACGGCAAAATTCATAAAGGAGACCGGTGCGGTAAGAAGCATAACTATGGGAGGCACAAAACTCATAAGTGAAGCTGCAATCAAGGTCTTGATGAACAGAAAATAAATCTGACAAAAGGAAATAAAAAGGTATAGAACTTTTATGTGGGCTTACAATCGTAAGCCCACTTTTTTGATGATCAACCTGTGCGGATTCTTTACTGATTCTACAAGTAATGATATAATCTGAAATGAGTGTTCGTAACCATCCACTCGTAAAACAAAACTAGGGAGAGTTATATTATGAAAAATAAAAAGATTTTATTTGTGACACAGGCGGCCATGATTGCCGCAGTCTACGTGGTTATTACCATTGCGCTGGCTCCTATTTCCTTTGGAGAGGTGCAGGTAAGAGTTTCAGAGGCGCTTACTATAATGCCGATGTTTACTGCTGCCGCAGTTCCGGGAGTTTTTATAGGTTGTCTGATAGCTAACGTTCTCGGGGGTGCAGTTCTTCCGGATATTATCTTCGGGAGCCTCGCGACCTTGATTGCAGCAGCATTCACATATAAACTGCGAGCTAAAAGCCTATGGGTAGGATCTATTCCTCCTATTGTGGCGAATATGATAGTTGTACCCTTTGTTCTCAAATATGCATATAGTGTGCCGCTGCCGATTCCGTTTATGATGCTTACAGTAGGTATAGGAGAGCTTGTTTCATGCTCTATACTCGGCGTCGGACTCGGCAAGCTTTTACAGAAGAATAGATTTATCTTAGGAGATAATATAAATGAAAGCAACTCGTCAGGAGTTAAGTGATAAATCACAACTTGATATAAATCATGTAACCGAGCAGGGTGAAAAATGCCACGATAATATGGGCGCATTGGTGAGAGTACTGGATGTTGATTCGGATTTTATCATCGATTTGAGATATGCCGGAGAAAATAATTTCACCGGTCGGAAAATATATAGCTCGGGGGAGTGCTATATCGATATAAATACGCTGAAAATGCTTGTAAAGGCAAGAGATATATTTCGCAGAGATGGTTACCGCGTAAAAATTTGGGATGCGTATAGACCGATAAGTGCTCAAAAACATTTTTGGGAGATTATGCCCGACGATAATTTTGTGGCAAGACCTCCGGATATGAGTAAGCTTACTAAGTTTAATCCAAGCCATATGAACGGGCAGTGCGTGGACATCACCTTGACTGATTTGGATGGTAAAGAAATACAAATGCCGACACTTTTTGATGATTTCGGTCCCCTGGCGTCACTCAAAAATAACGATGAAAATTCAGAGGGCTTCAAAAATGCAGCATATTTAAGAAAGGTCATGGAAGAAGCAGGATTTAGTGCATATGAGGGCGAGTGGTGGCATTTTTACGACCGCAAGAGCAAACCCGCAAAGTATCTTGACTTCCAAATTTAGCTTGATTTATGAATGATTTGATGATTTCACCAATTAAATATGAAAACGAAAAACTATTTTTGCTTGATCAAACACTGCTGCCGGCAAGGGAGCATTATGTTGAAATGAAATGCAAAGAGGATGTTTGGGAAGCCATTCATAAACTTAGAGTAAGAGGCGCGCCCGCTATCGGAGTAGCTGCGGCATTTGGACTTGTAATATCAATTAGGGCAGAACTGTCAAGTCAAGGCAAAGCCGGCAAATTCCGCAAGGAAATGTCATGCCCGTCAGCAGATGAATATTTGGATATAGCGAGGCAAGCAGGCGCTTATTTGATTTCATCAAGACCTACCGCCGTAAATCTGGAATGGGCGGTGAACAGGATGTTGTCGAGCTTGGAATATATATTTCAGTTATATAAAGAAAAAGATGTTCTTGACGAGACGGTTTTAGCGAAAATCGACAGAGCTTTGATAGATGAAGCAAGCGCCATTCGCGAGGAAGACATCGCTTCATGCAAGGCGATGGGAGAATACGGTCTGTCTTTGTTAAAACCGCAAATGGGTATTTTAACTCATTGCAACGCGGGCACAATAGCTACAGCCAAATATGGAACCTGCTTATCTCCGCTGTATTTAGGACATGAGAGAGGCTTTGATTTCAAAGTGTTTGCAGACGAGACAAGGCCGCTTCTTCAGGGTGCAAGATTGACTGCCTGGGAGCTTAACAGAGCGGGCATAGATGTGACCCTCATATGTGATAATATGGCATCAATAGTTATGAGCAAGGGACAAATAGATGCGGTTGTCGTAGGCTGTGACAGGCTGGCGGCTAATGGTGACGGCGCAAACAAGATAGGCACTTCCGCAGTTGCCATACTTGCAAAAGAATATGGGATTCCGTTTTATATGTTCGTGCCTACATCGACGATTGATATGAAAACCGAGTGCGGTGACGATATTACGATAGAACTGCGCAAGGGTGAAGAAATTTATAAGATGTGGTACGAAACACCTATGGCGCCCGAAGGCATAAAGACATATAATCCCTCATTTGATGTTACTAAAGCGGAGTATATAACGGCTATTGTAACGGAGAAAGGTATAGTCAGACCTCCGTACAAAGAAAACCTGGCGAAATTAATGGGAAAATAATGAGTTATAAAGTTATACTGTCAAGTTTTGAGGGGCCTTTTGATCTTCTGGTTTACCTCATAGAAAATGCAAAAATGAGCATATATGATATTCAGGTCTCCGAGATTACAGAGCAATATCTCGACTATTTGAATGAAATGAAAGAGGCTGATATTGTTGTATCAGCTGAATTTATGGTGCTTGCCGCTACCTTGATAGAAATTAAGTCGCGAATGATTTTGCCTAGAATGAGTGAGGACGGTCTTGATTTGACGATGGAAGACCCGCGCAGCGAACTTGTCGAGAGATTGATTGAGTACAAACGCTTTAAGCAACTGTCCGAGGAGTTAAGCATCAGATTTGAAGAGAATTCTTTGATATTCGAAAAACCGAGCGAAGATATTTCAGTATACACCGAAAACCCCGATGAAGTTTTGAATTTATCAATAGATAATTTTATAAGCACATTCAAATTGTTCTTGCAAAGAGAAAAGCGTGTTGCCAGTGTAAAATCCCACTATCAAAGAATAGAGAGAGAAAAGGCTTCCATAGAAAGCCGAATAATATACATCAAGGACAGACTGAAAAATGCAATTAAGCGCGGATTAAAAAGGCTGATGCTTTCGGATTTGATTCCTAACAAAAAAGACCGCTATGATGTCATCGTGACCTTCGCTTCAGTTTTACAGATGATGAAGGATAGGCAGATACATGCGGAGCAGGAAGAAACTTATGGAGAAATTTCAATAGTTGCAGGTGGCGCAGAAAGTGTCGCTGAACAGGAGGGCGCTGATGTTCAGTAAGAAAAGAGCAAAATCAACACTTGAATCACTTATGTATATTTGGGGAGAACCCCTTGATATAAAGGATGCGGCAGAAGCTGCCGAAATTAGCAAAGAAGAGGCGTTGGAATGCTTCTTGGAGCTAAGGGATGAATACGACCAGGAAGGTCGCGGGTTGATGATTAGACAGATAAAAAATTCCTTTCAGTTTGTGACAAGACCCGAAAATGCAGATGCGATAGAAAAGTTGTGCAGACCTGTAAAGACCCGAAAATTGACTCAGGCAGCCCTTGAGACATTGGCTATAGTAGCATATAAGCAGCCGGTGACAAAATCGGAAATAGATGCGATAAGGGGTATTAAAAGCGATAGAATTATAGAGGGGCTTATGAAGAAGGATTTGGTTTGTGAAAAAGGCCGATCTGACGGAATAGGACGTCCGATTCTATATGGAACGACGGATAACTTTCTCAAACAATTTGGTCTGACTAATATCAAAGAACTTCCCGAATTTGAGGAACACGAAGACTTCGTCATAGATAAGAATGACGACATGCCGTATATGCAGATGAAAATAGATGTATAATCGGATGTATAAATTTAGAGCATGAGTAAGCTCAGATGCGAAAATAGAATGCATGGACATTACCGGGTGACAGTACCCTCTTTGCCGGGCGGCAAGGAGGGCTTTTTTTCAAATGTTTATATGGAGTAAATTTTACATAAGCAGTTTGAACTCTCTGCGGTGGCTGTCCAGCAAACCCTCATCTTTCATTGACTTTATCTCGCGCATCATCGCGGAGCGGTCAACTGCGATATAATCCGCCAGTTCTGCAAGGCTCATAGGAATGCTGAAGAAATTGTCTTCGGCATCTTTTTTTTCTCCGGATTCGGAGGAATGCGGCATAGCAGGATTGCTCAGTGCGCGTGCATATTGCAAATAGGCGATGAGCTTGTTGCGGATGCTTCCTTGCCTCATGATTGAAAGATGCAAAGACAGTTCCTGTGACTTTTGTGCGGACATTACAAATAAATTGCTGATTAGACGGCTATGGTGACCGCAAAGGTTTTCACAAGGAGTAACGATGTGTTTGTAATCAAGATATATAACTGTGCAATCTTTTTCGGCTGTAACAATATACTCGAAGTTGGAAAGCGGAAGTGAAAAGAGTTCACCGAAAATATCTCCCTCCGTATATCTTTCCAACAGGTAAAGATCTCCACCTTCACTGAGAAACTCAAGCTTTGCGCAGCCTGTTCGGATAACGGCTATCTGCTCCGGCTCAAATGCTTGATTTTGATAGACCATGATGGTTTCGCCGCGTCTATAATTCTTATATATGGGTTTGAAACATGGAATCATCTCCATTAAGGATTCTTTTGAAATATTGTCTAAAATCCTGATTTTTGACAATTTGATTCACCTCTTTGCGTGATTTTTTTTAAGAAAAACAAAATAATTAGTAAATTGTATAAATTATATACCAAAAAGTTGCAAATGTCACTGATTGAAAATAATTAATTGGGTACAATATAGTCATAGAGAAAATGTTTTTCAGATAAGGAGGTAAACACATGCTTTTTAGAACGACAGAACTTCATGAGGAGTTCAGAGCAAAGGTTAGAAAGTTTGCTGAAGAAGAGGTAAAGCCTATTGCTTTTATGCTGGATCAGAATAATGAATTTCCACATGAGGTTGTCAAGAAAATGGCAAAATTGGGACTGATGGGAATTCCATATCCTAAGGAATACGGAGGAGCAGGTCTTGACGCAATAAGTTATGCCATCGCTGTTGAAGAACTTTCAAGAGTTGATGGAGGCACGGGCGTTATACTTTCCGCTCATGTTTCACTCGGTTCATACCCTATCATGGCATATGGTACAGAAGAACAGAAAAAGAAATACCTTGTACCATTGGCAAAAGGAGAAAAGCTAGGAGCATTTGGACTTACAGAGCCTAACGCGGGATCAGATGCAGGTGGAACGGAAACCACTGCTGAACTTAAAGGCGATCACTATATACTAAACGGAAATAAAATATTTATAACTAATGCACCGATAGCGGATACATATGTAGTATTTGCAGTCACAACTCCGAATATCGGAACAAAGGGTATCAGCGCTTTCATAGTAGAAAAGGGCTGGGAAGGTTTTGAATTCGGAGACCACTATGACAAGATGGGAATCAGGTCGTCATCTACAGCCGAACTTATATTCAACGATGTTAAAGTACCTAAGGAAAATCTTTTAGGAAAAGAAGGTCAGGGTTTCAAAATTGCATTAGGAACTCTTGACGGCGGAAGAATCGGTATTGCATCACAGGCTCTCGGTATTGCACAAGGGGCTTATGAAGCGGCGGTAGAGTATTCACTTGAGAGAATCCAGTTCGGAATTCCGATTGCTTATCAGCAAATCAACTCATTTAAGATTGCGGACATGGCAACGAAGCTTCGCATGGCAAGATTTCTTGTATACTCGGCAGCTGAGCTTAAACAGAATCACGAACCGTTTGGAATGGAATCGGCCATGGCTAAGCAATATGCTTCAGATGCAGCTTTAGAAATTTGTAATGATGCTCTCCAGATTTTCGGAGGTACAGGTTACCTAAAGGGAATGGAAGTGGAAAGAGCATATAGAGATGCGAAGATTACAACAATCTACGAAGGTACAAATGAAATCCAGAGAGTGGTAATTGCGGCACATATCTTAGGTAAAGCACCTCAACAAGCTGCTCCCGCAGCTCAAAAGGGGCCTATCACAGGGCAGAGAAAGAAAATTCTCTTTTCCGGCAGCGCTCAGGAACAGGTTAATCAGCTTGTTGAAGCCCTAAAGGCGGACGGATTTGATTTCACTATCGGAATCGACCCTCAGACTCCTATCGTCGATGCGGACAGAGTTGTATCGGCAGGTAAGGGTATAGGCGAAAAGAAGAATATGAAGCTTATAGAGGATTTGGCAAAGCAGGCGGGTGCGGCTATAGGCTCATCAAGACCGGTAGCGGAAAACTTGAAGTATGTACCGCTTGACAGATATGTGGGAATGTCAGGACAGAAATTCTCCGGCAACCTATATATAGCTTGCGGAATTTCAGGAGCAGGACAGCATCTAAAGGGTATCAAAGAAGCTACTACAATCGTAGCTATAAATAAGAGTAAGAACGCTCCTATATTCAAAAACGCAGACTACGGTATAGTAGGAGATGTAATGGAAATTCTACCGTTGCTTACAAAAGCGCTCGATAACGGAGAAGAAAAGAAGCCTGCACCGCCTCGCGTTAAGATGAGAAAGGCAACTGTTCTAAAAGAGCCGTCACCATGGGAACTCCATGTTTGTATGGGTTGCGGATATGAATATGATCCGGCAAAGGGAGATTTAGAAAACGGCGTTAGCATAGGCACTACATTTGAATCGCTTCCTGAAGAGTGGATCTGTCCGCTTTGTGGAGAAGAAAAGACGGGATTTATCAAAGTTGAACAGCCTAAGAAGGAGGAAAAATAATGCATTGCGTTAGAAAAGTAACCGAAGACCTATACTGGGTTGGTGGAAATGATAAACGACTCCACCTTTTTGAAAATATTCATCCTATAGAAGATGGTGTTTCATATAATTCGTATCTGCTTCTCGATGAGAAAACTGTACTTTTTGATACAGCCGACTGGTCGGTAGGTCGACAGTTCATCGAAAACGTTGAATATGTACTTGATGGAAGAACACTTGACTATATGGTAATCAATCATATGGAGCCAGATCACTGCGCGTCAATGGAAGAAATAATTTTGAGATATCCCGATGTAAAAGTTGTTTCAACAGAAAAAGCTTTGATGCTTATGCACCAGTTCAACTATTCTGTAGGCGACAATTTTATTCAGGTGGCTGAGGGAGATACAATGAGCTTCGGTAAGCATAATGTTGTATTCGTAGCAGCGCCTATGGTTCACTGGCCGGAGGCTATGGTTACGTTTGATACCACAAACGGAGTGCTGTTCAGCGCTGATGCTTTCGGGTCATTTAAGTCACTTGACGGTGCTTTATTTGCAGATGAAGTTGACTTCAAGGGTGAATGGATTGATGAGGCAAGACGTTATTATACAAATATCGTAGGTAAGTACGGTCCTGAAGTTATGGACCTTCTCAAGAAGGCTCAGACTATAGATATTAAAATTATCTGTCCGCTACACGGTCCTGTATGGCGTAAGGACATCGGCTACATACTGGACAAGTACATTCACTGGGCAACATATACACCGGAAGAAAAAGGTGTGTTGATTTGCTATGCTTCGATGTACGGAAATACAGAAAATGCAGCGCATATTCTGGCAACAAAACTTCACGAAAAAGGAATGCACAAGGTTCATATGTTCGATACATCAAAGACACATGTGTCATATTTGATAGGAGAAGCATTCAAATATAGTCATCTGGCGCTTCTTTCAGCGACATACAACCTAAATGTATTCCCTGCAATGGAAAACTTTGTTCAGGATATGAAACGCCTAAATCTTCAGAAGAGAGTTGTCGCTGTAGTTGAAAACGGCTCATGGGCTCCACAGGCAAGTGTTCTGATAAACGAAACTCTTGACGAAATGAAGCAGATGACTGTTCTGAACGAAGAGGTATCGCTCCTTTCATCGGTATCAAAGATGACGGAAAAAGAACTCGATTCTCTTGCTGACAGCCTGATAGAGTCAATGTCACAGAGCTACTAAGTACTAAGCACATGTCTGCTAAATTGCAGCGCGCAGCCAGGTTTAGACTTATATACAACCTGTAACATAACGGAACCTGCTATAATCGGCGTAATCGACAGACTGCTCGCTTATGCCGATTTTATTATGCAAATGATGGCAAAATTATACTCTAAACTATCATGCGAGATTGGAATCAAAGCGATTAGATTTGCTTAGCCCATTAGACAAGCTTTAGAAAATTTGAGTGATGTTGAATTTTTTCCTTCTGCCACGTTCTTCAACTGTAACGTGATAAGCCGCATTTTTTTTGAAATAAAACAGAAGTTCTTCTCTGAAGTCTTCGGTTGGAATCTGTAATCGTCTGAGAGGGCGTTGCGTAATCTTTGAAAATTCCACCTCGTGCTCTCCGGAAGTGATAAGTATCTGTCTCCAAGACTGAAACGCATTACTGGATTTTCCGAGCGCTTCTTTATCTATTGAAAGAAAAAGAACCCTTTCACCTCTCGTAAGATGATTCTTCTTCTTAATCCTGATGACAGCATAGTCGGGGTGCTTTCTTTTCCAAATTAATTTAGAGATATAGATAAACAGATAGAGCGATGTAAACATCAAAAATATGACGAGCAGGAGTTTTCCTAAAAAAATGCAAAAATTTGCGGGGCTTGTCAAAGATGGGGGATATAGAAAGTGTGTAACGGTATTAACAAGTAAGATAATTACACAAGTGGCAACTATAGGCGTCAGTAAAATAATAAACAGCTTTTTTCTACGACCGACTTTCAGGTAGGATGATTTTATATTTATACTCAGCACTATGACAGGCAAGAGTGTGAAAAAGAAAATCAGACAAAGAAGCAATTTTGTAGGTATTCCAAACAACATATGTTCACTCCAATCGGACAGTTCTATAATTATTTTATATTAAGCATTATTTTTTATCAAAGGGTTTTAATGAAGTCGTTTACAAACTAAGGGGAATAATTTATCATATACATATGAAAAAGACAAAAAGATATGGCAAAATTTTTATAGGACTAATCGTTTCTCTTTGTATTGCAACAGTAGGATATTTTAAGAACGACTTGCCAAAGCCGCTTAGAGAGTACCTTGGGATGGCAGATGGCGCAAGGCGTCATTATTTAATAAATAGAAGTGAAAATAAGAGTGAAATAGATTCGGCAAACCCGGGTGAGCTTCCGCTCGGACTTAAGGTTCAAGACTGTCAAAAGCTAAGCTCGACAGGATATGAGGCTGATATAGAAGACGTAATGGAAAGTTTTCCCGAAAATGCGGAACTCAGTTTTGCGGTGGTGAACGGGAATAAACCGGGATTTTCAGAGGAAGAACTCAGATTGCCGGAATTTGAAAGTTATGGAGAACTTGACATTCTGGGTAGATGTCAGACCGCAAGTGCTATGCTTGGCAAGACTATGATGCCGGATGAAAAACGCGGCAGCATAGGAATGATTAAGCCCAGCGGGTGGCAGACCAAAAGGTATGATGATTTGATTGCGGATAGGTACCTTTATAACAGGTGTCATCTCATAGGATACCAGCTTAGCGGTCAAAATGCGAACGAAAAGAATTTGATAACCGGAACCAGATTTTTTAATGTAGAGGGAATGCTTCCATTTGAAAATATGGTTGCGGAATATATAAAAACGACAAACAATCATGTTATGTATAGAGTAAGACCGGTTTTCTACGAGCGGGAGCTAGTGGCAAGAGGCGTACAAATTGAGGCGGAATCAGTCGAAAATAATTCGATATGTTTCAATGTTTTCATATATAACATACAACCCGATATAGAGATAGATTATCTAACGGGAGAGAGCAGGGCGAAATAAATACCATGGAACGACAGGAACTTAAGAACAAAAAGAGAGTTGTAATAAAAGTAGGCTCATCGTCGCTTACTCATGCAGAAAGCGGAAAGCTCGATCTCATAAAGCTTGAGATACTGGTAAGAGAATTATCGGATTTGAGAAATAAGGGAACCGATGTTGTACTGGTTACATCGGCTGCCATAACGGCAGGAAGAAGTGCCTTAGGTATGAAAGAAAAACCTAAGAATATACAGATCAAGCAGGCTTGTGCCGCCGTTGGACAGGCTAGGCTGATGATGATATATCAAAAGCTTTTTTCAGAGTATAATCAGATTGCCGGACAGATTTTGATGACAAAGAATACGGTTCTACATGAAGAGAGCAGGGAAAATGTATGTAATACATTCAATGAGCTTCTTAATCTTGGAGTAATACCGATTGTAAACGAAAACGACAGTGTAGCAACATCGGAGATAGATGCGGTTGCGGTTTTCGGTGATAATGATACTTTATCGGCGGTAGTTGCAAGCTTAATAGACGCGGATTTACTTATTTTACTTTCAGATGTAGAGGGCTTGTACACCGACGATCCGCATAGAAATTCCGATGCGAAGTTTATAAAAACGGTTGAGTCGCTGGACGATAAGCTGCTTTCCATGGGGAAGGCGACTACAGGTACAAACGCGGGAACGGGTGGAATGGCAACCAAGCTTGCAGCCGCGGACATCGCCGTAAATTCAGGAATAGATATGCTGATTGCCAGCGGCAAGGATTTTCATATAATACACAAAATTTTGCTCGGTGAGGACTATGGAACTCTTTTCCTGGGAAATCACAACGCTGAATTTGATATCCAAGAATATTTATCAAGGTGATATGGAGGCAGATATGAATTTGTTAGAACTCGGCAAAAGAGCAAAACAGGCGGCAGCGTTGCTCGCCAAGATAGATGAGAATACGAAGAACATAACGCTCACCTCATGTGCGGATTCGCTCATACAAAAAAGTGAATATATTTTGGCTGAAAACGAAAAAGACATAGAAAACGGGCGCAAAAAAGGCATGAGTGAGGGTCTAATCGACCGTCTGCTGCTTACTGAAGAACGGCTTAAAGCCATTGCGGAAGGAATGAAGCAGGTTGCAAGTCTAAATGATCCCATAGGTGAAGTTTCGGATATGAAAAAGCGTCCGAACGGACTTTTGATAGGCAAAAAAAGAGTTCCTCTTGGAGTCGTCGGCATTATATACGAAGCTAGACCTAACGTAACATCTGATGCCTTTGCACTTTGCTTCAAAACCGGAAATGCCGTGATTTTGAGAGGTGGAAGTGATGCTATCAACTCAAATATGGCAATTGTAGACGTGCTTAGAAGTACGCTGGCATCCTGTGGCGTTACAGAAGATGCTCTTCAACTTATAAGCGATGCCTCACATGAGACGAGTACTCGTTTTATGAAGATGAACGGCTATCTCGATGTCCTGATTCCCAGAGGCGGTGCAGGTCTTATCAACAGCGTGATTAAGAACGCAACCGTTCCGGTAATCGAAACAGGTACCGGGAACTGTCATGTATTCGTAGATGAATCGGCAAATATCAATATGGCGGTAGATATTATCATTAACGCAAAGACGCAAAGAATTGGGGTTTGCAATGCTTGCGAATCTATTTTGATACACGAGAGTATCGCCGATAAGATTCTACCTTTGTTAGGTAAGCGTCTAAGTGAGCATAAGGTGGAAATGTATGCAGACGAAAAAAGCCGCAATTATCTGGATGGAGCTGTTGCAGCAACAGAGGCTGATTGGGGCAGAGAATACTTGGACCTTAAAGTTTCGATTAAGTCCGTTTCAGGAATCGACGAGGCTATTGAACATATCAACAAGTACAACACAGGCCATTCAGAAAGCATAGTGACTTCGAGTTATGAAAACTCACAAAGATTTTTGAATGAGGTAGATGCGGCAGCTGTATATGTTAACGCGTCTACACGGTTTACTGATGGTTTTGAGTTTGGATTTGGAGCTGAGATAGGTATCAGCACACAAAAACTTCATGCACGTGGTCCGATGGGGCTTGAGGCTCTTACGACTACGAAGTATATAATTTATGGAAACGGTCAGATAAGGTAAGGAGGAAATTATGCTTATAGTGACAACGGATTACATCAGCGGATATGAACTTGAGATGATTGGTGTAGTTAAAGGAGGAGTTGTAAAATCAAAGAATGCATTCCAAGACATAGGTGCAGGCCTGAAGACTCTCGTGGGAGGTGAGTTAAGAGCTTACACGGATATGATGAATGAAGCGAGAGATTTGGCTACACATAGGATGGTAGAGGAAGCGATGAACCTGGGTGCGGATGCGGTTGTAAATGTTAGATATGCATCATCTGCAATTATGCAGGGAGCTTCTGAGATTATGGCATATGGAACAGCTGTTAGAGCAATAAAAAAATAGAGCCGGTTATGCGACAGACTCCATTAGAGGGTCTGTTGTTTTTTATCAGTAAATCTCGATTTCTACTACGATGCTGCTGCGATTGACGGCATTACCTTGTCACATTTTGCCGCGTTTCGGATTTCTGTGACAGGCTTTGATACAATGTAAATGCTTTGATGTGTTCGCAAAATGGGGAAATCAAAGCAAAATACAGCACTTTGGGAGGCACATAAAAAATATGGTAAATATGATTAAGATACTTTTTGTTTGCCACGGCAACATTTGTCGTTCGCCGATGGCGGAATTTGTTATGAAAGACTATGTGGAAAAAGCAGGGCTGAGCAATCTGTTTTACATCGAATCGGCAGCGACAAGCAGCGAAGAAATATATATGGGTGTAGGCAATGCTGTATATCCGCCTGCAAAAGCAGAGCTGGCAAGGCATGGAATATCTTGCGACGGGAAAAGAGCAAGGAAAGTGGAGGCAAAGGATTTTGAACGCTTTGATATGATAATCGCCATGGATGACAGAAATTTTGAAAATCTAAAAAGGAATTTCCCGGGAAACGAGGAAAAACTGTCATTACTAATGGAATACACAGGTGAGAGACGGTCGATAGCGGATCCGTGGTACACGAGGGATTTCGAATCGACATTTAACGATGTGTCAAAAGCGTGTAAGGGCTTACTGGAATATATTTTGAAAAATGATTGTTGACTGCGCAGAAAGCGTAAGTATAAAAGTTTCTCATTGAGAACAATACTAAAATATGATAAAATTTAGATATTAATAATGGAGGTACGAAATGAAGAAATTAACATTCATATACCTAAACGGATGTCCGTACTGTGCGAAGGCGCAAAAGGCGTTCGATACGCTTTTGGACAGCAATGAAGAATACAAAAAAATTGAAATTGATGCGGTGGAAGAAAACAGCAATCCTGAGAAAATTGCCAATTTAGATTACTACCACGTGCCGACTTACTATGTTGAAGATAAAAAAGTTTTCGAAGCCTCACCCGGGGATTCTTATGAGGTTATAGAGGCGGCAACGAAGAAAGCGCTGGATATTGCTTTATCCGAAATCTAGGGCGATGAAGCAAAGATAATTGTAAAGAGGATTATTATGAAAGAGTTTAGACCAATCAAAGAAGGAAAAGTTCGTGAGATTTATGATAACGGAGACAGCTTGATTCTCGTTGCGAGCGATAGAATATCAGCTTTTGACGTTATTTTGAAAAACCTTATAGTAGGCAAAGGCATCGTTTTGACAAAGATGTCAAAATTCTGGTTTGATTTAACCAAGGATATAGTTCCAAACCATATGATTTCAGTAGATACAAAGGATATGCCGGAATTTTTTCAAAATGAAAGCTTTGACGGCAGGAGCATGATGTGCCGCAAGCTCAAAATGCTTCCGGTTGAGTGCATCGTGCGAGGATATATAACAGGCAGCGGTTGGAACAGCTACCTTGAAAGCGGCGAGGTATGTGGAATCAGGCTCGAAGACGGTTTGAGAGAATCGCAAAAGCTTTCAGAGCCTATATATACTCCAAGTACAAAGGCTGAGATTGGCGATCACGACGAAAATATATCATTTGAGAAGAGTATAGACATTATTGAGCGTGAATTTCCGGGACGCGGAAGAGAATATGCGGAAAAGATTAGAGATTACACGATTGCTCTATATAAAAAATGCTCGGAATATGCGCTTGAACGCGGGATAATCATAGCAGATACAAAGTTTGAGTTCGGTGTGGACGACGCGGGCAATATCGTCATAGGTGATGAAATGTTGACCCCCGACAGTTCTCGTTTTTGGCCGGCAGAGGGCTATGAAGCAGGAAAACCGCAGCCTTCGTACGATAAACAGTTCGTGCGTGATTGGCTAAAAGCAAATCCGGACAGCGATTATTTGCTTCCGCAGGAAGTTATACATAAGACTATGTCAAAGTACAAGGAAGCCTTTGATAAACTTACTGAATAGGTTTAGATGAACATTTGATTTCTAGGCTGAACACAGGGTTCAATTAAAATACGAGGAATATATGGAAAACATAATGGTTTGCGTGACAAAGCAGCGTAATTGTCAGCGCTTGATTGACTATGGCAAAAAACTTATGCGTGATGAGAGTGATTCGATACATATAATTCATGTGACAGGTTCGGACTATAATTTTTTAGGTAATTCAGAGGAGCATAAGGCTCTGGAGTTCCTTTATGAAAAGGCGAGAGAAGCGGGGGCGCAGCTAACTGTATTAAAGTCTGATGATACTATTGCTACGCTGTGCTTACTCACTCAGGAACATAAGATAACAAAGGTTGTCGTCGGAGCTTCCGGCGAAAATGATAAGGATGACGGAGCATTTTTGAACAGACTTAAAACAAAACTTAACAAGAGTGCGGAACTTATTGTAGTATCGCAGGCATCGATAGGAACAACATCTGCTTAATTTGTGAGGAGAGAGGCTTGAAGTTTAACAGCAATCCAAAGATGGTAAATTTATTATATGATGTATGTATCATAGGCGCCGGCGCCTCAGGCTTAATGACGGCAAATGTGATACTAAGATATAAACCCGATTGTAAAATCCTGATTATTGAATCAAAGGATAAGCCGGGCAGGAAAATAGCGGCCTCCGGAAACGGCAAATGCAATTTATCTAATATCAGAAGCGATGGCTGGAGTGAGACTTCAGCCTTTTTTGAATATCTCGGAGTTCTGACTAAGCCGGATAGAGAGGGAAGAATTTATCCGTATTCGGAATATGCGCCGGATATTGTGGAGGCACTGATTGCAAAGCTGGGAAAGGTGGATTTTTTACTCTCCGGTCGTGCCACGGGTGTAGATAATATAGATGGAATCTTTCATATTTCAGCCGAGCATGCTATTAGAGGGGAGAAGCCAAGAGCTATGAAACTAAGGAGCAGGCGCCTGGTCTTGGCTTGTGGCGGAACCGCATCGCCGCAGCTTGGAACCTGCGGCGATGGCTTTGCCTTGGCAAAGCAGCTCGCGCACGAGGTGCGCGAGCCGGTTCCTGCGCTCTGCGGCGTAAGAACCGAGCAAAATATGAAAAAGCTCGGACTTGCAGGAGTAAGGCAAAAGGCACAGGTAAGTCTTGAGCATAAAGGCAATTTGCTGATGAGCGAAAGCGGAGAACTTCAATTTACAGATTATGGGTTATCAGGTATTTGTATTTTCAATCTAACACGCGGAATAAGATATGAAGATGCGCTGCATAAGAAATTTGACGGATATAGAATAAAAGTTGATTTTATGCCTGAATATAGCAGTGAGCAAGTCTCACGACATTTGAAAAGCTGCGATAACTCGCTGCGCACTATTTTGAAACCTCAGCTTGCTCACTATATAGAAACGAAAAGCCGAAAGTTTTCGGCTTTAACAAGCCTGATAAAGGGAATTTACTTTGATGTCACAGGGCTTTGCGACTGGGATAAGGCTCAGGTTACTCGCGGTGGGATAAAGACGGGCGAGTTTAATCCTAAAACAATGGAATCGCGTAAGATAAAAGGCTTGTACTTTGCCGGCGAGATTGTTGATTTTGATGGACCGTGCGGTGGCTTTAATCTGCAAAATGCCTGGACATGCGGCATCAAATGCGGAAAAGCTATATCTAGGTATCTTAGCAAGTGAGTTAAGCATATTTTGATGGGCTTGCTCGGCGTGCATCGATTGACACGCTAAAGGATTTTGCAAAAATTGCATGGTTAGAAAATGTGATAACTGAATATAGCGCATTCCCAACTTAAATTTGACTTTTAAGAGAATGGCTTAGAAAAATTAAATTACTTTATAAATTATAATTTGCACATTCATGTTTAATTTCCCCATAAAACACATAAAATTTTCTGGATACACATTCGGCAATAATTAATGGTTATAGAGTCATTTTATTTTAATACAAAGATATGAAAAAATTACTTATCTGCATACTTATTTTTCCTTTTAGCATGCGTAGGCTGTAAAAGTAAAAATGTAAGTAACTAAAAGACAAACGAAGAATTGCCGGCGGAATTTGCTAAAATACGATAAACTGTATATTGAGCATGGCATATGAACTTAGTGTTTCCGGACAGATTTCGGGTGAAAAAAGAAAGCAAGATGTTAATAAGTAACATATTTTTAACCAGTATGCCAAGAATATAAGAGTAATAATGCTATATGCCGCAGAATTGACTTTTCTGCGGCACATTTTGCTTTACCAATATATACCAGGGTTATAGCGGCATCCAGCTGCCGCTTCCCGTTGCCAGGAGTTTGCCGTTTGATGCGTCAGCAAGCTCAGCCCTTAGTCTTATAAGGCTGCGTCCCGCTTTGACGATATACACCTTTAGAGCAAGCGACATACCGAATTCAACGCCGCGAAGGAAAGAAACGGTCATATCTGTAGTCGTCGCACCTTTAGGACCGGCGGTGAAATTTGCGACCACACCAAAGGCGGTGTCGAACATTCCGGCAATTGCTCCTCCGTGAATGCCGCCTTTTTCGTTAATCTGCCACTTTTGAGTGACGAATCCGTATGTAACCGTTTTATCCTCGAAATTACAATCTATAAGTTTGACTTTCATCAGTTCGTCGAAACCGCCGTCGCCGAGATTTAGATAATGCTGAGACTCTCTTTGTACAAGTTCTATCCATTTCTTTTTTTCCAATTTTTTCTCCTTTATCCACGTAGACTTTTATATGATCTAAATACAAATCCAACTACAAAATCTATCGATTTTCCGGACTATCTTATAATCAGACTTTTGCCTGTCATCTCCTCAGGAATTTCAATCTCCATTAAATCAAGCAGGCTGGGTGCAAGATCGCAAAGCTTGCCGCCTTCCTTAAGCTCAAACGGTTTGTTTGCAATATGCACAAGCGGAACGGGATTAAGTGAGTGCGAAGTTACGATGTCCCCATTATCATCGAGCATCTCATCAGCGTTGCCGTGATCTGCTGTCATCAAAATTTGTCCGTCCTTTGACAGAACAGCCCGGCTAATTCTGCCGACACATGAATCCAATGCTTCAATCGCTTTGACTGCGGCGCTCATCACTCCGGTGTGTCCAACCATATCGGCATTTGCAAAATTTAGGATTATGCTGTCATATTTTCCGCTTTCAACAGCTTCAATGACCTTGTCGGTAACCTCAAAGGCACTCATTTCCGGCTGCAAATCATAGGTCGCAACCTTAGGAGATTCAACCAGTATTCTGTCTTCGCCGGGATAAGCTTCTTCAATGCCTCCGTTAAAAAAGAAGGTTACGTGTGCATACTTTTCCGTCTCCGCTATGCGAAGCTGAGTCAGTCCGAGATTTGAAATATATTCACCGAAGGTGTTTGACAGCGACTGTGGCGGGAATGCTATACCAACGCCGGAAATTGAAGCATCGTATTGTGTCATACATATATAAGTCAGATTTTGGGGTAAATATTTTCTTTCGAAGCCGTCAAATTCAGGGTCGATTATAGCTCTGGTTATTTCTCTTGCTCTGTCAGGTCTGAAATTATACATTATAACGCTGTCACCGTCACAAATAGAACCGGCCTCTTTTATTCGATTTGGAGCGGCTTTCTTTGATAAATCGTCTTGCGCTGATGGTTGAACTTTGATTTTAATACAACATGGGCTTACGAATTCGTCATTTTCTCCTCTTGTATAGGCAGTATCTACAGCATCCTCGGCAGAATTGAATTCTTCACCTTCGCGGAAAGTGACGGCATTATATGCCTTTTCAACTCTATCAAAGCGATTATCTCTATCCATAGCATAGTATCTGCCCGAAATCGTGGCTATTTCTCCGACTCCGACTTTATTCATATATATGTTCAGCTCTTCGATATACTTTTTAGCACATCTTGGCGGTACATCTCTGCCGTCAAGGAAACAGTGCACATAAACCTTTTCGAGCCCTTTAAGCTTTGCCATGGAAAGCAAAGCTTTTAGATGCGAAATGTGGCTGTGTACACCTCCGTCTGAAAGGAGTCCCATAAGGTGAAGACTTCCGTCGTTTTTCAATGCGTTGTCCATGGCGCGAGAAAACTCTACATTATTGATGAACTGCCCGGTCTGTGCAGCTTCCGTTATGCGGGTGAGCTCTTGAAAAACAACTCGCCCGGCGCCGATATTAGTATGACCCACCTCGGAATTCCCCATTTGACCGTTTGGAAGTCCTACCGCAAGCCCGCTTGCGGCAATTTCAGTATGGGGGTAAGTTCTGAAAATCGCATCAAAGTTAGGCGTCCTTGCCTTTGCTATAGCATTTACCTCTTCGTTCGGATTTATGCCGAAACCGTCTAAGATCATAAGCATAGTAGGCCTATGTTTTATATTCATTGTCATTCTCCTTATTACTGTCCTTATATTTAATTATACCAAGAATTTTGGTATAATCAACATATGCAAAATTTGTACAGAAATCTCGGGAGAAAATCTATGAACTGGACGCGTGAACAAAGTGAAGCAATAAATATCAGAGACAAAAATATACTGGTTGCGGCGGCGGCAGGATCAGGTAAGACCGCTGTTCTCGTGGAGCGCATACGAAAGCTCGTATGCGAGGAAAATGTACCGGTCGGGAGTCTCCTGGTGGTAACTTTTACAAAGGCGGCAGCCTCCGAGATGAAAGAAAAAATTAGAAAATCCCTGACTAAGGAACTCGAGAGTGCTCAAATAAGCAGTGCCGAGGCGCTAGCCGAAGATAAAGAAAACACGGAAAAAATCCAATATATCAAAAAGCAGCTGGCTGATTTGCCACAGGCGGATATATGTACTTTTCATGCCTTTGCCCTTACGGTAATACGTAGATTTTTCTATTTGATAGATATGGAACCCGGATTTTCAATATGTGACGAAGTTAAGTCGACGCTTTTACAGGAAGATGCCATGGATGAACTCATCGAAGAAGAATTTGAGGTTTTCAGCGATGACTTTAAGGCGTTTATGGATGCCCAAAGCAGCGATAGGAATCCTAACAAAATAAGAGAACTGATTTTCAAAATGCATACACATTTGATGGCCATGCCTTATCCGCAAAAGTGGATGCAAGATGTGATGAAAAAAGTTAATGTTAATAAAGATGAGTTTGGAAAAAGCGATATTTGGCGAGAGTACTTAGCATATATATCGGAAACATTAGATGATGCATGTCGTGGATTTAATGCAGCCGTCAACACTCTTGAGCTTGCGGGGCTTACACGCATGGCGCAGCTGGTGGAACAAAACGAATTTGTTCCTGTAGACAATGCAAGAAAGCGACTTCTGACTCTCAAGGAAACAGAGATTAATCCGGGAGAACTGGCAGATGAACTTTCAGCGTGTATTGAGCCGGGAAAGATACAGCTGAGAGCGACTAAGGAGGAGAAGGAAAGCTACGACACTGTAAAAAATTCGATTAAGGATTTGCGTGAATCGTCTAAGGAACTTGTAAAGGAGTTAAAGGCTGAGCTTAACGGAAGCATGATTTTGGAGAAACTCGGTGACATCAACGCAACTTTGCCGTATTTACAAACACTGTTCAGGCTTACAGACAGTTTCGGGAGAAAATATAGTGAAGCAAAGGCATCAAAAAGAGTTATCGACTTTAATGATATAGAGCACAGGTGCCTTGAGGTTCTTCAGCACGATGAGGCGAGAAACTATTTTTTCAACAAGTTTTCTCAAATCTTCATAGATGAGTATCAGGACACAAATATCATACAGGAAGAAATTATATCCAAGATAAAGCGAAGCAATAATGTTTTTATGGTGGGGGATGTTAAGCAAAGCATTTATAGTTTCAGGCTGGCAGAACCGCAGATTTTTGAAGATAAATATAGAAGTTTCAGCGATGCCGGTGACGGGGATTCCATGGCGATAGACCTCAACAAAAACTATAGGAGCAAATCGCAAATTTTGGATTATATAAACGTGATTTTTAAGCCTTTGATGAGGGCTTACGACGACAGAGCGGCTCTTTATCCGGGGCTGGAGTACACAGGAGAATTTAACTATGCCCCTCGGCTTCATATCGTGGCTCTTGACCTGGCAAAGCAGGAGGACGAGACGGGAAAAGCGATTCAAAAGCTGAAGAAAACTGAGGCTGAGGCTAAATATATCTCAAAATTAATCAATGAAAAACTAGGAACGCCTTTCTTTGACAGTAAACTTGGTCAAGTGAGGCCTCTGAAAAAGTCGGACATAGTAATTCTCATGCGAGGAGTGAAAAGCCGTGGAAATACTTTCAAAGATATTTTGCGCTCTGATGGCATAGAGTGCTTTGTAAATGAAAGTGAGGGTTATTTCAATACCATAGAAATAGAAATTTTTATGAGTCTGCTGTCCGTCATAGATAATATGCAGCAGGATATTCCTTTGATAAATGTTCTTCACAGCGAAATTTTTTCTTTTTCGGCTGAAGAACTCGCAGAGATTAGGGCAAACTGCGGCAAAGGGCCATTTTACGGTGCACTTAAAACCTTTGCAAAAGATGGTGAGGATGAGCGCTTGAAGAGAAAAACGGCGAATGCTGTTGAAACGCTGGAAAAGTGGAAACTTCATGCCCGCATAATGCCTCTTTCAGAGTTTATCTGGATGCTGATGATAGAAAGCGGATATTATCTTATTATAGGCACGCAGCCTGCGGGAGTTCAAAAACAAGCTAATTTAAGAGCATTAGTTGAGTATGCCGACAAATTTGCAGAAGACAATCAATCGTCGCTGTACGGCTTTGTCAGATATGTTAATTCACTCAAAAAGCGTGATGTTAAGATGTCTGAGGTTAAATTGCTGGGAGAAAGTGATGATGTAGTTAAGATTATGACAATTCATAAGAGCAAGGGCTTGGAATTTCCTATGGTTATCGTTTGCGGTATAGGCGGCAAACTGAATTATTCAAGCGCGGAAGAGCTTACAGTGCATAAAGACTTGGGTGTGGGCATTAGTCTGAAGAGTCTGCAAGGACATTGGAAAAAAAGAACCTTGCTTCAGAAGCTCATTAACAGAAAGATTAAACAAAAGGAAATTGAGGAAGAGGAGCGAGTTTTGTACGTTGCTCTAACCAGAGCCAGGGACCTTCTCTATCTTGTGGGGACGGTAGATAGCGAAAAGACATACCTATCAAAAAAAGAATCTGTAGTCAGGAAGAATACATCATATCTTGATATGATAGCTCCTTACACCGAAGCTAAGCTAATTGCTCCCGATTTAACACCCGGGAAATCGCCGGTCAAAAAGGCTGTTTTGCTCGGAAATGACGAGCGGGGAGCCCTAAATTCAGAAGAGATACCCGCTCAGCGGAAAACCGACATTGAAGCCAGACTCGATTATGTGTACCCGTTTGAAAAGGCGACAACGATTAAATCAAAATATTCGGTTTCGGAGATAAACGACAAAAACGAAGAAGCCGGGGCTTATGTGCGCAGGAAAAACAGTACGCGCAGCCCAAAGTTACTGCAAAGCTCTCCTGATACATGTAAAAAATCCGGCATACTATCCGCGGCACAGAAGGGAAGTATCTACCATAAGATAATGGAAAACCTGGATTTTGACGAAGCGAAAAAAAACGGATATATATATGTAGAAAAAGTTGCAAACGACTGTGTCGCGAAGAACTTCTTTTCGGAGGAAGAACTTGAGCAAATAGATTTGAAGAAAATATGCGGTTTTTTTGATACTGAACTCGGCAAACGATGTGCAGATGCGAGCGGAGAGAAAAATCTGTTTAAGGAGAAGCCGTTTACGCTTAAAATGAGCGATGAAGGCGATACATTTCTTGTACAGGGAATCATAGACTGTTATTTTAGAGAAAAGGGTAAGACGGTTTTAATCGACTATAAGAGCAGTTATATATCTGAGGATAATCCGGAAGATGATGAGTCGAAAGTGATAGACAGGTATAAGACCCAACTGTCCATATACAAAATGGCGCTTCAGGCTGCCGGTGAAGACAGCGTAGATGAAGTTTACATCTATCTGTTGTCAAACGGAAGATATATTGGTGTTGATGTATGAGAAAAATTAATTCTTAAGAGAATTCTTAAGGGATTTCTTAAGAAAACTAAAGAAATGCGCCAAAATCGTTTATAAATTGCACAAAATGTATATAAAATGCATAAAAAATGCTAAATATGCATAAAGAAATTATAATAATACATGAAGTGCATTAAGTTTCTTAAGAAAAATTAAGAAAAATAAATGCATAAAAATATTGGAAAATACACATTTCTATTATGAAATAAAGTGAAGAGTATGTGAAAATCTAAAAAAAGGCTTGACGATTATATGCATATAACTTAAGATACTTATTGTGGTTGAGAAAAAACGAATCTCAATCGACAGGGGGTAATCAGTTCATCGAATTTGATGGATGAATTAATGGGAAATACTTCGGTCCCTTGACCGAGTGCTGATAAAATATCAGTGCGGAAAGGACAGAACAATATATGAGTATAATCAAGGAAATCAAATCAAGAAAGGCTCCGGCTTTGATTCTGGCTTTGATAGTGACACTTGTTCTATCGACCACAATCATCTCATCAGCGGTAACCGCAAACGGTATGACGACTGACTATTGGCAGCTCAAGCTTGGTAAGAAGACCATTGCAGTCTTTGACACGGAAGCTAAGGCGAAAGATGTCATAAAGCAGGTAAAAGAACACTACATTCCTGAGGGCGGAAAAGTTGATGAAGTTACTATCGATCCGGTTTTGACAGTTAATCAGATTACGGTAAAGATGTCTGATGAACAGCCAAAGGTGGAGACTAGCACTAAGAAGATTGTTGAAAAGCTGTTAGGCGGCGAAGAAGCTAAGAAGACTTACACAGTTCAGGCCGGTGATACACTTTGGGATGTGGCAATCGCATTCGGTACGGATGTGGACACCATTCTGGCAAATAATCCGAACATCAATTTGGAAAGATTTATGCCGGGTGATGTAATTAAGTTTGGAACAAAGAGCGCTATTCTTACAGTAACAACAAAAGAGACTGTTACATACGAAAAGGCGGTTGACTTCGATACAACCTATGAAGATACAGATGAACTTTATGAGGGTGAAGAAGAAGTAAAGACTGAAGGTGAAGCCGGACTTAACCAGGTTAAGGAAGTAATTGAAAAGCAGAACGGTGTACTGGTTTCAGGAAGAGTTCTTTCAACGGAAGTCGTTAAGGCTCCGGTTAACGCAGTAGTTCTCAGAGGAACTAAGGTAAAGGAAAGAGCTGTAGAGACATCAAGCAGTGTCGGCAGTACAAGAACAGCTTCAAGCAATACATCCAGAAGCAGTGCGGGTACATATTCAGCAAATGCAAGTTCAGTTCTAGGTGCAGCGTATGCTCAGCTTGGAGTTGGACAGGATTGTACAAGTTTGGTAAGTAACTCACTGGCGGCTGCGGGAATTTATTTCCACGGTTGGCCACAACAGTATGCTTCACTTGGATCATGGACAAGCAATCCGGTTCCGGGAGACATAATCATCTACGATACACACGTTGCAATCTATGCAGGAGGCAACTCAGCCGTGCACGGTGGATGGAACGGCGGAACAACGGCAGTTGGTCCTGTAGCATGCAGTGCAGGTCTTATGGGATATATACACATAGGATAAGTTAATAAATTACAGCTCTTCGGAGCTGTTTTTTTATGTCCGGGTTTCAATTAAAATATATTTCATTTTGATTATGTGCTTGCATTTTATTTTTAATTTGTTATGATACTTAAAGAGATAGCATTAGAAATAAGCTATACTCTTTCAACAATTATATTTTTACAAACGAGCTTATATATTTAATGAGACTCAGAATAAGTGAATCGGTCGCAAGGCTGTTATTTTGATGTTTCTGGATTTATATCCGGAATTTTTTTATATATGGCTTTTGCGATTTTTTTGTGCAATTAAAGGAGAATTATGAAGGTAGAAATGTTACAAGCAAAGATACACAGAGCAAGTGTAACACAGGCGGAACTCCATTATGTAGGAAGCATTACAGTTGATGAAGCACTTCTTGAGGCTTCGGGTATTAGAGAATATCAAAAAGTACAGATTGTTGATGTAGATAATGGAAATCGCTTTGAAACATATACGATAGCAGGAGAAAAGGGCAGCGGTGTAATTTGTCTTAACGGAGCTGCGGCGAGATGTGTTTCGGTAGGTGATAAAGTCATCATAATGGCATATTCAAGTTACGATGAATCTGAACTCACAGAATACAGCCCTAAGGTTAT
Source organism: Eubacterium sp. (assembly GCA_034180045.1). Classification (GTDB taxonomy): domain Bacteria; phylum Bacillota; class Clostridia; order Peptostreptococcales; family Anaerovoracaceae; genus Eubacterium_B. Next base: position 134,294 of record JAXFOY010000025.1, read on the forward strand.
ATTCGTAGATGATGAGAATCAGATTGAACGCATCACAAGCTATGAAAAACATGGTGAACTAAGATAAATATAATTGTTGAGAGCTATCGCCGGTAAGAAACAGGAGAAAAAGATGAAAGTTGTAAAAACGGTTGAAGATGTTAGAAATTTTGTAAACGAGCAAAAAAAGCAAGGCAAGAGCATAGGACTTGTTCCAACGATGGGTTTTTTGCATAAGGGGCATCGGAGTTTAATAGAAAGAGCAAGAAAAGAAAACGATGCGGTCATAGTTTCAATTTTTGTAAATCCGACTCAGTTTGGTCCTAATGAGGATTATGATAACTATCCTAAGGATTTAGAGAGCGATATGAAAATGTGTGAGAAATGTGGAGTGGATTTAATTTTTAATCCTAATCCGGAAAATATTTATGAAATGCATCATAAGACCTACATTAATGTTGAGGACATTTCGGGGCAGCTTTGTGGGCTTTCAAGACCTACTCACTTTAGGGGGGTATGCACAATCGTTGCTAAGTTATTTAACATTTCAAAGGCGGATCGTGCATATTTCGGGCAAAAAGATGCCCAGCAGCTTGCGATTCTCAAAAAGATGGTAAAAGACCTTAACTTTGATATTGAGTTGATAGCATGTCCTATAGTAAGGGAAAAAGACGGTCTTGCGATGTCTTCCAGAAACAAATATTTGACAGAGCTTGAGAGGGAGGATGCGACCGTGCTGTACAGGTCGATTCAGGCGGCTAAGGCTATAATAAAAAAAGGAGTTAAGGCGCAGGATGTAGTTAAAGTGATGTCTGAGGTCATAGCAGAAGTTTCATACGCCAAGATTGACTATATTCAGGTTGTAGATGCGGAATTTTTGCAGCCCGTGGATGTAATTGATGAAGATGTTTTGGTTGCTCTTGCTGTTTACATAGGAAAGGCAAGACTTATTGATAATTTTGTTTACGAGGTATAGTAATGAATTTGATAAAAAGGATAAGTAATTTTGTGGTATACTACTTTATTGTGCTGATAGTGATTTTGTCTTTGATTGCGTTTTTTGTGCCGAACGGCTTTGCGTGGATGACGAAATACACAGCTGTTTTTCTGGGCATGGCGATGTTCGGTATGGGAACAACCATAGACCTTCATAATCTCAGGAACATTCTCATAAGACCCAAGGAAATTATAATCGGTGTTTCCGCACAGTTTGTTTTAATGCCTGTTCTTGCATGGATTTTGTGCGTTTCGCTAGGGCTTCCTAAGGAAATAGCGATAGGTGTCATTTTGGTTGGAGCATGTCCGGGAGGAACTGCGAGCAATGTAATGACTCATATAGCGGGAGGAGATGTTACACTTTCAGTGGCAATGACGACGGTTTCCACTTTGCTGGCACCATTTTTGACTCCGCTGCTCGTATATTTGTTCGCAGGGGCATGGGTTCAGGTATCCTTAACGGCTATGTTTGTTACAGTAGTTAAGGTCATTCTTGTTCCGGTTATTTTGGGGATAATAGTGAGTAAGATGGCAGGAGAAAATATGAAGCAAATCGATTATATTTTTCCTTTGATTTCTTCGCTTGCCATAATATTCATAATATCAGGTATAATAGCACTTAATTCAGATAAAATAGTACAAAGCGGCATACTGGTGACCATGGTTGTTTTGGCGCATAATTTGCTCGGGTTACTGGCAGGGCTTGCAATTGCAAAGATATTCAGGCTGGAATACAAAAAAGCTACAGCTATGGCGATTGAAGTGGGTATGCAGAACAGCGGTCTTGCAGTTTCCCTTGCGGCGGTTAATTTTGCAGCTAATCCGCTTGCGACTCTCCCGGGAGCGATTTTTAGCGTCATGCATAACTTGACAGGTTCAATCTTTGCCAAAATAAGAAAACGCGGGTACATTCTCTATCCTGCACCGAAAGAAGATGTAAAGGCAGGTTGATTTTGAACGGATATGTCGAAAAACGGTTAAATCACCATCTCCATCTGGAATTTGAGAATAGGATATGATATAATATAAAAGCTTGTTGAAAAGTTAATAAAAGTTCTGTGATTTGCAGCCCGTATAATTCGGCTGCTAAAAGGTAGGAAAGTGAGTAGAACTCCGCTGTCCCGCAACTGTAGGCACTTTGCCGAGCCAGATGACTATCCGCAGAAACGCAATTTGTTACGAGAGATGATGAGAACTGCGTATTTCTTCTATATTTATTATATGATGCTCATCATTTTCGATGAGCATTTTTATATTTCAAATTAATATGGAGGTAAAATGAAGAAGCTATTTAAGAAAATTTCAGCTTGGCTTTTGAGCCTTGCGCTTGTGGCAGGCATGGCATGTCCGGCACTTAATTCATATGCTGCGGAGCCTGAAGAAAAGACGGCAAACATTACCGTCTATGGCAGCGCGCAGGTTAAGGGACCGTATTTTGATTATACGGCAAAGGTAGCTGTGATGGTGGATTCAGAGGATAAAATTGTCTCTGTATCTGATGATAAGACTAATTACGGCGCGGGTAATTTGACATATTGGAACTGGGTGAAACAGGGACATAACGGAAAGAAAGGCTTTGAGCAAGGTGCTTTCAAAGGGCTAACCGAGAGCAAAGTTGACGGCGTTGATACCGTGACGGATGCTACATACTCGTGGAACAGTATCAAGGAAGCTATTAAAGATGCATATAAACAGCTTCCGGCAAAGAAATCGGCAATCAAAAGGATAAATGATTACAAGCCTGCAAAAAATATCGCTCCGGAAGTGATTAAAGAGATAAAAGAAAAATGTCTGAAAGAAATCAATGCGGAGAAAGAAGCTTCAAAGCTTGATAAGATAGTTGAGGAAGCCATAAAGAATATCGATAATGGAAAAGTCGTAGAAAAAGAAGAGGAAGAGGAACTTGAAGATGATAATGATTTGTATCCTTACACTCTGGAGAAGGCGATAGAAGCAGTTCCCGCCGACATGACGATTTTCACGGAAGCTACGGTAAAAAAAGTAGAAGAAGTAAAGAAAGAAGCCGAAAAGCTTCAGTCGGATTCGAAATCCGGTGAAATTGCAAAGAAAAAAATGGCTAGAAAGCTGAAGAATGCGCTTAGCGAACTTGTTCTTAAGGACGGAATATATGGATATACCGGAAATGTAAAATTCAGTACCTTTAGGATGGTAAGCATGAATATCCTGGCTAAGGATGGAAAGATGAGCGTAGTCGCTTTCCTACCGGGAAGAGGACAATATCTGATATTCATGGGAACCGGCGCAGAGGCGGAGCGTGCCGAGGAAGAACAAAAAGATGAACTGATGATAAAGAGTTTGTTCGAGGGTGTAAATCCTGAGGGCAAAATTGCATATATGTTTGAATATCCTCTCCCGCATCTGGAAAAAACTTTCAATTTATCGCAGAGAGCTTCAAGCAAATGGTTCGAAAGACTACCGGTTTTCTATTCTGCAAAGATAGTTAAGGTTGATAAGATGGATGAATCTTTAGAAAGACCATATAAAGACGCTAAGAATTTGGAGGCAGCAAAGAAGGTTCAGGCGCTGATTGATGCTTTGGAAGAACCTACACTCGAAAACTCAGAGAAGCTTGCGGAGGCAAAGAAAGCCTTTGATGCTTTGACGGCAGAGCAGCAGGAGCTTGTAGCGCCGGAGAGCAAGCAGGCTCTTGAAAATAAACTTGTAAAGTTAAATGAACTCAAGGAAGCTAAGAAGAAAGCCGACGAGGAGAAGAAAGCAAAAGAGGATCGCAAGGCTGTAGATGGTTTTAAGTCTTTGGTCGACAAAATCGGAGACGTGACAACTGACAGCGGACCTGAGATTAAGGCGGCTAAAGATGCGTTCGCAGCATTAACCGAAGATCAAAGGGCACTTGCAGGCGATAGTAAGGCTAAACTGGACGAAAAAGCTGCGGCATTTGGTAAAATTATGAATGTAGCAGCGTTTGCGATAGAGTATTTGCAAGATATGAATAAGGGCATGAACAACAGCTTGGAGGGAACCATTGTTACTGTAGATTTGAATAAGACGGAGGGCTTGGTTCTATATGCAAAGGATGCAATTTATGATAATTTCAAATCTGTAAGCCTTGATGGCAATGTGCTTGGAAAAGACAATTATATTTTAGAAAAAGGAAGTATAAAACTTACCTTGAAAAAAGAATATCTGAAGACATTAAGCGCCGGAGAGCATACTCTGAGAATCAACACGACCACAGGCTTCGGTGAGGTCAAATTCAATGTTTTGGCTATGAAATCGGGGGCGAATAAGCCTGAAGCAAAGCCGGGCAATAATGAAGATAAAAAGCTTGACGGCAAAGCGGGAGTAAAAAGCGTAAGCAAAATTAAGTCTGTAAATACAGGTGACGGAATAGAGTTCATTATCTATACGATGATTTTGATAGCTGTTAGCGCGGCACTTTCCACAATGCTTAAAAGATACTCAAAATAATATTTAAGTCGACAAAAACATGGCTCGGGATGTAGACCCGGGCTTTGTTTTATTTTTCGGTATTTTAATGAGCATAGGCATAAAAAAACCTCGGATAAATATCCGAGGTTTTGTAAATCTAAAGTATGTAGTCTATACCACACCCTGAAGCATCATTGCTTCTGCAACTCTTTCGAATCCGGCAATGTTAGCACCTGCAATCAGGTTATAGCCGAGGTTATATCTTTCGCAAGCATCTGCTGCAAGCTTGAAGATATTAACCATGATTCCTTCCAGCTGTCTGTAAACATCTTCTTCCGAGAATACGATATGCTGAGCGTTCTGGCTCATTTCTAAGCAAGAACAAGCTACGCCGCCTGCGTTAGCAGCCTTTGACGGGCCGACGATAACGCCGTTTTCCTGTAGATATTCGATAGCTTCGTTAGTTGTAGGCATGTTAGCGCCTTCACATAGGTATTTGCATCCGTTAGCAACCATTGTCTTTGCGTCTTCAATACGAATTTCGTTCTGAGTAGCACAAGGAATATACAGGTCAGCCTTAACTTCCCATGGTTTCTTTCCTGCGAAGAACTTTGCATTCGGATATTTTTCTGCATAAGGTGAGCAGATATTTTTACCTGAATTTCTAAGGTCAAGCAAGTAATCAACCTTATCACCCGTTACACCTTCTTCGTCAAGGATATATCCGTCCGGTCCGGAAATTGTGATAACCTTAGCTCCAAGCTCGTTCAGCTTCTTAACTGTTCCCCATGAAACATTACCGAAACCTGAAACTGCAACTGTCTTGCCTGCGAGTTCTTCTCCGCTGTGTTTCAGCATTTCTCTTGCGAAGAATACGATACCGTAGCCTGTAGCTTCTGTTCTTCCTGCAAGACCGCCGTTAGTTGTTCCCTTACCTGTCCAGGTTCCGTCATAACGGTTAGTGATTCTCTTGTACTGTCCCATCATAAATCCGATTTCTCTTCCGCCTACACCAAGGTCGCCGGCAGGAACGTCTGTATCAGGGCCAATGTGTCTGTAAAGTTCAGTGATGAATGATTGGCAGAATCTCATGACTTCTGCATCCGACTTTCCGTTAGGATCAAAGTCCGAACCACCCTTACCGCCACCGATTGGAAGGCCTGTAAGGCTGTTTTTGAAAATCTGTTCAAATCCTAAGAACTTAAGGATTCCCGGATATACGCTCGGTGCAAATCTCAAACCGCCCTTGTAAGGTCCTAGAGCGCTGTTGAACTCAAATCTGTAGCCTCTATTTACCTGTACTTTACCATTGTCGTCTACCCATGGAACTCTAAAGCTGATGCCTCTTTCAGGCTCAATCAGTCTCTCGATCAGTCCAGCCTCGACATACTCAGGATGTGCCTCCAAAACAGGTTCGATAGAAGTGAGAACTTCTTCTACTGTCTGTAGAAATTCAGGTTCACCTGGATTCTTAGCTTTAGCGATGTCGATGTACTTCTGAACTAAATTTGCCATCTTGATCTCCTCTTTTCTTAATACATACTTTGTGTAATATTTTTTTAATAATGCCGTGTATACACGAGCACCTAATCTAAATATAACACCCTGATATTTTTTAGTCAATATGTAATGGGTTCAAAATAATACTATTTGAAATTAATTTTTCTAATGATTTTCTAATAAGTTAATAAACGATAATTCATATATTTATTTTTGAAAAAATGTCAACATCTGCACAAATTTTGATAGGATTAAACTGAATTTAAGGATGCTTGCAGTTTGACACATGGGCTTACAGTGGCTTATAATATAATGGAATTTTGGTAGGAATAGGCGGTTTGAATGTATTTTTTTAACGACAATGTAGAAGCCTGCAAGCACGATGAGTTTGTTATGGGCTCCCCGCAAGGAAATTTATTGCAGTCATATAGGTGGAGCAAAATTAAGCAAAATTGGAGCCATGCCCTTATAGGCGCCTTTGACGAGTCGAAACAGATTGCGGCTTGTCTGGTTTTGATAAAGCATTTGCCCCTCGGATTTACTATGATGTACATACCAAGAGGGCCTATTTTTGATTATGACAATTCTAAGCTGACCCATTTCTTTTTTAGCGAGCTTAAGCTATGGGCAAAAAAGCGAAAGTGCCTTTTTATCAAAATTGATCCGCCTGTTTTGAGAGGCTGTTATAAAGAACTTGAATCTCCGGTATTTGAAGAAGAGAGTTTAGCAGTTCTTGACTCGCTTAGCAACGGAGGGCTAAGGCATTTAGGCTTTACAAAAGGAATGTCTGCAACAATTCAGCCCAGATACAATATGGTTTGTCACGCGGACGAGTTCGGAGAGAACTATCTGAGCAAAAAAGGCAAAAAGAACTACAAAATTGCTGCTAAGAATAAACATTTAAGCACGATTTTGACAGATAAGTCGGGACTGGATGATTTTGCCGAAGTCATGTGCTGTACAGCTGAGCGACAGGGAGTGGCTTTAAGGGATAGGGAATATTATGAACTTCTTCTTGATGTCTATGGAAAAGATGCATTTCTGACATTGACATATATTGATATAAAAGGTGAACTTGATGATGCTCAGGAGGCGAGGCTCAAGTGTATTGAAGAACTCAAAAACTGCCCGCAAAGCGCACCGAAGAAGCGATTTAAGCTTGAGGAAAACCTCACCTCATATACTCGCAGGGTTGATGAGGGACGGAGGTTCATGGAAAAATATGGAGAGAAGCGGTGTATTGCCGGCGCTTTAACTGTAATTTGCGGTAAAAGCGCAGAACTTTTATATGCAGGAGCCGATAATGCTTTCCGCAGGCTTATGGCTCCGTACAGGACTTGGTTTTTCAGCATGCAGACTTGTTTTGACAGAGGCTGTGAATATGTAAATATGGGTGGAATTTCAGGATTTATCGACGACGGACTTCAAGAATTTAAGCATTCTTTTTCTCCATACGTGCACGAATACCTGGGAGAGTTTGATTTGCCCGTCTCAAAGTTGCTTTATAGACCAAGCAGGTGGTTGTTTGATAAACGTAAAGGAATTTAGCGAATAAAAGAATATAAATCGGATAAGGAATTGTTATAGAAGCAAAGCCTTCTCGCCTCAAAAGCGGAAGCTATGCGCATATGACAAATCTCAAATAAAAAGAGAGGAGGGTGCTATGGAAAACCTAATGACCGCAGATAGAGAACAAACGGTTGAAGAAAGTCTTGACAAGATTCTCGAACTGCTTGAGCAAAAAAAATACTTCTTAGCACGCGACGAACTTCTCAAGTTCAATGCCGTGGATATTGCGGAGCTGCTTGAGGAAGTTACAGAAGAGTCGGATATTCAGATGACTGTAATCCTCTTCAGACTTCTTCCTAAGGATGTATCCGTTGATGTTTTTTCAGAACTTCCGTCAGACGATCAGGTAGATATAGTAAACAGTATAACAGACAGAGAAATCAACTACATAGTGCATGAGATGGACTTCGATGACAAAATCGACATTTTGGAAGAGCTACCGGCTAATATTGTAGATAAGATTTTGGAAAAAACTCCTCGCAGCGAGAGAAAGCTTATTAACACCTTCCTGAACTATCCCGACAACTGTGCGGGAAGCTTAATGACGCCTGATTACATCAGCTTGCAAAAGGATTGGACTGTAAGAGAGGCTCTTGATCACATCAAAAGAGAAGGTATGGATGCGGAAACAATCTATACCTGTTATGTAAAGGACAAGGGTCGAAAACTCATCGGCATAGTTCCGCTTTCTACACTTGTCGTTTCTGATTACGGTACAAAGATAAACGATATAATGAGGACGGAATTCGTCTATGAGAATGTTTATGATGATCAGGAAGATGTAGCGGCAGATTTTAAGAAATATGGCTTTATGGCGATTCCTATAGTTGACAATGAGTTCAGGCTTGTTGGAATTATAACATTTGACGATATTCTTGATGTAATTGAAGAAGAAACGACAGAGGACTTTGAAAGAATGAACGGTGTCATTGACTTTGATGCATCAGATAGAGGTTATCTGGATATGTCGTCTTGGCAACATGTTATAAATAGATTGCCATGGCTGTTGATTTTGATGGTTGCTTACGTTTTTACAGGTAAGATAATTAATAACTTCGAGGGACAGCTCTCAGATTATACAAATTTGATTACCTATATGCCTATGCTCATGGGGACAGGCGGAAATACGGGGTCGCAGGCTGCAACTCTGATTATTCGAGGTCTTGCTACAGATGAAGTTGAACCGTCTGATTTTCTAAAAGTTTTGTGGAAGGAAATTAAAATAGGAGTAAGCCTTGGAACCTTGCTGAGCATTATTAACTTTGCCAGAATATATTGGTTTGAAGGCGTACCGTTTGCACAGACTTTAACCGTTTGTGTTTCTATGATTTGCATAGTAGTTTTTGCTAAGATTCTGGGAAGCATGATACCGCTTGTGGTGAAAAAATTCAATCTTGATCCGGCTCTAATCGCTAATCCGGCGATTTCATCCGTTTCAGATGCTGTTGCCCTGTCGATATATTTCTTGATGGCAGGAATTTTCGTGTTTTAACAGGATATATTCATATTGAGTTATGAGGTCTCAAATGCAAAGTTATTCGTTCGAAAGAATGGAAAGAGATATAATAAAGCTCGATGCGGACTACTGCAAAAAGCTTTTGCCCGTCAGAGAGAACTCTTTTTCTAAGGCGGATTGCGGTAATATTTTGATTATCGCCGGATTTTCAGGTATGATAGGTGCCGCTTATATGTCCGCTTTTGCCGCTTTCAGATGTGGAAGCGGTCTTGTCAGAACTCTTATACCGGAAAGCGGGTTTTCGGTTATGCAAACCGGACTGCCTGAGGCTATCTGTGTGAATAAAGAAGATGCGCTGTCTCAGCTTAACAGGTTTGATGCTGTAGCCATAGGTCCCGGCATGGGTGTTAATAAAGTGACTGCGGAATTGATTCATAAGCTATGCAGCGAATTTGACGGCACGATAGTAATTGATGCCGACGGATTAAATACTTTGGCAGACGATAAGTTTGATTTGGGAAATACAGTGAGAGCGGCGAGAAATGTGTGTATAACGCCTCACCTTGGAGAAGCTGCCGGACTTATGAAAACATCAAAGGAAGAACTTTTAAGCAGAAATCGGCGAGAAATGTGCAGAGAGCTTTCCGACAGATTTGAGTCGGTTTGTTTATTGAAAGGACATAATACTTGTATCACGGGAAATGGTGAAAGGATGCTTGTCAACACCAGCGGTAATGCGGGAATGGCAACCGCAGGGGCAGGAGATGTTCTGACGGGAATGATTGTTTCTTTTGCAGGACAGGGTCTTTCTGCTTTTGATGCGGCTTCGCTGGCTGCTTTTTTACACGGAAGCGCGGGGGACTTGGCATCTAAAAAACTCGGTCCGCTTAGCGTGATGTCCAGGGATATTATTGATAATATTTCAATGGCTATAAAGAAATTATAAATCAGATAGAATAAAAAGTTTACAAAATGAATGTGTGTGCTGATATTTGGAGGGGAAGAATGAAAGATATCAATTATAAGGAGATTGCGGCAAAGATTAGGGTTGATGTAATCAAGGCTGTATATAATGCCGGCTCGGGGCATCCGGGAGGAAGCCTTTCCGCCGCAGAAATTCTCACAGCTCTATATTTTAGAGAGATGAATATAGATCCTGAGAATCCTAAGATGAACGGACGAGACAAATTTGTACTGTCAAAGGGACATGCTGCGCCCGTGCAGTATGCTGCGCTTGCCGAAAGAGGCTACTACTCACCGGAAGAAATGATGAGCCTTCGTAAGCTCGGAAGCAATTTTCAGGGACACCCTAATATGGATAAGGTTCCCGGAATAGAGATGTCGACAGGTTCGCTGGGACAGGGTTTCTCAGTATGCATCGGGATGGCACTTGCATCAAAGCTTGATAATGACGGAAGCAGGGTGTTTACACTCCTCGGAGACGGAGAACTTCAGGAAGGACTGGTTTGGGAAGCTGCGATGTCGGCAGGACACTACCATCTTGACAATTTGGTTGCCTTTGTTGACTGGAACGGTTTGCAGATAGACGGAGATAACGACAAAGTAATGACGGTTTCACCTATTGATGAAAAATTTGCATCTTTCGGTTGGCATGTTCAGGTCATAGACGGTCATGATTTTGAACAAATTTTTGCAGCACTCGACGAGGCGAGAAAGGAAATCGGTAAACCGTCTGTGATTATTGCTCGTACTCACAAAGGACAGGGTGTGTCGTTTATGACTGATGAGGCGGCTTGGCACGGGAAAGCTCCTAATGAGGAACAGGCGAAGCAAGCGGTAGAAGAATTGGGAGGTAAGTGGTAATGGCAGATAAACAGGCAACTAGAGAGGCATACGGAAAAGCACTGGTTGAAATTGGAGCGGAAAATCCTAATCTTGTAGTTATGGACGCTGATCTTTCAGGTTCAACTAAAACAGGTGTTTTCGCAAAAGCATACCCGGAAAGATTTTTCAACATGGGCATAGCGGAACAAAATTTATATGCATCTGCGGCAGGACTTGCACTTTCAGGAAAAGTCGTTTGTGCCTCCACCTTTGCGATGTTTGCGGCGGGAAGAGCATTTGAAATCATAAGAAACTCCATAGGATATACAGGTGCCAATGTTAAAATATGCGCAACACACGCGGGTATAACTGTAGGGGAGGACGGGGCAAGCCACCAAACTTTTGAGGACATCGCATTGATGCGTACTATTCCCGGAATGACAGTCATTAATCCGTGCGACGGAATCAGTGCCGCAAAACTCATAAAACAGGCTGTTTCTTTTGACGGACCGGCGTATATCAGGCTTGGAAGAGCTGCGGTTCCTATGTTTTATAGCGAAGGTGATGAGATAGAGCTGGGAAAGGGTAAGCTTCTCAGAGACGGCAAAGATGTTGCCATAGTTGCTACGGGAATAATGGTTTCCGAGGCTATGAAAGCGGCAGATGAGCTTGCAAATGAGGGAATAGATGCCATGGTTTTGGATATTCATACCATTAAGCCTTTGGATGATGAACTCATCATTCGCGCAGCCGGAGCAACAGGTAAAATAGTTACGGCAGAAGAACATTCCGTTGTCGGCGGTCTAGGCGGTGCGGTAGCAGAACTTCTCGCTCGCGAGTGTCCTACCAAAATGGCTATGGTAGGTCAGCAGGATACCTTCGGCGAGTCGGGCAAGCCTGAGGAATTAAAAGAAAAATACGGAATGACTGCTGCTCATATAAAGGCGGCAGTGAAAAAACTTTGTGAATAAAATATTGGTAATGGATATACTGTAAACACATCCCTTTGTTCATTAGTCGAGCAAACAGTCTAAAGCAGTTAGATTTAATTCTTACGAGCAGAGCCTGGTTGAAGACTGACTGAACAAGGGGATTTTAATTTTAGAAAAAATTTCCCCGTACAAATCGTATTGAATTCCCCAAACTATAGGCATAAACTTATCTATGCAAATATTTCACATGAGGAAATACAGATGTCCGGATGAGAGAAGGGGGGATTTACATAGGGATTAAAGATATATTTACGCTTCGTAAGTATAGGAGGAAGCTTTCAGGAGAGGATACCGATAAGGTAAAAAGGAACTTTTGGGGGCTTGGCGTCGGCAGTCGGATAGCGGTTACAGCTACAGGACGATTTGCAGGCACGAGTCTCTTCTCTGTAATGCTGGCCGGATTCATCAGCAAAAATGGCTTTGAGGTGTGCTTTACTGAATATGGCGTACCCGAAACTAAGACGACTTTGATTTACGATAGTTATGCGATGGAACAGAGATTTTCAAGAACAGGCTTCGTCGATTTTTACGAGGCTGCTGCAAGAGGAGAACGACTTTCGGGACTAAATAATTTGGAGAAAATTACAGCGGAACAGAAAAATAAAGTGAATGTCTTTGCTGCAAGCGAAGAAACCGGATTTGAGAAAGAAAACTCTTACATCGATTGGAGAGTGATTTGTCCAAAAGATATAGATAGGAATATAAGGCTTGATGATGGGCAATTTTCCAGGCTGGAAAGCAGCGCAAGAGGTGAATTTAATATATCTGATGTTGAAGCAGATCCGTACTTTGACTTTATATTAAGCGATGCTGATTTGATATTTGTTCTGGTATGTCCCATGCCGTCAAGGCTGATAAGAGAAGCTGAGAGAATAAAAGCGTTTAAGCGCATGGAAAAAGATGCAAGAGTGATTTGGGTGATAAACCGTATGAACAGTGGTGTATCAAAGCGCGAAATTTACAAGATTCTCAGGTCAAATGACATACTGTTTATCGATGAGATATCTACCGAGATATTATGTGGATGCGAATATAAATGCAGTTATCCTTGGACAAGCGATGAGTGTCGCAATGCCTTTTGGTCTGTTTTCACAAAAGATTCACATTGATATGCCGCTTGAATAATCAATAAGTGTTCACAAAGCCTTTATTTTGTTGTATACTTAATAAGTACAAATATTTTTTGAATCAGAGGTTTTTGATATGATAACATTCAAAAATGTTACCAAAATATATAATGGCAATGTTGGACTTGAGAACGCCAGCATTACTATCAATGATGGCGACTTTGTATTTTTGGTAGGTCCCAGCGGTGCAGGTAAGTCTACCTTTATTAAACTGATACTTAAAGAAATAAATGCGGATTCCGGAAGCATACTTGTAGATGGACAAGAGGTTACTAAACTGAGCAATCGCGAAATACCTATGTTGAGACGAAAGATAGGTATAGTTTTTCAGGATTTTAGACTGTTGCCGAAAAAAACGGTATTCGAAAATGTTGCCTTTGCGCTTGAGACGGTACATAAGAGCGCGCGAAGAGTCAAAAATCGTGTGCCTATTGCACTTCAGATGGTGGGAATCGGTGATAAGGCGGACAAGTACCCGGATGAACTTTCTGCAGGAGAACAGCAGAGGGTCGCAATCGCAAGAGCTATTATAAACAAGCCGGACCTTTTGATATGTGACGAGCCTACAGGAAACCTCGACCCTGAGACGGCTAACGGAATTATGGATTTGCTCGGAGACATTAATGATACAGGAACTACCATAGTCATGGTTACCCATGCGAAGGAGATTGTCGATCGCATGCAAAAACGCGTTGTCGCTATCGAGTCGGGACAAATTGTTAGAGATGAGTATGGCGAGTATGGATATGTCGAACCTGTGATTGACAGTGAGGAGGACGAGGATGCTTCGGATAGGTTATAACATCAGACAGGCCTTCAAGCAGCTTAGGCGAAATAAAGGTATGTCGATGGCTTCGGTATTTGCGATAACGGCGATGCTTCTCATTTTGGGATTATTCTTTGTAATTACCGTGAATATAAATCTCTTTACGGAGATGCTTAAGAACAACTACAATGAGGTTGAAGTTTTTCTAAAGGATGAAGTGACTAAGTCCGAGGCCAAGCAAATAATGAAACAAATCGAAACAGGTCCGGGTATTAAATCTACCGAATACAGAACAAAGGAAGAAGCTATGCAGATATTGAAGGCTCGCTGGGGAGAAAACAGCTACCTTCTGGACAGCTTAGGGGATAACCCGCTTCCAAGCTCGATTATAATAACTGTAGAATCTATGTCGGCGGCGGATAAGGTGATAGACAAGCTCGACGATACCAAGGGCGTTGAAGATGTAAAATATTATCAGGAGACGGTCGAAAAGCTCACTAAAATAACTAATTTCTTGAAGATTGCAGCGCTGATTATCATGATTTTCCTGATTATAGTTTCCGTTGTGGTAGTATCCAATACGATTAAGTTGACCGTCTTTGCCAGAGCCAAAGAAATTGAGATTATGAAATACATAGGAGCAACAAACTGGTTCATCAGAGGTCCTTTCCTGGTGGAGGGAATCTTAATCGGTGTGATTTCTTCAATAATTTCAGCGACGGCAACCTATTTCATATATAAGGAGATTATAGCTGCCGTAGGGAAGCAATTCATGACAATAATGAGCTCACCACTTGTACCGGCAGGATATTTATCTATAAATTTGATTTTGATATTCTTGGCAATAGGGGTGAGCATAGGCGCGTGTGGAAGTATAATTTCAATGCGCAAGTTCCTTGATACAAAGTAGAAGCTTTGGGAGGTTTTCTATGAGTAGAAAAAAGATTTTTGCAGTTTCATTATCTTTGATGATGGCGATAAGTTTAACTTTGTCGTACACGGCGAGTGTTTATGCGGAAGATAAGCAAGCGACACTTGACGAAGTCAAAGAAAAACAAAAAGCAGCAGAAGCCGAAAAGCAGGAGGTTATGACAGAACTGAATGATTACACGGAAAAGATTGTTGCTTTGAACACGGAGATAACGAATAAGCAGACGGAAATAGATAATAAGCAGGCCGAAATTGATGCGCTTGTAGGTAAAATCGAAGAAATGCACGCAAGTATCAACGACAGGAAGAACGGCTTGTCAAAGAGACTTCGTACAATGTATAAGAACGGGTCTATAGGATTTATAGATATAATTCTTGACTCGAATAATTTCTCAGAGTTCCTATCTAATATATCGCTGCTTCAGGAGATATACAGAAGTGACCAGGACACGCTCAACAGCCTTGAGAAAACGAGTGAAGAACTGAATAAGAATAAGTCTGCGCTTGATTTGGCAAAGCAAGATATTACAAATTCTCAAAGTGTGTTAAAGACTAAAAAAGATGAGCTCGCCAAGGTTTCAAAAGAGCTTGAAGATAAGGCCGCAGAGATTGAATCGACTATTGCAATCTTCAAGCAGCAGGCGGATTCTCTGTCATCGCAAATCCTGGCGGAGCAGCAGGCAGCACAAAATAACTATCCCGCACCGAGTCCGGATAACGGAAGTACAGGTGGGGGTGGCGTTATATCAGGAGCAACCGGAAACTTAAGATGGCCTGTTGCAAAAATTATCACATCTCCATTCGGATATAGAGTTGGCCTTGAGCAATACGGAACGTTCCATACAGGTACAGATTTAGGCGTGCCTGCGGGTACTCCTGTAAGAGCTTCAGATTCAGGCAGGGTTATGAATCTGACCGGATGGTATGAACAGGGATATGGATTCGGTGTATTTCTTGACCATGGTAACGGTGTAGTTACCGTTTATGGACATAATAGCGCTATACTTGTTTCTCCGGGGCAATATGTACAGCAAGGTGATGTAATCGCACTCGCAGGGCAAACAGGATGGGCAACAGGTCCGCATGTGCATTTTGAGGTTCGCATAAACGGAGAATATGTTAATCCTGAACTATATGTAAATTAAAGAATATGAAACTAAATAATGTTATACAAACAGTACTAAATAAAAGAGGTATCTCCGCGGCAGACGATGTCGCGGAGTTCTTATCTGAAAAGCCTGTGCTTATGCATAGTCCGTTTTTATTAAAGGATATGTATGAAGGCGTGGACTTAATAATGATGGCGATAGAAACCGGTCAAAAAATCTGTATTTATGGCGATTACGATGCAGATGGAGTGACTTCCGTTTCACTGATGATGGATGTGCTTCGCAAAATGGGAGCGGATGTCAGTTACTATATTCCATCAAGATTTGATGAAGGATATGGTCTGAATTCTGCGGCTTTGGACAAGCTTAAGGCGGCAGGGGTCGAACTTGTTATCACGGTAGACTGCGGTTCGACATCAGTTGAGGAGGTTAGGCATGCGCAAGAGATAGGACTGGAGATACTGATAACTGACCATCACACCATCAGGGATGAAACTCCTGACTGCCTTTTGATAAATCCAAGTCAAAAGGAATGCAACTACCCGTTTAAGTTTCTTGCAGGTGTAGGAGTGGCATTTAAGCTGGCACAGGCACTATGTGAAACGGCGGAGATGCCGAAATCTGTACTCACAAGGAATCTGGATCTTGTGGCAATAGGAACCATAGGTGATATAGTGCCTTTGGTAGATGAAAATAGAACTCTGGTGAAATATGGTCTCAGAGCTCTTAATGTAAGCAAGCGAGTAGGGCTGAAATCCCTTTTAGATGGAATCGGGCTTAGACAAGGTGATATAAAATCACAAAATGTGTCTTTTATTATTGCGCCGCATATAAATGCGGCAGGAAGAATGGGCAATGCTTCGCTGGCGTCACGATTGCTTCTGTGTGAGGATGAGGTGCGCGCCAAGGAACTTACGCAGGATATTATAGAAGCCAATAATTCTCGCAAGAAGATTCAAAATCAAATTTATGAAAGTTGTGTCTCAAATTTGTTGAGTGAAGATATAGAGAAAGGTTTCATTTTGGCAGAGCTTGATGAAGCGCACGAGGGAGTTACGGGAATAGCGGCAGGAAGGCTAAAAGAAAAGTACAGAATTCCAAGCCTTATAGTGACGAAGATTGGTGACGGTAAAAGTAAAGGTACAGGCAGAAGCGTTGACAATATAAGTTTATTTGATTTGTTAAATAGAAAGCCGGAGCTTTTTGTGAAGTTTGGCGGACACGCGGCAGCTTGCGGATTTACCATACCGGATGAGAATATAAATCTTCTTAGAGAGTCCATTGCAGAGGGAATTGCGGAATTGAAACTGAAATCGACGGATAAAGGTACAATGGTTGATTTTGATGCATTGATGGAGAGCGATGATTTGGGCAGTGAGTTTTTTGAACAACAGGCTATGTTGGAACCGTTTGGAAAATGCAACGAAATGCCTTTGATAAGAATAGACGCGGTGCCTCGCTTTGTTTCAAGAATGCAGCGTAAGCCAGAATATCTGCAATTTAGGTTGAATCTGGGGGATAAGGAAATTCGAGGCGTTGACTTTGTAAATGCTGATGAAAATGAGCTTATCCTAAAAAAATCCATGGATACGGGGATTAAGGTTTCTCTAATAGGAAATTTAGATTTATCGAGTTGGAATGGCAGGGAGTATGTTAATCTCGTACTTAAGTCTGTGAATATGGAGTGAGCATGAAAAAGAGAAATTTTAATGTCGGTGCTATAATTCTCACAGTTATTTTGACGGCTGTGATGATGACAGGGGGCTTTTTTGCTTTTCTGAGATACGCAGATAAGCTTATAGTGCCAAAAAAGGAATATGAATCTAATGAAAAGCTCATAAAAAAGTTTGAAAAACT
Organism: Eubacterium sp.; assembly: GCA_034180045.1. Classification (GTDB taxonomy): domain Bacteria; phylum Bacillota; class Clostridia; order Peptostreptococcales; family Anaerovoracaceae; genus Eubacterium_B. The sequence continues at coordinate 151,771 of JAXFOY010000025.1, forward strand.
TATAGATATAGATAATTTGATAGAATCGGATTTCCTATACGAATTTGATAAAGATAAGCAGTCTGAAGCCATGTATGATGCTATGCTTTCCAGCCTTGACGATGAGTATTCAAGATATTTGAATAAGGATGAGTTGGAAAAACTGAAAAAAAGCTTGAACAACAGCTTTACAGGTATAGGCATAAGCTTTGAGATGACAGATAAAGGTGTGCTTATTACCGATGTAATGAGCGAAAGTCCCGCACAGACAGCAGGTCTACAAAAGGCAGATATAATTCTGGAAATAGACGGTAGAGAATGCAAGACAATAAAGGCAGTGAAAAAAGCGATTTCAGGCAAGGCGGGAGAAGCAGTTGAACTCAAAATAATGAGGGGAAGCGAAGAAAAGAAAGTCAAGGTCATCCGAGGGGAAATCGAGGATTTAACAGTAGACAGCAAGGAAATTTCGGATAAAACGGCGTATATCAAAATTACAAGTTTCGGAGAACAAACCTATAGCAAATTTGAATCGGCACTAAGTTCCTTTGAGAAATCGGGGAAACAGAGTTTGATACTGGATTTAAGAGCTAATCCGGGCGGTTTGTTTGATGAAGGCATAAAGATTGCCGACAGACTTTTACCTGAATGTAAGATTACATACACAAAGGATAAGCGCGGAAAAATAAAAAATTACAATTCTGACGTAAAAGGCACTAAGCTTAAGTTAATAGTGCTGATAGATGAAAACTCAGCCAGCTCCTCCGAGATAGTCGCCGCAGCCTTAATAGATAACAAAGCTGCAATTTCCGTAGGGCAAAAGAGCTATGGAAAGGGTGTTGTGCAGGAGAGTCATATTTATAGCGATGATACAGCTATAAGCATAACCGTAAAAGAATATTTTTCACCTACCGGCAAGAAGATTAACGGTAAAGGAATTGAGCCGCAGTTTGCTGTAGAGAACATAGACGGTAATGACTTACAGCTTGCTAAAGCGATAGAGCTTGCGAGTGTTTGACTTTAATACAGCAAAGTGATATAATTTCAACGCAAAATATTGCTCAGATATTGCATTTTCAATGCAAAAATCGAAAGGAAGCTGATATGACATACGAGTCTAAATTCAAAAGAGATGATATTGACGAATTATTTGATGCGATTTTAACTTTGCGTGATAGAGAAGATTGCTATAGATTTTTTGAAGATATATGCACAATCAATGAGATTAACTCGATTGCACAGAGATTGCAGGTCGCTAAGTTGCTCTCTGAAAAAAAGACATATAATGAGATAGAAAAGACGACAAAGGCTTCAACCGCAACTATCAGCAGAATAAATAAATGCATTGTATACGGTGCTGACGGTTATCGCAGAGTGCTGGAAAGACTTAATAATATCGAGTAGTAATTTGGGGTGCATTTGCACCCTGTTATTTTGAAGTCGAATTTATTGGAGGGTATAATTGTCAAAAATATACTTGAGAGAAGGCGAAGTTTTGCATGGTAAAGCGGGCTATGGACTAATAAGGCGAGCCGCTTGCTTATATCTTGGAAACAGCAAATATAAAACGCTGAAATCTAAAGAATTAGAGGATATTGTAAAACAACTGAAAATAGAAGTTTACGAATTGGGGAAGCCGTATTTCGCGAATCTTGACATAGAGTTTTCACTCTCACATACAGGGTTGATGTGGATGTGTATCTTTGATGAAAAGCCTTGCGGGATTGACATTCAACAGGTTAAATCGTGCAAATTTGAAGCCATAGCAGATAGACATTTCAGCGAAAATGAAATAGCCTATGTAAATCTTTGGGGGGAAGAGGGATTCTTTGAGATTTGGACAGCAAAGGAAGCTTTCGGCAAATACACCGGCAAAGGGATATTCGGGGAAAAGGAATCGCTTGTGGATGATAATCACGAGCTGAAGCAGGAGATAGCATATGAGGGAAAAACCGTGTATGTGAAAAAAATAGAGCTTTCACCGGATTTGAAATGCACATACTGTACGGAATCGGATGAGATGGCGGATGTGGTGCTTTTATGAAATCAATAAGAGATATTGCCGCCGCAAGAATCCTGCGTTCCAGATGCAGTGTTATGACTTTGAGGAAGTATCTAAAACAGAAATCCTTTGAGATTGAAGACATTGATTCAATCATAAGTGATTTTCTTGAATATGGTTATCTTGACGATTTGGAGTATAGTAAGGATTTTATAAGCTACGGTGAAAATAAGGGCTGGGGAAAGAGCCGCATTCAAAATGAGCTTAGAAAAAGAGGCATAAGAGCCGAACTGATAAATGAAGCATACGAAACTTGCATGGACGAACTTGAAGAAGACGCAAATACCGGCGAATATGATAGAGCTTTTGGCGTGGCACTGAAGATTATTCGTCAAAGCGGAGTTGACTGCGAGCAAAAGCTTCCCGAAAAAGTACGAAATAGGATAATTAGAAGACTGTCAAGCTATGGTTATGGAGCGAGCATAGTTTTTTCGGTTCTAAGAAATATAGATGAAATGACAGATTATGAGCTTTTTGAGTAAAGGCTTGAAAGGAGAGTTTGCAAGTGGAATTTTGCTTACTTAACAAAGATGAATATATAAAATTTAGTGAGAAGCACCCATATAGAAATTTTTTGAACCTTGTAGAATCACTGGAAACAAAAAAATACAGCGGCTGGAAAATCGAATTTGTCGGCGTAAAATCCGATGGTGAGATTTTGGCGGCTACGGCTCTGACATCGATTCCAATAATGAGATTTTACAGATACTATTATGCCCAGAGGGGATTTTTGGTAGACTACAGAGATGAGGAGCTTCTCAAGTTTTTCGTGTCGAAAATCAAAGCTTTTGCCAAGAAAAACAAGGCTCTTTATCTAAAGGTAGACCCGTATATAATTTATAAGGAACGCGATAATGAGGGCGCGCTTGTCGAGGGAGGAGAAGATAATTCTTATGTAATCGACGCCCTGAAGCAGCTGGGATTCAGACATAAAGGCTTTACTGTAGGCTACGATGATGTTTCCCAGGCGCGTTGGCTTTACTCATTATATATTGACGGCAGAAGTGAGGATGAAATTTACAAGCAGTTTGATGAGCAGACTCGCTGGTCTATCAACAAAACTGTCAAGCAGGGGATAAAGATTAGAGAACTTCCGTTAGAGGAAATAGACATTTACACGAAGATGATGGATGAAACCGCGGAGAGGCGGGGCTTTCCGGGACGAAGTCATAATTTTTATAAGAAATTCACAGAAATTTACGGAGACAGATGTAAGCTGCTTCTCGCCTATCTTGATTTAGACGAATATTTGATAACGCTTGACGAGGAAAAAATGAAGCTAAATAAAGAACTCGAGAGCATTGAAGCGAAACTTTTAGAAACGCCGAACAATAAGAAGACTAAGAATAAGAAGCGCGTTACGGAAGAAGCGATTGATGTAAATATTAGAAAGTGCAGGGAAGCGGGAGAGCTTAAAGAAAAACACGGGAATATCCTAAACATGGCAAGCGCCTGCTTTACAGTATATGATAACGAAATCGTATACTTGTTCAGCGGCACAGATAATAGGTTTAGGGGATATAATGCGCCTTATGCCATACAGTGGTGGATGATAAGGTATGCGATTAAAAACGGAATCAACAGATATAATTTTTACGGAATATCAGGCGATTTCAACAAAGAGTCTCCGGACTACGGTGTCTACGGATTCAAGAAAGGGTTTAACGGTGTTGTCGAGGAACTTATCGGGGATTTTATCATGCCGATAAGACCCCTCGCTTTCTCCATGTATCAGAAACTAAAGCCCGGTTTAATCTAGTTCGTTTCCGAGCTTTGAAATATCCCTGCGCGATGCATCTTTCTTTGTTAGAAGAAAGACGGTTACGAAAATGCAGGCGAAGCCGAGTGCTTCGCTTTTGTGAAAAGGAACATTCAGCAGGAAAATCATAAATAGCGTGGCGGATACGGGCTCGACGCTTGCAAGCATACTGGCGATGACCGGACCGCATCTGTTGATGCCCATAAGATACATCGTATATGGCACAACTGTGCCGAGAATTATAATTGCGGTGAAAATAGCCACAAACTTAGGCTCCGTATTGAAAGGCTGCAAAAATGCACCGCTGAGCGTGCTTATCACAATACCGCCTATCAACATTGCGCATCCGGTGACGCAGATAGCGCCGTATTCTTTGATTAGTGAAATAGGCAAAAATGTGTAAAATACAATGGCGACAGCAGAGCAAAGTCCCCACATGAGCCCTATAGGAGTGATATAGATTTGATTTATATTACCGTGAGTGGCTAGTATAAATGTACCGAACATAGCGAGAATTATAGCGATTACTTCCCTTTTTTCGGGTAATCGTCTAACTAAAAAACACTCGGTAATCATACAAAGCACAGGTCCGACATATTGCAAAATCGTTGCGGTTCCCGAGTTGGTATTATGAATTGCCTCAAGGTAAGATATTTGGTTAAATAAAATTCCAAGCAGAGCAAAGAGGATGAGGCGTATGACAGCCTTGCCGCTTGTTATCATAGAAATGAGCTTTTCTCTGTTTGTGAAAAATGAAAATGAGGTGAGAATGATGCCAGAGAGCACCATTCGCATAGATGAAAGATATATAGGTGTAACATTAAACCTTTCGAATAGAATTTGGGCGCAGGTTCCGGAAAAACCCCAGGATATTCCTGCAAGAATTGTTATGACTATACCTTGCTTAAATCTGTCTTTCATAAAACCTCCAATGCAGTAGATATATTTTAACAGCAAAATTGAGAAGATAAAAGGAGAAAAATGGTAAATAAAAATTTTTCGGCAGTTTTTTTTAAGATATACGACAGGAAGATAAGCTCGGGAGAAATAGTTTTTAAGGAACTGGGTATGCCTCATAATGATTTTACCATGCTTTGTACAACGGATGGACATATACCTCCTGCCGAGGTTATTGAGAGACTTTGCGTAACAATGAAGCTCGATGAAGATGAACAAAAGCTGTTTAGGAGCTTTATAAAGCCGGATGATGAAAGCCTATAAAAATAAATTTTTAGGTCTTAAAGTCAAGTGGTATATATAGAATTGTAGGAATAATAAACTTGACATTGAAAGGAATGAAATTTATGGCAAAGATAGATATTTTTTCAGGATTTCTGGGTGCAGGTAAAACGACACTGATTAAGAAGCTTATTTCGGAGGCTTATCAAGGTGAAAATGTTGTTCTAATCGAGAACGAATTTGGAGATATCGGTGTGGATGGCACATTTCTACAGGATTCGGGAATACAGGTTAATGAAATGAATTCGGGGTGTATATGCTGTAGCTTGGTAGGTGACTTCGGCAAAGCTTTGGATGAAGTTGTCAGGAAATATAACCCTGACAGAATACTGATTGAGCCGTCCGGAGTAGGAAAGCTGAGCGATGTGATTCTCGCAGTCGAAAATCTCGAAAATGAAAAACTGAGATTAAACGGGCTTACTACGGTTGTAGATGCCAATAAGTGTAAAATATATATGAGAAATTTCGGAGAGTTTTTTAATAATCAGGTCGAGCATGCAAGTACCATAATTCTCAGTCATACATCAGGGCTGCCTCAGGAAAAACTCGATAAATGTATTGAATTGCTTCGCGGGCACAACAGGAGCGCCGACATCATAACGACTGACTGGGACGACCTAAGTGGCGAACTGATTCTTAAAACTATTGAGAAAAAGGCGGGAATCGTTGTGGAACTTGAGAATCTAAGTGTTGAATTTGAGCATCGCCACGAACATGAACATCATCACGAGCATGACGAGCACTGCGATTGCGGCTGCCACGAACATGAACATCATCACGAGCATGACGAGCACTGCGATTGCGGCTGCGGCGAACATGAACATCATCACGAGCATGACGGGCACTGCGATTGCGGCTGCGGCGGAGGTGAACACCACCATGCGGACGAGGTTTTCCAAAGCGTTGGAGTAGAGACAGGACATAGATTCGATAAGCAAGAAATTGAAAGTTTCCTTGACGCACTTGATGACACGTCGCAATTCGGAAATGTTTTGAGAGCAAAGGGCATTGTGGAGTGTACAGACGGAAGCTGGATTCATTTTGACTATGTGCCGGGAGAAGCGGATGTCAGGAGCGGGAGAGCTGCAACTACCGGAATGCTATGCATAATCGGGGCAGGAATCAACGAAGAAAATATTAGAAAAACATTGGCTTTATAGTTAATATATCGGAGTATAGAATAGAGGCAAAATATGGAAATTCCGGTTTATTTATTTACAGGTTTTTTGGATAGCGGGAAGACTACTTTTATACAAGATGCGCTTGAAGGTAGTGATTTTAATGCGGGTGAGAGAACTCTGCTTCTGATGTGCGAGCAGGGTGAGGTTGAACTTGATGAAAGTAAATTTTTTACAAAGGATAATGTTTTTTGCGAGTATATAGAATCACTTGATGAGATTAATGCGGATAATCTCAGTAAGCTTCAAAAAAAGCATCGCGTTCAACGTGTCGTAATCGAATATAATGGAATGTGGTTGCTTCGGGATTTGTTCAGGAACATGCCGAATGAATGGACTATTTACCAAGAAGTAAGCTTTGCCGATGCGGGACTTTTCAAAAAATACAACGAGAACATGAGACAGCTTGTCTTTGATAAGTTGAAAACCGCTAATCTTGTAGTTTTCAACCGCTGCGTTCACGGATTTGATAAAATGGAGTTTCATAAAATTGTCCGCGTAGCAAACCGGAAAAATCAAATCATTTACGAATACGCAGCAGGTGATATTGAACCTGATAACATTGTCGATGAACTGCCTTTTGATATGAATGCGGAACCTATAGAAATAAGAGATGATTGGTTTGCAGAATGGTATCGTGATGTAAATGAGAATCCGACTAAATACGATAAAAAGAAGGTTAAAGTTGTAGGCAGGCTCGCTGTCGGCGGCGGACTGCCTGAAGGAACTTTAATTTTCGGCAGGCATGTGATGACTTGTTGCATAGATGACATTCAGTTTGCAGGGCTTCTTTGCCTTTGGGAAAATTCCTCCAAAGTCAAGAACGGCAGCTGGGCGGAAATAACAGCGGAAATCCGGATTGAGTACTCGGATATTTACGCAGATGTAGGACCTGTGCTTTATTGTAATAAGCTTGTAGCAAGCCTGCCGCCGGAGCCTGAGTTGGCAACATTCTAAAAAAGCTTAAACTACTAAAACTTACAGATATAAAGGAGCCGAAATGAGTACTTACAGGGAACACTATTCCATATCCTCACACGATGTGGATATAAATAATAACTTAAAGCCTTCATGCTTTGCGAGACTTATGCAGGAGACCGGAAATCACAATATGAGGGACAGAAGACCGACATATGAAGAGCTTTTTGACAACGGTCAAAGTTTTATAGCAACACGAATTCTCTACGAGTTGGTCGATCAGATTCACCGGTATGATGAAATAGATGTGCATACCTGGGCGTGCAGGGGCAAAGCGGCTACTTTTATCAGATGTTTTTTAGTTAAGCGGGGCGATGAGATTGTAGCAAAGGGCTATAGCGAATGGGCTGTTGTAAACATACATACCGGAAAGCTCTGTCGCACGGATGAAATTGACCTTTCCGATTATGAATTTGATGAGCCTGTAGAGATGAGCATCCCCATAAGATTTACTTTGCCTAAGGGCATAGATTACGAACTTTGTGAAAAACATCAAGTTATGTTCAGCGAGGTAGATAGAAACATGCACATGAATAATACCTATTATCTCGATATGATATGGAATCACGTTCCGGATGTCAAAAATAAGAAGATGACTTCGTTCCTAATCAGACACAGAGCAGAGGCACCGCTTGGCTCGGAGATAGAAATCAGAAGAGCAAAGACGGCAGAACCTATAGATGTTGCAGGTGGTGCAAATGAGAGCTATATCTTTAAGACGGCGGTAAACGGCAAGACGAATATAGAAGCGATAATTTCTTTTGCGGATATTTAATAATCAAAATGTAATATTAAACCCCGGGTTAATACCCGGGATTTTTTATGCTCTAAAAGTGTTACGAAAAGGTAACGACTGCACACAAGGTAACGTTACCTTGTGGTGACACTTTCAGCAAATCTAAATGAAGTCAAGAGGTGCTCAATCAGAAAAATCATCGGAATTTCAATGATGATTCGAGTTGCCGCTTCGGCTAAATAATGTTGGCACGGATATCGCAATAGTATGTTTCGAAATATCAAATATCTGTTTTATAAATGGAGGAAAAGAAATGAACATTAAAGAAAAGTATCGGAATTTCTATTATGAAACGATTGGCGAAGTAAAGGAACCTATTATTGATCCAAAGAAGACCGCATTGCTGCTTGTCGATTTGCAGAATGAGTTTGTATTGCGCGATTTCGGTGAGGCACTGCAATTTAAGGCAGCCGGAGAATGGGAAAGATGGATTCCCTTCCATGACAGATTGGATGAAATTGTTATCCCTAATAATAAGAAATTATTGGATTTCTTTAGAACAAACAATATGGCTGTTACATACGGAAGAATTGCTTGCTTAAGAGATGACGGGGAGGATAGATCACCGGTTCAGAAATCAGAGGGTTGGAACAATATGTTAATGCCGGTTGACAGTTATTCTGCTCAAATGGTAGACGAATTGGCACCACAAAAGAATGAAATCATTGTAAATAAGACAACCGACAGCGTGTGTAACGGCACAAATTACTTGACATTGTTAAGATTCATGGGAATAGACACGGTAGTAGTTACAGGCATAGTGACCGATCAATGCGTTGCCTGCACGGTCAGAGACTTGGCAGATGCGGGATTAAAAGTAATATGCGTTGAAGATGCCTGTGCGGCAGGAAGTCAAGAACTTCATGATGCAGAGCTGAAAATTATGAATGTAATTTACTGTGATGTATTGAGTACGGATGAAACAATAGACATAATTAGAAAAAATCTTCAGTAAGGAGGTGGAGTGTAATGTCAGATAATAATAGCCGAGGCGGATTAAGAAAAGAACTGAAATTGTCGAACATGATTACTATGGCTGCCGGCGGAATGATAGCAGCTTGGATGGTTGAAATAAAACTATGGTTTGAACTCAGCGGCCCCGGATCGGTGTTTGCGTTGATTGCCTTAGCAATATTGATTTTACCGCTGTGTTTCATTTATTCGGAAATGTCGAGCATGATGCCTTATGCGGGAGGACAAAATATATGGGTATCGAATGCACTTGGCAAAAATTCGGGATTTGCCGCATTTTGGATGATAATGTTGCTTTACATCATGGCAATGCCTACAGTAGCATATGGTATTGCAAGTATGATGGGGTATATTTTTCCGATTACCACACTCCAAGTAAAGATACTGGCAGCCGCAATAATTGTATTTTGGTTTTTCCTCACAAATAGAGAAATTAAGGTTTTAGCAAAATTACAGTCCGTTTTATTTTGGAGCACTTTAGTTATTTCACTATCGGCAGACGTTTACTTCATCTTGAGCGGCAAATGGCATCTGTCAACAATAACTCCTATGTTTACTAATGGGATATCAGGTTGGGTTGCAGCAGTCGGCTTACTCGTGATGAAATTTGTAGGATTTGACATCATTCCTCAGCTTTCGGAAGAATCCGACTTCCCTAAAAAAGATTTGTGGAAAGCATTTGTCGGCTCAATAGCTTGCACGGTTTTGGTTTATGGTCTTGCAGTAATTGCAGTAGGCGGAGTTGTTTCAAGCGAATGGGTGGCAAAGACAGACATAGTCGATCCCAGAGTCGCAGATATATGCGGGGCACACTGGTTAGGACTTTTGATTGTAATTATGGGTACCGGAACATGTATCACGACACTATCATCATTTTGGCTTAGTGCATCACGTATACTATATGGAGCTGCAAAGCAGCATCAGGTAACAAAGCGATTCACAAATCTCAATAAATTTGGACAGCCACAGTTTGCAAATCTGGTCGTTGGGATACTGTCGATTTTCTTCACCGTATTTGCACCGGATGCATGGATTAATTATATATATACAATATATGGAGTAGCTGCCGGAGCGGTATACTTGCTAGTAACAATATCATTCCTAAGGACCAGGCAGAAACATCCTGAATGGGAGAGACCGTTTAGACTCAAGTTTGGAACTTTCTTTGGGATATGGTCAATTTGCTTCTGCTTTTGGGTTTTATATGTATCTGTTAAAGCTATGGACTTTGGTGCATGGGTTGTGATGTTAATTTACGTAATCCTCGGGCTTATGTTCTGGGGCTACATGAAGCACATGCAGAAAGCTGACCCTGAAAGGTGGAAGCCTGTTACAATATCTCCGGATACCGTGGGGCATGAAACGGATATTTTGAACTAGGGTAAAAAATATAAGTTTAAGCCGACTGCAATATGATAATTTTGATTACTATAAATTCATTCAATATAACTACTCTTACATAAAATGTATGGTAGTATATTGTATAAATATATACACCACATAGAGGAGGTAGAAGATGGGGAGACGTAACTTAAAGGACTCGATGGTTACCAGATTGATTTTAGTTTTCCTGTTGGCTAACATTTTCTATGTGGCGTTATTTGCTATTTTGTTGTCATTTCAAACGCGCAACAAGTCAGAGCAATACGCAGTAAATAATTTAGAGGAGATTATAAAAGAAAAAAGTCAACTCATATCAGAAGAGTTTACACAAATCGAAAACAATACTATTTCGCTAGGTATATGGTACCAAAAGATATACGCAATGTCTGATGCGGAAAAATATAAAGAGTTGCCTAAGGGATATGTAAAAAATGAAAATGGAACAATAAGCAGACTGAAGGATGGGGCATTAAGCAAAGATGAACAAAGTGCTTTATACGTAGCGAGCAATGTAAAAGAGGATTCGTCACTATATCGTGACATTGCCGTTTCAGAGGAACTGGACGATGCCTTTGCAAAGGTTGCTGAAAATAAAATGGTTACTTGGGCATATATGGTTGATAAAAATAACATTCTCAGATGTTTACCGTATAGCGACTTGACAGTGCAGTTTACAAGTGATCATGACCAGAGAAAAGACCCGTTTTATATCGCTGCGAATCAAAAGAATAATCCGAGACGTGAAGCGGTTTGGACCGCACCGTATTCCGACTATCTAAGAACCGGTTGGACGATAACCTGTTCGTACCCTGTTTACGACAGCAAGGACGAATTCTATGGTGTTGTTTGTATAGATTTATCATTGCTAAAACTTGGAGAACAATATTTTAAGGATTTTTCACTAGGTAAAACGGGGAAAATATACTGGTTAACAAGAGACGGAAATATATACTATCAGTCCGGAATGAGAGGGGATGAGCATCAGGGTCGTCTTTATTCAAAAAACATATTTGATGAAGAAAAGATGAGTTCGGATAAAAGGCAGGCGATGAAAAATGCCTTAAAGAGCAACGCAGCTACCTATGCATATTCAGGCAAAGGCAGCCGCAAAATACTCTTTTCATCAAAAGTAAATGATACGGACACAATTCTATTATTTGAGGTTGATAGAAGCGAATTCATTCCAGGTAAACTATTGGATGCAAATCTACTTTTAATTCTTTTGTTGACGGCAATCTTAATGGGTGTAGGCTTTCTGACATGGCTTAAACATAGTTTTTCAATACCTATGCAGTCACTTGTGGCACGTGCAAACAGAATTTCGAACGGTGATTACAGCCTCTGTGAAATAGAAGGTGAAGGTGACTTGCTGGAGGTAAGAGAGTTAAACCGTGCATTTACTACAATGAATGCAAGTATAGATAGCTATACAAGGTCATTATCTGAAAAAAATCAGGAAATAAATACTATATTGGAAACAATTGAAGGTGCGCTTCTCATAGTTAAAAGCGACGGAACTATTGTAGTCGCCACAAGAGAATCTGTTGCAGTTACACCTGAAATCATAGAAAAAACCTTGGAAGTGCTACAGGCACAACCTCAGATTAAAAGTGAGCAAATTGTTTCCGGCACAGAAGTTTATAGAAATACATATTATCCGATATGTGATAGTGCGGGAAAACTCGTAGAAATGGTTGTAAGCAGCAACTGTGTAACACAGAGCGTACTCTTAGAAAAAGAAGTGCAGCAGATGGAAAAAATGGCCGGAATAGGTCAATTTGCAGCGGCTATAGTACACGAATTAAAAAACCATCTGGCAGTGATAAAAGGAGCTGCATATATTTTATCAATGGGGAAACAAAGTCGGGATATAAAGGAGGAGGTTGAGCGAATTGAAAGAGCTGCGGATGAAGCCGAAAGGGTAATATATACCCTGCTTGACTACAGCAGAGATGACGAAAAAATTGAAATGGTCCATGTCGGAACGGTAATAAAGCAGATTCTATTACTGTCAAGAAAGACTTTGATAAGGCAGAATATCGAAGTAAAAGAGATGATTGATGATGACTGTTATATTAACATGGGAAGCCCTGAAGCTCTAAAGGTAATACTACAAAATATTATCATAAATGCAATACAGGCAATTGGTGAAGACGGACTGATTGACATATCCTGTGGCAGGAGAGAAGAAAACATAATAGTAATTGTCAAAAATAGCGGAGAACCCATCCCTGAAGAGCTTCGAGAAAAGATTTTCGATCCTTTTTACACTACAAAGTCAGACGGAAACGGCATCGGGCTATGGATTACGAGGCGCTTGACGGACGCACTCGGTGGAAAAGTTACGGTATTGGAAGATGAGGCAAACATGACAGAATTTGATATCGTTCTGCCGGTAAAACGCAGTAGAACGGACATGAGGTGAAAAGAATGATCAGTAATTCAATTTTGTTGGTGGATGACGATCAGGAATTGTTGAAAGTCTACCGTAAGATATTTGAACTAAAGGGGTTTTCAGTTAAAACCGCAGACAATGGAATTGCGGCAATTGAAATAATGGAAAAACATGAAATTGCCGTTGTTGTTCTCGACATTATTATGCCTAAGATGAGCGGTATGCAAGCGCTTACGCAAATGAAGAAAAGGTGGCCTATGACGGAGGTCATCATGCTTACAGCGGAAGGCACAATTCCGGGAGCCGTTGAAGCTGTTAAAAAAGGTGCTTATACCTATTTCATTAAGCCGGTAGACATCGACGAGTTGATAGTGACTGTTGTAAAAGCACAAGAACTCGCTAATGTTCGCATGGAGAACAGCCGACTAAAGCAGCATCTCTTTTCAATATCAGCTACCAACAAATTGATTGGCGAAAGTGATGCAGCGCGTAAAATGCGAGAAGAGGCGGTTACTATCGGGCGCACAATGGCATCTGTATTGATTACCGGAGAGAGCGGTACAGGTAAGGAAGTGATGGCGCACTTAATACACCGATGCAGTGAGCGTGCAGATAAACCTTTTGTTTCCGTAAACTGTGCCGCATTTAATGAAAACCTCATAGAAAGCGAGCTTTTCGGCTATGAAAAAGGTGCGTATACCGGCGCGGATAAGCGTAGAAAGGGAAGGTTTGAACTAGCTGACGGAGGAACTATATTTTTTGATGAAATCGGGGAACTCAGTCTAAATATGCAGACTAAATTACTGCGGGTGCTACAGGAAAAAACTTTTGAAAGAGTGGGCGGAAGCGAAACGATTCAGAGTGATTTTAGGCTTATTTCCGCGACAAATGCAGATCTAAAACATGAAATAGAGGCAGGAAGATTCAGATTGGATTTGTTTTACAGACTCAATATATTACCTATCGAAATTCCGCCTTTAAGAGAGAGACGGCAAGATATTCCTTTGCTTGTAAATTATTTTATGGAATCAATCTCAAAGGAAATGGGGCGTAAAATAGAGTCGGTTGAAGTGAATGTTATGCAAATGCTGAAAAACTATTCTTGGCCGGGGAATATTCGTGAACTGCGAAATATAGTAGAGCGACTCGTCGTTATGGCTCAAGATGGAAAGATAAACAGTGATAATCTTCCACCGGAGATTCGAGAAGCGGAATCTGATACGAATAAGATATATAGTGATGATTTGCGAGGAGCAACTCATGATTTTGAGAAGGAGTACATTATGGAAACTATGCGTCGTAATAGTTGGAATGTCACTAAAGCGGCAAGAGAAATGAATATCGCCAGAAAAACATTGTACAAAAAACTCAACGATTATGGAATTAAATACAGATGAACAAAAGGACGCAGTAGAAATGCGCATAAGTATTGAAAAATAAACATGTTTAAGGGGGTTGAATTTTAGGCTGTGAGGTATATACTTGCATTTATCAGGAGGAAACAAGTATGGAAGTTTTAACAATTTTAGTTTTTATAGGTGTAATGGTTTTGATTACTACCGAAAAAGTCCACAGAACGGCAGCTGCGATTGCGGGTGCGACACTTCTTCTACTTGCAGGCGTATTCAGCTTTGATGAAGCGATTAAGTATGTCGATTTTAACACGATTGGTGTGCTTGTAGGCATGATGATTTTTGTTGCAGTGGTTAAGCAGTCAGGAATGTTCGAATATATAGCGATTAAGGCGGCTAAGCAGGTTAAGGCCGACCCGTGGAAGATGATGATAGTTTTTGTGCTTATCACAGCGGTGCTATCGTCCTGCCTTGATAATGTAACAACGGTTTTGCTTGTTGGACCTATGACTATTGCGATTGCACGCATGCTTGAGGTTAATCCCGTACCTTATCTACTTATGCAGATTCTAGCATCAAATGTGGGGGGAACGGCTACCCTGATAGGAGATCCGCCCAATATTATGATCGGCAATGCGGCGGGGCTTTCATTTTTGGATTTTTTGAAAAATACGGGAGTTGCAGTAATTTTTGTGATTATAGCACAGATTCTTATGATGAAACTGCTTTACAAAAGATCTATAGCGGCGTCAGAACTCGCAAAAGCAAAGGTAATGGAGCTTGACGAGAAAAAATCGATAAGTGACCCGAGACTGATGAAAATCGGCACGGTTATGATTGTCTATATAATACTGGGATTTTTGCTTCACGATAAGCTCGGGCTTCAGTCATCGGTCGTGGCATTGTCGGCAGCGGCGTTTATGCTGATTATCAGCGGCAAAAAAGTTGAACATGTAATAGAGGACGTGGAATGGACCACGATACTTTTCTTTATATCACTGTTTATAATTGTAGGGGGTATGCAAAAAACAGGGGTTATAGATGCACTCTCGAAGACGATTATAGGATTTACTCAGGGACATGAAGTCATGACGATATTAGTGCTCCTTTGGGCATCGGCGCTTATATCTTCGGTGCTTGATAATATACCTTTTGTTGCAGCTATGATACCTTTGATTTTGTCGATGAAGAGTCAAGGTGTGGATGTGGAACTGCTATGGTGGGCTATATCTCTGGGGGCTTGTCTCGGCGGAAACGGAACCTTAATCGGCGCATCGGCGAACGTGGTTCTGTCAGACATAAGTAACAAACACGGTTACCCGATTACTTTTGCCGGATATCTTAAAGTAGGGTTTCCTTTTATGATAATTTCAGTCACCGTTTCGATGATATATCTTATCATCAGAGCATATATTTAGACTAGGAGGAGGGAAATATGGATTATACAGTTAATGACATCATCAATATGATGCTTAAGCAGCTTGGGGCTATGAGCCTGAAGACGGTTCACGCAAATATAACAGTTGCAAAATTTGAGATTGAAGACTACAAGATGTCGTATATGTATGAAGCAAGAGAAGATGGGAGCATTTATCTTTCCAGGGTTTCACCATATCCTTTGCTTCTCGGCAGGTTTTTCGGTGAACAGGATGTTATAGATTATATCAAAAATGATTTGGAAAAGTTTAAGAGAGCCCAAAGCAGCCATAAGTTTGAGGATTACTTGAAATTTGTAAACGAATTGGCAAAGAGCAGCAGGCAGATAGAACAGCTATTTTTGAACAATCATGTTGACGCTGACAACATGAAGGAACTTCTTGATGATTTGAGAAAAGTAAGACAGGATTTAGCTGAAGCGGAGAAGAACAGCACTAAACTGTAAAAACTTAGAATGAAAAACGAGGGGTTCTCGAAAGAGAACCCCTTTGTCATGCGTATTATTCTACAGATTTAAGTGACTCACTCATATTGATTCTTCGTATTTTGATTCTCATAAACATCATTACTATGACCGCAAAGATGAGGGTCAGAGCGAAGGCATAAAGATAGTCAAGATAGGTGATGCGCAGCGGAAACGCAACCAAATCCACTTTTATTTCACTCAGAATGAATTTTAGGAGAAAACGTCCGAGCGGCAAACCGATTACAGCGCTGAGCAAAGTTAAAAATATATTTTCTCTTGAAACATATGCAGAGGTTTCTCGCGAATAAAATCCCAGAACCTTTATTGTGGCGATTTCTCTTATACGTTCTGTTATGTTTATATTTGTCAAGTTATAGAGAACGATAAATGCCAGAGCAGCGGCGCTTATTACAACTAAGATTATCACGGCGTTAAGGCTTTTCATCATCTGATTTACACGATACTTAAACTCATCGGTAAGCGAAACCGAAGTCACATTATCAAAACCGCGTACCTTTGCAGCGGCGGAATTCAGCTCTTCTTCTCTACTATCTCCATTTAGCTTTGTATCGACAAAGGCGGTATTGATTTCAGGGGATTTTCCAAATATTTCACGGTGAGTGGCAGGCGACATATAAGCATAGTTATAAATATAGTTGTCAAATATATCGCTTATTTCAAATTCGTATTCATTTAAGTCATTGTCCGAAAGCTTTATCTTGTCACCTTTTTCAAGTTTATAAATATCTGCGTATTTTTTGCAGAGAACAAGTTTTCCATCCTCGGGGAAATCTACTTTTCGTGTTCCGTAGTGCAAGTCGATAAAACTGCTGAAATCGTCATTTGTCATGGTGATGAGTTTTAGTGAATTGCTTCCGGACTTACCTGCGTGTTTGCCGACATATTTCATAGATAGCTGATTGCAGAATTTTACTTTACTTGCCTTACCGCCGTCGTGCTTTGCTTGCCTTACAAAGTTTTTTTGCTCATCAGCTGTAAGCGCCCGGTTAAACACTACGCTATAGTCGTAAAGCTGTATTTCGCCATACTGGTATGTTGCGATGTGACTGATGGAACTTCTCATTCCGAAGCCGGCGACTAAAAGCGCTGTGCAGCCGCTGATGCCTATAATCATCATCATTAAACGACCTTTATATCTGAAAACATTTCGCATTGATATCTTGTAGAGGAAGGGAAGCCTATCCCAAATAAAAGTCATTCTCTCAAGAAAAATTCTCTTGCCTGCTTTTGGCGCACGCGGACGAATGAGAGCGGCGGGCACTTCATGCGTATCTTTCACACATGTCACTATCGTGGCAAAGTTCGTGCAAGCCAGCGCCGTTATCAGGGCAAAGCTGCCAAGCCCTATATCTGCTGTAAATTCAATTTTGCCGGCGAAGGCATACATTATTTTATAAGCACGCCAGATGACGGTTGGGAAAATGTATATGCCGCCAAAGTATCCCAAAACAGCACCTATCAGTGATGCAGAACCCGAATAAATCAAATACATAGATAGAATTGAAAGCTTTCCGAAGCCGAGTGCTTTGTAAACACCTAACTGCATGCGATGCTCATCTATCATCCTCGTCATGCTTGTCATACATACGAGCGCAGCTATTGCAAAGAAGAACACGGGGAAGATTAGCGATACGCTGTCGACGATGCTTGTGTCATTTTTGAAAGAAATGTAGCCTATATTGCTTTCCCTGTCAAGCACATGAGGGGAGAGGTTTTTGAATTTCTCCTCATACTTTGTTATCTTTTTTTCATATGCAGATGAGTAAATTTTCTCATATTCGCCGCAGGTGATATAAACATCGGTAAACAACGCAGACTCGAACGCAGACTTGTCAAGATATATGAAGCCTGCAACCGTACCGTTTCCAACCGATGTATTTCCCCTTTCGTAGTTCATATAAAGAGGCGAATTACAAACACCGACAACCTTGAATTTTTTTGCTTTCAAAATGGCAAGCAGTTCAGGTTTATTATCGTTTGATATTTCTATGTCTTTGCCGATAAGCTTATTCGCATTCGGAAAAATTTCATCTATGATGCACTCGTCTTTTTCTCTCGGCATACGGCCTCTCTTCAGAACTACCTTATTTATTTTATCAGGTACGGACATCGTATGTAGCACAAGCGAGTTGTTTTTCCCGTCATCAAAGAGAACATCGAAACTATATGCAGCTTCATATTCTTTAACAAATTTATTTTCTCTTATTTTATCAATAGCGTGTCTGTCAAAGCCAAGCGGTGAAACGAACCTGAAGTCATATAGGTTGGCTTTTTTAAGATAACTGTCGCCGGTGTTAACCATCGCAGCGGTTGAAATTTTCAGACCGCAGTAAAAGCCCGTGCCGAGCGCAACTATGGCAAGAATGGCAAGGTATCTTCCAAGCGAATTTTTAATCTCTCGAATAATTGTTAAAAACAGCATACTACCACTCGATTTCTTCAACAGGTTTAACTTCCGTATTCTCGTATTCATCGTAGATTGAGCCCGCTCTTACTTTGATAATACGATCTGCCATAGCCGTTAAAGCTTGGTTATGTGTGATAATAATTATTGTCATCCCCGTCTTTCGCCCGGTATCCTGGAGCAGTTTGAGTATGGATTTTCCGGTATGATAGTCAAGTGCACCTGTAGGTTCGTCACATAGAAGAAGCTTAGGATTTTTCGCAAGTGCCCGTGCGATGGCAACTCTTTGCTGCTCTCCGCCTGATAGCTGAGCCGGAAAGTTTGTCAGCCGCTGCGATAAACCGACCATTTCGAGAACGGCTTTAGGATTTAGCGGATTTTTGCATAGCTGAACAGCCATAGAAACATTTTCTATGGCCGTGAGATTCGGTATCAAATTATAGAATTGAAAAACAAAGCCTACATCGTGACGTCTATATGCCGTAAGTTGCCTGGATGTATACTTTGAAATCACTTCGCCGTCTAATCTCACTTCTCCGCTTGTCAGCGTATCCATGCCGCCGAGAATATTCAGCAATGTAGTCTTGCCTGCCCCGGACTCTCCCAAAATTACAGCGATTTCCCCTTTTTCCACGCTAAAGCTCGCATCCTTGAGCGCTTCGATTTCGATTTCACCCATACGATATATTTTTTTTACATTATCAAATTCAACAAAGCTCATAGTTCCACCGAGTTATCCCTTCGTAGTACAATGATAAAGTTGCGATTAAATCGGCTGCTTACAGCCTTTTTCTATTTAATTTAATTTTACCATAAAAATGCGAAAGTTCTATTTTTTTATGTAAAATATGTTGAGAATTTAACTTGAAGTATATGAAAAAGAACTCTTAAAATGGTATAATGTCGTTAAGTATTTACTGAGATAAATTGACAACTTTTGGGAGAAACGCACTATGATAAAAGAAGAAAGATTAAGGCGTTGAGCTATAAAACCGATATGAAATTTGATATAGAAAAAACCGTTCAATACAAATACATTCGATATAGATTTAAGAAAGAGTGCCTGAAAAACAAGGATTTGGAACGCCTAAGCCAAGAAGATAAATACAGAATCTGTGTTGAGGCTGCAAAAAAGACGAGAAGCTTTACCCTGATTTATATACCCGTTTATCTTGTGACTATGTTGTTTTTTATTCTAGGATTTATTATGAATTCGGAATACAGAAACAATGCTCTGGTAGTGTGGTACCATGGTATTTTAGAGTCCGTCGTTCCGTTGATTAACGGATATTGGGGGAGCAGTTGGAATGAGAAGAAAGGAACTGTTCTTATTATCTTTGTTAAATTGATTCCTATATTGATTATTAATGCAAGTCCGCTTTTTATACCTATATTAATAATGGCAAACAGGATTTTGAAAGATAAAATAAAATTATCAGGAGTGTGAGGCAATAATGGAGAGGTTTATTTATTTAGTGATTTTGGCAGGGGCAGGAGTTTTTTGTGTCAGGAAAATGTTTAATCCGCCTGCCAGGAGACATACTCAACTTAAAACGATTATTTTCGCAATGGATACAAAAAAGATAGCAAAGACTACCGAACTTGGCAAGCATGTGTTCACCTTAAAGGCAAAAAATAAATGGATTCTGCCTTGGGAGTTTGATTTGTGGACAGAGATTGATTTGTTTGAAAACGGTATTACCTTAAAAAGACATAAAAAAGAAAGGACTGTATTCTTTCATGAGTTAAAAGCTATAAAGCCTTTTTTGATTAATTCATTGTTTGTAAAAAATAAATATTTTGGATATGAACTATCGCTAAAAAATAAAAATAAGATTACTCTAAGGAGCAATGAATTACGCGATTTAGATATTTTTATGGATAGGCTTTGGTCTCTTATTCCGGATGAAGCGGCAGAGAAAACAGTGATTTAATTTCTAAAACCGTAAAAGGAAAATGTTATAAATGCAGGAATTTAGGTGCAGGTGAGGCAAGTTCATCTGCACTTTTATGATAAAACCGTAAATGACAGATTGAATCCGAGTATTCGTGTTTGTAGCCATGTAATATCAAAAAAAATAAATTATCATGCAATTTTCTGATTTTAGACTATGAAAAAAGATTCCAACATGATATAATAAGCTAACTTATAAAGCTGACCTCGCTTTTGATGAATGTATATTTATAAAGCGAGACCGGAACTATACAGGAGGAATATAGTATGGCTTGGTTTGGAAAAAAGAAAGAATGGGATATTCAAAAATCAGACGCAAACAAAGATAGGTTAAGAGAATTATTTAATGGAGTTATGGAAGATGGGGACTCCTATAATATTATTTATGGGTACGGCTTGAATATAAAAAGTAGTAATTATATTTTAGCTCGTAAAACTACGTACACATATACAAGTTTAATTATAGGATACCGCGAAGCCGATATGAGCATAGTGCTGCTGCAAACAACCCCGGAACTTGAAGGCTGTAGCGAAGCTGAAATCTTCAGAAAAGACGGTATAAAAAAAGCAAAAGTTTCTACAGGAATGTACACTATCTATCATCAAGGCGGCATGATGGCAGGATATACTCAGTTTGCAACTTTAGAAGGAAATGACGAAAAATACCTTGCCTATGTATATCAGCCGGAAGAATATGGTAAATTTGATGCATTCTTTAAGAAATTTGCAGGTAAGTAAGTTATGAGTTGGATAAAATACCTCTTAGTATTTTTAGTTATTTGCACCATATGGTTTTTTGTCACACGAATTTGGGTGAATGGGATAGACATGATTGTCTCCGCTTTCAAGAAAGTACTTGGACTTAATAAGAACGACAGTGCAGAAAATTGGCATACTCTGGAAGATATCAGGGATAAGAACAAAAAGACGAAATAAATTTATGCGGTCTTAGGAACGGCAGAACAAAAATGATAGTGCCCTCTTTACTGAAATGCAGTAAGGAGGGTATTTTGATGATAGAAAGTTATAAATTTAGCCAAATATACCAATCGGGAAACGGCAAGTCAGTACAAGTGAGAAATCAAGTGCCGATGCTGTAAAACCAAGCCGAAATATGATATAATACTGTAAAATATTTAGAGAAAACTGATGAAATTTGCAATGAGTTTGCAAAGAGGGAAGTTGAAACAGATGCGAATAGACGAAAAAACAAAGCTGCCTATATTTGGAGTAGGTCCGATATATGTGATAAGTTGCCTTGTACTTACGCTAGTCGGGCTGGCTTTTGATCACTATGGATTATTAGAATCGGGTAGAGTTGCGGAAGTGAAAATCTTTATGTCCGCCCTAGGGTTTATGTTCATTTTGTTTGGCTGCATTTTATGGGTAAAATCCGTTTTAATTCAAAGGATAGGAGATGAAATAAAAGCCGGACATTTGATTACCGATGGCGTCTATTCTATTGTAAGAAATCCGATATACTCCGCCTTTCTATTTGTTTTCACAGGAGTATTATTGGCGTCTTCCAACATTTATCTATGGATATTACCCTTTGTCTTTTGGGCATATTTAACAATATTAATGAAATGTACAGAAGAAAAATGGTTGAGGGACAAATTTGGTGAAGAATATATAGCATATTGTAAAGAGGTAAATAGAGTTATACCCGGGTTTAGAAAGAAAAAAATATAAATGTTTTGGCATGAATGACTGAAAAACGGAAGCTGAAGAAATAATATAATATAGCTATAAAATGGCTGAGAAACGGAATAAATGAACTACGTATATATGCTGCGATGTGCAGACGGAAGCCTTTACACAGGTTGGACAAACGATTTGGATAAGAGACTGAAGGCGCATAATAGCGCAAAGGGTGCAAAGTATACCAAATCAAGATTGCCTGTTGAACTCGTCTACTACGAGGAATATGAGGATAAGCGTAAAGCGCTGTCACGAGAGGCTGCTATAAAAAAATTGAACAAAAATGCAAAAGAACAACTTATCATAGAAAACATTATATTGAGATGATTTATCCGAGTTGCTACAAGATGTTGTGGTGGCTTGGATTTTTTTTTGTACAAAATAAAAAAAACTCAAATTAGGACAAATTTATCCCCAATAAGTGGGGAACTATCCTTGATAGGTGGGGAAAAGTGGTATATAATTACGGTAATATTATTCAATAATAGGTGAAGTGTCGAAAGGAGGCGGATTTTGTTCATCGGTACATATAAAAATTCAATAGATGCGAAGAACCGAATGATCGTGCCTTCTAAGTACAGAGACAAACTTGGCAAGGAGTGTATTCTAACCAAGGGCATAGATAAATGTCTCTACATTTACGACATTGGTGACTGGGAAAAACTGCTTGAAAAAATAGACAAGCTGCCTGAATCCGATCCTAAGGTCAGAGCTTTCGTGAGACATATTTGCGGCAACGCGGTTTCTTGCGGCTTTGATAAACAGGGAAGAATTGTAATTCCGGGAGAACTTAAGGAATATGCAAATATTGACAAGGAACTTGTAACGATAGGCGCAATGAGGAAGATTGAGATTTGGGCAAAGGATTCATGGGAGGCTCCTGATAACGAAAACCGTATGGATTCAGAGGAAGTCAGCAGGACTTTGGCAGCATATAATTTCTAGGAGGTACGGAATATGGAGTTTTCACATGTACCGGTTCTCTTGGAAGAATGTATAGATGCTCTTAATATAAAGCCGGACGGAATTTATGTTGATGCAACATTGGGAGGTGCGGGGCATTCTACTGAGATTTGCAAAAGGCTTTCTCCTGAGGGTATGCTGATAGGCATCGATAGAGATGGTGAGGCGCTTGCCGTTTCGTCTAAAAGGCTGGAGCATTTTGACTGTAGAAAAAAATTTATTCAAGGAAATTACGCGGATATAAAATCGATACTGAAAGATTTAGGCATAGTACAAATCGACGGTGCACTGCTTGATTTGGGAGTATCGTCATATCAGCTTGATAATCCGGAGCGGGGATTTTCGTATATGCAGGATGCGGAACTGGACATGAGAATGGACAGAAGCGATAAACTTACAGCAAGCGTTATAGTCAATGAGTATCCGGAGAAGAAGTTACATCAAATAATTAAAGAGTATGGTGAAGAACGCTGGGCAAGCCGAATTGCAAGCTTTATCGTCAAAGAAAGGAAGAAAAAGCAGATAGAATCGACATTTGAACTTGTCGACATAATTAAATCGGCGATTCCGGTGGCGGCGAGAAGAAGCGGACCACATCCGGCAAAACGCACATTCCAGGCGATAAGGATAGAGGTCAATGACGAGCTTGGTGGACTAAAGACCGCAGTTGAGGACTTTATTGATGTTCTTGCGCCGGGGGGGAGATTGGCGATAATTTCCTTTCATTCACTTGAGGACAGAATAGTTAAAGAAGCGTTTAAGGAAAAAGAAGAACCTTGTATCTGCCCTAGAGAAATTCCGGTTTGTGTATGCGGCAAAAAAGCCGTGATTAAAAAAGTAAATAAGAAGCCTATCATTCCAAGTGAAGCGCAGGAAGAAGCAAATCCTCGTGCCAGAAGCGCTAAGCTTAGAGTATGTGAAAAGCTTTTTGGAGAATAGATTTGTTGTAGTAAGAGGGAATAGAGATGGTCAAGAATCAAAGGGACAAAATCATAAAGGTGAGAAACAAAACTGTACTGGGAATAGTTTTGATTGGCATGATTTGCATATTTTTAGTAGTTTTGGCGGCTTATAGCGCAGAACTTAGAGTGGCTAATAATATGCTTGACAGGAATAATCGGATATTACAAGATGAAATAGATACGCTTGATGTTAAGATTAAATCAGCAAATAGCCTTGAGCACATAGAAACCATAGCGTCAAGTAAACTCGGTATGGTATACGCCAATGATAATGAATGCATTTATTTATCAAAGACAGCAGCCCCAAAGGGAAACTTAGCGATGACGATAAAGGAGAACGCATATAAATAGATGGCGTTATCAGCTCGCATAGTGACGGCCGACAACTGAACATCGCAGTTTGTCGGCTTTTTCTATAAATGACAAAACAAAGGGAATGCTAATGGCAGAGAAAAATAAAATTAACATAAAAAGTAAAAAGAGAATAATATTCGTGTTTGCTTTCTTGGCAATTTTGCTCATAGTTTTGCTTTTTAGGACCGCATGGATACAGGTTGTAAAAAACGATGAGTATACAGATATAGCCAAAGACCAGCAAAAAAGTGATATTCCTATAGCTGCAAAGCGCGGTTCTATATACGACAGAAACGGTGAAGAACTCGCATCGAGTGCAACATGCTACACTCTGTGGATAAGACCTTCGCAAATCAGGGAGGAATATCCCGGACAAAAACTGAATGAAGTCGCTAATCAAATCGCAGTCGTGCTGGGTATGGAAAGCAATCAGATTCTCGACTATTTGAACTCCGAGCAGGTTCTCGTCAAAGCCGCAAAATACCTGGAGAAGGGGACGGCTGACAAACTTTCGGAATTGAATATTTCAGGGCTCGAAATCGCAGAGGATACGAAGCGCTTTTATCCTATGAACAGTTTTGCATCAAATTTGCTCGGCAGTGTTAACGATGAAGGGGAAGGACGAAGCGGTATCGAATATCAATACAATGAATATTTGAGCGGTACTGCGGGAAGAGCCGTTATGGACACGGATGTAAACGGTAATAAGCTCTCAAACGGCAGCAGTAAATACTATGAAGCAAAAGACGGACTCAATGTTGAACTCACCATCGATGAGGTGTTGCAGCATTACCTGGAAAACGCTGTAGAAAAAGGGATGAAGGATACGGGTGCAGATCGTATCAGTGCCATAGCTATTGATCCTAAAACAGGTGAAGTTCTGGCTATGGCGATAAATCCCGCATTTAATCCTAATGATCCTACTAAACCTGTGGGTGAGGAAGCTCTTTCGGAGTTTCAAAAGCTGGATGTTGACGGGAAAAGCGCATATTTGAGCAGAATGTGGAGCAATGCACTGGTAAGTGATGTGTATGAACCGGGTTCTACATTTAAGCTGATTACTTCATCATCATCGCTTGAAGAAGGTCTTGTGACACCGGAAACGCCGTTTTACTGTAAAGGCTTTTTCGAAATTGCCGGCATGAAATTTTATGATGCCGAGCGTAAAGCACATGGCGGTGAAACTTTGATGCAAGCGGTGGGACAGTCGTGTAATCCTGTACATATGCAACTTGCACTTAATATGGGCAAGGAAAAATTCTATGAATATCTAAAAGAATTTGGCATGATGGAGAGAACCGGTATCGATTTCCCGGGCGAAAGCGCACCTTTGGTAACTGACATAAGTTATGTGGGTCCTGTTGAGCTTGGAACTATGGGGTTTGGACAGGGAATAGCGATAACTCCCATAGAGCTTATAACGGCGGTATCTGCGATAGGAAACGACGGTGTTTTGATGAAACCTCATTTTGTGAGAAGACTTACAGATAAGGACGGAAAAACCGTAGTTGAGTATAAACCTATTAAAGTTAGAAAAGTTCTTTCCGGCGAGACCTGCAACGAGATGCTCAATATAATGGAGCAGCAAGTAGAGCAGTACGGAGGAAAAACAGGAAGGATACCGGGATATAGAATAGGCGGAAAGACGGGAACTTCAAGTAAGGCGATAAACGGCGTATATTCGAACGAAACGGATACATCCTTTGTGAGTATGGCTCCGATTGACGACCCTAAAATCGCAGTGCTCGTCGTGTGCAATTCGCCTAATCAGATTTATGCGGACATCACGGCAATACCGATAGTTAAGAACTTTTTAGAGAAAGCCTTGCCGTATTTGAACGTTAAATCCTCCGATGAGACACAGAAACCGGGTGAAAAGCAAAAAAATGCCTATGTGCCGGAACTGACGGGGTATTCATACAAAAAAGCAAAGGAGATACTTGACGAATACGGACTTAAGTATGAAGTGAGACCCGCCCTGACGGAAGATGAGAAAAAGGATGAAGAATTCGATTTTACAATTGTAGACCAATATCCAAAGGCGGGAAAAAAGATAGATGCAAGTGAAAAAATTTACTTGTATAGGAAATAGATGGGAATTTTGATGGAAGAACTAAGCGTCAAACAAATTGCAGAGGCAGTAAACGGAAAATTGATTCGCGGCATAAAAGAGCAAACGGCAAGCGATGTATGTATTGATTCGAGAGAGGCAAAGCCGGGAGATATTTTCTTTGCGATAATAGGTGAATTTAACGACGGTCATAGGTTTATGAAATCTGCATATGACAGAGGCTGCCGGGTTATGGTGATTTCTGATTGCATGGCAGGCGCAAATGTGCCGGATGACTGTACTTTGATACTGGCGGAAGATTCTTTATATGCACTTCAGGAGCTGGCAGCAAAGTATATATCGAAATTCGACTTGCGGAAGATAGCTGTGACGGGCAGTGTCGGAAAGACAACGACCAGAGATATGATATATGCCGTTTTAAGGCGTAAGTTTACAACGGGTACGAGTAAAAAGAACTTGAACAGTGAAACCGGCATGCCTATGACGCTTCTGAGCTTTGATAAGAGTATGCAGGCTGCCGTCATAGAGATGGGAATGGATGCCCCGGGTCAGATAAGTCGCCTGACTGAAATTGCAAGGCCTGATATCGCAGTTATAACAAATATAGGCTATTCGCACCTCGAAAAACTGGGAAGTAGAGAGAACATTTTTAGGGCGAAAATGGAAATAGTCGAGGGCTTTGACAAGGATAAGGTTCTTGTCATCAACTCGGATGATGATATGTTATCGAAAATTGATGAAGAGAAAGCACCTTACAGAATCGTCAGGGCAGGGCAGGCGGCAAGCTCGGATTTTCGCGTGGAAGATGTTAAAAATCACGGGAGCGAAGGGATAAGCTTCCTTTTGATAAATGAGGGGAAATCGCACCTTATCAGGCTTGCTGTGCCGGGTGAACATAACGCCGTTAACGCAGCCCTTGCGGCAGCAGCGTGCAGCTGCATGGGAATATCTATGCAAGATATAATAGAAGGTCTATCGGACATAAAGATGACCGGAAATAGGCTTAAGGTTATGAAAATAGGAGAGGTTTCAATTATAGACGACTCATATAATGCGGCGCCGGAATCCATGATTTCAGCGTTGAAAACTTTGAAAAGCAGCGGTGGCGACAGAAAGCTTGCCGTACTTGCAGGTATGAATGAGCTGGGCGAAATCAGTGAAGAGGCGCATCGAAAAGTCGGCATGGAAGCGGCAAAGATAAATATCGATTTGCTTATAACCATCGGTGAAAAGGGAAATCAAATCGCTGAGGGTGCAAAAGATGCAGGGATGAATGCGGATAGGATGCTGCATTTTGACAGCAAGGAAGCCTTTGTTAAAAGGATGGATGAAGTTATAATGCCGAGAGATATAGTTTTGCTTAAGGCATCGCGCAGTTTTGAACTGGAAAAACTTGTGGACAATATAAAGGAAATATTTGCGTAGAGCAAAGTTGGGAAGGATTATATATGAATATGGCACGATTTTGCCTGGTTTTAGTGGTTGGACTCGTTATGTCGGCGGTACTGACGTCCGTGGAGATACCTTTTCTAAAAAAGAAACAATTCAAGCAGTATATTAGGGAGGAAGGACCTGAATCACATCAGAAAAAATCGGGAACTCCGACCATGGGCGGTATTGCAATGATAGCTTCGCAGGTACTTGTGATGCTCATACTGGGAGATTCCGGATTTGAAACGTTAATGATGATATGTATGATGCTTATGTTTGGAGCCATAGGTTTCTTTGATGATTTTATCAAGGTAGCAAAAAAACATAACCTTGGGCTGAGGGCTTGGCAAAAAATCGTTTTACAGGTGGCGTTTGCAGCGGTTTTAGCTGTGTATATATCGAACTTTTCGGATTATGGAACAAAGGTATTTATTCCTTTTATAGGTGAATATATCGAATTCGGCGTGATGTACATACCCTTTGTCATACTCGTAGTTGTGGCTATGGCAAACAGTGTGAATTTAACTGACGGGCTTGACGGTCTGTGCAGCGGAGTTACAGCAATCGTATCGGTATTATTTGCAATAATAGCTTTCAAGATGGGACAGAATCCGCCTTTTGTATTCTGTGCAGCGCTGAGCGGAGTTTGCCTGGGTTTTCTGATTTTTAACCGTCATCCGGCAAAGCTTTTTATGGGGGATACCGGTTCCATGGCTCTGGGCGGAGGTCTTGCTGCTGCGGCAATCATGCTGAAAATGGAGTTTTTGCTTGTAATTGCAGGCTTTGTATATGTGCTTGAATCTCTTTCCGTGATAATTCAGGTGGCTTCATTTAAGACCAGAGGGAAACGCGTTTTCAAGATGGCACCTATTCATCATCACTTTGAAATGAGCGGAATGAGCGAACAAAGCGTAGTGCATATGTTCTGGATTATCAGTGCAGTATGCAGCATTATAGCATATTTCGTATATAAAATTTGAGGCAAGTAAAATGGATTTTTCAAGTAAAATAGAGAATAAAAAAATACTGATTGTAGGATTGGGACGCTCCGGAAAGGCGGCGCTTAAAGTGCTTGCGGACGAGAAGTGCCTGCTATATGTTCAGGACAGCAAGAACAGAGAGTCTATAGATGAGAAGCTTCTCGAACTGATTGACAGGCGATGTGAAAAGGCGTTTTTTGCCTGTAAGCCAAGCGATGAGTGTTTTGATTATCTGGTTCTTAGTCCGGGTGTAAATCCTGAGCTTGATTTTATCCAAAATGCGTTCAGAAGCGGCTCTGAGGTAATCGGAGAACTGGAACTTGCATATAGGTTGTGCAAAGGTAAGTTTGTGGCGATAACGGGAACTAACGGAAAGACCACCACCACTACGCTTGTAGGAGAGATTTTTGCAAAGTCAAAGAGAAAAACTCATGTGGTCGGAAATATAGGGAAGGCGGTTATCGGAGTTGCTAAAGCAGCCGCTGAGGATGAATGGCTCGTGACCGAAACGAGCAGTTTTCAACTTGAAACTACGAGAGAATTCACGCCATCGGTATCGGCTATATTAAATCTTACTCCGGATCATTTGAACAGACATCACACCATGCAGGCTTACGGAGAGGCAAAGGCAAAAATATTTGCTAACCAAGGCGAAAACGAGTACCTGGTTATAAATTTTGATGATAAAGTCTGCTATGACCTGGCAAAATTTGCAAGATGTAAAGTGGTGCCGTTCAGCAGAAACGATGAGCCTGATTTTGCCGCATATAGTGTATATATAGAGGGAAATTCCATTTATGTAAACGATGAAGATAAAAAGGTTTACATATGCGATAAGGCAGATATTAGGATAATCGGAGAACATAATGTGGAAAATGTGCTTGCGGCTGTCGGAATTTGTTATTTTTCAGGGATAAGTGCCGATATCATAGGCGAGGGGATTAAAGATTTCGGCGGAGTTGAACACCGGATTGAATTTTGTGCAGAGATAAAGGGTGTCAAATATTACAATGACTCAAAAGGCACTAATATTGACGCCGCATTAACAGCGCTAAAAGCCCTAAAGGAGAATGTCATTCTAATTGCAGGCGGCGACGGGAAAGGACAGAACTTTTACGAATTTACATCAAATTTCGGCTTTGCGGTCAAGAAGCTGCTTTTATTCGGCAGAGATGCTAAGCTTATTTCAAACGCCGCAGATAAATGCGGGTTTACGGAATACGAAGTTTTTAGCAACCTTGACCAATGTGTTGAAAGCGCGGCAAAATCTGCAAAGCCCGGTGATAACATCCTGCTTTCGCCGGCATGTGCGAGTTGGGATATGTATGAAAGCTATGAAAGACGCGGTGAACATTTTAAGAACTGCGTATCAAAGTTAGAGCGGGAATTATAACAAGTTATAATCAAAAGGGTTGGAGATGAAGAAAAAATTAGGTTTAGAAAAACTTAATAAAATTAAGCGATGTGATTCGGCTTTAGTGATTTTGGTGACAATACTTACAATGTTCGGTGTTGTCATGGTTTTCAGTGCAAGCTATTACAGTGCGATAAATTCTACGGGAAGCCCCTTCTCATTTCTTTGGAAACAAGGTTTTTTTGCCGTGAGCGGATTTATAATCATGATGGTAATGTCTCTGTTTGATTATCACAAGCTCAGGCGTTTTGCCGTACCTATAGCGATAATTGAAATAGTGCTTTTACTGTTGATATTTACTCCTCTTGGGGTGACGATTAACAATGCGAGAAGATGGATTCGCATAGGTATTACCATAATGCCGGGAGAACTTGCCAAACCTGCAATTATTCTCTTGGCATCTGCATACTTTTCGGCAAATATAAAAAGGGCGAGGAGTATAAAAGGCCTTTTCCCCATTGTCGCATATACGATTTTTGTTTGTCTGATGATTGTCAAGCAGCCTAATTTGTCGACCTCGATAACCGTATTTTTGATTTCGGCAGGAATAGCCTTTGTTTCGGGAATGCACTGGGGCTATATAGGTGCCATGGGCGGGGGATTAACACTGGGCAGTATGTATTTGGCATTTTTCAGCACCGGATACCAGCACGATAGAGTGGTGAGTTTTTTGGATCCTTTTAAGTATTCGTTGGAGGGAGGATTTCAGGTAGTTCAGTCTCTGCTCGCCTTAGGTACGGGAAGTCTTAGAGGTATAGGACTGGGCAACAGTGTGCAAAAGAACTTGTATTTACCTGAACCGCAAAACGATTTCATTTTGGCAATAATAGGAGAAGAACTCGGTTTCGTGGGAATTGCAGTTCTCCTGACAATTTTTGCCGTTGTAATTTGGAAAATATTTTGTATTGCACTAAACAGTAAGGATAGATTCGGCATGCTTTTGGCATCAGGTGTGGCTATGATGATAGGATTCCAAGTCATACTTAATGTTGCGGTAGTAACCTCTTCTATGCCGCCTACAGGAGTGGCATTGCCGTTTATAAGTTATGGCGGAAACGCTTTATGGATTTTTATGGGATTGATAGGGATTGTTCTCAATATTTCCAGACAGCAGAAAGAGGCGGACTGATGAGAATTGTTATGACCGGAGGCGGAACCGGAGGACATTTGTATCCTGCCCTTGCTATTGCGGAACAAATAAAGAGAGCGGAACCAAACAGCGTAATTGTTTTTCTTGGAAGCAAGGACAGCATAGAGAGTGAAATTGTTCCGAAAAACGGCTATGAATTTCGTGCGGTACCTGCCAGATGGTTTTACAGAGGAAACGGATTTTTCAGCGATGCACTGGAATTTATTAAGGCGGGATGCTGTACTTTTGCGGGAATTATAAAATCAATAAACTTGATAAGAAAATTCAGACCTGATGCTGTTATAGGTACAGGCGGATTCGTCAGCGTGCCGGTGATTGTCGCCGGCAGAATATGCGGAGCAAAATGCTATATTCACGAGCAAAATGCTTATCCGGGGATTGCTAATAAGCTGATGGCAGGGCTTTGTGAAAAAGTTTTTTTGGGGTTTTCAGGAGCGGGAAAAAGGTTTAGAAATGCCGAAAAAACCGTATACACAGGAAATCCCGTAAGGGAAGTGTTTTTTAGTTTGGATAAGGAGGCCTCCAGAGAAAAGCTGAAAATTCCAAAGTCCGACTTTGTACTGTTTTCATTTGGAGGAAGTCTCGGCTCAAAGGTTTTGAATGACATTGCGGAAAACTACATAAAGCATATCGGAAGAGACGACAACAAAACGATATTGTTCGGCACGGGCAGCAGATTTTACGATGAGGTCAGAAAAGACTTTTCGTCATATACATCAGGCGAAATTAAAGTTGAATGCGATTCTTCTTTTTCGTTTAATGACAATAGAGTAAGAATTATGTCGTATATAGATAATATGGCGGATGCTATATCATCAGCGGATTTGATAATTTGCCGCGCCGGCGCTCTTTCACTTGCGGAGATAACGGCTTGCGGGCGTGCTGCGATTATAGTTCCCTATCCCAAAGCTGCTGATAACCATCAGTACTATAATGCGAAGGTTATTGCAGACGGTGGCGGAGGTGTGCTTTGTGAACAGGAAAACCTGGAAACGGAGAAGATAAATTCCTTAATAGACGACTTGGCAGCAGATAAGATGAAAATTTCCGAGATGGAGACGGCGAGCGGAAAGCTCGGGGTGAAGGATGCAGGTAGAAGAATAGTTGAAGAAATAATGGGAAGTTTGAATGATAAAGTGGGTAAGGGCAAAACGAGCGGCAAATGAGGCTGCCGCAGAAGAATTGAATAGGGATGAGGCGGCACTCGAGGCATCAGAAGAGGGAAGTCTTGATAATGAGACTGAATCGGATGAAACAATCGATGAGGAAATCTATCGAAGAATAGCTTTGAAACACGTGGAAAGGAACAGAAAGAAGCACAAGAAGAAACACTACCTTCTCAAGTTTCTTATATTTTTAACGATTTGTGCAGCTATATTTTTGTTTCTGAAATCGAGTTATTTTAACATTACCGCTTTTTCGGTTGAGGGCAATAATTATTATACGGACCAGGAAGTC
This sequence comes from Eubacterium sp., assembly GCA_034180045.1. Lineage (GTDB taxonomy): Bacteria > Bacillota > Clostridia > Peptostreptococcales > Anaerovoracaceae > Eubacterium_B. Next base: position 184,627 of record JAXFOY010000025.1, read on the forward strand.
TTGAACATGGCTAAGGCGAAGAAAAACGTAAATATCATCTTTGCCGCCGGAATATCGGATATAAAGAAAAATCTGGCTGAAAATCCGTATTTTGAAGAAATAACGGTAAAGAGGAATTTCCCGAACAAACTTACAATCACGGTTAAGGAAAGAGCTCAAACCGCTGCGATTGCATATGGAGAGAGCTTTATCGTAATCGATCAGAGCGGCACTATTTTGAGAAAAGCGAATGTTGATCCTCAAGTTACGCTTTTGACAGGCCTTACGATAAGCAAGATGAATATAGGCGAGCCTGTAGAGGTGGAAGAGTCGGATTCGCTCAAGATGACATTGAGAATGCTTTCTGCAATGAACAAGGGTGATATATTTTTCAAGAAAATTGATGTATCAAAGGTTGTTATACGCGCATATATCTATGATTCGCTCCTGGTAAAGGGAACGCCTGCGGAAGTGATGTCGACAATAAAAAGCGGTGAGCTGCAAAAGGTTGTAAATAACCTGTTTGACGAGAAAATAAGCAGGGGAACCATAAAGGTAGGAGGCAGCGATTATATGTCGTTTACACCGGAAATTGATAACTGATAAAATATTTGCACGAAATTGCTATAATCGTGAGAAAAAGAGTGCAAAGTGTCGATGTGTGTGTTAAAATTAAGTTATATATTTGTAAGGTAAGGAGGCATTGAGATGCTGCAGTTTGAAACGGAAATAGATCATTCCGCTGTGATTAAGGTTATCGGCGTAGGCGGTGGCGGTTGCAACGCTGTAAATCGTATGATAGAGGCAGGACTTAAGGGAGTCCAATTTATAGCAATCAATACAGATAGACAGGCGCTGAACAAGTGTGCTGCTGAAAATAAGATTCAGATAGGGGAGAAGCTCACCAGAGGTCTGGGAGCGGGTGGAAACCCAAGAATGGGACAGGAATCCGCACAGGAGACCATAGAAGCCATTTCAAATGCTGTAGAGGGTGCCGACATGGTGTTTATCACGGCAGGTATGGGAGGCGGAACCGGTACGGGAGCCGCACCTATTATAGCTAAGGTTTCCAAGGATATGGGAATTCTTACAGTTGCTGTAGTTACGAAGCCGTTTACCTTTGAAGGGCGCAAGCGACTTAAGCAGGCGGAACAGGGACTTGGCTATCTAAAAGAGTTTGTTGACTCTCTGGTTATAGTTCCTAACGACAGACTTCTTGAGATAAGCGACAAGAATACAACTATGATAGAGGCTTTCGGAATGGCAGACGATGTTCTTCGCCAGGGTGTGCAGGGCATCACCGATATAATATCCGATTTTGCGGTTATCAATACCGACTTTGCAGATGTCAAGTCTGTCATGACAGATAGAGGTATAGCTCATATGGGTGTAGGCCACGGTAACGGTGAGAACAGAGCCGAAGAAGCTGTAACTCAGGCTATAGAAAGTCCGCTTCTCGAAACGACAATTTCGGGCGCAGGCGCAGTTCTTCTCTACATTGCAGGTAGAGAGGACTTAAGTATGCTTGAGATTAACGAGATGGCGTCAATGGTTCAAGATCAGGTTGACGAGGATGCGATATTTATCTTCGGTGCGGCAGTTTGCGAGGATTTGAAGGATGATATCTCAATTACGGTAATTGCAACAGGCTTTGCTAATAGTCAGGATAAGGTGGATTTCAGACCGGCAAGCAGTACTGTAGGACTCGACGAGAAAAAGGTTACTACAGAAGAAGGGTTGACCGGCAGAGAAGTTACTTTAGGCGATATTTTTGACCACAGAACTTCTACCGCAGACGAAGATTCAATCTTCGGAATCCCATCGTTCCTCAAGAAATAGAACAAGTTTATAAAGCCGGCCTGGCGCCGGCTTTTTCGTGATTTAAGGGTAAGTATGCAAAATTACATAGAATCTCAGGCTAACAAAAAATTTAAGGCCTGGCAGAAACTTCTCAGGCGTAAATATCGCGAGCAGCAAGGTGAGTATTTGATAGAGGGCGGCAACCTGCTTGAGGACGCGCTGAAATCAGGCATAGAAATAAAGGAATTAATTTTATGCCATAGAGAAGATGCGAATTTTGATTTGACAAAATATATTTCACAAAAGCTTATTGACGATATAGTGCAAAGGTGCGTGAGAATATATTTTCTGAAAGATGTTCTTTTTGACAGATTGCAGGAAACCGAAAACGGAAGAGATGTAATTGCGGTCGTCAAGATGCAAAAGTCTGTAAGTCATAAAAACAGTGAATTTCTTGACAGTAATAAGATAAAAGCCGGAAATGGAGAGGAAAACAGAAGTAACAGCATTGTGGTTCTCGACAGACTTCAAGATCCGGGAAATATCGGTACAATAATCAGGACTTGTGACGGCGCGGGCTTTGCTGCAATAGCGGTTCTAAAAGGAACGGCGGATGTATATTCGGCTAAAGTGATAAGAGCGGCGGCAGGTTCATTGTTCAGAGTTCCGATCATCCATATTGAAGATATTGATTCTTTGACGAAACTGACAAAAGAAAACGGATTGAATATAGTAGCAACGGGATTTGATACCGAAAGCTATTATTTTGAGGAAGATTTAGCGGATAATATCGCCTTGGTAATAGGCAATGAAGGCGGGGGCATATCTCGCGAAATTTTCGATATAGCAGATAAGATTATAAAGATACCCATGTGTGGAGATATTAACTCTCTCAACGCGGCAGTTTCTGCGGGAATAATCATGTATGAGAGTTTAAGACAAAGAAAACAGGCTGAGAAATCAGTGAAATAAATTTATGAAAGAGGTAAAGTTATGCAGGAAAGACTAAAGCAAATGCTCGAAGAAGCGTATGCGCAGCTTAAAGCCGCAGCTACAGAAAAGGATGCTGAAGAGATCAGAATTCGATTTTTGGGCAAAAAAGGTCAAATTACAGAAGTACTGCGTTCAATGGGCAAGCTGTCTGCCGAAGAAAAGAAAGAACTAGGAAGGTCGGCGAACGAAATAAAAGAGAAAATTGCCGCTGCCCTGACAGAGCGAGCTCAGGAAATAAAGGAAAAGGTTAAGGCTGAGAAGCTGGTTGCCGAAACAATAGATGTCAGCGAGCCGGGTAAAAAAGAAAAAATAGGCATCAAGCATCCCGTTACTCAGGTTATCGAGGAGATTACAGATATTTTCCGCTCTATGGGATACTCTGTTTACGAGGGGCCGGACATAGACACGGTATTTAATACTTTTGACGGGCTTAACGCACCTGCGACTCACCCTGCCAGAGACATGAGCGATACATTTTATATAACAAAGGATATAGTTTTAAGACCTCATACATCTTCAGCAGAAATCAGAGCCGAGAAAGAACTTAAACCGCCATATATGATAGTTATTCCGGGAAGATGTTATAGATGTGATACGCCGGATGCGACCCATTCGCATACCTTCCATCAAATTGAGATGATGGTGGTAGGTGAGGATATAACCATGGCGGATTTGAAGGGGACTTTGGATTTGATGGCAAAGAAACTATTCGGTCCTAAGACACAAACAAAGTTCAGACCTCATCATTTCCCATTTACAGAACCCAGCGCGGAAATGGATGTTTCCTGTTTCAAATGCGGAGGAAAAGGGTGTAATGTATGCAAAGGAAGCGGCTGGATTGAAATTCTCGGCTGTGGCATGACACATCCTCATGTTCACCGTGCAGGCGGCATAGATACAGATAAATACACCGGCTTTGCGGTAGGTATGGGGGTAGAGCGTATTGCCATGCTAAAATATGGAATTGATGATATCAGATTGCTCTATGAGAACGATACAAGATTCATCGAGCAGTTCAAATAGGAGGCACAGATGCTAGTTTCAATTAATTGGATAAAAGATTACGTTAAGCTTGATGAGTGGCCGTCGGATAAAGAGTTCTGCGACCGCATGATTATGAGCGGATCAAATATAGAGACTCTTTCACTTTTGGGTGAGGGCATAGAAAATGTAAAAATCGGTAAAATTTTGAGCATAAAGCAGCATCCGAACGCCGATAAGCTTGTGGTTTGCCAAGTGGATTTAGCCGAGCAGGGAAAACTTCAGATTGTGACGGGAGCGAGCAATCTATATGTGGGAGCTTTTGTACCGGTTGCAGTCGACGCAAGCCTTGTGCCGGGACCGCTGCACGGACAAGCTAAGCAGGAAGGCGGAGTGAGGATAAAAGCCGGAGAACTTAGAGGTGTCAAATCCGAGGGGATGATGTGCGGTCCTCAGGAACTTGGCATTGCGGATAAATGTGCGCCTTTTGTATCAAAAGACGGAATCTGGCTGCTTTCAGGAGATCATGAAAATCATCTGGGAGAAAATATTGATGAAGTTCTTGGACTTAAGGACGGAGTTGTTGATTTTGAAATAACACCAAACAGAGCAGACTGCCTGTCAATGGTAGGTATGGCAAGAGAAGCCGCGGCAACCTTCGGAGGAGAACTTGTTTACCCTGACACGAAGTGCAATACATCAGATGAAAAGTCCGAGGAATATATTTCGGTCGAGGTGAAAAGTGAGCTTTGCAAGCGCTACACGGCAAGAGTCATCAAAGATGTCAAAATAGAGCAGTCACCATGGTGGCTACAGAAAAAGCTTATCGCAGCCGGAATGAGACCTATCAATAATATAGTAGATATAACGAATTTTGTCATGTTGGAGTTCGGTCAGCCGTTACACGCCTTTGATATAAGAAGTCTGGAAGGTGCAAAGATAGTTGTCGACACGGCAAATGAAGGCGAAACATTCACCACTCTCGACGGTGCTGAGCGAAAGCTCGAAAGTTCAATGCTGATGATTAACGATGCTAAGGGACCTGTTGCAATCGCAGGCGTAATGGGTGGGCTTGATTCGGAAATCAGACCTGACACAAATACCGTTGTACTCGAATCGGCAAACTTTGTCGGCTCTTCGGTAAGACAAACATCAAAGAAACTCGGACTCAGAACGGAAGCCTCGGGGAGATACGAAAAGGGAATAGATCCTAACCTCTGTGAATTAGCGGCGGATAGAGTATGTGTCCTGATAGAGAAGCTGGGATGCGGAACCGTGCTTTCAGGTTCGGTTGACATATACAAACAACCTGAGCATGCAAAGGTTGTGTCTGCAAGAGTAAGCAGAATAAACAAGGTTCTTGGAACCGAACTTACCCGTGACGAAATGGTAAAAATACTTGAGTCGCTGGAGATGAAGGTTGAAGGCATGGGTGATGATATGATAATCACACCGCCTACGGTTCGTCAAGATTTATTGCAGGAAGTCGATTTTGTAGAGGAAATTGCCAGAATGTACGGCTATGACAACTTGCCTAATACGCTGCCTAATCTCAATACCAAGGTGGAAAATTCGGTAAGTTGGGAAACGAGAAGAAAGCTGAGAAACCTGCTCTGCGGAATGGGTGCAGATGAAATTCAGACCTTTTCATTTATAAACGAAAAGATTTTTGACGCTTGCAGAATAGATGAAGAAGCGTGGGAAAGAGACACCGTAAACATTCTCAACCCTATGGGTGAAGATACGGCAGCCATGAGAACGATTCTAACACCGGGTATGCTGGATGTTTTGGGGAGAAATTTCAACAGAAGCGTAGAAGGTGTGCGAGCTTTTGAAATAGGTCTTGTTTTCAGCAAGAATTACATAAAACCCGATGGACTTCCGGAGGAATCATATGACTTGACTTTAGGGCTTTACGGAAAAGACGAGGATTTCTTTACTCTCAAAGGTATGGTGGAGTGTCTGTTTGAAATGATGGGCATTAAAGATGTAGCGTATATAGCTGAATCCGAATACGGAATATATCATCCGGGAAGATGTGCAAGAGTAGTCAAAATGACAGATAGAGGCGAAGAAGTCGAGCTGGGAATAATGGGTGAAATACATCCTGATGTAGCTGATAATTACGGAATCGGAGTTAAGGCATACTGCGGAGAATTTTTCATAGACAGATTGATTGATTTCTCAAGTAATGAAATTCAATACAGCAAGCCGCCTAAATATCCGTCCACATCAAGAGATATAGCTATGGTGGTGGATGAGAAAACACCTGTTGCCGAAATCGAAAAGGTAATTAAAAACTCCGGCACGGAGATACTCAGAAGTGTTGAACTTTTCGACGTGTATAGAGGCGAGCAGGTTGGAGAAGGCAAGAAGAGTGTTGCTTACAGTCTAACATATAGACACGATGACAGAACATTGACAGACAAGGAAACTGAAGAGGCGCACACAAGGATTATCGAAGCCATCAAGAGCGAACTCGGAGCGAATATAAGGGATAATTAGAACAAAACAGCCTAGATGAGGAGGTCAGGATGAGCAAAGTAAATGTAAAAATCTATAATCAGGATTATACGATTGCAGGCGACTGTAACGAAGAAACCATCGAGAAAATTGCGAATCATGTGGATGAACAAATGAAGATGATAGCCAGAGCCGGTCTTGACAGCTCCTCGGGTTCTGTTGCAGTTCTCGCTGCTGTGAATATTACGGAAGAACTGATGCTTCTTCGCGATGAAGTAGTTAGACTCAAGGGAGATAACGAAAAAATCAAGGCGGATATGAAGTATTATATGGAAATGTGGGAGAAGTCAAAGAAGAACTCACAAAGCAACAAGGAAAATGTAAGCGAACTTCAAGGCAGAATCAGAGATGACGCTGCCAGAATGAAAGAGCTGCGAGATAAATGCAGCGAATATGAAAACAGTTTCTTTGACTTACAGATGGAGAATATAAAACTCAAGAACGAGTTGGACAAACTTAAGGCAAAACTATGAATCAAAAAGCGCTGGATACTTTAGAATACAAAAAAATAATTGCGCAATTAAAGCGTGAGACGGGTTCCGCAGCAACCGCAAGGCTGGTGGATGAGCTTAGCCCGCTTACCGACGAAAAAATAATTAAAGAAGAGCTAAGGTCGACCACAGAAGCGGTCGACCTTATTGTGCGTAAAGGAGCACTGCCGACAGCGGGTATCTTTGATATAAACGAATCTATTTTGCTTGCGAAAAAAGGCGCCTCGCTGACTATGAGACAGCTTCTTGAAGTACAAAATAATCTCGCAATAACCTCAGAAGTAGTTGCATTTATGCGCGACGAGTCACTGCCTGAAACACCTAAAATCAGAGAAATGGTCGACTTGCTTGTAGAACTGACACCTTTGAATAAAGAAATAGGCAGATGTATTTTAACAGAGGATGAGATGGCGGACAGCGCTTCGCCGAAGCTAAAGGATATAAGACGCAGCATTTTAAGGCAAAATACGGCTATAAAAAACAGACTTTCCCGTATAATAAGCTCTTCTGCAAATAAAACTTACTTGCAGGATGCTATAGTTACAATGAGAGACGGACGATATGTAATTCCCGTAAAACAGGAACATAGAGCTCACTTTCCGGGAATGGTGCACGATCAATCAAAAGGCGGCGCAACACTTTTTATAGAGCCTCAAGCCGTTGTGGAACTGAATAATGAACTTCGTGAACTCGAAGCTGCCGAATTGGTTGAAATAGCAAGGATACTTGCGGAATTGAGCATGAGAGTCGGAGAACACTTTGACGAAATTAGAAGCAATCTTACGCTTTTAATTAGGCTTGACTTTATCATGGCAAAAGGAAAACTTTCCTGTAAAATGAAAGCGAGTGAGCCTCAGATAAATACGTCGGGAGAACTAAAACTTATATCGGCAAGACACCCGCTGCTCGATTGTAAAAAAGCTGTACCTGTTGATATTAGAATAGGCGGAGCATATAGAACTCTTATTATAACAGGTCCGAATACAGGCGGTAAGACCGTAAGTCTAAAGACGGCGGGGCTCCTTTCCATGATGGCGCAGAGCGGACTTCATATACCTGCCTCTCATGCCAGCTCGCTTCCTGTTTTTAAGGAGATATTCGCCGACATCGGAGACGAACAGAGCATAGAGCAAAGTCTTTCCACCTTTTCTTCACATATGAAAAACATAGTGAGAATAATCGATAAGGCTAACTATGACAGCCTTGTTCTGGTAGACGAGCTTGGAGCCGGAACCGATCCTACTGAGGGAGCGGCACTCGCCATTTCAATACTTGAAAGGCTTTATGACAACGGCGCTATAACCATGGCGACAACTCACTATAATGAGCTGAAAAAATTTGCGTTAGCGACAAACGGCGTGGAAAACGCCGCTATGGAATTTGATGTAGATACACTATCGCCGACATACAGACTTTTGATAGGTGTTCCCGGGAAATCGAATGCTTTCGAAATATCAAGGAAATTAGGGCTTCATGAGGATTTAATCGAACGTTCGGTCCGGCTGATAAAGCGCGGCGATATGGAGTTTGAAAATGTTATAAGCTCTATAGAAGAAGATAAGCGAAAAGCCGCAGTTGAAAGGTTGGACGCGGAAGCCATGAAACTTGAAATAGAGGAAAGGCTCAGGAAGCTTGAGGAAAAGGAAAGAGCGCTTAGCGAAAAACGCTCGGAAGTAATCGCTGAGGCGAGGCGAGAAGCGAGAGAACTACTAAGAGAAACAAGACAAGCTGTAAAAGATGTTCAGCGCGAAATGAGACAGATGGCAAAGTCAGGTGCTAATGCGGCAGTCTCACCTAATATAAGGCAAATGGAAGAAAGCCGTAAAAAACTCAGAGAAGCTGAGGATAGGGTTTCTGAAAAGCTTGTAAAGCAGGTCAACAGTGAGCCGGTATCGGCAGAAACGTTGAAAATAGGGGATAGAGTTAAGATTCTTACCCTAGGTCAAAACGGCAGCATCATAAGTTTGCCGGACGAAAAAGGCAACTTGCTAGTCAGCGTCGGAATCCTTAAGGTTAAATCAAATATCAATGATTTGATGCTTATAAACGAGGGTAAAGATAGAAAACCTGCGGTAAATAAAGGAACAAAATACGGCGGTATATTTAGAACCAAGTCTTCTACGGTTTCTGCGAGTATTAATGTGAGAGGAAAGAATCTTGACGATGCTCTTGCCGATGTTGATAAATATCTTGACGATGTATATATTGCGGGGCTTGAAAAAGTATCCATCATACACGGGCGAGGAGGCGGAATACTGAAAGACGGTATCAGGCAGATGCTCAAACGGAAAAAGTATGTTGCCTCGTTTGAAGCCGCTTCATATAATGAAGGCGGAGAGGGTGTTACGGTAGTAAGTATGAAAAAGCATTGATTTGCCGAGACGTGATTTTGATGTGAAGACATTGAATTATTAAATAAGCTGATTTTTGATAGTGATATAGAAATATATTGAGGTGAAAAATGAGAGATTTTAAGATAGAGATAGCAGAAATAATCGCAAAACATGTGAGCCAGCTCAGCTTGACGGATATAAGAACTATGCTCGAAATCCCGCAGGATAAGGCTATGGGAGATTACGCCTTCCCATGCTTTAGGCTGGCTAAGGTAATGCGTAAGGCTCCTAATATGATAGCGGCGGATATAGCAAAAGCCATAGAGGAAAATGAAATTTTTGCGAGCGTAACTCCTGTAAACGCATATGTTAATATGTTTGTGGCAAGAGAGGCGATATATGAGGACACCATAGCGGAGGTAATATGTAAAAAAGAGGCTTTCGGTAAAAGCAGTTTAGGTAAAAACAGGAAAGTAATTGTGGAATTTTCTTCTCCTAATATTGCAAAGCCGTTCCATATAGGACATATAAGGTCGACCGTTATAGGTAATTCTCTTAGCAAAATTTATGACGCACTGGGATATGATGTGTTCAAGATAAATCATCTTGGAGATTACGGAACTCAGTTCGGCAAAATGATTTGTGCGTATCGTAAATGGGGAAATAAAGAGGATGTAATAAATGCACCGATTAAAACTCTGCTGGATTACTACACCAGATTTCACGTTGAGGTCGAATCACATCCTGAACTTGAGGATGAAGCCAGAGCAATATTCACAAGGTTGGAACGCGGTGAAAAGGAAGAGGTGGAACTATGGCAGTGGTTCCGTGAAGAGAGTCTGAAAGAATTTAATCGAGTTTACAGAATGCTGGACATTGATTTTGATTCATATAACGGTGAAAGTTTCTATTCAGACAAGATGCCGAGATTTGAGCAGGAACTCGTTGATAAATCACTGCTTGTAGAATCGGAGGGAGCTCAGGTTGTCGACCTTGAAGAATATAAACTCGGAACGGCACTGATAAAAAAATCCGACGGTTCTTCGCTGTATATCACAAGGGATATTGCGGCAGCTGTATATCGCAAGGAAAACTACGATTTCTATCGCAATATATATGTCGTTGCAACTCAGCAAAATCTGCATTTTCAGCAGCTATTTAAGATTATCGAACTTATGGGTTACGATTGGGCGAATAGTTGTGTTCATGTTCCTTTCGGCATGGTTAGATTGGAAGAGGGGACAATGTCTACAAGACATGGTAGAGTTGTATTCCTGGAAGATGTTTTGAAAGGTGCTATAGAAAAAACAGCGGAGATTATCAAAGAGAAGAATCCAGATGTAGACAATATCGAAGAAATCACTGCACAGGTGGGTGTTGGGGCAGTTGTTTTCAATGAACTGTCAAATAACAGAATCAAGGATTATACATTCAAGTGGGACCAGATTCTGAATTTTGACGGAGAAACAGGTCCTTATGTTCAGTATACCCACGCTAGATGTGCAAGTGTGCTTCGAAAGGCAGGTGCAGAATCCGTGGCGATGGCTGAAGAAACCTCGAAACTCGATTTTTCTATTCTTAACGGATGTAACAGTGCATATGAACTTACTAAACTTATATATGCTTTCCCTGAGGTAATAGAGCAGGCGGGAGAAAAATATGAGCCTTCGATTATAACAAGACACATAATAGATATAGCGCAGAGCTTTAATAAGTTCTACCACGATGAGCAAATCATCGTAGAAAATCAGTCGGAAAAATTGGTTAAGCTTGCTGTTGTTATCGCAGCTAAGACTGTTATCGCAAACGGGCTGGCGCTGCTCGGCATAAAAGCGCCGGAGAGGATGTAATGAGATACGAGGGTAATATATATAGACCTCCAAGCGAGGCGTACAGTCTGCTTGTTCAGGTGACCATAGGCTGTGCATACAACAAGTGTACCTTTTGTAGCATGTTCAAGGACAAACGGTTCAGAGTAAGAGATGTAAAAGAAGTGATAGAGGATTTGACAGAGGCTCGCAATACTTATCGCCATGTGGACAAAATCTTTCTTTGTGACGGCGATGCGATGTGTTTGTCTACAGACAAATTAATCTTCATTTTGGAAAATATTAAAGCTTTATTTCCGGAGACTTCCCGTGTAGGGATATACGCGCGCGCTCAGGACATTTTGCGCAAGAGTCCTGAGGAGCTGGCTCGGCTTTCCGAGGCGGGGCTTGGCATTGCGTATATAGGCGCCGAGTCAGGGAGCGACCTTGTTCTTGAGAGGGTGAACAAGGGCGCGGGGCGCGCGGATACGGTTGCAGCCGTTAATAAGGCGGAATCTAACGGCATTAAGACATCGGTTACATTTATTTCAGGTCTTGGAGGGCGTGAACTCTGGGAAGAGCACGCTATTGAAACAGGCAAGATGATAAGTGAGATGAATGCATCCTACGTAAGTCTGTTAACGCTTATGCTCGACCCAATGGCATCAATAACCGAAGAAATTGCGCGAGGCGAATTTGAGGTGCTGAGCGGTGAGGAAATCGTAGCCGAAACATATTTGATGATGCAGCATGCAAACCCGAGTACTCCTTGTGTTTTCAGAAGCAATCACGCGTCAAATTATGTTTCGCTCAGAGGTGATTTGCCAAAGGATAAGCCAAAGATGCTGGAACAGCTAAAAAGAGCTATGGAGAATCGCGGACTGTTAAAGGATGAGCGTTTCCGTATGCTTTAATAAATATAGAAGAATAGATGTTTTATTAAATTCAAGTTTGAGGAACAAAATGAGAATTCTGCTTACCACACTTAACTCCAAATATGTACATTCAAACCTGGCGTTGAAATATCTTTATGGAGTTTCTATGGGATCAGGTCTGGATATAAGTTTACAGGAGTTTACCATAAATAATGAATGGGACTATGTATATGGAGAAATAGTTCGAGGAGGATACGATCTCATTTGTTTTTCCTGTTATATTTGGAATATAGAAGAGATAAAGACTCTGGCAAGAGAAATAAAGAAAGCCTGTCCAAACACGAAGATTCTGCTGGGAGGACCTGAGGTAAGCTATGAAACCGAAAGCCTGATGCTGCAAAATCCGTGGATTGATTTTGTAATCAGAGGAGAAGGTGAAACCGCTTTCTTTGAATTCTGCAAGTATCTGGTTTTGAAAGGTGAAGAAGCCGATTTGTCAGAAGATGCACCGCAATTTCAGGGAATAAAATCGCTTTCTCGTCGGCTAAACGGAGAAATTATAAGCAATGAATCAGCCTCTGCCGTAAATCTGAATAATATACCGTTTCCATATCAATACCTGGAGCTTGAAAAAGATAAAGTAATATATTATGAAACGGTTAGAGGCTGTCCGTATAGATGCAGCTACTGCCTTTCATCACTGGATAAAGGGATGAGAACTTTAGACAAATCTAATGTTGAAAGACAGCTGCGGTATTTTTTGACAAATCATGTGAAACAGGTGAAATTTCTCGATAGAACCTTTAATTTCAGTGAAAAGAGAGCCTATGATATTTGGAAATTTATCATTGATAATGATAACGGTATAACGAATTTCCATTTTGAGATTTGTGGAGAACTTTTGACCGATGAGCAGATAAATTTACTTAGACGAGCAAGAAAGGGACTTTTGCAGTTTGAAATAGGAGTACAGACGACAAATCCCATAACGCTAAAGGCAATAGGAAGAAGCACGGATATAGATAGGCTTATGTCAAATATCCAAAAATTGCAGGCCTTGGGGAATATTCATATTCACCTTGATTTGATTGCGGGGCTGCCGCACGAAAGCTATCATTCATTCGCAAGATCTTTTAATCGAGTTTTTGCAGCTCGCCCCGATATGCTGCAACTCGGATTTTTGAAACTGCTTAAGGGAACCAAAATATATGAGGAACGCAGCAAACACGGGTATATATGGAGAGACAGCGCGCCATATGAAGTGATAAGTAACATCTATATTTCCTCCGGTGAAATCGTTCGACTTAAGATGATAGAAAAGGTTTTGGACTTATATTATAATCGAGGCGGATTCTGTGAATCTCTGGAATATCTCGAAGCTTCGTTATCGAGCAGCTCGTTTGATTTTTACGAAACATTGGCTGATTTTTTCTATAAAAACGGTTTTCAGAAGCGTTCACATCGAAAAGAAGATGTCTATAGAATTCTATATAGATTTGTATGCGAAAACAGCGATAAAATTTCAATCAACGACGCGAAAGAACTGATAGAAAAAGATTTAATCAAGACTATGAACGAGGATGCAGTAAAGAAATTTATGAAAAAAGGATGGGAGTTAATCAATGACTGATAAGGTGGAAAAACCCGGCATTATAAATAAAACAAACGGTGAGGCACAGAATTTACAGGACAGAATAGGCGAATTTTTATTTCCGCATACTAAGGACTATATATTTGATGAACTGTCCGAAAACTATCTTAAAAAAAATAATCTTCTCGATATTTTGCAGAATGTTCCTGTGCCTATTCGCAAAAACGACTTGACCAATTTGACCAATGTAAAAATTGCACATAACATGTCTGTGATAATCGGTTGTGATTTGAATTTCAAATTTCGCGATAACTATGTGGAGTATATAAGACGCTCATTTGGAATTGACTTTGCAAAACCTTTGATAAATGAGGGAATAGAGGCTGCATCAAAGAATGATTTCGATTACGCTTGCATATTATTTCGCGCGGCACTTTTAATCGATACGGAATCTACGGATGCTCTTTATTGTTATGCAAGGGCATGTCGTGACTCGTATGAAGTCGGCGAGGGCGAGGACTTTGTCGGAAGATATAAGGCGGAAGCGCTCGAATCATTTGAACGTTTGACAATTAAAAAACCTGATTTTGATATGGGTTTTTATTTTCTCGGATACTCTTATTTGAATTTAGGACTTTATATTAAAGCCGGACTCACATGGGAGGATTTTCTAAAGCTTACAGAAGATGATGAAAGCAAAGAAAAGCAGGATATGCGTGATGAAGTTAAAGAATGGATGCATAAGCTTGAAGAACCCATTAAAATAGAGCAAGGTTATAATTGTGTACTTTCCGGAAAATTTGCAGAGGGCGTGGAGGTACTTTCCGCATATAAAGAGGATGAACGCTTCAATACATGGTGGCCGCTTTGGTATTACCTGGGGATAGCGTATACAAATCTCGATGAAATATCACTTGCCGAAAAGTCGTTCCGCAAGGTACTTGAGATTTCTCCTAGTAATATAGAAACAATGCAGGAACTGGTTTCTTTATATAAGAAGACAGGCGATACGGAGTTGGAGCAAAAATATTCAGGAAAGATAAAGCTCGTGCAGCGCAATCAGGAAGAAGAACGGGCAGAAAAGAACAAAAGCTATTCCTAGAAAAAAACGCAGATAAAAGCCGGTTAAAAAGCAAAAGGAAGAAGATAAATACGGGCAGCAAGTAAGGTGACAGTACCGAACTTACTGCCTTTTTATATTTAAGCTCGCTTTATAGAGAAACAAACCTTGCTCATATAAGTAGTTTTAAGACTTTCAGTTGCTTAGGTATAAAAAATCCTTAACCGCCAAATTATAACGATTAAGGATGTGAATTACTTGGTTGCGGGGACAGGACTTGAACCTGCGACCTCCGGGTTATGAGCCACTGCTACTTTTTGACGTTCCGGAAAAGCCGCTAGGTCGCATTATTTTTTTATCGTATCCACGCATATTTATATTTGTGCTGTAAGAAAAGATCTAACCCTATTTTTACGTTTGGTAAAATAAAAATAACGGACAAGGGAACGGACAACGATTAGTTCTGGTAAATTGGGTGCCAAGCATACTTAGCAATGCTTTCATTCAGCTCTTTGATCTTTTTAATTCGGTTATTCGCTTTATTAAAATCAGAAAGATTTATAAGACCACAAACCTTCATTTTGACAAAAATCTCTGGCATTTGTTCAACCAACTTTTCCATTACCAATCCAAATTCTTCTATCTTTTTGATTGTATCCGATATCTCAGGGGGTATTTTCTCA
>JAXFOY010000007.1:0-57358 GCA_034180045.1 Eubacterium sp.
TGTAATGTGATAAGACATATGTTACAGAAATAAATAAAAAAAGAGAGGAACTTTGGTACAATAGGTTTTACCACAAACAAAAAAGTATCAAAGGAGTCCTCTCATGAAAAGTATAACCGAAGAAATGTATTTTCGCCAGCGTTTATGTGAATATGCTATTAAATATGGTGTAACATGTGCTGCAAGGCGATACCATACAAACAGACAATTTGTGTATCGTCAATTAAAAAAATATGATGGGAGTGTTCGCAGCCTTGCTCTAAAATCAAGAAGACCTCATAGAAGTCCAAATGCTCATCAAGAAGAGGAATTAGCATTAATTCGCAGAATGCTAAAGCGTAATGGAGTCTATGGATTAGCAGAAGTATATGTTAAATGCAAAAAAAGTGGATACACAAGAAGCTTTGGAAGTATGTGTAGACAGATACGTAAAAAGGGATATAAAAAGCCAACCATTCATAAGAAGAGTTACTGTAAATACGAACACATGGAAGGTAAATATCCAGGCGATAAAGTTCAAATAGACATAAAATATGTGCCTAATGAATGTATCCTATTTCCAAGTTACGGCAATAGATACTACCAGATTACAGGTATAGATGAATACAGTAGAAAGCGTGTGTTGAAAATAGTAAAAGAAAAGAGCACATACGAAACGACAAAATACCTAAAAGAACTTAAAAAAAGAATGGGATTTCCAATCCGTACAATTCAGGTGGATAATGGAAGTGAGTTTGTAAATGACGGAGATCGAACAGAGAGAGAAAGCGCATTTGAGAAAGCAGTGAAAGCCTTGAATATGGAGCTACGAAGAACAAGACCATATTCACCGTGGCAAAATGGCAAAGTTGAACGAAGTCACAGGGAAGACGGAAAGATACTGTATAACAGAAAGGTCTTTACGAGTGAGAAAGAACTGATAAAGCAAGTAGCCAAGCATGAGGTAAGATATAATAAGACGGCAAAGACGTCTCTGAATTTTAAGAACCCAAATCAAGTTGTATCAGAATTTTTCTCAAAGTGTAACATATGTGTTGACAACTAAGAAAGAATGCGACTGGTAGCTCACATATTTGCTTCGATAATCCTTGACAATTTCCGGACCGTTCCTTGTACCGATTATAAATGAGGTAGCCGGTATCCTATACTTTTCAAGAAGCGGAATCCCGTATTTAAGGAACCCTACCTGTCCGTCATCAAAGGTCAAAATAACACTTTTCGCAGGCAGGGATATCTTCCCGTCTATATATGCGGAAAGCTCCGCAAAGCTTGGAAAATAATATTTATTTTCATTCAGCCACGAGAGTTGCTTTTCCAAATCTTCATCCTTAATGTAGTTTGTATTTACTTTTTCCGGCATGTCACTATCTGTATATACATAATGATACATCAAAACCGGTATACCGTCCTTATCAGCATCAAATTCAGAAGCAGGAATCACGCTTACTTTACGCTTGATTTTCTGGATTGCCTTATCCGATTTTGCAGTATACTCCACCGTGTAGTCTCCGGGTTTTTTCGTATTTACAGTTCCGCTGATTTCAATGTCGAGTACGGCACCGCTCCTATCGTCAAGAGCATATGCACCTGATTCTATATATTCATCACCTTCCTTTACCAAAGTATGCTCGCTTCCCTTAAGTCCAAGCAAAAGATGATTTGATTGCGGATATTTTTTTTCAAGCTCTTCCTTGCTGAGTTTACTTTCTCTGCTTTCTTTTCCTTTTGGTCTTTCAGTTTGATTCAGGCTATCAGCGGGATTTGTTTCTTTGTTTGCCTTTTCCGATTTAAGCCAAAAAATACTGCAAGTGATAAATAGCAATGACAAAACAAGCAACAAAATAAATCGTATTTTATATCTTTTCTTCATATCTATTCCTCATTAGCAAAAGACCGGCATCTTTTGATGTCGGTCCGAGCCTGTCACACAATATGGTCTGATTAAAATTCAGAGTATGTGAAGTTAGGCGCTTTTGCCATTCCGGCAAACACCATATATAGGTAAAGTCCCACCATAAGTCCCAGGAAAATACCTGTATAGGTTAGAAACTCCTTTGATACTCCATGATTCTTAGCTGTTGCTATCGTTTTCTGTAAAAAATTTGTAAGCACTTTCATTGATCTCTGTCCAGCCTTTCCCGGCAGGGTGGAATACATCCTCTAGAAAACCCGCCGTATAATCCTTATCGTAAAAACTACACCATTTAACATTATATTTATCTGCAACTTCCTTGATTTGACCCGGAAGAACGCTTCTGCTTTCTTTGTCAAAGCCCAGATGATCATACCACTTACCGTTCACCGGTAAAAGCGTGAGCATGACATCTACATCAGCTTCTTTACACACTCTCAGGAAAAGATCCAAGTCTTTGTATTCAGGAGAATCCTTGCGAAATTCCCTATTCTTCATTATATTTTTTTGCTTGTTCTTGACATGTGCAAATTTTTTGTTATATATCCTGTTTCTTATTCCAAATTCGTTATTATCGCTCTGAGTGAAATATTTCTTGTCTGCTTCCTCTTTCAGTTGTTCCCAATCCGGAACTTTACCCGTAACATTCTTCTTAAACTCTTCATATTCTTTTTCGCCTTTGAGTTTCCACATGCTGTTGATGCTTATGCGCTCTCTTTCGGTAAGCATCTTTTCTCTTAGGAAGATGTACAAGCGATTCACTATGCCCAAATCATTTTCGAGATAATGCTCGGTAAACATAGCAACATTGTTCTTTGTTCCCTTATCATTTTCCAATAACTCAAGAGTTCTTTTCGCAATATCTTGCTTAAGTTCTTTTGATAGCGACGGATTCTTCATCAAAGCTATGTATTGAGTTTCTGAGAACCTTACTGAAAAAGCATCTTTTTTGACACCTTGGTTGTCGAACCATGCCGGCGAAAGTATTAAGTTAACCTTATGCCCTTTCATCTTATCGGAAACCGAACCCAGCGTAATCGCATGCGACAGGCTTTGGTTATATGCTGCCCCTACACACATTACATCTTTATCCATCTTTCGGAAAAGTTTTGTAGGATGACATACGCTCCTCCTACCGTGTTGAAACTCGGAAGACCCCATCATCATCGGCGTGTCCTTGCCGATATTTTGTGAAATTGCACTATGTGACAAATCCTTATACATATTTATCCAAGTTCCGAAGCCTTTGCTGTTGCTGAGGCTTGTAGCAAATGTAAAGTGTAAAATCAGTACAATTATTCCAAAGCTCACAAGTGCAATGATAAATGATTTTATCTTCTTCATTATTTAAGTCTCGCTCTAACCTGCTCAATTATCTTCGCCGGTGTATCCATCTGTTCACGGGTAAACTCTGACGGCGACATCACGATACCGAAAGCTTCTTCTATATTTACAAGCAGTTCTGTATAATCCAGTGAATCAATAAGCTCTTCTTCAAGCAAATTTACATCTAAATTTTCTCTAACAATCTCGTCTCCGCATAAATCGACGAGCAAATCTAATACTTTCTCTTCCATTTCATCTCTCCTTATTAGCTATATCGTTTAACCTTTTGAAAACAGCTGGCCGAATTTCCCTGAGAAAATAAGGAATCCGAAGAACACTAAATTTATTGTTATAAACCAGCTGACCAGTTTGTATAAGGTTTCTTTTTTGTGTTTTTTGTGGAATTTTGACTTCTTTTGATATATTTCCGTGATTGCCAGCAGCACTCCGTGATAAAGACCGTACAGAATATATTGTAAATCAAGTCCATGCCATACACCCATTACACCCATATTTATGATAAATCCGATGGACGCACCTGTAAGCCTGTTCTTAAACCACTTGCCTTTAATGGCCTTCATCATAAATCTCGAGAACAGAAAATCTCTGAACCAGTATGAAAGGCTTATATGCCATCTATCCCAGAAATCCTTCATATCCGTTGCCAGGAACGGTTTTCGGAAGTTGTCCGGAAGCCTTATTCCGAATATATATCCTATGCCGACAGCCATCAAGCTGTAACCGGCAAAGTCGAAGAACAAATATCCTCCATATGAGTACATGTATATTAAGTTGCTGGTAAGCGTTTCTTCTCTTCCTAACCATGTAAGCGACTGATACAGCCCCGCCGCAAGTGCAAACTTGTATATCATGCCCTGACAGACCTTTAGAATACCGTCACCCAGCATATCCAAATACTCTTCTCTATTCGGAATTACCGTCAAATCTCTATGAAAGTCTCGACTTCTCTCTATCGGCCCCGAAAGAAGACTCGGGAAGAATATTAAGAAGTAGAGGAATTCAAATACACTTACCTCTTTGATGAGTCCGTCGTAAATCTCGATTATCATCTGTATTGACTTAAAACTCATATATGAAAGTCCGATGAAAGCGAAGATTCCCTTGCCTACACCCGTGAACGCGGTCACCTTCCATATAACAAGCGGAGTAAGTGATAGTATAATAAAGAGATAGTAAAGCTTGAGGCTTCTTTTATCGTTTTTGCACATCCATAGATATAATTTTACGATTGCAAGCTCTATTATGCAGTAAGCAGCCAGGTACATTATCGCTCTCGGATTATCGCCCATAGTCATATATATCATCCAAAGACTTACGATAAATCCGTAGTATTTTTGACTTTTTCCGAGGCATCCGAGAATAATCGTCGGGATTGCCAGACCTATGGTTATAAAGAAGAAGTATGATCCTCCAAATAATGTCATATACTTCCGCCCTCCATAAGTTCCGTCAGTTTCTTGCGATCCGCCTTACCGTTAGCCGTAAGCGGCATCTTATCTATGAAAACGATTCTCTTCGGAACCATATATTCCGGAAGAAATGTTTTTAAGAATGATTTGATTCTCTTAACCTCGGCATTGGATTTGTCTTCACTGCTGCAAACGACAAAGGCCTGTAAATATTTAACTTTACCGTCCTGCATCTTCGGAAGAACCGCCGAGGATTCAATCTCCTCCATCTTCACAAGATTGCTTTCAATATCGCCAAGTTCTATTCTATATCCGTGAAGTTTAACCTGTAAGTCGATTCTGCCGCTATAGTAAAGAACGTCCCCGTCGAAGTGCCCTGCATCTCCTGTGCGATAACAAGCTTCACCATCTGCCGCCTTGAAAAACACCTTGGAAGTTTTTTCTTCATCTCTAAAGTATCCCTTGCTGACAGTATCTCCTTTGATTATTATTTCACTGTTTGATTCGTCTATCAGTATCTCTGTTCCCGGTTTACATCTACCTATCGGTAAATCTCCCGCTTCTATCATTTGTTTTGTTATTTCAATTTCTGTTACCGCTACCGTTGATTCAGTCGGGCCGTATGTGTTGATAATCTTTGCACTTGGGAATCTTTCCATAAGTTTTTCGGCAGTTCTGTTAACAAGTTTCTCACCGCAAAACAAGAAAGCTTTTATCTCAGGTAACAGCTTCTCGTCAAAGCTTCTGTCAGCCAGACACATATCGGCAAAAGACGGAGTTGATACCCAGTAGGCAACTTTACTGTTTCTCAGTGCTTCTAGCATGTCAGCCATAGACATCTGAAGTTTCTTGTCCAGACAAAATATGCACGCACCTGTAGCAAGCGATGTGTAAATATCCATAACTGAAAGGTCAAATGAAAACGGTGCCTGATTAAGGAATCTTGCGCCCTGTTTTTCGGATTCACTTCCGCCAAGACCTGCCGCCCAGTCCGTGAACCGGCTGAGTGCCGAGCATGAGATTTCTACTCCCTTCGGCTTACCCGTACTTCCGGATGTAAAGATAATATAGTATGTATCATCTTCATTTACCGCAAGACTTCTGTCAAGCTCAGAGCTGTTTTCCTCCGATTTTGTCACTATATTCTCTATTTCTTCTCTGTTTAGGATTATCGCATCATCTATGCCGTGTCCCGATTCTACAGCCAGGACAAGTGGTTTCCCTATCGTCTCTGCAATATCCGATACTCTTTGCTGCGGCATGGATATATCAACCGGACAGTATGCCCTGCCTGTTCTCACACAAGCTATGAAGGAAACCAGCATCAAAGGATGTTTGTGCCCATATACCATAACCGGTGATTTATCGTCACCCATTTTGCTTTCAATCACTTTGGCAAGCTTTGATGATTGCTCCCAAAGCTGCGCATAAGTCAGGGTATCCTTTCCTGAAACCATTACGAGCGAATCCGGCATATTATTTACATGTTTTTGTATCTTATCTAAAATCAACATAGTTCTTCCTCAAAATACAAATACTTCTATTTCTCTATCTTAAATTTAGTTCAGTATAGCACATTGAAAACAAAAAATGTTCCGATGTAATAATGCTTAAATCTATGTTAATGATATTGTAAGAATTTTAAGCTTGCATTCTGAATTTCCTTGCAAAATCATGCATACAAGAAAAAAACCGCCCGTTATACATCTCAATTTCGGCTAAATGTGTAAAACCGGCAGTAATTTGACATAAAAGTATTTGTTTGACTCCGGCTTTATAAATTCAGCCAAGTTAAAGCAAAATTTTACGTTTATCTTTATCTTTCGCTTTTCTATAAAGCACAAACCTACGGCCTATCGCCTGAACAAATTCAGCATTCAGCTGTTCCGCGATTTGGTTGCAGATTGCCTTAGGCTCAAGCCCGCTCCCCTCCTGAAGTGAAACCTTTACAATCTCGTTCGCATTCAGGTTGTTGTCAATAGCCCTGATAATATTTTCGGTCAATCCGCCTTTTCCTATGCTTACCGCAACTGAGAGAGTCTGCGCAATTGCCTTCAGCTTGCTTCTCTGTTTACCTGTTATCATCTATTCTCCTTAAAACCGGATAAATTTTTGCTTTTCGCTATATGAATATAATACCACACTTTAATGCTTTTTTGTTAAAAACAATATTTAATGTAATATCGGTGTATGAGGCGCTCCATATTCATTAGTTTTTATCATCAATAAGATAATATATACAAGGTTTACTAATGAGCTATATAGTGTATACTAGTTATATAAAGTTCTGGTCTAAGTGACTAAGTACACTCCTTAACAAAAGAATATAAGTCATATAAAATGCCACTTTAATTCAATGTGGCATTTTAACTTTTTTGGCATAATATATTCAAAGAACATTTATTTTCGTATATTCCAAAAGAACATCCCTGTCATTATCAAGTTCGCCGCATATAACCTTTTCAAGGAGAAGAGATAAAGTTGAACCGATTAAAACCCCCCGTTTCAGTCCGAGCTCTATCAAATCATTTCCGTTCACCGCCAAGGTCTTTAGCGAAAAGCAACTTTCGCTCGCAATTATTTCACGGGCGTTTTTCTCAAGAGTGCATAAAGTATCAATTCTGTATCTGAGTTCTTCAGCCTGACCTGAATTATCAGCTTTCTTCATCTCTATCAAATCGAAAAAACATTTTTCGCCAAATTTTAATAGACACCTTTTTATTATTTTATCTCTATTTTCTATCTGTAAATCATGATGAATTACTATGTCATACACCTCGGAGACAGTTTTATTATCATATTTAAGCCTTTTTAGTATTTTCTTGCTCATTTCGGCGCTTATGCGTGCATGTCCATAGAAATGCCCCTCTCCATCTTTTCCAACCGTGAAAGACGAAGGTTTTCCTATATCATGAAACAGCGCCGCAAGTCTTAGCTCAAGTTTAGGTGCGATGCTGTCAACCACCCTTAGCGTATGCTCAAAAACATCATAGATATGGTGACGGTTTTTCTGCTCAAATCCTATACATTCCTTAAGTTCAGGAATGAAAACACATATCACATCTATATACTCTCTCAGGATATTGCTCGGTTTTGCCGATAACAAAATCTTATTAAACTCCGTTCTGATTCGCTCTGCGCTTATCTTTTCAATCATATATTTCAATTTATGTACGCTTTTACTCGTCTCATTTTCTATGCTGAAACCGAATACCGCCGAAAATCTTATAGCGCGCAGGATTCTAAGACCGTCTTCACCAAATCTTTCAACGGGATTGCCTACACATCTTATCACTTTGCCTTTGATGTCGCTAAAACCTCCAAACGGATCCACAAGTTTCCCGTCGGAATTAAGCGCTATGGAGTTCATCGTAAAGTCTCTTCGTCTTAAGTCATCTATGATATTTTTGGAAAATACCACTCTATCCGGTCTACGCCCGTCCGAATACCCGCTTTCTTCCCGAAATGTGGTTATTTCTAATTGTTCACCTTCAATCAAAACCGTTATTGTTCCGTGCTTTATCCCTGTAAGAATAACCGTATATCCGTTAAAAATTCCCAATAATCTCTCGGTGGTTGCAGAGGTCGTTAAATCGAAATCATTAGGAATCATATTACACAAAATATCCCTGACGCACCCGCCTACAAGGTATGCTTCTTCGTTTGCAGCCTCGATTAACTCCATCGCTTTCAGCGCATTTTTCGATACTTTCTCTTTAATATCATATATATAATCGATATATTCGTTCAAAACGGAATACTCCTTTTAATAAGATACATTTTTGATAAAATTACATTCAAATGATATAATGCTATTATGACACGATATTGGAGGTGTTACAATGAAACTTAGATTCCATACAAAACTTTCTTATGGAATCGGCGGGGCTGCTGACCATGCAGTCTATACACTAATCGGTACATATTTGCTTTTCTTC
Source organism: Eubacterium sp. (assembly GCA_034180045.1). Classification (GTDB taxonomy): domain Bacteria; phylum Bacillota; class Clostridia; order Peptostreptococcales; family Anaerovoracaceae; genus Eubacterium_B. The sequence goes on from JAXFOY010000007.1 coordinate 8,607, forward strand.
CTGACATCCGTTGCAGGTATAGAACCTGCCTTAGCAGGCACCATAGCAGCCGCGGGACCTGTTTGGGAAGCGTTCTGCGGACCTGTTACCGGCTTTGTTTCCGATAATATTCAAACCAGATTCGGAAAAAGGAAGCCTTTTCTGCTCATCTCGGCGGTTCCACTTGCCATTACGGTTTCGCTACTCTTCACAAACTTCAACTTCAGTCCAAGTGTACAAGTTGTTTATTATATATTAATGACTCTGCTTTGCTGGCAGGCTTTTTCCATGTTTTTTGTTCCATATATCGCGTGGGGCTCAGAGCTTACAGACGACTATGACGAACGCACCGAGCTACGTTCATTCGCCTACATAGGAAATCAGGCAGGCATGATTATCGGTATGATACTCCCCGTATTTTTGGTTTCGGCTTTTATGAATCTCGGACTTAGCAAAACACAAGCATGGTCATCCGTCGGAACCCTAATAGGTATCCTTTGTTCACTTGCACTTCTTTACTGCGCAATAAGTATTAAGGAGACAGATATACCTGATTTCAAACCTGAGCCTAAAAAAGAAAGAATACTAAGCGGCAAAAAAATACTGGGCATGTTCAGAGAATATCTTGATATTCTAAAGCTTAGACCTGCAAAATTCATCATTGCAGCCAGCATGCTGTATTTAGTCGCCGACATATTTTTTTGCTCAGCCATCGTCTATAACTTCAACTATAGATTGGGACTAAGTCCGATACAATCATCTATGGCTCTTACTGTAATTGCGGTGTCCGGTGCTCTGATGGCGCCTTTTATTTCAAAGCTGGCCGCTTTTACAGATAAAACTTCCGTTTTCAAAGTAGGAATGCTGGTCTCCGGCTTATTGCTTATCTTAATGGGTTTTGCCGATATCAGAAATTTTGTCGGCTGCTGCATAATGTGCGTATTCTACACCTTAGCAAATATTTGTTATTGGCAGCTTATGCCGTCAATGCTATATGATGTATGCGAAGCGGAAGCTTTAGCATCCGGTTCACATCACTCAGGCCAGGTGATTTCCACGCAGGCGCTGTCCGAATCTTTAGCGAGCGCAATCGGTGCTCAGCTTCTGGGACTAATCTTGCAAATGGCCAACTTCCGAGAAGAATTAACAGTTCAGACGGAACTTACAGTTCGCTGGATAGGTTATTGTAATACTTTTATACCGGGATTGATATTTATAGGTGTCAGCATCATATTTGCAAAGCACCCGATAAACAAATGCAACTACGAGCGCATTCAGCAAGCTCTAGGCAGGAGGAACTGCGGAGAAACCGTCGACATGAGTGAATTCCGTGACATATACGGCAAAAATCTACATGGCGTAAAAAAGCAAGAAAATATATAGATATAGCTTCGTCCAATCAGCTTCACTTTCATATAATAAACCCCCTAATCAAAGGCAATATCCGTCATTTTACTTCACGGTTTGTTTCATTGCTTTTTATTTAGAGGGTTTATTTTGATTTCGTAACAAAGACAAATTATTTTACCGAAAGGTTCAGAAGCCTTTTTTCTTTATCGATGAGCAGTTCTTCCCGTATATATTTTACAAGCAAATATATGCAAGGAATTATTGCGACCACACACACTTTATCTAAAAGCTCCGTTACAAACGGTGTGTTCAAAGAATCAGGGAGTGTGGACATAAAGTTGTTCAATATGTGTAGGCAAATGGGATATACTAAATTCCTCGTCTTGATATACACTATTGCAATTCCAAGACCGACTATGCAGGTATACACGATTTGAACAAGTTCCCCGTGCCAAATTCCAAAAGCAAGTGAAGAAACAATTACGGTCAGCCATTTGCCGAAAGCCTTTTCCAAGTGATTAAATACCACGCCTCTGAAAAGAAGCTCCTCTACAATAGGCCCCAGAACGGCAACCGAAAGAAAAACCCAGATATATGCACTTTGATCTTCGTCTGACCACGCTTCCTCAAATCGCTGAGCGCTTTCGCTAAAAGCAGGAAAGTTGATAAGAATATAATCCACAAAATTCAGCCACAGAAAAGAAATACCGCTTAGACCGAAAGTTATCACCACAGTTTCAATCAGTCGTTTTGAGTTTAGGCGTTCTCTGTTCCTATGTCCTGTCTCCGGTATAAGCGTATCTTCACTTAACGCTTCCTCTGAGCCTGTTGATTTTCTTTTTGAAAATTTGTACATGAAGAACAGCCATATTGAATAAAGTACAATAAGCATGGTGCAGCAGATGGTGTCAAGTAAATACACATCGTCAAAAAAGCTTACCAGATACGCATATTTTATGTATATATCAACTCCGATATCCTGCACCCACTGGTATAGCATTATAGCTATAGCCGATAAACCTACTGCCAGAAACATTGCGGCTATTTTCTTTATTTTTAACATATGCCTTTCTCCACTTCAAACTTCCTTTGTATTTATAGCTTGTTTACGTTTCGTTTATCAACTGCTTAAAATCTTCGTATCTGCAATGCTGAAGTCTATTATTTCAGCCAGTTCTTTTAGCCCGACTTCGACTTGATATCCAATCTTTCCTGCGCTAAAAATTATATTTTCGAAGTCCTCAGCAGTTTCATCTATGACCGTTTCAAAAAATTTTTTCATTCCTATCGGAGAACAGCCTCCGTGGACATAGCCTGTAAGTGGCAACAATTCCTTGGATTTAATCATTGCAATACTCTTTTCGCCCACTGCGCAAGCCGCTTTTTTCAAATCAAGTTCCGCATCGACCGGAATCACAAAAACATAATTTTTCTTACTCTTACCTACAGTAACCAATGTCTTAAAAACGGATTTCGGATTTTGCTCAAGTACCTCCGCAACTTCAAGACCGCTGACGGCACCGCTGCCCTCGTAACAATAACTTTTATATTTTATTTTCTTTTGGTCTAATATGCGCATAACATTGGTCTTTTCAGTTTTTTTCACGATTTGTGCCTCCCTTTATAAATTTAGTATACCTATACAGTTATGAAGTTTACGAGGCTCATATAGACGGCGGTTCCAAAGACAATGGCTACAAGACTGTTTTTCTTCCATACCTGTATGGAAACTGTCACTACAATAGCGATAAGCTCAGGTATACCATAATATTTTTCGCATACTTCGGTATCTTTCAAACAGTAAATCACCATCATTCCCATTATTGCATAAGGTAAATACTTACCGAGATACGCTATCAAATCAGGAGTTTCTCTTTTTCGAAAGAACAAAAATGGAAGAAGTCTAAGCCCAATGACCGAAATTGACATTACGACTATCAGTATGAACGCATTGAAATCAAAGCTCATCTATCCACCGCCTTCCCAAAATTAATCCCACGACCAAAATTAAAAGTGCAGGCAGTAAGAAATTTTCTCTCCCGAATAAAAACAAACATATGACTGTTGCCGAAACTCCGAATATAGCCGGAAAATGTTTTTCCGTCGTCTTCCACTGGTCGACAAATATTGAGATAATCAAAGCGGTCAAAGCAAATTCCACACCCTTTGTTTCAAGCTTAATGTTTGAACCGATGAGTGAACCCATAGCGCATCCGAAAATCCAATATATTTGATTCAGAAATGAAACTGCAAAATAATAGCTGTGAGGTCTCATTTTAGATGGAATTGAGCTTGAACATATCAGTGCATATGTCTCGTCTGTAATTGCGAAGATAAGATAAGATTTGATAATACCGCTTCCTCTGTACCTGTCTATCAAAGAAAGGCCATAGAAAAGATATCTGGCATTGATGGCAAGAGCCATCATGATAGTAGTAAAAATGGAGGCACCTCCACTTATCAGGCTAACACCTACATACTGCATTGTTCCGGAATAGATTACGGAACTCATCAAAATGGACCAGCCGATGCCATAGCCGGCTTGATTCAGCATTATTCCAAAGCCAATACCTAAAACGATGTAACCGGTCATTACCGGTAATGTGCGCAGTAAAATTATCTTTATGGTTTCTTTATTCATGCATATATCCTATCATCAAAGAAATGTAAAAACAATAAAAATAAAATTAAACAAAGATTTTTCGACCAAATATCTTTGTTTATTCATCTGACAGCGAAAAAAGAGTGGGCAGATTACCCACTCTCTAAAATCATGTATGAAAGTATGCTCTACTACATCATGCCGCCCATACCGCCCATGCCTGCCGGCATAGCTGGGGCTGCGTTTTCTTCCTTGATGTCCACAATGCCTGCCTCTGTTGTCAAAAGCATTGCTGATGCGGAAGCTGCGTTTTGCAGTGCAGATCTTGTTACCTTTGCAGGGTCAACTATTCCATCTTCAATCATATCCACATATTGTTCTGTAGAAGCATTAAAGCCTACGCCCACGCTCTGGTTCTTAACTGCATCTACTATTACGCTGCCTTCAAAACCGGCATTTTCGGCAATCTGTCTTACAGGTTCTTCCAAAGCTCTAACGATTATTCTCGCACCTGTTCTCTCATCACCTTCGAGGGATTCAGCGTATTCACTTACCGCAGGAATTGCGTTTGCAAGCGCTGTACCGCCACCGGCAACAATGCCTTCCTCAACTGCCGCCTTTGTCGCATTAAGTGCATCTTCAATTCTAAGCTTTCTCTCTTTCAACTCTGTTTCTGTTGCAGCACCTACTTTGATAACTGCAACACCGCCTGCCAACTTAGCAAGTCTTTCTTGCAGCTTTTCTTTGTCAAATTCGGAATCACTTTCTTCAATTTGTTTTTTAATCGAAGCTATACGCGCTTCTATTTCTTCCTTCTCACCGTTTCCGCCAACTATAACGGTCTTATCCTTGTCAACCTTTACAGTTGCAGCTGTTCCCAAAAGATCAAGCGTAGCTTCCTTTAGGTCATAACCTACTTCTTCACTGATTACGGTTCCGCCTGTCAGAATTGCAATATCTTCCATCATTGCTTTTCTTCTGTCACCAAAGCCCGGAGCCTTCACCGCAAGAACATCAATTATTCCCTTTAATTTGTTGATGACAAGTGTTGCAAGAGCTTCACCTTCAACGTCCTCAGCGATAATCATAAGCTTGCGTCCCTGTTTAACAACTTGTTCAAGCAGAGGTAGAAGTTCCTGAATGTTGGAGATTTTCTTATCCGTAAGCAAGATATATGGATTTTCTACAACCGCTTCCATCTTATCCGCATCCGTTACCATATAAGCTGACAGATATCCTCTATCAAATTGCATACCCTCCACTACATCGAGGTTAGTACCTAGAGATTTTGATTCCTCCACGGTGATAACTCCGTCTCTGCCAACTTTTTCCATCGCTTCAGCTATGAGTTCACCGATGTTTTCATCTGCTGCCGAAACGGATGCAACCTGAGCTATGCTCTCCTTGCTCTCCACTTTCTTTGAGTTTGCTTTTATATTCTCTACCGCCTTGGCAACCGCACCCTCAATACCTTTTTTGAGTATCATAGGATTTGCACCTGCCGCAACGTTCTTAAATCCTTCTTTAATAATAATCTGAGCCAAAAGTGTAGCTGTTGTAGTTCCGTCACCTGCAACATCGTTTGTCTTGGTCGCAACTTCTTTAACCAACTGAGCACCCATATTTTCGGTTCCATCTTCCAGTTCGATTTCTCTTGCGATAGTAACACCGTCGTTAGTGATGAGCGGAGAACCGTACGCCTTGTTTATAAGTACATTTCTTCCCTTAGGTCCAAGTGTAATTTTAACTGTATTTGCTAATTTATCAACGCCTGCCTGAAGCTTTCTTCTGGCATCTTCACCATAAAAAATTTCCTTTGCCATTTTATCCTCCAAAATTTATTCTCACTTATGTGTATCTATAATTGTTTTGCTATTTTACAGTTGCTAAAATGTCCGACTGATTCATCAAAGTGTATTCCTCACCGTCATATTTAACATCTGTACCTGCATATTTTGCAAAAATAACCTTATCTCCTGCCTTAAGTTCCATAGCTTCATCCTTAGTTCCCGGACCAACCTCTAAAACTTCCGCCATTTGCGGCTTTTCCTTAGCAGAACTTGTAAGTATGATACCGCCTGAAGTCTTTTCTTCTGCTTCCAGCTTCTTAATCAAAACTCTTGCGCCCAGTGGCTTTATTCCTACGCTCATATCTAACCTCCTGATTTATGAAAATTAAAATTTTTTGCAATTTGTTAGCACTCGCTTCGTTAGAGTGCTAAGTTCTATCTAATTGTATGCCTTTCCCCAAACAATGTCAATATTTTTTTAGTTTTTTTCAGCACAATGACACCTAATGAACATAAATCTTATTTGTTATCTTCCCCATCCAAACTCCTTATATAGTAAAAGAGGTATTGCTGAGCAAATCCGGACAAATCACCGAATTTTTCGGCTGCAAATTTCTGCATGCCTTTCAGATTATTTTCATCAAAATCATAAAGACGTGCCATTACCCTTTTCACCCAAACATCTATAGGAAAGCTTGAGGTCTCATTCATACCGAAAAGGTTTATACAATTAGCCACTTTTGGGCCCACACCGCAAAGACGGCAAAGTTCTTCGTAATTTGTCGGCAGCCCGCGTTCGCATACCGCTTTAGCAGTTTCAATAAGGTATCTTGCTCTGTAACCTAGTTTTACAATCGATAAATCATCTATAGTAAGCGATGCGAGTTTTTCTGCGGACGGGAGGGAATACGGTGCAAGCTTTGATGCTTTTTCGTAGCTCTCATCTCCTAAAAGCGCTTCTTTCAAATCCAGTTTTTCTCCAAAGTTTTTTGCAAGATTTTCTATACAGCCTTTAATTCTAGGGATGTTATTATTTTGAGAGATGATAAAAGAAATTATAGTTTCCCATAACTCTTGCTTTAGTATCCTTATACCGCCTCCATATTCAATAGCTGCCCTTATAACTTCATCATTTTCGCAAAGTTTATGCTTAATTTCGCTATAATCTCTTTTCAAGTCAAGATACGACTTCCAAATTTTTTCGAAATCATCATCTTCATAATATCCAAGAGTTTTTATCGTGAGAACTCCGTCAAAACGCGAATCCCCAAACGGCTTAAAACTCATATTAACTGCGCGCGAGCACGCAATACCGCTATATGAACCGTCTTTCTGTTTTCTCCATCTAAAACATTGTCCGCAGTCAAAGATATGATCAAGATCAAAATCCTTAACCGTAAATTCAAAGTATTTCATCTGCTTCCTCATTTCAAATCAGATTATTTCATTTACATCAACATCAGCTCTAACTACATTGAAAGCCGTCATAAGTTCTATTTCCTTCACCAGATTGGACTGGTATCTTTCCGCGGTTTCCAATATCGGTACTTCGCTCGATACCTTTATAGTCGCCGTCAAATTAAGATTATCCGGCTCCGTATTAGCAAAAATCCAGTCCACAGCTTCAACTCCGTCCGTAGCATATCCGACACATTCCGCAATATCTGTAAGCACCTTATCTGAGATAAAAAAATCTCCCAAATAGCTAAACGTCGGTCTCACCACAGTTTTATTAACTTCTCTGCCGTCTGTATGGCGATTGCTTTCGGTCAATTTTACAGTCACACCTTTTGCGGTTCTCCAAAGTCTCATAGGATCTAAAAAGTATCCTGCAAAGTCTCGCTTAAGCTGAAGTGTAGGTACGGGAATCACATGTTTTCCCTCAATCATTCTTTGCCTTTGTGCCAATTTTCTTTCTTCTAAAGTTGTTATATCCTCTATATATATACGCTCGCTAACGGCAGGAAGCTCCAGCCTTGCGGCAATTTTGTCGACCATTCTGTCTGAAGTTCCTAAAATCAAAATTTTTTTCGGCAATAATTTTTTTATTTTTTCACGTGTACGGGCCGCCTGAGATTCATCTTTGAAAAGAGCGGTTTTAATAGCTCCCACTCTAGTGCTTTGGCGCTTCGCTGAAACGCCTGAAACCACGCTGTCCTGATAGATAAAAAGTCCGTCATCTATTATGGCACAAATATCTTTTTCAAGACAGATGGCTTGTGCCTGATATGATTTTCCCGTTCCACTTTTTCCTGTTAAAGAATAAACTTTCATCTTTACTTATTAATGTCCTTCTGTTATAATGTGTATGAATTGTAGAGATACCATGAGGAGGATTTTATAATGGCTTACAAAATTTCAGACGCATGCATAAGCTGCGGAGCTTGCGCAGCAGATTGCCCGGTAGAAGCTATCACAGAAGGCAGCAGCCAGTACGAAGTAGATGCAGATAAGTGCATTGACTGCGGAACATGTGCAGAAGTTTGCCCTGTTGACGCTCCTGCTGCTGAGTAGTTAAAAGCAAACCAAAAGTGAGGTTGTCATATGACAACCTCTATTTTTTATTTTTGTATTTTGTTGGCATCCCTTTTCTTGATATCATTCATGTGGTATGCAAGTGAATGAAGACTGTCTGAAAGCTGCACATTCTCTACGGCAACATGTCTTGGCACTTCAATATCAACTCTCGCAAAGTTCCATATACCGCTTACTCCCGCAAAGCACAACTTATCTGCAACTTCCTGCGCGTTCTCGCGATTCACACATATTATGCCTATGTCTATGCTTTCTTTTTCTACAAATTCCACAATATCTTCGTAGTCATGTATAGTTGTTCCGTCAAGCTCGCTTCCTATAAGCTCGTCTCTTACTTCAAATACACCGCAAAGCTTAAAACCGCGCTTAAATGTATGTGTATACTTTGTAATTGCATTACCGAGGTTTCCGGCGCCTATAATTACCATGCGGTATTCTTTGTCCAGTCCCAAAATAGCATCTATTTCACTTCTAAGCACTGCTATGCTATATCCGTATCCCTGCTGCCCAAATCCGCCAAAATTATTCAAATCCTGTCTTATTTGTGATGCAGTATAGCCTATGAGGTTACTGAATTCCTTTGAGGAAATTTTCTCTACGCCTTTTTTTTCGAGTTCGATAAGATAGCGCCTATAGCGTGGTAATCTGTTTATAACTGCATTTGAAATCTTTGCATTCTTCATAGATTAATCCTTTCTATTCGCTCAACTTCAACTTAGCCTAACAAAAAACCCACCTGTAGCGGCGGGTCAATAAACTATTCTGTCTGATCTTCCACATACTTTACAAGATCGCCGACTATCTGGAATTTCTCCGCCTCTTCATCCGGGATTTCAATTCCGAACTCTTCTTCGATAGCCATTATAATTTCTACCGCATCCAGTGAATCAGCTTCCAAATCTTTCATCAAATTAGTATCCATAGCTACCATTGACTCATCTACGCTCAACTGATCAACTATTATATCCTTTACTTTGTCAAAAACCATTGTTTCCCTCCGATTGATATTATAATATATATTCTCTACTTTTCCAAATCACAAAATTTATTATAGCTTGCAGCACTAAGCATTGCAACACATTTTTTATTTTGTTTTGACCTTGTGTTGATTGCATGTAATTGTAATATACAGTTAAAAACAATATATTAATTTTCAATTATTCTAAAGCTTACCCCAACTTTCATATGCCTCCTCAAGTTCTTTTTTCATCTCCGAGACTTCTCTGCTCATTTCAGCAAGCTTAACATGATCACTTAGATATTTAGGTTCACACATCTCAGATTCGGTTTCGCTGATTTTTTTCTCAAGTGCATCTATGAGGTTTTCCAGACGTTCTTTTTCTCTTTGTATTCGCCTTTCTTCAGCTTCCTTTTTTTTCTTTAATTCTCGCTCCTCTGCCGCTGAAAGCTTCTTTGAGTCCGAAACTCTAAGTGCATCGGCATTCAGCATGTTTTTCAGATATACTTTGGATGACTCAATTTCTGCTTTTTTCTCCATGTAATAGTCATATTTGCCCAGGTAAGTTGTTATTCCTTCGGGTTCAAGTTCAAATATTCTATCCGGGATTCTATTTAGAAAATATCTGTCATGAGTCACTGTAATTACGGTTCCGGGATATTCACTCAATGCTTCTTCAAAAGCTTCCTTTGATTCTATGTCCAAATGGTTTGTCGGCTCATCAAGAAGCAAGACGTTTGCACCGCCCAGCATAAGCTTAAGAAGCGCAAGCCGAGCTTTTTCACCGCCCGAAAGAGCGCCCACCTGCCTGAATACCATATCGTCTGTAAAAAGAAACTTACCGAGGAGACCGCGAATCTCTCCGTCCTTGTACAGCCTGAACGAATTATGAATTTCATCCATTACGGTAAGGGCGTCGTCGAGCAACTGCTGACCTTGATCGTAGTAAGCTATTTCTACATTATGCCCCAGTTTCAGAAAACCGTCATCCGGTTTTACCTCCTCTGTGATTATCTTAAGCAGAGTTGATTTTCCGACTCCATTTGCTCCGACTATGCATATCCTTTCGCCACGCTTTATATCGAAATCGACATTCGCAAAAAGCCGGCGATTATCAAATCCTACAGTCAAACCCTCCGCATATAACACATCGTTTCCGCTTTTCAGTTTTTGATCGAAGTTCATCTTTATAGAAGATTTTTCTTTTTCGGGTCTATCGATACGCTCTATATGGCTAAGCCTTTTTTCACGCGATGCCGCTCTCTTTGCCAGCTTTTCCGTGCCGCGCTCCTTAAATCTTCTAATCATCTCCTCTTCGCGCTTTATCTGCGCCTGTTGATTTTCAAAAGCTTTAAGCTTTGCTTCTCTTGCCGCATGTTTCTTTACGACATAGTCCGAGTAGTTACCGTTATAGCAATCAATGTGGTGATTATGTATTTCAAATATGTGATTTACAATTTGATCCAGAAAATATCTATCGTGCGAAATTAAAACTATTGTGCCTTTGTATGCTTTCAGATACTGCTCAAGCCATTTTAGTGTACCTATATCCAGATGATTTGTAGGCTCATCCAAAAATAAAATATCCGGCTTTCTTAGCAAAAGGCAGGCAAGCGCAAGCCTTGTTCTCTCACCGCCTGAAAGAGAACCCGTTTTTTGGCTGTAATACTCTTCACCGAACGCCATGCTCGTAAGCACTCCGGAAATTTCACTCTTATATGTATATCCGCCTTTAATTTCAAATTCGTGCTGAAGCGCATTAAGCCTCGCCCAGAGCGGCTTAGCTTCCTCCATATCCGCCGTTTTTGATATTTTTTCGCTCAGCTCCAAAATTTCGTTTTCCATAGCTGTCATATCTTTGAAGATATTATTTACTTCCTCAATGACAGTCAAATCATCGTCAAAATTATCTCTCTGCCTTAGATATCCTATACTTACATCTTTTCCTACAAAGCAATTTCCCGAGTCCGCATTTAGTTGTCCTGAAATAATGTTAAGCAGGGTAGATTTACCTGCACCGTTTGTGCCGACAATACCTACCCTGTCACCTTCGTTTATATGAAATGAAATATTTTCGAGTATTACCTCTGTTCCATAGCTTTTACATATATCTGAAGCTGATAAAATTATCATTTTTCCTCCATCATCATGTTAAAACGGCAAATCCGCATATGCATCCAAGCTTAAGTCATCTTCGCCCTTATCTAAATATTTATAATATCCGGCACAAGCTATCATAGCGGCATTGTCCGTACAAAGGACTTTTTCAGGAAGATGAAGCTTTATACCCTCCTGTTCGCATTTTTGAGCAAGAGCCTTTCTAATTCTGCTGTTTGCAGCCACGCCTCCGGCTAAAACAAGTTTTTTGTTTCCATATCGCTTTACCGCATCTACGCTTTTATTTATCAAAACTTCAACGACCGCCTCTTGAAACCCCGCTGCAATATCAGCGGTATTAAGTTCTCTTCCCGCCTGCCTTTCAGTATTTACATAGTTCAAAACCGCAGTTTTAATTCCACTGAAGCTGAAGTCCAAGCTGTCCTTATTCAGATAGACTCTCTTAAAGAAGATGGCATCTGGATTACCTTTCTTTGCTATTTCATCTATTTTGGGACCGCCCGGATAGCCCAGACCTATTACACGAGCCACTTTATCATAGGCTTCTCCGACCGCATCATCACGCGTACTTCCCAAAACCTCAAATTCGGTATAATCCTTGACCTTTATGAGATTTGTATGCCCTCCTGAGACGACAAGACTTACAAAAGGAGGTATCAGCTCCTTGGAGCTGATAAAATTGCTGCAAATATGTCCATGCATATGATTGACACCGACAAGAGGAATATCGTTTGCAAGTGCGAGCGCTTTTGCCGCAGCTACACCTATTACCAGTGTGCCTATGAGTCCCGGTCCGTGAGTAACCGCAATCAAATCTATATCTTTTATAGTTATGTCCGCTTCCGTTAATGCACTTGAAATCACATCATTTATATTTGTCAAATGCTGACGAGACGCAATTTCCGGCACAACTCCGCCATATAGAGTATGTGTTTCAATCTGCGAACTTATGACATTTGACAACAGCTCCCTGCCATCGGCAACAACTGCTGCCGCAGTTTCATCACAGCTGGATTCTATCGCCAGCGTCAGAAATCTTTCACATTTATCATTTAGATTTTTAGGCATCCGTATCCTCCAAATTCATCAGCACCGCATCGTCTACAGGATTATCGTAGTATGCTTTTCTGAGACCTACCTTGACAAAACCTGCATCGCTATACAGAGCCTGTGCCGCTTTATTATTTGCTCTAACCTCCAGCATCCAGCGTCTTGTTCCACGCTTTCTTGTGGAATCAATTATTTGAAGCAGTATAGCTTTAGCCACACCTTTATTTCTATATTCCGGCAGTACTGCGACTTTATTAATTTGACATTCATCAAGCAAAATCCATACACCTATATAGCCGGCAAGCTTTCCGTCCGAGTATGCCACAAAATAATGAGCCGTATTGCTTTCATTTATTTCATGTTCTATAGTTTCGTAATTCCACGGTGAGCTAAAGCAAGCTTGCTCAATCGCCGCAATACCCTTTACATCCGCTTTATCTGCGGTTCTAATAATCAGTTCCGTAAAAATACCTCCCAAGCATGCACTCATAAGCCTAGTCTAACGGTCCAAAATCTATATTTTGAACCTCTTCATCTTATCTTCCCGCTGTTTCGCAAGAGTTCCGTCTCTAAGCTTTTGTTCAGCCTCTGCGAGCCTCATATAATCGGGAAGCAACTCGTCGAACTCCACGATTTGCCTGTGCCGGTACTTTTCGTACGCCAGCCTGCAAACCATCTCCGCATTTTGATTCAGCTCGTCTGAACTTGCTGTTTTCATCTCTTTGAGCTTCTCCGCATATGCCGTTACTCCATCGCCGTACCAGATTATATCGCCATATTGTTCACCTGCCGCTATTACTTCATCGAGCATATATGGACCCGGCTTTAATATTTCCTCGCCTTTATTCCCGTAAATCGCACCGTAAACCTGCCCACGTCTGGCATTATATATTACAGCAGCCTTGTTTTCGGCGCCTGCTTTTTCTCTGAATATTTCTAATGACGATATGGAGATACACTTTTTGTTCAATGTCTGAGCTAAGGTCCTGGCAGTAGTGACACCTATGCGTATGCCTGTAAAAGACCCAGGCCCTACGGAAACGGCAATAATATCAATTTGCTCAAGCGATATTTTCAGTTCTTCCGCCGATTCCTTAATCATAGGTGTAAGTTCGCGCAGATGACTCATACTGTCTGTTGTAAACCTGCTGACACATTCTTTATTTTCGTCCATTATCGAAACAGACCCGATTTTTCCCGTTGTCTCTATACCTAAAATGTACATTTGAATATCCTCTCTCCGTCTGTTTTTCCGCGTTCAAGAAAGATGCACTTCGTGTCATCCGGTAAAATTCCGGCTATGATATCCGCCCATTCTATAATGCAAACCCCGCCCTTATCAAAATATTCTTCAACTCCGACTTCAAAGGCCTCGTCCTCATTTGACAGCCTATAAACATCAAAATGAAATAGCGGCAACCTGCCCCCATAATACTCGCTTACAATAGTAAAAGTAGGGCTTGTAATCATTTGTTTGATGCCAAGCCCCTTTGCTATTGATTTAGTTAAAGTTGTTTTCCCTGTGCCAAGCTCTCCTACCAAAGCTATAACATCTCCGGCATTCAGTCTTTTGGCAAGTTCAATTCCAAATTTTTCGGTATCTTCTTCGTTACGAATTACATGTTCTATCAAATTGAAAAATCCTTCTGTGAAAGTTTATAAATCGCCTCTGCATATATCTTTGTCATAGTTTCAAACCTATCCAAGGCTAAGCGTTCATCACGCTGATGCATGACGTCAGGATCACCCGGAAACAATGCGCCGAAAGCTACGTGGTTCTTCATCGAGCGTGCATATGTACCGCCTCCGATTGCCATAGGCTTGCTGTCCATATCTCCCGTATACTCCTGATAAACATCCATAAATGTCTTAATCATAGGGCTGTTTTCGTCAAAGAAAATAGGCTCCTGTGCACTCAGCTTAACCAGACCTATATCATATTTTTCAACGGTCGATGTAATACCGCTGTAAACAGCTTGTTCCGTACATCTAACAGGGTATCTGACATTGATTGTAAGACTGAGCGCTTTTCTGTCGAAGCTTATGACGCCCACATTGAGCGTCAAAGGACCGGAAACTTCATCTTCCATAGCGCATCCCAATCTCTCACCGCCTATGTCGAATCCCAGATGATTATTATAAAAAGCCACGATGTCGTTTATCTGCTCATCAGCGAAGTTAAGCTCACCGAGAAAGTCCATCAAAATAGATATTGCATTTAGTCCTTTCGACGGGTTTGCCCCGTGAGCGGATTTACCCTCTACGCTTATTTCGAGGCTTTTACCTACACCCTTGCAATTAATCTTTGCCAAAATCCCGTTTATTTGTCCATGTGACTCTCTGTATTTTGCAAGCTTTGACTTAATTACTTCATAGATGGATGAATCCGGTGAATTAACCACCGCTCTTGCTTTTTCGGCTACCATATTCGCCGCAGCGCCGCCTTCAAGACTCCTTAATTCCAATCCTTTTATCTTGCGCTCTGCAAATTTACGCACAAGATTGAACGTCAATATGCCTTTTTCGGCGTGTACAACCGGAAAATCTCCGTCAGGCGTAAATCCGTAATCGGCAGGCCCTACTTTTTCTATGTATTTGTCCATACCTATCCAGCCGGTTTCTTCATCCAGTCCCAATATGAGCCTGATTCTTGCACCCGGCTCATAGCCTGCTTTCTTGAGAGCTCTCATGGCAAACAGGGCGGCGACAACGGGACCCTTGTCGTCAGTTGTACCTCTGCCATAAATATAGCCGTCAGATACATCGCCGCTATATGGGGCAAAACTCCAGCCGTCTCCTGCCGGAACCACATCCAGATGACCCAAGATGCCCAAAATCTTGCCCTCATCTCCAAATTCGACATGCGCTCCGTAGTTGTCAACATTCAAAGTTTTGAAGCCCATTTTTTCGCATCTGTCCAGCATCATTTCGAGCGATTCCTGTACCCCCTTGCCAAAGGGATATACACTTGCATCTTCAGCTTTTACAGCCTCCGCACCCTCGCTGTTTATCCTGATTAAATCCTGTAAAAATGTAATTTGTTCGGGCATATCATTTTCGATTATCTTGATGTAATCCTGCATTTTATTACCTTTCCGAAGCAAATCAGCCTCACGTAATTCCTCGGTTCATTACTATATCCGCAAATAATGCTAACTCCTATTCTACAGCTTCAACACCCTTAACTTCCGGAATACTGCTCATAAGAACCTGCTGCACTATATTAGACAGAGTCATCCTGGCTCCCGGACAACCTGCACAATGACCTTGCAGTCTTACCTGCACCACATTATCTTCAGTAATTCCGACATACTCTATGTCTCCGCCGTCTCTTTGTAAAATAGGTCTAATCTGCGCAAGCGCCGCTTCTATTTTCTTCTCCATTTGACTTACCTCTTTCTTATGTCTATTTTAACTCTAAATTTTCTTATATCAAAGTTTAGCATCGGGATTTAACCCGCGGCTATAAGCATATACTGTGATTATTACCACTTTTAGCCGCATATAAGCACTTAAATATTATACTAATAAGTACAAAAAAAAGCAACCGAGTGTTCCTATAAGAGCAGGGAGCCTCATGTTGCTTTTTTAGTATTTTGATTTTGCGGATTTATAACATTGTTTTGCCTGTCACCAATAAACTAAAGCTAATATGTAAAGTTCTCCGTCATATTTGCCCTCTCTACCATCAGAGCAAATGTAGGCGACTTCTCTAAAAGCTCATCGTAGCTGCCGCAGGCCTCCAACTTGCCTTCATTCATCACCACAATTTTATCCGCTTTTTCTATAGATTTTAATCTATGAGAAATTATGACAACAGTTTTATTTTTGATTAAACTGTTCAAGCTGTCTTGAATTGCCATTTCATTTTCAACATCAAGCGATGCGCTTATTTCGTCCAGCAAAATTATCGGTGAATTCTTCAGAAAAGCTCTGGCAATGGAAATTCTCTGTCTTTCTCCACCGGATAGCTTCATGCCGTTTTCCCCGATCATCGTTGCATATCCGTCTTGGAGTTTTTCGATGAATTCATGACAATTTGCCAGCTTTGCCGCCTTGATAACTTCGTCATCGCTTGCATCTGCCCTGCCTAGACGGATATTTTCCATGATTGTGGAATTGAACAGCGTTACATCCTGAAATACGATGGAAATTTTATCAAAAAGTGAATCGGTATCGACAGTTTTAATATCTCTGCCATCTATCAGAATTTCGCCCTTATTATAATCGTAAAGTCTTGACATTAAACGCAGCAAGGTAGTTTTACCGCATCCGCTGGGTCCGACCAAAGCGGTCACCTCATTTTGTCTTGCAACAAAGGAAATGGAATCGACAACATTTTTTTCGCTGCTATATCCGAAGCTTACATCTTTAAGTACGATATCGAAACTTCCCAGCCTGCATTCTTCGCCCTGTTGAATTTCCGCATTTGAAATTTCTCTAATTCGATTTACTCGTCCATCTATGTACATCACTTCCAGTAAATTACCCGTTATGCTTGCAAACCCGTCCATAATTCGCGCCGAAGCAATAACATATCCGCATAGATAAAGTAAACTTATATGTCCCTCGGCAAACAATATGCTTCCTACAACTATTGTAATACCGACACAAAACTTGATGACCGTGTTTGCAAAAAAGTTAGGAATAATCGAGCCGAATTCAGACCTTATATGAATTTTTTCAGCATCTTCCACCGCCTGATATATTTTGTTTACGTACTTTTCCGATTGTCCGTAACTTTTGATTTCCTGATGCATCTCTATTGTTTCCTGAAATAGTTCACTATTATCACGAAGTTTTACATAGTGCTTCTTGAAACAACGCTTTGCATAGTTTCTGGTAAAAATCATGAATATAAACCCGATAAGCAAGGGTGCAATAAGCACAAATCCAAGCAACGGAGACATCACAACCAGCATGGTGGCAATGATGATAAAAAATATCGTAAATCCGATTATCTCCGGAATCGCATGGCTAAGCGCATGTTCAATATCCGCCACATCAGACATAACGGTCTGCGACAAATCGCTGAGGTCATGCTTTGAAAAATATGACAGAGGCAATTCTTTCAACTTTTCGGCTATCTCTACTCTGAGATTTGCCGCCTCCTTGTAGGTTTCGTTATATGTGGTTTTATATGTGATATTGATAAGTAAATACATTATCACTGAAAGAGCAGCCATTATTCCCAAATATATTGCAGTTCCTCTTATGCTGTCATCAAAATAATCCTGCACAAAAAGCATCACCAAAGTAACCGGAAGCATATACGCAAAATACATGCCAAAAGATGCAATGGAAGCTTTAACCACGCCTCTTGCCCCGGATTCGGTCAGAGCAAAAGTTCTTTTTATTCTTTCTATCATATTGCCCTCCATTCATTCGCCCTTGCAAAAGTTTCTTGAAGCTTCCTATACTTGCTTCCTTCTGCCATCAGTTCGGCATCAGTTCCGCGCTCTATAATTTTTCCATCTTCAATTACCAGAATTTCATCCACATTGCGAATTGAACTGAGTCTATGTGCTATCATAATTACAGTTTTTCCACACATTAAATTGCGGAAAGCCTGCTGAATTTCATATTCATTTTCAGGATCGGCTGCGGCACTCGCCTCATCAAGAATAACGATGGACGCATTTTTCAAAATTGCCCTTGCAATAGCGATTCTCTGCGTTTCACCTCCCGAAAGGTATACTCCCTTTGAACCGATGACCGTATTTTCCCTATCTGTAAACTTATCCAGGATTTCTCCGCATCTTGCATATTCCAGCGCCTTCATCACGTCTTCACGGCTTGCCTCGGGCCTTCCTATCTTTACATTTTCATAGATGCTGGTTTTGAACAGCTTAGAATTTTGGAATACAAACGCCACGTTTTCTATCAAAGCTTTCTCGCTATAGCTTTCTATCGACTTACCCCCAATCAAAATTCTGCCGCTGTCTATCGGATAAAATCCCGAGAGCAATTTCGCTATCGTCGACTTTCCTCCCCCTGAACTTCCAACAAGAGCGTAGGTTTTTCCGCCCTCAAGCTCAAAACTCACCTCATCCAAAACCTTTTTTTTCTCGTAGGCAAAACTCACTTTCTCGAATTTGATATTAAAATTGTCAAATTCGGACTCGCATCCATGAATTATCTTTTTCTTTGACATGGCACCGAATATGCTTTCAAGTTTATCCACAACCTGCTTCGCTTGAAACGAATACATACTCGTGTACATTATTTTCATGAAACAACCAAACAGTGAACCCGAAAAGGTTGCAAAGAAAATCACCTTGGCTATGATAAGCTTTGCATCGGCATCTCTATTCATATAATATATTGCAAAAGGAATTGTAAGCGCTATTATGAGATTGAAAATCACCTGAAATATAACATAAGGTCTACGGCATGATTTGCTGTAATTATAGGCATAGCTTGAATAATCCATAATAGATTTGTAAAATGACTTAAATGAAAGCACGCCGGCTCTAAAAATTTTAACTACCTGCATGCCTCTTACATATTCTACCGCTTCGCTGTTCATCCTCTCCAGTGACTTTTGATACTTAACCATAAAGTCCTTGCCGCCCATCATCAGTTTCATCTGAACCAGACCTATCAGTGTCAAAATAACCGACAAAACTCCCAATCTGATGTCAACCGTGAACATGACTATATACATCACAATCGGAGTTATCACAGCACACGTAATGTCAGGAATAAGATGTGCCACAATCATATGTGTCTGTGTAGCGTTATCATCTATAATCTTCCTGATTTTGCCCGATTCATTTACATCAAAAAATGCAAATGAGGCATCCATCAAATGCCTTGTACCTATCTTTCTCAGGTTAGTTTCCAGTCGAAACGCCAGCAAATGTGAAATCACAAGCGCCGCAAAGTATAGTACCGTATATAGCAGCAGCAAAGCCACCACCACTAAAGAATAATACTTTGCCATCTCTATATTTTTTTCCACTATGAGCTGCTCAAAAAACTTCCATATATACCAAAACGGCATTATTGAAAGCACAGCTGCCGAAGCGGAAAGAACGACTGAAAAAAAACAGTAATGTTTCTTTTCCGGAGCAAAGCTAAAAAGTTTTTTGTATATTTCCATGCAAATCCTCCTTATTTCCAGATAAATTCTGTTTAACTCAATTCGAAACTTAACATATATGTAAAATCATATTTTGAATTCCTGTTTATATTTCGATTTCTATATCTGTAGTTAGTTATAACTAACCAGTTGGATTTAATTAAGGTGTAAATATACTTACTATTTACACCTTAATTGTGAATTGTATGATCATCGATTTATATTTGCCGATTTTATAATGCTGTAATATTAATTAGCATAGCATATCAGCCTGTTAGTGTCAACTAACATTTCCTTTAATTATTAAAGATTCAGCTTATAATCTCCGTCTTTTATCTTTCCGGCCTTGCGAAGCAGCTTATCAAATATCAGCGCCAAAACGGCAGGAAGTATGAAGTGTAGTAATAAAACGCCGAAAGCGCTATGCATATTGGCACCCATATCTGTAAGAGTTCCTATCTGACCTACCAAGCCTGATGTTCCCATTCCTGCACCCAAGGGGCTGTTTGTCATCTTAAACACAACCGTACTCAAAGGTCCTGTTACCGCTCCCGCCAGGGTAGGTGGCACCAATATATACGGATTCTTAATTATATTTGATATTTGCAGCATAGAGGTACCTATTCCCTGTGCCACCAAGCCGCCGATTCCGTTATCACGGAAGCTGATGACGGCAAAGCCGATCATCTGCGCGCAGCAACCTGCGGTTGCTGCGCCGGCGGCAAGACCCGAGAGCCCGAGCATCATACATAGAGCTGCACTTGAAATAGGAGCTGTAAGCGCAAGACCGACAATTATCGAGATAACAATACCGAAAGCCAGCGGCTGCCACTCTGTAGCCGCCATGATTATCTCTCCGAGACCGTTCATCAGCTTCCCTATCACAGGCCCTACTAAAATAGCCGCAGTACCACCTGTCAAAAGAGTCAGCGCCGGTGTAACTATAATGTCAACCTTAGTTTCCTTTGATACAAGCTTACCGAACTCGGCACCTATTGCCGCTGCGATAAAAGCACCCGCAGGTCCGCCTGAGGTCGCTCCCATCATTCCCGTTATAGCGGCGGTTATCATTACGAGCGCCGGCGCCTTAAGTCCCCACGCAACCGCTATACCTATCGCCGCTCCCATCAGTTCCATCGCCTTTGAACCGATTTCTATCAAGGTATTTGCGACCGTATTTTCACCGAAAAATGAGACATATTGCGCACCTATCGTCTTCAAAATCAATCCGACGAGAAGAGAGCAAAAAAGCCCCATAGCCATCGCAGATAGCGCATCCTGAAGATAACGTTTACTGCTGAATTCTATATCCTTCCTCTTTAGAAAACTCATAAAGCCCTTAGTTCCTGCTTTATCATCCTTTGTTTCTACTTCACTAACTGCTGAATTTTTTTCTGTCATTTCAATTCTCCATTTTTCATCTGCCTAAATTTGACATTCATATTATATATATTATATTGATAGCTGTCAAGACACATGTTAATACATACATGATTGTAAAATTGAAATTATCATGATATACTTTAACTGATATTTTTACTGCATATTATTCTATATATTTATAAATCAGGAGTTAGGTTTAATGGTTAAGGCATCTGAAAGACGCGAAAAAATAAAAGAAATATTGTCCGCCAGCAAGACTACGGTTTCCGCTTCTCTACTCGCTGAGAGTCTAAATGTCAGCAGACAGATTATCGTAGGAGATATAGCTTTGCTCAGGGCGGAGGGCATGGAAATCAAATCTACACCGAGAGGATATATTCTCAGTGCAAACGGCGATGCTTTTCCATATGTCGCAAGTATAGTATGCAAGCATTCCTCAGAAGAACTTCTCGATGAACTTTACACTATAGTTGACTATGGCGGAACTTGCATAGATGTAAAAATAGACCACAGCATCTACGGACAAATTTGCGGTCAGCTGGATATTTCATCTCGCTATGAAGCTCAATCATTTTTCGAAAAAATATCTGAAGCCGACCGGCCTCTAAGCGCTTTGTCCGGTGGAATTCACGAACATCGCATAGGCTGTCGCGACAAGGAAATATTCAATTTGATACAAGAAGAGCTTAGAAAAAAGAAAATTCTGGTCGAATAGCCTGCCGGCATATTTCGAAAAAGTAGCTGAGTAAGTCTCCGCAAAGCTTACTACAGTTTCTATCAAAAACTTAAAACCGCTATGCACCTTGTTTTTCAAGGGGTACAGCGGTTTCTACCAAGGCTTTTCGTCCTATAAACCCATAGTTAATCCATTCTCTCAATATATAAAAAAGCTGCCACCACACGAATTAGATGATGACAGCTTATATTCATTTCAACAAAGCCTACTGCGCGATTTCCTTGACGAAATTGCGACCGTATTCTCTCAGTTTTTCTATGGTTTCCTGATCAGGTGCCCAGTTTACACGAATCCCGTCATTTACGACATCAAACTTGGATTCTTCAAGGAATTCCTTAATCATCTTTGCAGCCTCACCGCTCCAGCCATAGCTGCCGAAAGATGCCGCCTTCTTTTTCTTGAATTTCAGTCCTTTAATCATCTCAAGTATTCCGGCAATTGAGTATGAGAAACCGTTATTGATTGTAGGTGAACCGACAAGAATTGCCTTTGACTTAAATACTTCCACCAAAATATCATTTTTATCGTTTTTAACCGAATTAAGCAATTTGACGGTTGTACCCGGGCTTTCCTGTAAAATTCCCTCCGCAATCGCTTCAGCCATCTTTCTCGTTGACTGCCACATACTGTCATATATAAGCGTGATTTGGTCTTCCTGGTAGTTATCAGCCCACTTCATATATAAATCCATAATCAGACCGATATTCTCACGCCAAATCACTCCATGGCTCGGCGCTACCAAATCAAGCTTAAGATTCATGCCTTTTACTTCATTAATCTTTTTGGTGACAAACATACTGAACGGGGTAATGATATTCGTATAGTATTTTTCCGCTTCGCTAAGAAGTTTTGATATATCATCCATGTCATCAAACAACATCTCTGATGCATAATGCTGACCAAATACATCATTGCTGAACAAAATATTCTCGCCTGTCATATATGTCATCATCGTATCAGGCCAATGAAGCATTGCCGCCTCTATAAAAATCAGCTTGCTGTCTCCTAAATCAAGTTCATCACCTGTCTTTACATTTACATAATTCCAGTCCTGATGATAAAGCCCCCTAAGAATAGCCTCACCTTTCTTTGTGCAATATATAGGCGTATTCGGAATCTCTCTCATCAATGCAGGCAATGTACCGCTATGGTCTGACTCGTTGTGATTCATAACGATATAATCAATTTCGTTCAAATCGATTTCTTCTTTCAGTCTGCTTACAAATTCCGTATCGTACGGACCCCAAACCGTGTCCATCAAAACTGTCTTTTTATCTCTAATTAAGAATGAGTTATATGATGAACCGTCAAATGTTGACAGTTCGTCACCATGGAACTTTTTTAACTCCCAGTCGATTTTACCGACCCATGTCACCTTATCTGTTACTTTTTTACTCATCTAAATGACCTCCTAATAACCTTTTTCCTCAATTTAACCTTGTTAAATCATTTTTTCTACTGTATCGCAATATTCTTTTTTGTTATCTATCAGATTAATTTTTGCTCTGACTGCGGCACTGCCCTTAATGCCTTTTAAGTATTTTGCCGTAAATTTACGCATTTCACGAACCGCAACATATTCACCCTTGTATTCACATAATTCGTTCATGTGACGAATCATCATTGCTTTTCGTTCATCAGTGCTGACAAGCACACATCTAAATGCCTCTTTATATCCCGGCGGAAAATTTACATTATCGCTTTTAGAAGCATCTTCGCTTGATTTAGCCTTTGAGTAAGATTCTTTCAGCTCTCTAAAAATCCACGGATTTCCAAGCGCTGCCCTTCCTATCATCAAAAAATCACAACCGGTTTTTTTTATCATTGATTCCGCATCTTCGTAACAGCATATATCTCCGTTGCCGATTACCGGAATCGATACTGATTTTTTTACATTTGCTATTGCTTCAAGGTCAACCGTTCCGCTATAGTATTGCTCTCTCGTTCTTCCATGAACCGCTATCGCACTTCCGCCGCCCGCTTCTACAGCTTGGGCAGCAGAAACAGCGGCATCATCACCTGAGCCCTGAATACCGATTCTTATCTTGGCGCTCACAGGTTTATCGGTTTCCGATGATACGGCTCTAACTATTTTGTATATCAGTTCCGGATCTCTCAAAAGCGCTGAACCTTCGCCGTTTTTCACAATCTTGGGAACAGGACAGCCCATGTTTATATCAAGTAACACATTCGGTAAACGGTTTAACTTAGCTGTTGCTCTTGCCATTATTTCCGGTTCTGAACCGAAAATTTGTACGGCTACAGGCACTTTTTCCCCTGTCATATCTAAAAGCTGAGGTGTCTTTCTGTCTCCATAGCATAAGCCTTTGGCGCTCACCATTTCGGTATATACCATGGATGCACCCATCTCGGCACATAGAATTCTGTATACTTTATCTGTAAAACCTGCCATGGGAGCAAGGAAAAACGGCGTATCAAATTCAATATCTCCAATTCGAAGCAAAGCTCCGTTATTCATTTACTTTCTCCTGAAGTTTAGGACAGACTCTGGCTGTTTTCTTGTTCTTTTGATATATGATTTCCAGACCTTCCAGCGTTAAAAGCTTATCTACATAGTCTACACAGCTTACTCCGCTGTCGATTAGGCTTGAAAAACCGCCCGTAGCAACGACTGTTATTTTTTTATCGCCGACATATGACTGCATTTCCTTTTTCATCTTTCTGACTATATAATCACATATACCCATATGCCCGTAAACTAAGCCCGATTGCATACTTTCAACTGTATTTCTGCAAATTGTTTTACCCGGTTCTTCAATTTCAACCTTAGGAAGCTTAGAGGTCTTTTCAAACAGCGCCTCTGATGATATTTTCAAACCGGGTGCAATAGTGCCGCCAAGATACTCACCCTTGTCCGTTATCGCGCAAAAAGTTGTAGCAGTGCCTAAGTCAATCAAAATCAAAGGACCGCCGTATTTATGTATGGCTGCAACGGCATTTACGATTCTATCCGCCCCGACCTGTTTTGGATTGTCATACTTTACGATGAGCCCTGTCTTTACTCCGGAGGCTACGACAATAGCCTGTTTTCCGAAATATTTAACCGCCATGTGCTGAAGCGTAAACAGAACAGATGGTACTACTGTAGAAATAATGAGATCATCAATCTCGTTCATATCAATTTTTTCATAGTCAAAAAGCTGCTTTATGAGCATGCCGTACTCATCTGCACTCTTGCGATTATCAGTCTCTATACGCCAGTTTGTGAGCAATTTCCCGTCTTCAAATACTCCAAGTACGGTATTGCTGTTGCCTACATCAAAGGCTAGAAGCA
This sequence comes from Eubacterium sp., assembly GCA_034180045.1. Lineage (GTDB taxonomy): Bacteria > Bacillota > Clostridia > Peptostreptococcales > Anaerovoracaceae > Eubacterium_B. Next base: position 33,487 of record JAXFOY010000007.1, read on the forward strand.
TATTATTTCTCCTTATGTTCAAATACTGTATTTAGTTTTTATCTATTTCGATTTTACTTTAATTTATAACTTTTTCAAGTCTCTTTAACGCAAGTGCGATGGTGAGCCCCGGAATCACTCGATTACCGGTTATATCGGCACCCAAAACCTCGTTAATCTTTTTCAATCTATACTGAACAGTGTTTGTATGTATTCCCATAAACTGAGAAGTTTTGGCACTGTTCATCCCTGCGTCTATTACAAAGGTTTCCAGAGTTTCCAAAAGCTGTCTTGCCTTGTTTTCTCCCATTTCTTTCTTAAATGCATCCAGTAAATCAATATAATTTTTTTTGATATACCCGCCCTGCACCTGAATATTTATGCAGTTTGAAACCAAGACAAGTTCGTACTTGGAAAACACACGCTTAAATGGAAAGACGCTTTCCACAAGAGTCCAAGTTTCACTTATCAGCCTAAAACCGTCGCCTGCGCCCTCTATTCCGTCAAGCCCTGTAGTGTGAAAAATCCTTACGCTTTTACCGAATTCCTTCAGGTCATCGTACAAATCAATGCAGCTAAGTTTGGCGCTTGGCTGTTCATCACTTTGCTTTGCGGAAAGTATCAGACCGTAGGTTTCTGCACCTTCCTGTATACTCAAAACTTCATTCCCGCTGCGTTCCTCATAGTTAGCCATCTTCTTACGCGCTTCCGCCGTATTGATTCCCTTTGCATAGAAAACGCTGAGAATGCTGTCGGCTTTAATTTCCATCATATCCTTAAGTGAATACGCAAGGCTCTTATTACCTCTTATCAAAGCTTTGATAAACTCAGCTTTCACGTCTCGTTCGGGCGTATATTTCCACATGCCTATGGCAAGCTCTATAATCTCAGCGAGCTTGGTAATTTCCACATTTGAATATCTGTCATCATTATCGACTATGATTAGGAAGTACTTCTCATCGTCTATGTTTACAGTTCCCCAATATGTTATAACACCATCAAGATTCGTCATGGAATACATATTTCCGACTTCACCGTTTGATTTTTTTTGCAGCAGTCTTACTGTATCTGCGACCGTAACGTGATGCCTTGTCTCTACAACGAGTATCGGGTTAAAGTCCTTTGAAATCAGAGCAAGCTGAAAATCATTGCTGACTGCCGCCTCCCTGACCGCAGCCTGAAATGTGTTGTGTTTTTCAAAATCCAAAAGATGATAAATTGTATTATTTATCAGGTTGCTGTTAAAAGTCGCACCTAAAAGTAATTTATCCATTATCTGCTCTATAGCATCTGCATACTTGTACTCACTGCCCTCGGGAATCAATATCAAAGGCATTCCCATAGCCTCCGCTATTTCGGTCGCATGTACATAAGTCTCGCTTCCCATATCGCGAACATGAAAAATCACAAGAGCTGCAATCCCGCAACCTGCGAGTTCTTTTACAACCTGTGCCTGCTTTTCGACATCATCCTTCATCGCATAAAACGAGGTTAAAACGACCTGTTCTCTGACTCCGTTGTTTGCAACAGCAGTGTCTACGTCCGCTGCATCCATTACCGAAACAGTTCGAACGCTATTTTCCAAATTTCGTTTCCCCGCCACTACTTTGCAGGATTGAAATACATCTAAATCAAGACAGTCTTTGACAGTAATTTTCATTGATAGCCCCTTAATGTTTATTTATCATCTCTATAATCTATATGCCCCGGATTTTCCTTTTTTTGTCCATCCACAGGCTCTTGGTATTCCATGTTACCCTTTGAGTTAACATATTGTGTTTGATACCTTTCAAGTTCCTCCCTTAGACGTTCCTCTGCTTCGCGGCGAAGTCTTTCACTTTCTTTCGCCTCCTGAGCATTTTCTCTTCTTATTTCGGCCTCTTTCTGCATTACCTCTATTTCTATATCTTCAGCACTCTTCTCACCCGCATAAAGCTGTTCAAACTGCTGTCCGTCCAGGGTTTCTACCGCTAGAAGCGCCTGAGCGACGCGCTCAAGCTTATCCATATTCTCAGATATAATTTTCTTCGTTTCTTCAAAGGCCTCCTCAACGATTGCTCTTATTTCGTGGTCAATCTCGGAAGCAACTTCTTCTGAATACGCCTTTTTTGAAGAAAAGTCATTGCCTAAGAACACTTCTTCCGCATCGGCATAGTTTACAGGTCCCAGCTTTTCTGAGAAACCGTATCTTGTAACCATAGCTCTGGCTATGTCCGTAGCTCTTTCTATATCGTTGCTTGCGCCTGTGCTTATATCATCGAGTGTCAAAAGTTCGGCAACTCTTCCTCCGAGGAGATATTTTATATCATTAACCATGCTGCGCTTTGTGCCGTACTGTATGTCTTTTTCCGGAAGCTGCATTGTAAATCCGCCCGCACCGCCTCTTGGTATAATCGTAATCTGATGAACGGGATCTGACCCCGGAATGCTTCTTATCACTACAGCATGTCCTGCTTCGTGGTAGGCTGTCAGCTTTCTCTCTTCCTCGCTGATAACCCTGCTCTTCTTCGCAGGTCCTGCGATAACCTTTGTGGTCGCCTCCTCGATTTCTGTCATTCTGATAAATCTACCGTTTCTCCTTGCAGTTATAAGAGCCGCTTCATTAAGCAGATTTTCCAAATCAGCCGGAGTAAATCCCGGAGTACGCCTTGCTATAATAGCGGGAGAAACCTCATCAGCAAGAGGTTTGCTTTTGGAATGAACCTTGATTATTTCTTCTCTTCCCTTTACATCAGGTCTGCCTATAACAACCTGTCTGTCAAAACGCCCCGGTCTTAGAAGCGCAGGATCAAGAACGTCAGGTCTGTTCGTTGCCGCGATGATAATAATACCCGAATTTTCGCCAAATCCGTCCATTTCAACCAAAAGCTGATTCAAAGTCTGTTCGCGCTCATCGTTACCGCCGCCAAGCCCTGCGCCACGCTTACGTCCCACAGCGTCAATTTCGTCTATAAATACGATGCAAGGCGCATTTTTCTTCGCCTGATCGAACAAATCTCTCACTCTTGAGGCTCCGACACCGACAAACATCTCTACAAAGTCGGATCCGCTTATAGTAAAAAACGGTACTCCCGCTTCACCTGCCGTAGCTCGTGAAACATAGGTTTTTCCGGTTCCCGGAGGGCCTACGAGAAGAACACCTTTCGGTATTCTCGCACCGACTTCCTGATATTTTCTTGGATCTTTAAGAAAATCTACAATTTCTTGTAATTCCTCTTTTTCCTCTTTTAATCCCGCAACATCTTCAAAGGTGATTTTCTTTCCTTCACCCTTATACAATCTCGCCTTACTTTTTCCGAAAGAAAACGCCTTGCCGTTACCGCCTTGATTCATCATCAGGAATACGAGAAAACCTAAAGCGACAATCATTATTACGCTCGGTAAAATATTGATAATCAAAGATGAAGTTGAACTTGGGTCATCGGTTTCAAGCTGCAATTTTCCTTCTTTAATCTGCGGATAGATGTAACTCTTTTCCAGATGGTCTATTTCCGTGATATATGGAGCATAAGTATATAAATATTTTTTATGTTCCTTGCTGCTGCTTTTAAGCAAGCCTGTAATCTTAGTGTTTGTAATGTTAATCTCGCTGAATTTTTCTTTCTCGAGATAGCTTGCAAATGTTGAATATTTTACTTTTTTAACCTCTTCACCGCCATTTCCGCGATAAAACCATGCAACCCCTAAAACGACTGCAAAGATTAGGATGTAGACAGTAAAATTTCTAGTAAATTTCTTCAATTTTTAAGTCCTCCTGTAGTCCCTCAATATATATATCTTGATTGCTCAAAATTTGTTTCTTTTAACAAAACAGTCATTATATTCTATCACAAGGGCATAGCCAATTCAACAAATATATATTTTTTTGTACCCTTGTCAGCCTTGATTTTTTCGGAAATTTCCATATATCCGGGCTCGCTCTCAGGCAAACTGTTTTTGTCTACAAGAAAATATGCCAAAACTTCGCTCCCTATCGCCACAATATCTATTTTATCTCTGTCGAATCTCGGAATTTTTTTATCGACAAATATATTTTGTATTTTCTTGCGACCGAAAGAAAAGCTCATATAATCTCCCGCTTTACGTTTTCGAATACGTAACAGTTTCATGGCATTTTCACCGTAGACGGAACAAATCTTGTCCGCATCAAAAGTAACTACTCTGCGTGCTTTATCGGATATGTCTTCCTTTTTCAGTTCATCTTCTGTAGCAAGCCTGATGGAAATATTGAGCAAAGCGTTTTCTTTCCCGAGTCGTCTATCCTCAAAAATGCTGATATCGTCATATTCTTTGCAAATTACGTATCTGTTTGGAAGATTTGCAGATGCCGATGGCAGCTTGCTTGCAATTATATTTTCACATGCCTTATAATGAGCAAAGCCCATATCCGAGTCCATGCCTATACGCCTGAGAGCCTGAGTAATAACTCTTCTTCTAATGCTTACGTCAAGCTTCCTAATACATATACCCGAAAGTACAATCTTATTCTCATCTTTACTGAAGCTTTTTGTAGATTTCGCAAGTTCTTCACATGCGAGTTTCTCCATAAATCGCCTGTCATCCTGGGCAGATGTTGCAAGGCGGTTCAAAGCTTCCTTAAACTCCGGATTGTATTGTTTTTCTATCAAAGGGATTAAAGACAGTCTAATCCTGTTTCGATTGTATATCTCCTCAAAATTAGTCTTGTCTATCCGAGGACTTAGACCTTCACTCTCACAGTAAGCGTTAATATCAGCCTTATATGTTTCCAGAAGCGGCCTGATAATCTTCCTGCCCTCTCCGTCGTTTCTAACAGGTAAAATCCCCACAAGTCCATCTATTCCCGTCCCGCGCATAAGTCTGAACAGTACGGTTTCCGCCCTGTCATCAGCGTTTTGTGCTACGGCAATTTTTATTTTGTCCTTTTCTACGCCCGAGTCCTGCAATTCATCTGCAAGCTTTGCAAAGACGTCATACCTGAAGTTTCTTCCGGCTTCTTCTGTAGAAAGTTTAAGTCTTGCGGCAGCTTCATTACAATCAAAGCGAAATACCTTACACTCAATTCCTCTGTTTTCACAAAGAGAAATGCAAAACTTTTCGTCTTCTTTCGCCTCATCTCTCAAACCGTGATTTATGTGAACAGGGTAAAGCTTTAATTTTTTTGACTTTGACAGTTTGCAAAGCACATCAAAAAGGCACACTGAATCGGCCCCTCCTGAGAGACCGATTACAATGTGCTCATCTTCATTTATCAAATCGTATTTTGAAATTGTTTCCAGGACATTTCTGTAAACTAAATTCGGTTCACTTTGTTTCATTTTTTATTCCATAAAATCTCATAGCGTTTGTGCAGGTAAGCTTTGCCGCCACTTCAAAATCGACTGATTTTATCTCAGCTACCTTAGCCGCTATATGTTCCACAAACCAAGGCTTATTAGGTTTTCCCCTATGAGGTACTGGCGTCAAAAAAGGCGCATCCGTTTCCACCATGAGATATTCCAAAGGTATATTCTCCACTACTTTTACGGTTTTCTTATTGTTCTTAAAAGTTACGGGACCGCATATGCCTATTGTGGCGCCGAGCTTCACATATTGCTGAGCAAGCTCACTGCTACCTGAAAAACAATGAATATCCACCCTGCAATCAAAGGTTTCACCACCGCCTGATTTGCTCCTCGGAGGAAACATTTTTTTTCGTTCATCGCTAAAGGCCCCTTCCTCTACCAGTATATCCATTGTTTCCTGATCCGCTTCACGTGAATGCACTACTATAGGCATCTTAAGCTCATTTGCAAGCTGTATTTGTCTTCTAAACCAATATCTCTGTTTTTCCTTGCAGGAACGCATATAATGGTAGTCCAGACCTATTTCACCTATAGCTCTTACTTTCTCCTGCCCGGCAAGAGCCTTAATTTCTTCGTATATTGCTTCATTCATGAACTCGCTGTCATGAGGATGCACTCCTACGGCAGCTACACACCAGTCATTTTGTGCCGCATGCCGAGCCGCTGTGCGGGAAGATTCAAGGTCAAATCCTATATCGGCAACAAATGAAAGAATGTCGCTTTTGTTTATGCCCTCTATTAAACTTTTCACCTCATATTCGGAAAATGAATCCTCGTTCAGGTGTGTGTGTGAGTCAAATAACATTTTTACCTCTTAATGGATTAACAAACAGTATTTCCGTCTTCCGCCTCAGTTGTAACAATTTCAAGCTTATCTCCATTATCTGCAAATATAATCATCCCGTTAGATTCCTCGCCTCTAATCTTGCGCGGCTTAAGGTTTGCTACGACGATTACTTTTTTGCCCACGAGCTCTTCAGGCTTGTAGTATTTAGCAACACCCGAAACAATCTGTCTGATTTCACTTCCGAGTTTAATCTTAAATACCAGGAGCTTGTCCGCACCTTTATGTTTTACGGCTTCAAGTACGGTTCCAACCCTCATGTCTATCTTATCAAAATCCTCAAATTCAATCGCAGGCTTAAGTTCAAGCTTTTCCTCTTTCGCCTGCTTTGTCAAAGGTTTTAGCGCCTCAAGTTCTGCAAGTTCCTTTTCTATATCAAGTCTTGGGAATATAGCCTCTCCCTTCTTTACAGTCTTGCCTGCCATCATGTCAAAACGATAGGCGTCTTCCCAAACGATTTCCCCATCTATACCTATTTGCTCTCTAATTTTATCTGTAGTTGAGTGCATAAAAGGATATATCAGGATTGAGACAACTCTAAGCGTCTCTGCAAGATGGTTCATGCATGTGTTCAGGTCGTCGATTTTGCTTTCATCTTTGGCAAGTATCCACGGCATTTTTTCGTCAACATATTTATTTGCTCTTCTCACCAGTGTCCAAATTTCTTCAAGAGCCATGCTGAAAGCGAACTTATCCATCTGTACATTCACTTTGTCAGCTGTCGCAAGGGCAACGCTTTGTAAGTCCGTATCAAACTCGTCCTTGCTTGCTGCTGCCGGAATTATTCCTCCGCAGTATTTTTCTATCATTGAAACAGTTCTCGAAACCAGGTTTCCAAGGTCATTTGCCAAATCAAAATTCATGCGCCTCAGCATAATTTCGTTTGTGAATACACCGTCTTGTCCGAAAGTATATTCCCTGAGCAGGAAATACTTTAGCGCATCTATTCCGTATCTTTCGATAAGCATTACGGGATCTACGACATTCCCCTTTGATTTGCTCATCTTTCCGCCGTCTATCAACAGCCAGCCATGTCCCAAAACCTGTTTTGGAAGGGGTTCTCCTATTGACATCATCATCGCAGGCCAAATAATGCTGTGAAACCTGACAATTTCTTTACCGACGAGATGAACATTTGCAGGCCAATATCTGTCGTAAAGTTCTCTGTCGTCCGGATAGCCCAATGCCGTCACGTAGTTTGTCAGAGCGTCAAGCCAGACGTAGATGACATGCTTTTCGTCAATCGGCACCGGAATACCCCAATCAAAACTTGTCCTCGATATGCACAAATCCTCCAGTCCTTGATTTATAAATGCTTTCATTTCGTTTCTTCTGGACTGAGGCTGAAGAAATTCAGGTTTTTCGTCATAGAGATTAAGAAGCTTATCGGCATACTCGGAAAGCTTGAAGAAGTAAGCCTCTTCATTGGCAGGTTCAACTGCTCTGCCGCAGTCCGGACACTTGCCGTCAACAAGCTGACTTTCCGTCCAAAAAGCCTCGCAATCAGTACAATAAAGTCCCTCGTACACAGACTTATATATATCGCCCTTTTCGTACATTTTCAGGAAAATATCCTGAACTCTTTTTATATGTCTTGGTTCGGTAGTCCTGATGAAATCATCATAGGAGATTTCCATGGTTTCCCATAGCTTTATGATTCCTGCTACAACTTCATCCACATAAGCCTGAGGACTCACTCCTTGAGCCTCTGCTTTCTTCTGAATCTTTTGACCGTGTTCATCGGTTCCCGTCAAAAATCTGACATCATAGCCTTGAAGTCTTTTGAATCTGGCCATCGCATCAGCCATTACCGTACAATATGTATGTCCGATATGCAAGCCCGCACTTGGGTAGTATATCGGCGTAGTAATATAATATGTCCCTTTATTAAATTCCTTGCTCATCTACCTTTTATCTTCTTTCCCGAAACCTAGGCTTCGTATAAATTATTTGAAACGTTCAAAAAAAGCGGCATCGCAAAACCATAAGCGCGTGCCGCTAAAGCATTTTAATAAACTTATGCGTCAAGCTCCTCTTCAGCCCAATCGTCATTTGACCATTCCTCAGCAGGCCAATCTTCATTCACAAATATCTTTTTCATTATATGGTCGAGTCCTATCACAAGTGTAGTTCCTGCAACCACACCGACGCCTATTATCGCAAGGCCGGTCTTAACGGCAGCCCTCGTTTTGCTACAAGTCCTGTCTGCTTTGTTTGGGGACATCTTGTTCTTTTTCATCTTGATTCCTCCTCATTTATATAAGCGTTTTTTTACATATTCGACGATTAGATTCGCCGACTCCTCATCGCTGATGTAGCTGGTGTTTATTGCCAGATTGTAGTTCGCATAATTTCCCCATCTCTTGCCTGTATGGAAATTATAGTAATTAACCCTGGCTTTGCCATAATCCTCTACAATCTTACGTGCCATCGAAGGATCGTCATTATACATCTCTACACAACGCTTTATCTTATCCTCCATCTCGGCATAAATAAATACATTGGTTACACCGGGTACATCCTCGAGAATATAGTCTGCACACCTGCCAACTATTACACCGTCTCCCGACTTTGCAATCTGCCTTATCACATCCGACTGCGCAATAAAAAGCTTTTCGTTGACAGATATAGGCTCTGCCGCAAACGTCTCTCCAAAGGTCATAGCAGAAGCGAACGTATACGACAGACTGCTTCTTGCTCTAAGTTCTGCCGTTTCGATAATCTCCGGCGAAAGACCGCTTCTTTCGGAAGCCATCTCGATAATCTCCCTATCAAATAGCGGAATTCCAAGTTTCTCAGCAACCAAACGGCCTATACATCTTCCGCCGCTTCCGTATTCTCTACTAATTGTGATCAGAGTTCCCATATCGCACCTCTCAATCGATTAGCCATAAAGTATATATTTAATATATTATATACCATTTAGCCAAATATGTGAACCACCTCTTATGACAAGTCAGCATTATCATAAACAGCCTTCAAAATCCTTATCCGTCTATTTCCTCAAACTGTGAATTATATAGCTCCGCATAGAAACCACCCTCCGAAAGCAGTTTTTCATGATTCCCTTGCTCAATAATATCACCGTTTTTCATCACCAAAATCAAATCCGCATTTTTTATAGTTGACAGTCTATGAGCTATTATGAAGCTGGTTCTTCCCTGCATCAGGTTATCCATTGCCTTCTGAATCAGAAGTTCCGTTCTTGTATCCACCGATGATGTCGCCTCGTCAAGAATCATAATTTTCTTATCTGCCAAAATGGCTCTGGCAATAGTCAGAAGTTGCTTTTGCCCTTGCGATACATTTGTGGCATCTTCGTTCAGCTCCATTTGATAGCCGCCGGGAAGCGTTCTTATAAACTTGTCCGCATGAGCCGCCTTTGCCGCTTCAATCACCTCATCGTCGCTTGCATCAAGTCTTCCGTATCTGATGTTTTCCATAATGCTTCCCTTAAAAAGCCAAACATCCTGATTTACCATACCGAAATGTTTTCTAAGTTCATGTCTGTCAATTTTGCTTATATCTACGCCGTCAAGCTTAATCACTCCGCTATCTACATCATAAAATCTCATAAGAAGTTTTACTATGGTAGTCTTACCTGCTCCTGTAGGTCCGACTATAGCGATTTTTTGTCCCGGCAACATGTTAGCCGTAAAATCTTTTATAACCGGTTCACTTTTGTTATAGCCAAATCTTATATGTTCAAAGTCGACACTGCCCTTCAGGCTTTCTCCAATCTTCAAAGTTTCTTTGCACTCTATTTCTTCCGCTTCGTCGAGAAACTCAAATACTCTTTCTGCTGCTGCCGTCATAGATTGAACTTGATTTATAACCTGTGCAATTTCCTGCATAGGCTCTGTAAGATTTCTCACGTACTGTATAAACGCCTGAATATCTCCTATTCCTATACGTCCTTTGATTGCCAAAAATCCGCCGCAGATAGCAACTCCAACATATCCTAAATTTCCGACAAAACTCATAAGCGGCATCATTATACCTGAAAGAAATTGTGATTTCCTTGCACTTTTGTAAAGAGTCTCATTTGTTTCATCGAAAGCGGCAATAGAATCTTCTTCCTTGTTAAAAGCTTTTATAACCAACTGCCCGGCATAGTTTTCTTCTACCATTCCGTTAATTTTTCCCAGGTATTTCTGCTGTGCGTTGAAATGCTTTTGTGAAACCCTTATCACTGCACCTAAAGAAACTGCTGAAACAGGCAAAATACAAAGCGTTATCAGCGTCATAAGCGGTGAAATTGTCAGCATCATAACTATAGTGCCGATGATAGTCGCAACAGATGTGATAATCATCGTAAAGCTTTGATTTAGTCCCGTACCGAGCGTATCGACGTCGTTTGTAATGTATGAAAGAACATCTCCATAAGGTCTGCTTTCAAAGTATTTCATAGGCATGCGGTCAATCTTTTCGGATATCTCGCGTCTCATTTTATAAGCAACTTTCTGAGTTATTCCTGTCATTATCCAGCCTTGAATAAAAGTAAAAACGATACTTGTGATATAAAGTCCCAAAGCAAACAACAATATCTCTGCGATTTTCTCAAAGTTGATGCTGCCGCTTCCGTTTATTTTGCTCATCAACCCGTTTGCAAGCTCGGTAGTTGCCTTTCCCATGACTTTAGGACCCGCTACCGAAAATACGGTGGAAACAGCCGCCATAAACATAACCGTAAATATGGCGTATCTATAGCTTCCTACATACCTAAACAGCTTACCTAATGACTTTTTGAAATTCTTAGGTTTTTCACCGCCCATCATCCTGCCCATAGGTCCATGAGGAGCGTTATTTTTGTTTTTATTATCTGCCATTTTACGCCTCCTCTATTCCCAGTTCTTTTTTTGACAGCTGCGAATTTGCAATCTGTGCATACACGTCGCAATTTTTCATAAGTTCGTCGTGCTTGCCTCTTGAAACTATTTTTCCATCGTCTAAAACGATTATTGTATCTGCATTTATTATGGTGCTGATTCTTTGAGCTACTATTAATACTGAAGCATCCTTTGTTTTTTCACTAAGCGCCTTGCGAAGCTTTGCATCCGTTTTCATGTCGAGTGCGGAAAAGCTGTCGTCAAAGATATACACACTCGGTTCTTTTGCAATCGCCCTTGCTATTGCAAGCCTTTGCTTCTGTCCTCCCGAAACATTGCTTCCGCCTTGTGAGATATTAAAATCAAATCCATCTTCCTTGTCTTCTATAAATTCCATAGCCTGAGCAATTTCAGCAGCCGCTTCAAGTTCATCCATATCGGCATTGTGATTTCCGAAGCGGATATTTTCTGCAATGTTTCCCGAAAACAAAATTCCTTTTTGCGGAACCAGCCCGATTTGATCTCGCAATTGTTTCAAATCAAGATTTCGCAAATCTATACCGTTGAATTCTATCGAGCCTTCCGTCACATCATAAAATCTCGGTATAAGGTTTACAATTGTGCTCTTTCCCGAGCCTGTGCTACCTATCAAAGCGGTAACAGTGCCGGGTTCAAGTATAAAGCTTATGTCTTCAAGTACGTTTTTTTCCGCACCCGGGAACTTAAAGCTTACATTTTTGAATTCTATCGTTCCACCTTTTCTGTGACATGGAAAATCGAGAGTATTCTCAGGGTTTGTTATGGACGAGTCCGATTTAATAACTTCTTCTATCCTGTCTGCGGAAACTCCTGCTCTCGGCAAAATTATGGACATTACGGTCAACATTACAAATGCCATGACTATCTGAATCGCATAGCTGATAAATGCAGTCATCGCACCTACTCTGAGGCTTCCGGCATCAATTCTGTTTGCTCCCACCCAAGTTATTCCGATTACAAGCGAATACATTATAAGCATCATCGTAGGAAGCATAAAGGTCATCACGCGGTTTGTAAACAGCTGGTTTTTCTGAAGACGCCTGTTTGCATCGTCAAATCTGCTTTCTTCTTCACTCTCTCTGCCAAAAGCTCTTATTACCGGCAAGCCTGTAAGTATTTCCCTTGAGACCAGATTCATATTATCAATCAAAGTCTGCATCTTCTTAAATTTAGGCATGGCGATAACTATCAAAAGCCCTATTATAACCATTATCACACCTACCGCAAGTGCAATTACCCATCCCATTTTTGCTCCTGTTTGAGTAACCTTGTATATGCCCCCAAGTCCCATAATCGGCGCAAACAAAGCCATTCTCAGCATCATGACGCTGACCTGCTGAATTTGCTGCACATCATTTGTACTTCTGGTTATCAGAGAAGCAGTTGAAAATCTATCCATTTCGGCATTTGAAAAGCCCATTACATTCCTATATATTTTTCTCCTCAGGTCTCTCCCTATACCTGCTCCGACTTTAGCTGCCAAATATGAAACCATAACGGCTACGGCAAGCATCAATGCGGAAAAAGCCGTCATTCTAATACCGGCTGCCCAAAGATATGCCTTTTGCTTCTTATCTATATCAACTCCCGCTCTTTTTTCAAGACTGACAGCAAAAGCCGCACCCATAGATTTTACCGTTTTGTCACCTATCTTATCTATTGTACTCTTCGTTTTTTCTCTGGCAATCTCAATCTCCCTGCGAAAGTTAATATTTGCATCTTCAGTCATAGAAGCAGTCTGTTCTTTTTCCTTTGCTTTCAGCAGTTCAAACCGGTAGTTTATGACCATGGGCATCAAAAGCTTTTCGTCCAGCTCATCTAATTCTTCATTCTCTGCTTTAAGCTCATAAATTTTTTCATCATCTGTTTTCGTATATACCGATTTCCAAATTTCTTTTTCCTCTTCGCTCATAAAAAGTTGAGCCGTCTGAAAGTCCTCGGAAACTATCTTCTGCGGCAGAATATGCTCCTGTCCCTTGTTTTGAATACCGATATCTATGATGTCCGATGTGTATTGCGGAAGCGATAAAGTACAGTATGCCTGCACCAAAAGCAAAATAAATATTATGCTTATCGTCCGCATGTATGGTCTAAAATTCTTAAATATGTTTATCACTTATACCTACCTCTGTCATCTGTTCCATATGTCTTGTAAACTTTATTTAGCGCTTCTTCTGCTTATCTCATCCTTTGTCGCCTGAACAAATTCTTCCATAATATTCAAAAGCTGATTAGATTTTTCTTCTCCCAGTTTCTCAAACACTGCCAACGAAACATCCTCAAACTCTTTCGTCCATTCCTTGAACTGCCTTTTACCCTCAGCGGTAAGAGTTACATTGGTGTTTCTTCTGTCTTCTTTGTTAGTATGTCTTTCTATAAATTTTTTTTCTTCAAGCGTCTTCATCACCCTCGAAATCGCCGGCGGTGATAGTTCCAAATACTTAACTATGTCACTGACCTTTACCTGCTCCTCCATATTTTTCATTTTGTTAATACAAGCCATAGCCTTAAATTCGAGCTCACTAACTCCGGACAGCAGATTTGCAAATTTAAGTTTATGAAGCTTTGCTATAATCCCGGCAAATTTATGCGGATAGCTCATCGTATCCGTTTTTTTATCCTTTTCCTCAAAATTCATATGGATTTCCTTTCGCTTACAAAACAAAATACTTTCAACAGTTAATATTTAACTATGTTAAATATTATACCGTGAAAGTATTTTATGCAAGTCTTTTTTTCATCTGTTAATTTAACGCAAGTGCGATTAAAGCACTGCGATTTCGGCTCAGACCACCATGTAAAAGCCTGTAATACGCAAAACCTTATCCTTTTATCTCGCCTTATCCGAATTCCAAAACGATCTTGAAAACATTATCAAAATAGCGTACATTTCGAGTCTTCCAAGCAGCATAATTACGGAACAGACAAGTTTTCCGACTGACGAAAACATCCTATAGTCCGCCTGTACGACCTTACCGAATCCCACTCCCGTATTTGTAAATAAGGCGATAGGCGCTGTAAGCGTAGTCTCTATGTCCATGTTCTCCAGTGATAAAACCAGGGCTGACAGTAAGTAGACCGCTACAAATAAAAGAATGAAGGTGGATATTATTGAAGCCTTGTTAGCTGAAACAGGTTTTTCCTGTATTGTAATGGCTTTAACCGAGCGCGGATGAATCCTCTTATACACGCCTCTGCCAATCAGTTTTATAAATACTACAAAGCGAATGACCTTGATACCGCCGCAGGTCGAATTTGCACATCCGCCTATCAGACACAGCGCTACAAGGACAACTTTGCAGGCTGTAGGCCATGCAGCTATATTTGAAAAAGGAAAACCGCTCGTACAAGCAAACGACACCACTCCATAAAGCGACTCCGTCAAGGCTCCCTTAATTCCGTCACTTGACTTTGTCAAGAATAAAACGGCAGCTATAAAAGCGGTAGAGACACCGATTGTTATCAGAAAAGTTTTAGTCTCTATGTCTCTTATCAGGTGCTTTGCTCGTCCTTGGTATATGTTTATATACACCAAAAAGTTAAGTGATGAGATTATTGAAAATATGACGATTATTACCTTAACATAAGGAGTGAAATAAAGCTCAACCGCACCGTGATAGTCCAAAATCCCGGCAGTGCAGATAGATGTCATGCTGTTTACAAGGGCATCAAAGAAAGGAACTCTGCCAAGCATTAGACATATCAATTCAATAATTGTAATTCCCGTATATATTCCGTAGCTTAGTGAAGCCGTTTCCATTATGCGTGCTCCCCCCTGCATTAAATCAGGTCCCGGAAGCTCAGCAAGAGCAAGTTTTTTCCCGCTTGCTCCAAGTGATGACATAACTATGATGGCAAGAAGAATTATTCCCATTCCTCCAAGCCAGCTGCTCGTCGCCTTCCAAAGTAAAATTGCTCTCGGCATCAGGTTGATATCTATAACCCACGAGCTGCTCGTAGTCCAAGAAGCGACCGACTCAAAAATTGCATCAACTGTCCTAAAGCCCCTGCCGGCGAAAAGATATGGCAGTATTCCGCCAACTATGACCGTAATCCAGCAGATAAAAACAAAGAAATAACTTTCTCTGGTCTTAACTCCGCATCTAAGCTGTTTCTTTGTTCCTCTGAGCCCGATTATGGATAAAGCGGATAAAATGCCCATCGAAATTACAAAAGCTTTCAAAGACGTCCAGTCGTGTTCCATAGCTGCACACAGAAAAGACGGAATCATCGCTACGCTCTCAAGCATAAGAAGTGTGGATATAGTTCTAACTATAAGTTTGTGATTAAATGTCAAAACATGCCTCCTTAAGCCCTATTGCTGTTCCAATATTTAGGCGAAAAAAGTACAAAGAAAGTAAAGAGTTCCAGCCTTCCTGCAATCATGAGTATCGCCAAAACAAATGTCGAAAAATCCGAAAACCCGCTAAAATTCATAGACGGACCGACTGCGTTAAATCCCGGTCCTACATTGCTTATACATGTTAATGCAGCAGAAAAACTTGTGACCAAATCATATCCGTCAAATGCTATCAAAAGTGTTCCCGCAAACATAACAGCTATATACATAAATATAAAGTTTATTATATTTGTTACTACGGACTGCTGTACCGGCATTCTGTTAATAGTCATGTTTATAACCATATTCGGGTGCAGCTTTTGAAAAAAGCCTCTCTTTACAAATTTTATGGCAGCCAAAGCTCTGATAATCTTTGCGCCTCCACCTGTAGAAGAAGAACAAGCACCCGTAATCATTACTATGAATATGAGCATTTTGCAGAAAGCCGGCCACAAATCGAAGTCAGCCGTTGCATACCCCGTTGTAGTTATAACCGCGATGATATGGAAAAAGGCATCTCTTATCGCCTTTGAAATACTTGTATAATCCCCCTGAATCATCAGAACCGCCGCTGATGCAAACGAAAAAAGAAAAACTATCGTCAGATATAGCCGTAGCTCCTCGTCAGCGAAGAAATCTCTAAATCTCTTTCTCGGCAGCAAAAAGTACAAATTGAAGTTTATACCGCAAAGACCCATAAATATTATTATAACCCATTGTATATATGGACTTGTAAAGTGTCCCACACTGTCCCCGTAATTCGAAAAACCGCCGGTTCCGACAGTGCCGAATGTATGGATGGCGGAGTCATATGCACTCATACCGCCAAATAAGAGCAATATGAACTCTGCAACGGTAAACAAAATATATAATTTATACAGCGTCTTTGAGTTATCTGAGAATCTCGCAGTAAGCTTGGTCAGAGTAGGACCCGGAGTTTCTGCAACGGCTACATTTTGTCCGCCTATCCCTATTGAGGGCAAGAGTGCGGTTGCCAAAACCACTATACCCATTCCTCCCAGCCAGTGCGTAAACGATCTCCAAAAAAGAACGGACTTTGCCTGAGATTCTATATCGTCCATGATGGTGGCGCCTGTGGTCGAAAATCCTGAACACAGTTCAAAAAATGCATCTACAGGGTTTGGAATCGCTCCGGTTAAGACCATGGGAACCGCCCCTATTATTGAGCTTAAAATCCAAATCAAGGTAACTATCAGAAATCCGTCTCTTTGTTTTGTCTTAAGGCCGCTCGGATTGAAAAATTTCATCAAAAGAAGTCCTGCTACAGTGCAAACCGTCATGGTCGCTCCAAAGCAAAGACCTTCAAAATATTCACTATAAATTAAGGCAATGCATACCGGCGGAATAAACGATATTCCGAGTACGATAAACAGAACCCCAAGCATTCTTAATAAGGAATTGTGATTAATCGATGATGACATCTTGTGTCCCTCTATTTATGTTTCATTAATTTCTCAAGATCAGCTATATCTGAAAGCAAAGAAAAAATAAGCACTCTATCTCCGTCCTTTATTCTCGCCTTACCGTCAGGAATAATAACCTCACCCTTACGATAAATAGATGCAATCAGAACCCCCTTAGGAAGTTCGAGATTTTCAAGCGTATCTGCAATCATCATCATTCCCGGTGTTGCGACAACTTCAATAATTTCCGCCTGCCCTTGTACAAGCATGGACGAGATAACTCGCTTTTCTCCTTGAATAATGCTGAAAATATATGCAGATGTTATATCAAGGGGATTGAGCACCATATCGACTCCCATCTCCTCAATAAGTCCCAAATAGCTTTCTCTGCTTATCTTGGAGATAACATCCTCTATGCCCTTTTGTTTTGCGGTCAGTGCCAGCAGTAAGTTTTGTTCATCATAACCTGTGGCTGTTACAAAGGCATCCATTTCGTCGATGTTTTCTTCTTCAAGCATATCTATATCAGTTCCATCACCATGTAAAATCATTACATTTGGAATTCTCGTAGATAAATACTGACACCTTTCCTTGCTCTGTTCAACAAGCTTAACTGAGGCTCCGAAATCGGCAAGTCTTTGTGCAAGATAATACCCGGTCTTACCGCCTCCGATGATCATCACCTTCTGTAAGTCTGTATATTTACCTTTAACATGGACCTTTTTGTTAAGTTCCATGATTTTATTCTTTTCGCCGACAACATATAGAGAGTCTTCTTCCCTTATCTCATCAGCTCCGTGAGGAATAATCACCTTACCGTTCCTGGAAATAGCCGCTATGAGCATATCAGGCATAAGTTTTCTAACTTCCGGCATCTTTAGCCCTATGAGTTCTTTTTTGCGCTTCGCCTTAAATTCGATTAAGGCAATTCTACCGCTCCTGAACACACCGTTATTCAGCGTATACTTTTCCGACAGATACTTATATATCTCCATAGTTATAGCAAAGTCCGGATTGACGAGATAGTCTATTCCCATCGAGTTTCTTATGAACTCAAAATGTTTCATATACTCAGGTTCTCTGACTCTAACAATAACCCTATGACAGCCGAGTTGCTTTGCAAATTTCCCGATTACCATATTGGTTTCGTCTTTTCCCGTAGCGACGAGAACATACTTAAATTTGCTGATTCCAATTTCATTTAGTACGCTTATATCTCTCGCATCCTCATTTACCGTCATAACATCGTACTGCTGTGACAGTTTGTCCAAAAGCATACTGTTTGTATCTACAAGTGTTATAGAATAATCTCCGCCTACTAAAGCTTCACAAACCTTGATTCCAAGTTTTCCTACACCTATAATTGCAATATTCATTCGTAATCCTCTAAAATTTCTATCTATGATACTATGCAAAAGCGTTATATATAGCCCTGATTGCAGTTTCAAAGTCTTTATTTTCTACGCCGACGATGATATTTATTTCACTTGAGCCCTGCTCAATCATACGCAAGTTGACATTAGCATTTGCAAGAGCGCCGAAAAGTTTTGCCGAAACACCTTTACGTCTGTTCATTCCATGTCCTACCGTTGCTATTAGTGCCATATTTTCGAAGCATTCAATCCCATCCGGTTCGAGCTGTTTATTAAACGCATCCAGCATTTCATCCAGTCTTCCCTTGATGGAATTATTTGAAATAACCACCGAAACCGTATCTATTCCGCTAGGTATATGCTCAAAATTACAGTCAAAATCTTCGAGTATGGCGAGTATTCTTCTTACAAATCCACGCTCCGAGCTCATCATGTGCTTGTACAGTGCGATTACTGTAAAATCCTTTTTCCCGGCTATGCCCGTAATTACGTCCCTTTTGCTGTCAAAGTCCTCATGTTCCGCCGTTATAAATGTACCCTTGTCCTCAGGCAAATTCGTATTTCTAATGTTAATCGGAATGTTCGCAACGCGCACAGGATATATAGCATCCTCGTGCAAAACTGAAGCTCCCATATACGATAACTCTCTTAGTTCCTTATAGGATATGCTGTTTATGTGCCTTGGATTTTCAACAATATGTGGGTCTGCCATCAGAAAACCTGAAACATCGGTCCAGTTCTCGTACACTTCCGCACCTATGGCTCTTGCGATTACCGCACCCGTTATGTCCGAGCCGCCTCTCGAAAAAGTTTTTACCATTCCCGACGACTTGTAGGAGCCGTAAAAACCCGGAAGCACGGCATACTCGTGTTTTGCAAGCTCATCGCTAATCGCCTTATTGGTCTCTTCCTCCAGAAGTTTCCCGTTGTCTCCGAATAAAATCAAATCTTTTGTGTCAACAAAATCAAATCCCAGAAAATCAGCCATAAGTATAGCGCTCAAATACTCACCTCGACTTGCAATGTAGTCTGCGCTACAGCCGTTTTTCATATTGTTTCTTATTTTGTCAAATTCGGTCTGAATACTCACCTTTGTATCCAGATTAACCGCAGTCGCCGCAAATCTGTCTTCAACAACCTGTAGCAACTGGTCGTAAGGAAGATTATGTTCTCTGTGCGTATGACAAAGATAGAGCAGGTCCGTAATCTTAGTGTCTGTATCAAATCTTTTGCCCGGTGCAGATACGATTATGTATCTGCGCCCCTTATCAGAAGATATAATCTCCTTGGTTTTCTCAAGCTGGATTCTGTCAGCAACGGAAGAACCGCCGAATTTAGCAACTTTTATGCCCATATATGTAAACTCCTTTAGTTAGATTACAAATAGTGTATCTTTATATTATAACAAAAACAACCTCTATTGCAAATGAATTATCCCTTATATGTCCGCGCCGCAAAATTATTCAATAAAAAAGGTATAATCGGGACTTAACCCGATTATACCGGTCTTAATCTTCTTTTGAAACCAGACGGTTAAAGATAAAAACATCCAAGTCGTGTTTTATATCTTATAACTCTGCCTTCAGCGCCTCTACCTTGTCGAGCTTTTCCCACGGCAACTCGACATCAGTTCTTCCAAAATGCCCATATGCAGCAGTCTGCTTATATATAGGTCTTCTCAAATCAAGATTTCTGATTATAGCTGCCGGACGGAAATCAAAGTGTTTTTCAACAATCTCAGAAAGTTTCTCATCATCGAGCTTTCCCGTGCCGAAAGTGTCCACCATTATGGAAACAGGCTTTGCTACACCGATAGCGTATGCAAGCTGAATTTCACAGCGTTCTGCAAGTCCCGCAGCAACGACATTCTTTGCTGCATAACGCGCTGCATAAGATGCGGAACGGTCAACTTTTGTAGGATCTTTGCCGGAAAAAGCCCCGCCGCCATGTCTTGCATATCCTCCGTATGTGTCGACAATAATCTTACGACCTGTAAGACCTGAATCTCCATGTGGCCCCCCGATTACAAAGCGACCTGTAGGATTAACAAAATACTTAGTAGCTTCATCAATCAGCTTCGCCGGAATCGCCGCCTTGACAACCTTCTCTATTATATCCTTGCGAATTTGCTCCTGAGTTACATCAGGGTCGTGCTGAGTTGAGATTAAAACGGTGTCTATTCTCTTCACTTTATCACCGTCATACTCAACTGTAACCTGGCTCTTACCGTCAGGTCTCAGGTAGCTCAGCTCGCCGCTCTTTCTTACCTCCGTAAGCTTTAGCGCAAGTTTGTGTGCCATTGAAATAGCCATAGGCATAAGCTCCGGTGTTTCGTTACAAGCATATCCGAACATCAAGCCTTGATCTCCCGCACCCACATGTTCAATCTGATCATCCAGTATACCTTCTTTGTATTCGAGAGCGTTATCAACGCCCATGGCAATATCTGAAGACTGCTCGTCTATAGCGGACAAAACGGCACAAGTATTGCCGTCAAAGCCATACTCTCCCTTGTTATATCCGATGTCGTTAATTACGCCTCTGACAATCTTTGGAATATCAATGTAGCAACTTGTGCTTATCTCACCCATTACCATAGCATATCCTGTTGTAGTTGTCGTTTCACAAGCGACTCTTCCTTGCGGATCCTGTTCCATTATGGCATCTAAAATGGCATCCGAAATCTGGTCGCATATTTTATCAGGATGTCCCTCTGTAACTGATTCGGATGTAAACAGTTTTTTCATTATTTATCTCCCTTCTCTACCTTATCAAAAGAAAAACCTTTTCTCCAAAAAGAAAAGGTTTGAATACAATTCATTCCTCATCTTTCAGATTATCTCTGTAGGATGTAGCACCTTCCTGCGCATATGTCACGCATAGGTTGCCGGGCATCGCAGGGCCTATTCCCTCCGCCGCTCTTGATAAGGATTATACCCAAAGTATACACGCTTTAACAAAATTGTCAAGAGAAGGCTTTACTACAGGTCTCATATGGCATATATCACGGCAAATCATCACCACTGGTAAACTAGCGGTTTGTACAAGTCTTGGAAGGGCTTCGTTCCAGCAACGTCTTAAGATGCGTCGAAAATCTTGGTTTATCTAAAAGCAATGCGTTTTGTTTATTTATGTTATGTGAAATTCATCTTCTTTAACAATAATTTGCAATCCTTCAAACCTATTGCAATTGCTATATAAATATAAAAAAGATTAAGAAACAAGTGTAACTTAATCTTTTTTATATTTTTAACAATACAACTAATCCATATATAAGTAGCTTATATCAACTATTTTTTTGTAGTCTTTTTAGTATTACAATTATAACTCCGGCTACTATTAAAGCGGCTGCAAAAATCCAAATCTTTGAATTGTCACCTGTATTAGGCGCCATAGCCTTCTTTTCTAAAACCTTAGATGTTTCAGATACTTTCTTAACATCTTTCTTAGCCTCGGCAGCAACCTTAGCTGTTTTTTCTTCATTCTTATTTATACTTCCAACCATAAATTCTGCATTGGCCTCACCGTTAAGCGATTCTATTTTAACGGAATGTTTACCTACAGAAAGAGTCTGCATAAAGCTTTTCTTAAAAATTATCTTTGTAGAACCTTCCAAGGCTTCATAATTCTCTCTCAATACTACATTGTTATCGACTAAAACTCTTTTAAGTTCTGCATAAGGAGCATTTGATACAATTTCAAAAGGACTTTCACTATCTTTCATCCATTTCTGATTTGCACCTTTTATTATTTTGTATGCTACAGGAGCTATCGGCTTTTCTTCAGGTGGTATTGGTTCTTCTGCAGGTGGCACCGGCTTTTCAATTAACTTATACGTAGCTTCTATCACAACATCCTCTGCCGGCATTATAAAACTGGTTTCAACTTTTGTTTTATCCTCAAATTTAATGTCGCCGCCTTTTACAACTTTCCATCCGGCAAATTCCTTATTTTCACTCGTTTTATCATATGCTTTAATTCCAATTTTTTCGCCTTCAGGTGCAGCATAATAATCAACAGCACCATATTTTATTTGTACATCATAGAGTTTTTTCCAATGTGCATACACACTCTGATTCTTGGTAAATACTGTGGATTCAGTAATCTTTTCTCCACCATCCTTTTGAGTATACCAACCAACAAATGCATATCCTTTCTTACGTGCTACCGGTATTACTGACAACTTGCCGTTCTCATCAGTAGTAAGCATCTGGATATCCACATCTCCTTCTTGTCCGTCAAAAGTAATCTCATACTTTTTCTTTTCCGGCAAGTTCGGATTTTTAGGGTTCTCCCCATTTTCATCTTTTTTAGGGTTTATTTTTAAGGTATATATTTTAGAATCTTCGCCCTTAGTATTCTTAGCAATTATCTTGAATTTAAATTCTCCTGCCTGTTTCGGCACTCCAAAAAACGCTCCTGTACTCGGCTGAAAGCCCAAACTTCCACCTTTAGGAAAGGAAAACCCTTCACCTTCCATAATCCAATCCCATTCAATCGCTCCACCCTCGGCATAGAATTGTATAGAATATTCTTCCCCAACGGTAGCTTCAGGTATTGCATCAGTAGTTATTTTTGGCGCAGCAGTCGCTTCCTCATTTTCTTCTGCATTCACAGAACCAACAAACGATGAACTATTGATAACAACAGCAGTCACCAACAACAAACACACAAACAGTCTAATACCGGCTAATAATCTTTGTCTCTTCATCTTATGTCTATCCCTTTCACTAATTTCTCACAATCATGTTATGCGCAACTTACTTATTGTAAGTCGTTTATAACAACTTTACCTAAATACATTAAAATTCTTTACTTGTATTCAGACCGCGATTGATATTATACACAAAACAAATATATTTTGTCAAATAAAATGACATAATTTTAATATAAAGTGACAATATATATATAATAAAAAAGATTAAGAAACAAATACAACTCAATTTTTCGCTATACATAATTTTCTGTATTTAATTGTTTTTTCGATATTTCCTTTATATATTTCTTAAAATTAACCCACACCACCATGCAGTACACCTAATATAAATACAAAACCCCTCTCTACCGTTTTGATAGAGAGGGGTTATAATTAAAGTCAATGCAGTTTTGCACTTTTATTTTTTCAAAATAGACATCACAGCTTTATCAGATATCAATTTTTCACTTCCAAGCACCACACAACTTTTAACCTTTGCTTTTTCTATATAAGATTTTGCTTCAGCCATATTCTCGTTTGAAACAAGAAGCAGCGGATTACCTTTGGTTGCACAAAGCGCACCTGCGCAAAGTCCGTCAGGGAAGTTATATCCATAGGTCAAATAAACCTTTTCCTGCTCGCCTGAGAAGAAACGCTCCGCTATAGCTCTTGAGGTCTCAAAGCGGTTATTTCCGGCAATTCTTTCCGTATTACCGTATTTTGATACTTCGCTTTCCACCTTATCGCTTACCGCTTGCTTTCCGCCTATTAAGAAATACTTCTTGCTCTTTAGGCTCGCAAGCTCTTCCTTTTGCGTTTCGTTAAGCGCTTCATCTACTAACAGCACAGGAACTCCCGCAGCCGAAACGGAAAGTGCATCCGCAAAGTTATACGCATAGCATATTGCAACATCCTCATCGCTGACTCCTGCTTCCTTCAGCACCGCTATGTTAGTGTCAAATCTTGTCGTTCCGTGCAAACGCTTAACTTTTCCCGGAATCATTTTTACTGCCTTAGTTGAGACT
>JAXFOY010000008.1:0-15941 GCA_034180045.1 Eubacterium sp.
CGCTGGCGAAAATACATTTCTTCGGTTATACTTTTCATGAGAGGACTCCTTTGATACTTTTTTGTTTGTGGTAAAACCTATTGTACCAAAGTTCCTCTCTTTTTTTATTTATTTCTGTAACATATGTCTTATCACATTACAATATGTGAGCTACCAGTCGCATTCTTTCGATATGCACAGAGCCGGAGGAAATATAGGTCATGGTGGCAGAATAAGTGCTATGTCGATAGCGGAAATAGAGGATGATCTAAAGCAGGCACGTAATATGGTAGGAAATAATGAGGCATTTGCATATCCGTTCGGAGACATGACGGAGGATGCCATAAAAGCGGTGAGGAATTGCAAGATAGACTGCGCTTTTTCAACCGTATACGGTAAGGTTGAAAAGGGTGACGATAAAGCGGCGCTTTGCAGAATAAGGGTTCACGGTGCGGCAGGACTGGATGCATTTATATCTTCTATACAATAGGTGGATTTTGTTTATATTTACTAATTTGATGAAATGTCTTTGTTAAAAACAACATATAATTTGGTATTAAAAAAATATATTGTTTTTATGCTGATTTTACCTAAAAAAAGCATTGTAAGAGAGAGCAAAAAGGTATAAAATAATCTGCAAAAGTAAAATCACGACAACAAAAGTTTATATAAAAATGAGAGGAGATTCCATATGGCGCAGTTCATCAATGAACCATCAAGAACATTTAACGAGTACCTGCTTTTGCCGGGTTATACAGGTAAGGATTGTACTCCGGATAATGTAGATTTATCAACCCCTATTGTTAAATACAAAGTAGGTGAAAAACCGGCGATTCGTGCTAATATTCCACTTGTATCTGCTGTGATGCAGTCGGTTTCTAACGATACTATGGCGGTTGCACTTGCCAAGGAAGGTGGAATTTCATTCATTTTCGGATCGCAGTCAATTGAAAATCAGGCGGAGATGATTCGCAAGGTGAAATCACATAAGGCGGGATTTGTTAAGAGTGACAGCAATCTGCGCCCTGATCAGACCCTGGCGGATGTGCTTGCGCTTAAGGCGGAGAGAGGTCATTCAACTATTGCAATTACTGAGGACGGAACCTCATCCGGGAAGATGGTAGGTCTTGTTACCAGCCGTGATTATCGCGTGAGCAGAATGGACCCGAAAACACTGATTAGCGAGTTTATGACTCCATTCGAAAAACTCGTATATGCTAAGAACGGTGTAAGTTTGTCTGAAGCAAACGATATGCTTTGGGATAATAAGCTGAATGCTCTTCCTATTGTAGACGACAATCAGAGATTAACTCACTTTGTTTTCCGTAAGGACTATGACAGTCACAAATCAAATCCTAATGAGCTTTTGGATTCACATAAGCGCTATGTTGTAGGTGCGGGAATAAACAGCCGTGACTTTGCGGAGCGTGTTCCTAAGCTTGTAGAGGCGGGGGCAGATGTTCTTTGCATTGATTCTTCTGAAGGATATTCAGAGTGGCAGAAGGACACTATAGAGTGGATTCGCGCAAATTATGGAGATGCGGTTAAGGTAGGTGCCGGTAATGTAGTCGATGCCGAGGGCTTCAGATACTTAGCTGATGCGGGAGCTGATTTTGTTAAAATAGGTATCGGCGGCGGTTCTATCTGCATTACAAGAGAGCAAAAGGGTATAGGTCGCGGGCAAGCTTCAGCGGTTATAGAGGTTGCAAAGGCACGTGATGAATATATGAAGGAGACTGGTATATATATTCCGATTTGCTCAGACGGCGGAATCGTATATGACTATCATATGACCTTGGCACTTGCAATGGGTGCCGACTTCATTATGCTGGGAAGATATTTTGCAAGATTTGACGAATCACCGACAAGTGTTCTGAACATTAACGGAAACTATGTCAAGGAATATTGGGGAGAGGGTTCGAACCGTGCAAGAAACTGGCAGAGATATGATTTAGGCGGAGATTCCGCTGACAATAAGATGAAGTTTGAGGAAGGTGTAGACTCATATGTACCATATGCCGGCTCGCTTCATGACAATGTAAATCTTTCACTTAACAAGGTTAAGTCAACGATGTGTAACTGCGGTTCTCTTAGCATTAATGAGCTTCAATCAAAGGCAAAGCTGACGCTTGTTTCGGCAACTTCCATTGTTGAGGGCGGAGCCCATGATGTAATTTTGAGAGATTCAAGCCAGAATGTATTAAGATAGCATTTTAAGTCGGCAGTAACGGCAGACGCTGCCGGCTTTTGAGTTTTTGTTATCACATTTTGTCGCGTGAAGAATGCTTAGTAAAAATATAATGGAGAAATATATGAAACAGGAAATGATAATAGTTCTCGACTTCGGTGGTCAGTATAATCAGCTTATTGCACGTAGAGTCAGAGAGTGTGGTGTTTATTGCGAGGTGCACTCATACCAAACCCCCATTGATGAACTTCTCGAAAAGAATCCAAAGGGAATAATTCTTACAGGCGGGCCTAACAGCGTTTACGATGAGGCTTCGCCACACTATGATAAAGCGTTATTTGCAGCAGGTGTGCCAATTCTCGGGATTTGTTACGGTGCTCAGCTGATGGCTTATTCTACAGGAGGAAAGGTTGAAACCGCAAGCACAAGCGAATATGGCAAAACAAAGACTTTCTTAGAAAAAAAGGGTCTGATTTTTACCGAGGTTGATGATGAAACCGTCGTTTGGATGAGTCATACGGATATGATTACCGAGGTGGGGGAAGGTTTTGTTATTACTGCCCATACGGATAAATGTCCGGTAGCAGCCATGGAGAATGCAGATAGAAAGCTTTACGCAGTTCAGTTTCATCCTGAGGTTACACACAGCGTACAAGGACAGCAGATGCTTTCAAACTTTATATATGATGTTTGCGGATGTAAGGGCGATTGGCAGATGGCTGATTTTACTCGCAAAACCATTTCAGAAATAAAAGAAAAGGTTAAAGACGGAAAGGTTCTTTGTGCTCTTTCAGGAGGCGTTGACTCATCTGTAGCTGCTGTTCTTCTTTCAAAAGCCGTAGGGAAAAATTTGACCTGCGTATTTGTTGACCACGGTCTCTTGCGTAAAAATGAAGCTGAAGAGGTAAGAAACATCTTCGGAGAATCCGGAGCATATGACCTTAATTTGGTGTATGTTGATGCACGGGAACGCTTTTACGGTAAACTTGCCGGAATTTCCGAGCCTGAAGCAAAGCGAAAGATTATAGGTGAGGAGTTCATTCGCGTATTTGAAGAGGAAGCAAAGAAAATCGGAGAAGTTGACTATTTGGTTCAGGGAACTATATATCCTGATGTTATTGAGAGCGGTCTCGGCAAATCAGCGGTGATAAAGAGTCATCACAATGTAGGGGGACTTCCTGACTTCGTTGATTTTAAGGAGATAATAGAGCCACTGCGTATGTTGTTTAAGGATGAGGTAAGAGCCGTAGGGCTTGAGCTTGGACTACCCGAAAACTTGGTGTACAGGCAGCCGTTTCCGGGACCCGGTCTTGGTGTTAGAATTATCGGAGAAGTAACCGCAGAAAAGGTGAAGATAGTACAGGATGCGGATGCGATTATGCGAGAGGAAATTGCAAAAGCCGGTTTGAACGGCTCGATAAACCAGTATTTTGCAGCGCTGACGAATATGCGTTCTGTGGGAGTAATGGGGGATTTCAGAACCTACGATTATGCGATTGCACTTCGTGCGGTGACAACATCGGACTTTATGACCGCGGAGGCAGCGGAACTTCCGTGGGAGCTTTTGCAGACGATGATGAACAGAATTGTAAATGAAGTAGAGCATGTAAACCGTGTATTCTATGATTTGACGAGTAAACCGCCGGGGACTATAGAAATGGAATAACAGAAGCAAATATGTTACTGTTGCAAGGTGCTTGGAAATACACGAATTTGGCGATTTTGAAGTAGTAAAATTCTCTAAATGATACTATTTTGATACTAAAAGTAAGAAAAAGCAGGTTCAAAAGGGAGTTGTTGAATTTAGGTACATTTTTTAGAAAGCCTTCCATCGTTTTGGTGGGAGGCTTTTATGGAAATAGTGGATGACAAATTAGAACTTGTGGAGGAAATAATATGTTAAAAGGAATAGGATATTTACTGTTTGGAGTAGCTTTATGTTTTATGTTTCCTAAATTTATCAAACAATATAAAAAAGATAAAAATATTGAAAATATACTTGAAGTTATTGGAGTTATATTATTAGCAGCTTCAAGTATTCTTTTAGGGGTTTTAGAATTTTTATAGAGTTACAAATGCCAGTTTGAATTAGCATAAAATATGCTGTTTCGTTATCTATTATATTATACCATTTAATCCTTGAGAAAGTTTGATATTATGCAAATTTTAATAGGTGAGCCTACCGAATGTTTTTATAACAAGAAATACCCTTGTAAGTCATTTTTGAAAGCTATCAAGGGAAAAGTCAATGGAAAGAAAATGATACCATAAATAAGGGAAGAATAAGGGAAAGAAAACTGCGGGCTATAGGACAAAAAGTGTTGATAAAAACGTCTAAACACATTCAAATTTCAACGTTAAAATGTGGTATATCTTCCTTAGAATTAGTTTTCATGGAGGATTGTGTTATGAAGCAGGTTAATTGTCCGATTTGTGGATCTAAATGCGTTAGGTATGGCAAATTAAAATCAGGAAACCAAAGATGGCTATGTAAGTCATGCAAAAATGTATTTACACCAAAGATAGACAATGATACTAAACAACTTCAACAGTTCTTAAATTGGCTATCAAAGATGCGTATTTCATGTGTTTTCACAGGTTAAAAGATATACAACGAGTAGACCAAATACTTTAGCAGGTCTAGAGCTTTATGCACTAGCTAGGGATTTATTTGATACTTCTTGGGAAAGTTAAATTTTAGAATTTGAGGTTAAATAATGGAAAATATATTTGAATACTTAAAAACACATTATCAGTTTGTATTGATTGGCTTTGGCTTAATTGTAATCATTGCTTCAATTTTAAGATGGAGATGGATACTTGAGCCATCAGGTAAAATGAAAAATTCAATTATATTCTCAGCAATAATAGATAAATGGGGAGAAAATGGGTTAAGAGTTATAAATATTTCCCTTGGGATTATATTAATAGTCTGCGGACTTGTACTTTTGATATTAGACACAAGATATTAAAAACTAAAATCAGAAGACATACAAATAAAAATACGTAATAAAAAAAGAAAAGATTTCAAAAATCCGTTTGCAGCTGAGGCGAAATTTTCACTATAAAAGTATAGGAGAAATTTCGCTCTTTTGTTTTGCGTATAGTAAGAACCTATAGTCGCTCTTTGAAAAATGAATAGACCAAAGTATGGTTTTATGCACTTATTTTGAGTTATGACTTATATCAAGATTTTTCTGCTGAAAAAAACATAAAAATTTTAGGTGTAACTATTGACATTACATCTAGAGCGTGTTAGTATGAATCAACAAGATGAAACCACGATAGTTACAACAAAAGCGTAAGTATGAAATTTAGGAGGATATTATCATGACAAACAAAGAAAAAGCATTAGCACTTATCGGAACATTTACAACAGGAGACACAGCGAAAGCAAGGGAACTTCTCGCAGAAAATTATATTCAACACAATCTTGCTTATGGAACAGGAGCGGAGGCATTTGTAGGTGCTGTGGAATATCTTGCATCTGCGCCGGTTAAAACAACGGTTAATAATATTCGCGCATTTGAAGACGGAGATAAGGTATTCTTGCAGACGGTATATAATTTTGCGGGAACGGGAGAGCAGGTAGCATTCGATATTTTCAGATTTGATTCAGAAGGTAAGATTGCGGAACACTGGGATAATCTGGCGGCAAAAACAGATGCAAATCCGTCAGGGCACACACAGATAGACGGAACATTAGAAAAGAAAAATGTTGATAAAGATGAAACAAGAAAGATTGTGGAAACATTTGTAGGTGATGTTCTTCGCGGTGAAAATCCTGATAGGCTTACTTCATACTTTGATGGAGATAATTATATTCAGCATAATACAGCAATTGCCGATGGTCTTTCAGGGCTTGGTGCTGCCCTGGAAGCAATGGCGAAACAAGGCATCAAAATGATATATAGTAAGACTCATTTTGTGCTTGTCGACGGGGATTACGCGCTTGCAGTCAGTGAGGGAACATTTGCAGAAGCTCCAACATCGTACTATGATTTGTTCCGTGTTGAAAATGGGAAAATTGCAGAGCACTGGGATGTTATGGAGACCATAGCCGATGAAGCAAGCCGCCAAAACCTGAATGGAAAGTTCTAATGTAACTCTTGATATTACAACGTTGTAGATGTAGAATGATAACAGGAGGAAAATACTATGCAAATATCAAGCAGATTTACAGTAGCCTTGCATATCTTTACCTGTGTGGATACATTCAAGGATGATTACAAAATTACAAGTGACTTTCTTGCAGGCAGTATAAATACTAATCCTGTTATCATTCGAAAAATACTTACACAACTTAAAAGCGCAGGCCTGATTACAGTAGCAAGAGGTACGGGAGGAATTACTCCCACAAGACCTTTGGAGGAGATAACCTTTTATGATGTATATGAGGCAATAGAACCTGTTGAAAATGGAGAACTTTTTAATTTTCACACAAATCCTAACCCTAAGTGTCCCGTAGGACGGAATATCCACGCCTTATTGGATGATAAATTAAAAGCCATACAACTTGCAATGGAAAATGAAATGAAAAAGTATACAGTAGACGATTTAAGGAGCGGGATCAGGGAGCTTTTAGAAAAAGAAATGTAATGTTTATACTTCGAGAAAACCCGTGAAGTGTAAAATGTGAAAAACAGGTATTTTATTACACATTGTGTCATATGGTGTGATGAGTGCTTAGAAGTTTGTTTGCAAAATTATATAATTACGGTAAGCATATCTTATTTAATTGAGCGAAATCATTGTCTGCACTGAGGATTTTGCTTGGCAGTCTGTCCGGCGAGTGCAGTGGAAAGAGGGCAAAATTATGAATGAAATTAAAACGTGGGAAGAACGATTAGATTACCTTTTAGAAGAATTTAAGGCTGATTCCGGCAAATATAAAAATGTGGAGAATCCGGATAATACAAGCATGAAACAGAATCTTCTCCGCTCCCTTATGAATGTTCGTATGCCTAAAAAAATGTCCGATGAAGTGGTGAAGGTACAAGATGAATATTTATCAGCTTGTACTGAGAAAAAAGGCATTGTAAAGTTATCGGATATTCCTGTGAGTAAAGAAAATCTGTCTATTTGGCAAGGAGATATTACAAGACTTGAAGTAGATGCAATCGTTAATGCCGCAAATTCACAGATGTTGGGATGTTTCATTCCTATGCATACCTGTATAGATAATCAAATTCATACCTTTGCGGGAATACAGCTTAGAGAAGAGTGTCATTGCCGGATGAATGAGTTAAGGTCAAAGTATGGAAGTGATTATGAGCAACCTGTGGCAATTCCTATGCTCACAGATGCTTATAATCTTCCTGCAAATAAAATAATACATATTGTAGGGCCGACAGTGAATTACAAACTTACACCTGAATTAGAAAGAAAATTGGCAGATTGCTACACAAATGTTTTAGATATGTGTTTAGAAAACGGACTTAAAAGCGTTGCTTTCTGTTGTATATCAACAGGTGTATTCCGCTTCCCTAACCGTAGAGCGGCACAAATTGCCGTTGAAACAGTAAAAAAGTGGTTACTGATGCACGATAATTCATTGGAAAGGGTAATTTTCAATGTTTTTAAGGACGAGGACAAGAAACACTATGAAGAACTATTGTGATAAGAAAGACGGGTATAGAGAGACTATTCGGCAGGGATTAATCGGAGCGAGGATTTTTAGCAGAAGTGAATTTGTAGGGAAAAATTCCACAAGAGAAGAACCGCTTGAAGTGCTGAGAAATGAAATCCAAGATGCTGAAGCCATTGTAATAGGTGCAGGTGCGGGGCTGTCTACATCTGCCGGTTTGACTTACAGCGGGGAAAGATTCGAAAGGTATTTCTTTGACTTTGCGAAAAAATATGGAATAAACGACATGTATCTAGGCGGATTTTATCCCTTCCCGGACAGTGAAACAAAATGGGCGTGGTGGGCAAGACATATATATTTCAACAGGTATGTTGAGCCGCCAATACCGGTTTACCGAAAACTGCTTTCCCTTTTGAAAAACAAAAATTACTTTGTGATTACAACAAATGTTGACCATCAATTCCAAAGGGCGGGATTTGATAAAAACAGATTATTCTACACTCAGGGAGATTACGGTTTATTTCAAAGTGTAAACCCGAAGATTCAAAAGACTTATGATAATGAGCAGTGGGTCATGAAAGCAATGGAAGCTCAAGGTTTTATCAAAGACGAAAAAGGTGTATTCACAGTGCCTGATAACAGGGAAATATATATGCAAATTCCAACAAATTTGATTCCTAGATGCCCTGATGATAATTCAAATTTGACAACAAATCTTAGGGCGGATGATAGCTTTGTAGAAGATGAAGGGTGGTATAAGGCATCGGAATCCTACTATAATTTTGTTAAGGCAAATGAAAACAGGCATATACTCTTCTTAGAGTTAGGTGTGGGTGCAAACACCCCTGTTATTATCAAATATCCGTTTTGGTATATGACAATGACAAATGAAAGAGCGATATACGCTTGTATCAATTATGGAGAAGCCTTTTGTCCGAGTAAAATTGAAGACAGAAGTATTTGCATAGACGGGGATATTGGAAAAGTCTTAAATGAGATCGGGTAATTGATGAAACGGTAAAATAAAGGAGTATTGACGGTATTTCCGTATCACGATATCTATAAATTCAAAATATTACAGCCGGCTTCTATAAGCCGGCTTTCATCATTAATATAAAAACTGACAGGCCGAATGGATAAGCTTTTTAACAACAGCATCGGTAAGCTTAGGATTTAATTTATTCAAATCGGAAGTGCCTATAATTATAATTGTATATGCTTCTGAAAATAGGGCAAAATCATCAACAGATTTGTTGCTTGCCAGCTTACTCAGCATAAATTCAGCATTTTCTTCTATTTTTTCATTTCGCTTATCGAGGAGTCCGTATTTTTCTTGTAGTATATTGTAGTCATCTTGAGTGAGGCATCTATAGATGTTATTGTGTGAAATTGTGTCAAATAAGAATTTCTCGAAAATTTCCGGCGGAATCCCATTTGGATATTCATTGGACAGCGATAAGAATTGCTTTGTTGATTCATCTTTTCTTCTTTTTATTAGCCAAATGATAAATTCATCTTTGCTCTTGAAAAAGTTATAAAATGTGCCCGTGCCAATTCCAACAGAACTTGCAATATCCGTAATTTTTAATTTTTTGTATCCGAATCTTTTTAGAAGAGTATATCCGCAGTCATAGAATTTTTCTATTAAAGCTTCTCTTTCTTCTTTTGTAAAATTAGCCGGCATTTATTCACCTCCAGTAAAAAACTGCATTTATATTTTACCAAGTATGTAAGATAAAGTCAATGAATAAAAGCGTAGCAATATTCATTGACTTTGCTGAGTGTCGGCGTTATAATTATTTCAATGAATTAAAAAGATAAAATATTCACTGAAAAGGAGGCGCAGTTATGATTGAATTGAAGAATATATCAAAGAAATATAAAAAGCTTCTTGCTCTCGCAGACTTTTCCTATGATTTTGCCCCCGGAAATGTATATGGGATATTAGGAATAAACGGTGCAGGTAAAAGCACATTGATTAATTGTATAACTAAAAATGTATCATTTGATGGTGAACTTAATTATGTTGATTTAAGTATTTGGGATATTGGATATGTTCCTCAGGAACTTGCCATATACCCCGAACTTTCCGTAATGGATAATATGCTTTTTTTTGCGTCCGTGTACAAAATAGATAAAAACGAAGCGAAAAAAAGAAGTCTCAAGCTGATTGAAAAAGTAGGACTGAAAGAAAAAATATCGACTAGGGCAAGCAATCTGTCCGGCGGAATGAAAAGGAAACTAAATCTGATAACCGGACTTGTTCATAATCCTAAGCTTTTGATTTGTGACGAGGTTTGTGTCGGAATCGATCCGATTTCCAGAAAGGAAATATTGGAATATCTTAAGGAATTGAAAAGTAACGGTTTGAGCATCATTTATACATCTCACTATTTGGATGAGGTTGAATATTTGTGTGACAGAATCGTTTTTTTGGATAAGGGAAAACTTATATTGGAAGGAGAGACAGAGGCACTTATCGAGGAGATTTCCTATGCTGAAGATAAGAAGGCGGATTTATCGGATGTTTTCGTAAAAGTTTTGCGTAAGGATGGTGAATGAAATGTTGAGAAAAGAAGTTAAAGGAATTATCAAAAATCCGGTATATTTCATCGTTATGCTTTTGCCGCTGTTTCTTACGTTTATTATGAGTGAGGGTACTAAAAACTACTTGTCACAGCATTTTCAAAGCACGATAGTGTTAAATACCGCAAAAGAAATCATCATATATGATGGAATATTATTGGATTCCAAAGTGCAGTTTGCGGTCAGTGAACTTAGCTTCATGCTTATGATTGTTGCTATTTTGGCGGGGCTTAGCATTTTTGAGGAAAGAAAACTTCATGTGTGGGATAGAGTCGTGCGTAAAGGCAATTTCATGCTTATAAAATTTTTTTCGCACTATGCTTTTTCACTGATTATGATTACCGTTAATGTAATTGGATATTGTTTGATATCAATTTTCCGATAAAGTCCATAGGCGTTTTTCTCAGCATTCCTATAATAAGCATTATTTTAGGTTTATTTGTAGGACTTTTAGCTTGTAGTAGAGCAATACTTTCGAATACGGTTTTAATGATTGTTATGATGATGGGCTATTTTGGCGGAGCCATAAGTTTGACATCCGTTTTGTCAAATACGAAATTTATGAATGTACTTATGTACTTATCTCCTTTGACAAGGGTAAATCGATTGATATTTAAGGACTTAATTCAGGTAAATCGTGGGAATGACTTGTGGATATGGATTTTAACGGTTCTTGTATTTGCAACAGTGCTTATTTCCTTAATGGGAAGGAGGGTTAAAGATGGGGCAATCATTTAGATTCACTTTTAGAATACTTAAGAATACCAAAGGCTTTATCTTGTCGATGGTGATTATGCCTATTTTAATGATTTTGCTCGTCAGTATGACACTTGCATATTCCGATGTCCCCGTTGTGGGATATATCGGAGAAAAGGCACCGAATGTGGCAAATGTCAAAACGGTAAGCCTTTCAGATGATGAAAAAGATTATTTTCTCGGAATGTCGCAAGGAACCTTGGTAGTAAGGACAGATAAAGATGGAAACGCCGTGCAATATTACAGCAGCCACCCGAATAATCCGTTAATAGCGATGATTGAAAACGGCAATTCCGGTTCAAATAATAAGACCTATGACGAAAGGCTGAAGCTTAGCTATTCTGTAGGAATTATACTGTTTAAGCTCTTAACGGCGGCAGGCTTGCTTGCCACGATATTAATCGGAGAAAAGGGAAATGGAATTATTTTAAGAGTGAAAAATTCCAAGACCAAGCTCAGTTCTTATATTTTGGGCAAAAGTCTGGCAATTATATTTGTCTATGAGATTGCCAATTTATTAATACTCTTATTTTATAAATTTGCCGGCTTTGATTTCGGTAAATCAAATATTGTTCAGCTTGGCGTTCTGTTTACCGTCACACTGTTTATTTCGGCAGGACTTTATATCTTTTTATCGGCATTAATTAAGAATGAAGGATATGTCTGGACGGTATCGACGGGAATTATCTTTCCTTTAGGTTTATTTTCCGGAATTTTATTTCCGGTCGAATACATGGCGGACTGGATGAAGCTCATTGCTCATATTTCGCCTCTTTATTATCTGCAAAATTCTGCCGTTAACGGTGAATTTGACGCAATACCGATTTTATTAATGAGTATAAGCTCTATGGCTTTTGGAATATGTGGAATAAGATTATTGAGCAAACAGAGATAAGGAGTCGTATATTACTCCAAAAAATTCTGATTAAAAACGTATTGCGGAAGGATTTTTTCAAAAAAAGCTTGTTAGTTATAACTAACTAATGTATAATATTATTATCGACGAAAGCGTCGGTAATAAATAGGAGGATTAAAATGTGTTCGGCGAAAAGATTGAGTGAAAAAGAAAGAAAAAATGAAATTATGAATTCTGCTATAAAGGTGATTTCCGAAAAAGGATTGGAAAACACAACCATGGAAGATATTATAGCCGGAACGACATTATCAAAAGGCGGTGTATATCATTATTACGGAGGCGTAATTGAAGTTTTTAGAGATATTATGCTGCGTGGAAACGAATACAGAAATGAAAATATTAAAGAGCATTTAGATGAATGTGAAACAGAATGCAAAGAACAATTTATTGCAAAACAGGTTGTTGATAAAATTCTGGATAATAACCCCTATACGACCCTTTATACAGAGTTTTTAAGAACTAAGAAGCGAAATCCGAAATTAAATAAATTAATGGAAGAGCTGCAAGAACAGGCAAAAGAGGGTATTAAAGCCACAATCGGCAATACGTCTAATTGGATATCGGATAAAAATATTTTTCAGTTTCTCAGCGATTTTATAAATGCAATGATTATGGCATCTGATGTTTTGGAAGCAAAGGAAAGTCTTGAAAGGAACAGAAAAATATTAGAACAGATGGTCATCTTAATATTAGGTGCGAGCAAGGGAAGCGATAACTGAAACTTGGTGAATTTCAAAACTATTTTGTTTATCAGGAGGAGTTAAATGATGGAAAGTAAACTAAAAATTAAAGATCTTGTCACGATAGGTGTATTTGCGGTTATCTATTTTGTTGTGATGTTTGGTGTGGGGATGATAGGTATAGTTCCAATACTTTTTTTGATTTATCCGACACTTCTCGGAATAGTTTCAGGAACTATTATTATGTTATTTATGGTAAAAGTTCAAAAAAAATGGGCTTTGTTTATACTGGGAATACTTGCTCCGCTTCTTATGTTTGCAATGGGACATACTTATGTGATTGCACTGCATGCCGTAATAGTGATGTTTATTGCGGAAATGCTGAGGAGAATCGGAAATTATAATTCGTTTAAGTATAATATGCTTTCGTTTGCAATTTTCAATACATGGATTTGCGGCTCGCTGATGCAGATGCTTTGGGCAAAAGAAAAGTACATTGAACTGTCTATGATGATGGGTAAGGATTATGTGGATGCATTAGAGAAGTTAATTACATATCCGCATATGGCTTTAGTTTATTTGGGAGCTATTATCGGAGGTATTGTCGGTGCATATATCGGAAGGCTCGCCCTCAAAAAACATTTTGTGAAAGCGGGAATTGTTTAATGTCCGCAGCTAAAGCTAATCGAGTAAACCCGAATCCCATAACGAAGTTTTTTGTTGTGGGACTGCTTGGGCTTACAGTGGTACATTCGATAAACGGCTGCCTTGAATGGGCTGTGATAGCGGAGATTTCAATATTATACTTTATAAATGGTCTAAAAAAAGAAGGTATCGAAAATCTAATTGTATTCGGACTTCTATTTTTGGCGCCGAGTTTTGCCGTCACAACCAAACTGCCATTTTTAATTAAAATGATATTTGCTCTGCTATTTGTACTGCGTATGTTTTATCTTCCGTTCTCGGCGGGCAAATTCCTGGCTAAAACATCAGATGTGGGAAGTATCATATCCTCAATGGATTTTCTACGAATACCGAGTGCATTATCTATACCTGTAGCGGTTATGTTTCGTTTTTTCCCTTCATACAAAGAGGAGAAAAAAAATATAAAAATGGCAATGAAAATCAGAGGAATAGAAACTAAAAATCCTATAAGGTATTTAGAATATGTTACTGTTCCGCTTCTCGTAATATCATCTAATATAGCTGACGATATTTCTAAAGCCGCAGAGACGAAATGCATCGGGAATCCTGTGAAGAAAACAAGATATGTAAGATTGGGAGTGAAAGCAATAGACTTTATCTATGCTTTTACAGTTACGGCAATTGTGGTAGCGGGGTGGATATGCTGAATTTGGAGAAACTTTCCGTATCTTACGGAGAAGGTGAAAAGATAGTAAATGATATTACACTAAAAATAGATGACGGCGAATGCATTTTATTTACGGGAGAAAGCGGAAGCGGTAAATCATCTATAATAAATTCTATTAACGGTTTGGCTTTTGAATATGAAAATGCTGTTATTTCCGGAAGTATCAAAGTAGACGGAAAAGAAGTCAAAGACATGGCTCTATATGAAATTTCTTTGCTTGTTTCGAGTGTTTTTCAAAACCCTAAAACGCATTTTTTTAATGTTGATACGACTCTGGAACTGTTATTTTACCTCGAAAACATAGGACTTAACAGAGAAGAGATGGATATTAGATTAGAGGAAATGCTGAAGGTTTTCCCGATTGCACATCTTTTAGGACGTAATATTTTTGAACTTTCGGGAGGAGAAAAACAAATATTATGCGTAGCATCCTGCTATGTTTCAGGCTGTAAAATTATTGTACTGGATGAACCGTCTTCAAACTTGGACGAAAAATATATAGATATATTGAAAGAAATGCTGCATATATTGAAAAATAAAGGAGTATCCCTTATTCTTGCTGAACATAGAATTTATTATTTGGCGGATGTAGCAGATAGAATCGTTCTTATACAAAAGGGCATGATTTTTAGAACGTTTACTAAAGAGGAATTTTTGTCAATACCTAGTCAACAGCTTTCGCAATGGGGGCTTCGCTCAAGATATAAAACACGTTTAGAAAAAAGCGGTGATTTTTTAGGAAAGGATTTGGTGATAAAGGAACTTTGCTGTAACTTCGGCGATAAAGGCAGGCTGAAGATAGAGAATGTTTCATTCAGCCTGGGAAAAATCTATGGCATTGTAGGTGAAAACGGATGCGGTAAATCGAGTTTTCTGCGTTCCATGACGGGACTGGAAGAAAATGGGAAAGTCGAAATATTTTTTAAGGGCTCTCTTTTGAGCAAAAAGGACAGGATAAAAAAATCATCTCTTGTCATGCAAGATGTAAACCATCAGCTTTTCGCGGACTCTGTTGAAACGGAAATGAAACTCGGTGTGAAAAATCTTGAGAATACAAGAATGGATAGTATTTTATCAAAGCTTGGATTAACAGAACTGAAAGACAGGCACCCGATGAGTTTATCCGGCGGACAAAAACAGAGAGTGGCAATCGCCTCCGTTTTATGTAAAAATTCCGGATTCCTGTTTTTTGATGAACCGACAAGCGGGATGGACTATAATAACATGCTTAAGATTTCTAAGCTTATCAAAGAAATGATAACTGATGAGAATATTATATTCATTGTATCACATGACATAGAGTTTTTGAATGAAACCTCGGATATGGTTCTTAACTTGGAGCATTTTAGATTTTAATGAAATAGAAAATATTAGAATAGAATTAAATTAAGCTTTGAACATTATAAAAATAAAGCTGCTGCTTTCAAGTCAAATACTTTCCATGTTCGGCGCGGATTCTGATATTATTGCACAAGGTACCGGTAATTTCAGGTTGTTTTCTTCAGTAGTAGATTTCATTATGATTTTTGTGTGCGTTGTAATGATGATGAACGAACTGAAATGCATGGGCAAAGGAAAATATCAAGCATAAAATGCTCTATCAGTTTGATAAGTTGATGCGAAATAAGTATTCGCCTCAGAGTGCTTCTATTAAGAAAGTGTTAAGAAAAAAACAGAAAACTTAAAATTATTTATAAATTTTTTTGTGCTATACTGTATAAGTAGGCGATATGTGTGTAGAGTTACCGAATGAACCGACTTTGATGGACAAATGTTAATTATTTATGGATTTCGCCTAAAAGCAATAAAAATGAAAAGTATGTAGCACATATGAATTTTAGGAGGTAGTAATGAAAAGAAAGTTAGCTTCTTTGGCT
>JAXFOY010000026.1:0-18905 GCA_034180045.1 Eubacterium sp.
GTGCATGCCTGGAGATAACGTAATCATGGAGATAGAGCTAATCACTCCGATTGCAATAGAAGAAGGCCTAAGATTCGCTATCAGAGAAGGTGGCAGAACAGTAGGTTCAGGTGTAGTAACAGAAATCATCGAGTAGTTGAAAAGATTTCAATTTATAGCAAACTGGGATACCGGCACAATTGTGCCGGTATTTTTAAGATAGCGCAAATCGTAAATAAAAATAATCTATGAGGAGGAGCAATGAACACAATAAAGAATATTGATGGGAAAAAGCTGGCAATCGATGTACTGTATGATATAATAGGCGGAATATTCATAGCCTTAGGCGCTTATAATTTTGCAGCGGCTGCTCACTTCCCGCTCGTGGGATTTACAGGTATAGCCTTGATAACTCACCATTTGTTCGGACTTCCTATAGGTGCCGTTTCTATAGCGCTAAACATACCGGTGGCTATAATTTGTTATAAAATACTTGGGAAGAAATATTTCTTAAATTCAATTAAGTCACTTATCATCACATCGGCAATAATTGACTATATTGCCCCTAAATTTCCTGTTTATACAGGCGATACCATGTTGGCTGCAATTTGTACGGGAGTGCTTTCGGGAATCGGGTACGCTTTGATATATATGCGCGGGTCGTCTACAGGAGGAGCTGACTTCATAATTCTCACCATAAAGGCGAAAAAACCATATATGACAATAGGAAGAATAGCTTTTATTATGGATTGTGCCATAGTGATGATAGGAGCGGCAATAGTATCAAAAAGTGTTAACGGTCTTATATATGGTATATTGATAAGCTATATAATTTCAATGGTTATAGATAAGCT
Organism: Eubacterium sp.; assembly: GCA_034180045.1. Classification (GTDB taxonomy): domain Bacteria; phylum Bacillota; class Clostridia; order Peptostreptococcales; family Anaerovoracaceae; genus Eubacterium_B. The sequence goes on from JAXFOY010000026.1 coordinate 834, forward strand.
GATGTTCGGATTGTCGTCGGGCAAAATGGCTTTGATAGTTACCGATAAGCCTGGTGAAATTGCCGCCGGGATAGATGATGTTATAGAGAGAGGCGCGACATTCCTCAAGGCAAAGGGAAGTTACTCAGAAGAGGATAAATCCGTTGTTATGTGTGCGTGCAGCAATAAGCAGACCTATAGAATTAACGAAGTGATTAATGAAGTTGACCCTAAAGCTTTTATGATTATTGTTGAATCACATGAAGTATTCGGGGAGGGGTTTGGCAGAAAGTAGCTTAGTGAAAACATGGAGCTAAATCTTAATAAATTTTCAGATTCATATCTACGGCTCGACAAATCCAAAATACAGATGTAAAATTACTGTAGATTTAATATATATGAGAAGAAAGGCATAGAATGGAAGAGGCTACTAGACATTACCGCAGAAAACAAAGCAGAAAGACTTTATTAGGTAGATTTACCCGCTTTTTATCACTCGTTTTTTTGGTGATAACTGTAGCTTTTATCGGGATTCTATCATACTCACAGTTCTTGACCTACAAGATGCTGGGGATTGTCGTGGCAGTAATTTTTATATTGTTCGTTTTGATTTTTCCGGCACTGTATTCATTTAGATTTAAGCGTTCAAGAAAGATTATATGCTCATTTCTTGCAATTGTTGTAGGAGGCGCTTTGGCACTTGCCGGCGTATACATCTTTGATACACTGCTATTTTTTAACAAGGTGACTGCCGATCCGTCGGGAAAGGACAGCGCGCAAGCTAGGAGTGTGGATGTAACGGAAGAATCGTTCAATGTCCTAATAACGGGGATTGATGTAGAGGGTGACATTTCCCAAAAATCAAGATCGGACGTTAACATGATAGTGACGATAAATCCACGAACCCGCAAAATTCTATTGACATCGATACCAAGAGATTTTTATGTGGAATATCCTGATGTTCCGGGTGAATTTGACAAGCTTACGCATAGCGGCATTTACGGAGCTGACGAGACGGTAGCCGTAGTAGAAAAGCTAACAGGGCTTGATATGAACTACTATGCTAAAGTCAATTATTCAACAGTAAAGAGTCTTGTAGACTCCATAGACGGAATCGATGTGAATTCCGATTATAGGTTTGAGACGCACGGACAGGCATACTACCTGTTTGAAGAGGGATTTAACCACCTGAACGGTGAGGAAGCCCTGGCTTTCGCCAGAGAGAGAAAAGCGTTTGAAGATGGTGATTTTCAAAGAAATAAAGACCAGCAAAAAGTTATGAAAGCTGTTTTGAAGAAGATGACCTCGCCTAAAGTACTGATTCTAAAATATCCTGATATTCTGAAGGCTATAAAAAATTATATGGAGCTAAATATGAATTCCTCCGACATTAAAGCGCTTATTAGAATGCAGACATCCGACTTAAGCGGGTGGAAAATTTCCTCGCAAAATATGGCGGGAGAAACCGATTTGAGGCCTTGTTACGCTCTCGGAGGCGAATTTGCGTCGGTGGTAGTTCCCGACGAAGGCAGTGTAAACTCATCGATAGAAAAGATAAAGCAAATCATGTTTGAATGATATGCCTAGCCGGAATGAGCCGTAGAAAAAATTCAAAATGGACAGACCTTGAGAGAACGGGAAGTTATTTTTATAAAAAAATTGACATTGACAGGTTGTTGATGTACAATTAATAGGCAACTTTATGCTTAATCATTCAGAGCCGGAGCAAAACGGCTCTGAATTTGAGTATTTAATAAACGAAAGGACATAAAGATATGAGGGTTAAGGTTACACTTGCATGCACAGAGTGCAAGCAGAGAAACTACAATACCATGAAGAACAAGAAAAACGATCCGGATAGAATCGAACTTAAGAAGTATTGTAAGTTCTGCAAGAAGGAAACACTTCACAAAGAAACAAAATAAGGAGGCGAGCAATGGCTACAGCTAAGAATTCAAATGTACAGCGCAGAGAAAGCGTGGGAGAATATCTAAAGGGTGTAAGAAAAGAGATGGGCAAAGTCGTTTGGCCTACTCGCAAAGAACTAGGTGCTTACACTGTTGTTGTTGCTGCAACATGTGCTATATTTGCACTGGGATTTTGGCTAGTAGACCTCGGAGTTCTAGCTCTTCTTAAGAATATCCTTGGCGTAACTATGAATTAATTGTCAAAGAAGGTGCAAAATGTCAGAATCAGAAAACAACAACATGCTTTCACCTTTAGAAGAAGAGGGACTAAGAGGTGACGGCAATGCCAAATGGTATGTCGTACATACCTACTCAGGTCACGAAAACAAGGTAAAAGTGAATATCGAAAAAATGGTCGAGAATCGCGGCATGCAGGATTTGATTCTTGATATCGTAGTACCGACGGAAGACAGAGTTGAAATCAAAGAAGGCCAAAGAAAAATCAAGACCAAAAAGATGTTTCCGGGATATGTCATAGTTAAGATGATAGTAAACAATGAATCTTGGTATCTTGTGCGTAATACACAAGGTGTGACAGGCTTTGTAGGTCATGGATCGAACCCTATTCCGCTTACCGATACGGAAGTGGCGAGAATGGGAATCGAAAAAGTTTATATCGACCTGGATGTCGAAGTCGGCGACACAGTACGCGTTATCAGCGGACCATTTGAGAGCTTCATGGGAGAGGTTCTCGATATCAGCAAAGAGAAACAAATACTTACTGTCAGAGTTTCGATGTTCGGAAGAGATACTCCGGTTGAACTTGAGTTCGGCCAGGTAGATAAAATCCTATAGCAGTCTATAGAGAAAGGAGAAACACATGGCTAAAAAAGTAACAGGCTATATCAAATTACAGATTGAAGCCGGCAAGGCTAATCCGGCACCACCGGTAGGTCCTGCTCTAGGTCAGCATGGTGTTAATATCATGGACTTTTGTAAGCAGTTCAACGCTAGAACACAAGATCAGCCGGGCATGATTATTCCGGTAGTAATCACAGTTTATGCGGATAGAAGCTTTACATTCATTACAAAAACACCGCCGGCAGCAGTACTGCTAAAGAAAGCGGCAGGTCTTGCATCGGGTTCGGGTGAACCAAACAAGACAAAAGTTGCAACGCTTTCAAGAGCTCAGGTAGAGGAAATTGCAAAGACAAAGATGCCTGACCTGAACGCAGCCAGCTTAGAGGCGGCGACAGACATGATTGCAGGAACTGCAAGAAGCATGGGAATCGTTATCGAAGATTAATTTTTGGGAGGCCGGGAGCTTGCGCAAGAAAATGCAGCTTAAGCGAAAGCAGGCCGTTTGTACCAATGGGAGGTAATTATGCCAAAGAGAGGCAAAGGCTACAAAGTTGTAGCGGAAAAAGTAGATAGAGCTACTTTATATGATGTGTCTGAGGCTATGACAAAGGTTGTAGAAACAGCACGTGCAAAATTTGATGAAACAGTTGAAGTTCATATCAGACTCGGCGTTGACGGAAGACATGCTGACCAGCAGGTCAGAGGTGCACTGGTTCTTCCAAACGGAACAGGTAAGGAAGTAAAAGTTCTTGTCTTCGCAAAAGGTGCCAAGGCTGAAGAGGCTGAAAAAGCAGGCGCTGATTATGTAGGTGCTGATGAGCTTGCTCAGAAGATTCAGAACGAAAACTGGTTTGACTTTGATGTAGTGGTTGCTACACCGGATATGATGGGCGTTGTCGGTAGACTTGGTAGAGTGCTTGGCCCTAAGGGTCTTATGCCAAATCCTAAGTCAGGAACAGTTACGATGGATTTAGAGAGAGCTTTGGCTGATATTAAAGCCGGTAAGGTTGAATACCGTCTTGACAGACAGAACATCGTTCACACAATTATCGGAAAGAAGTCATTCGGTCCGGAAAAACTGGAGCAGAATTTCAAGGCACTTATTGAAGCTATTGTCAAGGCTAAGCCTGCAACAGCAAAGGGACAGTATCTAAAGAGCGTTTCTCTTTCAACAACAATGGGTCCGGGAGTTAAGGTTAATCCGGCAATACTTGGCTAAGCTCAAAATTCAAAATGAGAACTAAACCGTAGACAGCAGGTGTCGAAAGACTTAATTTCCTGCCGAGGTACAATACATAGATATTGACCCCGTCTACAAAAGAGATGGGGTTTTTTGTTGAGTACCGTATGCTATTCGCAAATGCTTAGGCATTGCAGAAAGGAGAACTAAATGTCAGACATAGCAAAACAACAAAAACAGCTGGTAATTGACGAGATTAAAGCTAAACTGGACGGAGCTCAGTCGGCAGTACTTGTAGACTATATGGGAATTACAGTTGAACAGGCTGACAAGATGAGAAAAGCTCTTCGTGAAGCTGAAGTTGATTACACAGTATATAAAAACACCCTTGTTAAAAGAGCAATTGAGGGAACAGAGTTTGAATCTCTAAAGGATGCTTTGGCAGGACCTAGCGCTATTGCAATCAGCAAGACTGATGCGACTGCACCGGCAAGAGCAATCAACAATCTTCTAAAAGAAATACCGGCAATGGAATTCAAAGCAGGCGTTGTAGAAGGCACTTTCTATAATAAAGAAGGGATTGAGGCTGTTGCAAAAATTCCGTCAAGAGACGAACTCATTGCTAAATTTATGGGCAGCATTCAGTCGCCGGTTTCAGCATTAGTTAGAACTCTTCAGGCGGTTGCAGATGCTAAAACAGAATAATTCAGGTAAAATAAACTTAATGTAATTAATCAAAGATTAAAAGGAGAATAATAATGGATAAGGATAAAATCATAGAAGCCATCAAAGGCATGACTGTTCTTGAACTAAATGAACTTGTTAAAGCGTGTGAAGAAGAATTCGGCGTATCTGCTGCTGCTCCTGTAGCTGTAGCCGGTGCTGCTGCCGGTGGAGAAGCTGCTGCTGAACAGACAGAATTTAATGTTGTGCTTTCAGAAGTTGGTGCAGAGAAGATTAAGGTTATCAAGGTTGTAAGAGAACTTACAGGTCTCGGTCTGAAGGAAGCTAAGGGTCTTGTAGACGGAGCTCCTGGAATGCTGAAAGAAGGCGTTGATAAGGCAGAAGCTGAAGCAATGAAAGCTAAGCTTGAAGAAGTTGGCGCTAAGGTTGAACTTAAATAGTTCTGACATCAGGTTAAATGCTTAGTTGTATTTGATAATTAAATACAGGGGGGGACTGCTTATTTAGTGGTCCCTTTTTGCATTTTTCCCTTGAAAGTTTTACTATACGGATAGCAGTCATGTGAAAGGAGAATTTTATGACACCACAAAATATAGCAAAAAAAGGAATATTACTTAATACAGTTCTTATTCTGGCAACACTTGCCGCATTTATTACAATAAGAGTAACTAATTACATGGCAGAGAGCGGATATGCATATTCTATTGACTTTTGGTTACTATTTGATATTCAGCGCTATACATTTATTGCACTTGCAGTTATTTCGGGTATTGTTTTGATATTATCCGCACTACTGTTTGTGAAAAGCGGAAAACAGGCAAAAGGATTTATCTTTCTGCTGATTTCTTCGGCAATAGCCTTGGTGCTGGCAATTTTCGGCTTTGTTTTGGGAATTATCACTTGGATTTTATCGGCTATCTCAATCAACCAGTTTAGACAGATGAGGGCTGAAAGTAATTTTGAAAGCAAGTTAAACACGATGAATATAGCGCATGAGTATGTGCCTCAGAATCAAGTCGACAACACAAATGAGGATATGAATAATAACGGTTTTAACAACGAAAACGGCGAGATGGATAAAAGCGTAGGTTCGGAAAATACGGGCAATGAATAATATTAAATCAAAGTACTATTCCTCGGAAAAGATATCAAAAAGTATCACAAGGGCATTGTATAGCTACATCGTTATAATCATTGCTCGAATCATGTTATATGTCGGATTTAGAGTGGCGGTGCATAATGATTTTTATGTGCAGGGTTTAGAAATATTTTTTAATTTTGATGAACTCAGCATATATACATTAGCGGCTTTTGCCATTTTCGGAGTCCTTACTTTGATACTGGTGTTGATTTCGGTAAACACATTCATACATTGCATTAAAGCTATCATGGAAAACGAAAAGGATGCTAAAGTAGGCAGGCTTATTTGGGTTTATGTATTATTGATGGTTGCCGACATATTAATAGGTCTGGCATTTGCATGCATAGCGATTTTGTTTGATACTTTCGCTTTGATAGTGATATCTTTATCGGTTATAGAGGTTGCTGTACTGTTATGGCTTACACATGTTCGCAAAAATTGGGAGGGCTAATGAGCAGGTTCGTAAACGGAAAAGTCGAGATTTCGGCGCCTTTTGAAGTAGTTTCGGTTGCACTTGGCGGTATGCTTGAGAAAAACCATGAAAACCGTGCTTCAAAATTCAAACTTGATAAAGCCGAAATGAAGAAATATAAAAAAACTGAGGAAGGCAAATGCCTAAAACCCTTTCTAATATCCGCATCAAGCATGGAATTAGAAATTAAGCGCGCTTCAGACAGCGAAACGATTTTGGAATATAATCTGGGGAAGAAAAGCTGGTTCACGCCGTCGTTTGTGGTTTTGATAATAGAAAGTATTATTCTGGCTTGCCTTGGTGCGCTTATAGAGTCCATGAGCATGTTTGCGTATTTCTCATGGATTATTTACGGGATTGCAGCATTTCTGGCAGTGTACGCAGTTATATTGCAGTTGATTCTGAGGGCGAGACTGGAGAAAAAATTTCATAAGATATTCTTTCCCAGACTGGATCGTTATGTAGATATTGTCAAAAACCATAAAAATGCAGGAACAGGAAACGGGCGATAGCAATAGTGGATAAAATATATTTGCAGCGTCCATAGCATATTATAAGTAAATTGCATAGGGATTTAACCGGATGGCTTTGGTCACATATGTTTGACAATCCTAGACAATTAAGAAATAAAAAGTCCGCAGGATATTGACCTGTGGACTTTTTCGTGATAAAATAATAGACTGCCACGCGAATGCAAACTGTTGAAACATAAGGAGTGATGAAAATGCCAAAACCTATAGAAGTAGGTAGAAAAGAGCGTATGACCTTCTCTAAGATTAATGAAGTTAGTGTAATGCCTAACCTCATTGATATTCAGACAAAATCATATAAATGGTTTTTGGATGAAGGATTGAAGGAAGTATTTGATGACATCTCCCCAATCAAGGATTATGCTAATAATCTTGTGTTGGAATTCATTGATTATTCTTTGAGTGACCCTCCAAAGTATGAGCAGGAGGAATGCAAGGAGAGAGATGTAACATACGCAGCACCCCTGAAGGTAAGGGTAAGACTGGTAAATAAAGAGACCGGTGAAGTAAAGGAACAAGAAGTCTTCATGGGTGATTTTCCTTTGATGACGGAAAAAGGTACTTTCATATATAATGGGGCGGAGAGAGTAATTGTTACTCAGCTCGTTCGTTCGCCAGGACCATATTTTAGTGTTGAGACAGATAAATCCAATAGAAAGCTATATTCTTCCCAAATCATACCTAATAGAGGTGCTTGGTTAGAATACGAAACTGATGCGGTAGAGACTTTGTCGGTAAGAGTGGATAGAACTCGTAAGCAACCGCTTACAACTCTTTTGAGGGCTTTAGGTATATCTTCTGATAAGGAGATTATCGATATTTTCGGACCGGATGAAAGACTTCTTAAAACTTTAGAAAAGGATTCAACCACGGATTACGAGAGCGGATTAAAGGAAATTTATAGAAGGCTTAGACCTGGCGAACCTCCTACGGTGGACAGTGCCAAGTCACTTTTGAATTCGCTTTTCTTTGATCCTAAAAGATATGATTTAGCCAAAGTAGGCAGATATAAATATAATAAAAAATTAGGTTTAGCCAATAGATTGGTCGATGCAGTGGTGGCGGAAGATGTAGTCGATCCAACTACGGGCGAGATTTTGATTGAAAAAAACGGCAAGATTAACAGAACTCTTGCCAAAACTATAGAAAATGCAGGCGTTAACTATGTTATGGTTTATGCTATGCATGATGATTCTCACGAAAACGTAACAAAGGTCATAGGAAACAACTTTGTAGACATCAAAGGGTTCATCGATTTTGATGTTACGGAAATTGGCGTTGCGGAGCAGGTTTATTATCCTGTTCTAAACGAAATTCTTGATGAATTTGAGGATGAGGAAGAGATAAAGCGCCAGCTTAAGCTTCGCAAGGATGAACTTTCGCCGAAGAATATCATCATGGCGGATATAATCGCTTCGGTCAGCTATTTGATAAATCTGAATTATGGTATAGGAAGCGTTGATGATATAGACCATTTAGGTAACAGAAGACTTAGAACTGTCGGTGAATTGCTACAGAATCAGTTCAGAATCGGGCTTGCCAGAATGGAAAGAGTTGTTAAAGAAAGGATGACAATTCAGGATCTTGAATCGGCAACGCCTCAGGCTCTGATGAATATCAGACCTGTAACCGCAGCTATTAAGGAATTCTTCGGAAGTTCACAGCTGTCGCAGTTTATGGATCAGAATAACCCGCTTGCGGAACTTACACATAAGAGGAGGCTTTCGGCTCTCGGACCGGGAGGTTTGTCGAGAGAAAGAGCGGGCTTTGAAGTTAGAGATGTACATCATTCTCACTATGGAAGAATGTGTCCTATTGAAACGCCTGAAGGTCCTAACATCGGACTTATCGGTTCACTTACTACATACGGAATTATCAATGAATACGGATTTATTGAAACCCCATATAGAGTTGTGAAAAAGGGTGAAGGAATAGTATCCGAAGAAATAAGATATGTAGATGCCGATGATGAAGAGCTCATGATTGTAGCTCAGGCTAACGAACCGCTTGATGAGAACGGCAGATTTATAAATGCAAAGGTAGCTGCAAGAGGTAATTCCGGTGAAATTGCAATGTTCCCAAGAGAAGTTGTAGATATGATGGATGTATCTCCTAAGCAGGTGGTTTCCGTTGCTACAGCTATGATTCCGTTCTTGGAAAACGACGATGCAAACCGTGCACTGATGGGCTCAAACATGCAGCGTCAGGCGGTACCTCTACTTGTAACGGAGGCTCCTTATGTAGGTACCGGTATGGAGTACAAAGCGGCCAGAGATTCAGGTGTAGTTTCTCTTGCTAAGGCTGCGGGGACTATTGAATTTGTCGATGCAGATATGATCCGCATCAGAAGAGATGATAACAACGAAGTTGATGAATATAAGCTTCTCAAGTTTAAGAGGTCGAACCAAGGTACATGTATTAACCAAAGACCTATCGTAAGCCATGGAGAGCATGTAGAGGCAGGCGAGGTTATCGCTGATGGACCGTCTACAGATTTAGGTGAAATTGCACTTGGCAAAAATCTTTTGATTGGATTCATGACATGGGAAGGATATAACTACGAGGATGCTATTATACTCAACGAGAAACTTCTCATGGACGATGTGCTTACTTCACTTCATATTGTTGAATACGAATCGGAAGCAAGAGACACCAAGCTTGGACCTGAAGAAATAACCAGGGATATACCTAATGTAGGTGAAGACGCGCTAAAAGATTTGGATGAGGACGGTATAATTCGCATCGGTGCAGAGGTTAATGCGACAGACATTCTGGTAGGTAAGGTTACTCCTAAAGGAGAAAATGATCTTAGTGCCGAGGAACGACTTCTTAGAGCCATCTTTGGAGAGAAGGCAAGAGAAGTCAGAGATACATCCCTAAAGGTGCCTCACGGTGAAACCGGTATTGTTGTAGATGTAAAAATATTTACAAGAGAAAACGGAGATGAACTGAATCCGGGCGTAAACAAGCTAGTCAGGGTATACATTGCGACAAAGCGAAAAATAAATGTCGGCGACAAGATGGCGGGTAGACACGGTAACAAGGGTGTAATCTCAAGAATTTTACCGGAAGAAGATATGCCGTTCATGGAGAATGGTAACAGTCTTCAGGTTATGCTTAACCCGCTCGGCGTACCGTCACGTATGAATGTAGGACAGGTTCTTGAAGTACATCTTGGACTTGCAGCAAAGACAAAAGGCTGGTATATAGCAACTCCTGTATTTGACGGTGCTTCGGAAAAGGACATTCGTGAACTGCTCGTAGACTGCGGGTATTCCGAAACAGGTAAATTAAGACTGAGAGATGGCAGAACCGGCGAATATTTTGATAATCCTGTAACTGTAGGATATATGTATATGCTTAAGCTTCACCATCTGGTTGATGATAAAATTCATGCGAGAAGTACAGGTCCTTATTCATTGGTGACCCAGCAACCTCTTGGCGGTAAGGCGCAGTTCGGCGGACAGCGTTTCGGAGAGATGGAAGTTTGGGCTCTTGAGGCATACGGTGCAGCATACACCTTACAGGAAATACTTACAGTAAAATCCGATGATATAGTGGGTCGTGTACAAACTTACGAGTCAATCGTCAAAGGCGAAAATATTCCGGAACCGGGAATTCCTGAATCTTTCAAAGTTCTTATCAAAGAAATGCAATCGCTTGCTCTTGATGTAAGGGTTCTCGACGAGGATAACAAAGAACTGGAGATGAGAGAGTTCGCTGAGTATGAAAATGCTTCAGGACTTGACAGTATCATGGATGTTGATAATCGTTTGGAAAATGAACAAGAACTTTATTCCAAAGGCTTTGGAGTAAGTGAGGTGACTCCAAATGACAATGAAGAAGATTCAGCTGACCAGTCAGATATAGAAATTTAAGAAAGGGGCGCAGATCTTTGACAGAAGTATCAAATAAGAAACCAAATAATTACGAGTTGAATCATTTTGACTCACTACAAATTAAACTTGCTTCGACAGATAAGATTTTAGAGTGGTCTCACGGTGAGGTAACAAAGCCTGAAACGATTAACTACAGAACTCTAAAGCCTGAACGCGATGGCCTCTTTTGTGAACGCATTTTCGGACCTATGAAGGACTGGGAATGCCATTGCGGAAAATATAAGAGAATAAGATATAAGGGTATCGTCTGCGACCGTTGTGGAGTAGAGGTTACAAAGGCAAAGGTGAGAAGAGAGAGAATGGGGCATATAGCACTTGCAGCCCCTGTTTCTCACATATGGTATTTCAAAGGAATTCCTTCGAGAATGGGTCTTGTTCTTGATATTACACCAAGAAATCTCGAAAAGGTGTTATACTTTGCCGCTTATATAGTAACTGATCCGGGAGATACTTCACTTGTCTATAAGGAAATACTTTCAGAAATTGAATATCGTGAAGCAAGAGAGCAGTTTGGTGATAGATTCAGTGCCGCTATGGGTGCCGAGGCGGTTAAAACACTGCTTGAAAATATTAAGATAGATGAGCTTTCAGCAGAACTTCGTGAAAAATTACAAGACGCAACAGGGCAAAAGAAGATTCGTATCGTAAGACGACTTGAAGTTGTCGAGGCTTTAAGACTTTCGGATAATAGACCGGAGTGGATGATAATGGAAGTTGTACCCGTTATTCCTCCGGATCTTCGTCCTATGGTACAGCTTGACGGTGGCAGATTTGCAACATCTGACTTAAATGATTTATACAGGAGAGTAATTAACAGAAACAACCGTCTAAAAAGACTTCTTGAACTAGGGGCGCCGGACATAATCGTCAGAAATGAAAAGCGGATGTTGCAGGAGGCTGTGGACTCTTTGATTGATAACGGTCGCCGCGGTAGACCGGTTACAGGTCCGGGGTCAAGAGCGCTAAAATCACTTTCAGATATGCTAAAAGGTAAACAGGGACGTTTCCGACAAAATTTGCTCGGTAAGCGTGTTGACTATTCCGGACGTTCCGTAATAGTTGTAGGACCTGAACTTAAGTTCTATCAGTGCGGACTTCCAAAGAAGATGGCGCTTGAATTGTTCAAGCCTTTTATCATGAAGGAATTAGTGGCTCAAGGATATGCACATAATATAAAAAATGCAAAGAAGCTTGTAGAAAAGGTAAAACCTGAGGTATGGGATGTGCTTGAAGAAGTAATCAAAGAGCACCCTGTAATGCTTAACCGTGCCCCTACCCTTCACAGACTCGGTATTCAGGCATTCGAACCTGTGCTTGTAGAAGGTAAAGCGATTAAGTTACATCCTCTCGTTTGTACACCGTTTAACGCCGACTTTGACGGGGATCAGATGGCTGTTCATGTGCCGCTTTCAGTTGAAGCGCAGGCAGAAGCCAGATTCTTAATGCTTTCAGTGAACAATATTCTTGCACCAAAGGACGGTTCGCCTATTACCGCACCTACACAGGATATGATTCTCGGTGCATACTACCTGACATATCCGGGAACGGCTCGCAAGATAGAGATTGTAGACGGGAAAGAACGTACCGTTTATGCCATGGATGAATTTACGGATGCAAAACTGGCTGAAGCGAACAAAGAAGCCGGATTTGAAAGAATTCCGGAAAAGGGCGACGGCAAGGTATTTACTGATATGGACGAGATGATTATGGCATATCAGGACGGAGTTGTCAGCATTCACGCAAAGGTAAAGGTTAGAATGTTTGCCGGCGAAGACGATGTTTGCGGCGGACTTGTAGAGTCAACAGTAGGTCGTTTCATATACAACCAAGGCTTACCGCAGGATTTGGGATATATCGACAGAAGTAAGGATCCGTACTCACTTGAGGTGAACTTCCTTTGCGGTAAGAAGAAATTGGGTGAGATAATTGATAAATGCTTCAAAGTTCATGCTAATACGGGCACCGTTTTGATGCTCGATTACATCAAGTCGATGGGCTATAAATACTCAACAAAGGCAGCCGTGTCAATCGGTATCGATGACATGAAGATTCCTGACAACAAATGGGAAATAATCGAAGCTGCGCAGCGTGAAGTCGATAAGTATGAAAAGGCATATAGAGCAGGTCTTGTATCAAATGCGGAGCGTTACGAGCAGATAATCAAAATATGGAACAAAACTACAGATGATGTCGCAGACGCACTGATGGATTCGTTAGAACCGGGTAATAACCTAAATATCATGGCTACATCGGGAGCTAGAGGTAGCAAGAACCAGATTAGACAGATTGGCGGTATGCGTGGTCTTATGGCTAATGCGACAGGTCATACAGTAGAGATTCCTATTAAAGCTAACTTCCGAGAAGGTCTTTCCGTATTGGAATACTTCATCTCATCAAACGGTGCTCGTAAAGGTCTTGCAGATACCGCTTTGCGTACCGCCGACTCGGGATATTTGACAAGACGTCTTGTGGACGTTTCCCACAATGTTATCGTAAGAGAAATTGATTGTGGAAGCACGGAGGGCGTAGAAGTTAGAGCCTTTGTTGACGGTAAAGAAATAATTGAACCGTTGAACCAGAGAATAGCGGGAAGAACAAGCTTGTACGATATTGTGGACCCTAGAGACGGACACGTGATTGTAAAAGCTAATGATGAAATTACAGACGAGCAGTCTTTGGAAGTTGTAGCTGCCGGGATAGAGGCTGTAACGATAAGATCAGCGATGACGTGTAACAGTAAATCGGGAATTTGTGCTAAGTGTTACGGCAGAAATCTCGCAACGGGAGAACATGTAAATATCGGTGAATCTATAGGTATCATAGCAGCTCAGTCAATCGGTGAACCGGGTACACAGCTTACAATGAGAACCTTCCATACAGGCGGTGTCGCAGGTTCGGATATCACTCACGGTCTTCCAAGAGTCGAGGAATTGTTCGAGGCAAGAAAACCTAAGGGGCTTGCTGAAATCTGTGAAGCTAACGGTGTGGTTCGTGAGATTAAAGCGAGAACGGATAACAAAACAGAGGTCATTGTTCGCAATGCCGAGGAGGGAGATAAAACCTATATCGTTCCTTATGGAGCAAGGCTTGCAGTCAAAGTCGGAGATGAGGTTAGAGCCGGCGAAAATATTACAAGCGGACCGTTAAATCCTCATGACATTATGAGACTGAACGGTGTCGAAGGTGTTTATCAGTACCTGTTAAAAGAAGTTCAGCGCGTATATAAGAATCAAGGTGTAGATATAAACGATAAGCATATCGAAATTATTGCCAGTCAGATGCTTGCAAAGTTCAAGATTGAAGATCCGGGAGATACAGACCTTTTGCCGGGCAGCATGTATACTAAACAAGAACTCATGGAGGCAAACAATGCCGCAGAAGCGGAAGGAAAGCAGGTTGCAAGCGGAAAACGCGTATTGCTGGGTATTACAAAAGCATCCCTGGCAACCAACTCTTTCTTGTCTGCCGCTTCTTTCCAAGAAACAACAAGAGTTCTGACAGATGCTGCGATAAAGGGAAAGAATGACAAGCTTCTGGGACTGAAAGAAAATGTAATCATCGGTAAGCTTATACCTGCGGGAACGGGCATGAAGAAATACCGCAATATCAATGTTGATTACGGAGTTCATCAAGCTGAAATAGATGAATACTTGCGCGAAGTCGAGGCCGAAAAAGAAGAAGAAAGAAGGCTGCGAGAGGAAGAAAGAGGCGAGATTCAACAGGTAAAGCCTCAAAATATTATTGAACCTATTTTTGATGCGGACGAGGAAGCACAAGAAGCGGGTTCCATAAATGAATATATATCAAATCTCGGAGATATAGACATCGATATTCCGGAGATTATAGAAGTAGGCGAGGAAGATTAGTTCTTTGCTTGCATATCAATAAGATATATGATAAAATGTAGTTTGGTTTTGACTAAACTGACCCTGATGCATATGAGGGTCAGTTTAGCTGTAAAATAATATATCAAGGAAAGGAGATATTAATGCCTACTATTAACCAATTAGTACGCCAGGGCAGAACAAGTGCTGTAAAGAAATCAACTGCACCGGCTCTAGGAAAAGGAATGAATGCGCTCAAGAGAACGGCGACAGATACACGTTCTCCACAGAAGAGAGGCGTTTGTACATCTGTAAAGACGGTAACACCTAAGAAGCCTAATTCAGCTCTTAGAAAAGTTGCCAGAGTGCGTCTTACTAACGGTATTGAGGTAACAGCGTATATTCCCGGAATCGGTCACAACCTTCAGGAACATAGTGTAGTGCTCATCAGAGGCGGAAGAGTTAAAGACCTCCCTGGTGTAAGATACCACATTATCAGAGGAACGCTGGATACTGCCGGAGTTAACGACAGAGGACAGGCTCGTTCTAAATACGGTGCCAAGAAACCTAAGAAAAAGTAAGTAAATTATTGATTCAAGCAATCGGGAAAAAAGCCCTTGATATATTATATATTGAGCGCCACGGCAAAATCCACGGCCAGTACGCCGGTTTTGTCGAGTACCCCCGGACAGACTGAATGATCAGAAGATTGCCGGGTCATTCAGAGTAATCGAGATGCGTTTTTTGAACGTTTATAATCGGTGAAGAGAAGTCGTGCAATTAATAGCATACCGCGAATGTGATGTCGAATATTAATTTGACATTGGCAAGCGAGGGAGGAAGAGAAGTGCCAAGAAAAGGAAATACACCAAAGCGTATAGTACTTCCGGATCCAGTATATGGAAATCTTGTCGTTGCTAAGCTTATCAACAGCATTATGCTTGATGGTAAGAAAGGCGTTGCTCAGGCAATTGTCTATGGAGCTTTTGACAGGGTTAAGGAAATCACTGGTGAAGAACCGTTGGAAGTATTTGACAAGGCAATGAACAATATCATGCCTGTTTTAGAAGTAAAAGCAAGAAGAATCGGTGGTGCGAACTATCAGGTGCCTATTGAAGTTAGACCTGAAAGAAGACAAACACTTGCGCTGAGATGGCTGACAGCAGCTGTCAGAGCAAGAGGTGAAAAGACCATGGCAGAAAGACTTGCAAAAGAACTGGTAGATGCGTCGAACAGTACAGGTGCATCAGTTAAGAAAAAAGAAGATACACATAGAATGGCAGAGGCTAATAAGGCGTTTGCTCATTTCAGATGGTAGTTTAACTTAGACGGAGGAAAAGTAATGGCAGGTAGAGAGTTCTCACTGGAGAAAACAAGAAATATCGGTATCATGGCACACATAGATGCCGGTAAAACTACCACGACCGAAAGAATCCTCTTCTATACAGGTAAATCACACAAAATAGGTGAAACACATGACGGTGCTTCCGTTATGGACTGGATGGATCAGGAAAAAGAGCGTGGTATAACCATTACTTCTGCTGCGACTACCGCACAATGGAAGGGAAATAGAATCAATATTATTGATACTCCCGGACACGTTGACTTTACAGTTGAAGTAGAAAGATCACTTAGAGTACTTGACGGTGCTGTAACAGTGCTTTGTGCTAAGGGCGGTGTTGAACCACAGTCCGAAACAGTTTGGAGACAGGCTGAGAAGTACGGAGTTCCAAGAATGATTTTCGTCAACAAGATGGACATTTTGGGAGCTAATTTCTACAGGGTAGTAGATATGGTAAAGGACAGATTAAAGGCAAATGCCGTGCCTGTTCAATTGCCAATCGGAGTAGAAGACACATTCATAGGTATCATCGATTTGATAAATATGAAGGCAGAAATTTATAAAGACGAAGCCGGAACCGAATTCGAAATAACTGAGATTCCGGAAGATATGCAGGCAAAAGCCGAGGAATGGAGAGAAAAAATGGTTGAGTCCGTCGCAGAATGTGATGAAGAACTCATGATGAAATTCCTCGAAGGCGAAGAACTCACTGTAAAAGAAATCAAGGATGTTATTCGTAAACAGACTATTGCTTGCCAGATGGTGCCTGTTTTCTGTGGCTCGGCTTACAGAAATAAGGGTGTACAGATGATGCTTGACGGTGTTGTTGATTACATGCCGTCACCGGTTGATATCCCGCCAATTAAGGGTATTAACCCAACTACAGGAGAAGAAGACGAAAGACCGTCTTCCGATGAAGAACCGTTTGCAGCTCTTGCATTTAAGATTATGGCTGACCCGTTCGTTGGAAAGCTGGCGTTCTTTAGAGTATATTCGGGTTCTATCGAATCAGGATCGTATGTATATAACTCAACAAAGGGCAAGAGAGGAAGACTCGGAAGAATTCTTCAGATGCACGCTAACAAGAGAGAGGAAATCAATACGGTTTACTCAGGAGATATTGCCGCAGCTGTAGGTCTTAAGGATGTTACAACAGGTGACACTCTATGCGACGAAAAAGCGGAAATTATCCTGGAATCCATGGAATTCCCGGATCCTGTTATCGAAATCGCTATCGAACCTAAGACAAAAGCAGGTCAGGAAAAGATGGGTATTGCACTCGCTAAGCTGGCTGAAGAAGACCCGACATTTAAGACATATACAAACGAAGATACGGGACAGACAATCATCGCAGGAATGGGTGAGTTGCATCTGGAGATAATCGTAGACAGATTGCTTCGTGAATTCAAGGTAGAAGCAAATGTAGGTAAGCCACAGGTTTCATACAAAGAAACTATTACTGTTCCGGCAGATGTTGACCACAAGTACGCTAAGCAGTCAGGCGGTCACGGACAGTACGGACATGTTAAGATTAAGGTTTATCCTCGTGAGCCGGGTGCAGGATTTGAGTTTGTTAACTCAATTGTCGGTGGTGCTATTCCTAAGGAATACATCGGACCTGTTGAAGCCGGTATCAAGGAAGCCCTTGAAAATGGACCTGTTGCCGGATATCAGGTTGTCGATGTCGGTGTTGAGCTATATGACGGTTCATATCACGAAGTCGACTCATCCGAAATGGCATTTAAGGTTGCAGCATCTATGGCATTTAGAGAAGCGGCTAAGAAGGGTTCGCCTGTTCTTCTGGAACCTATATTCAAGGTGGAAGTTACTGTTCCGGACGAATACATGGGCGATGTAATCGGAGACATCTCCTCGAGAAGAGGTAGGATTGAAGGCTCCGATATGACTAACGGTGCAGTAGCAATCAGAGGTATGGTACCGCTGTCAGAGATGTTTGGATACGCTACAGACCTTAGATCCAAAACTCAGGGTCGAGGAGTGTATGTAATGCAGTTCGACCACTTTGAAAAGCTTCCTGATAACCTTGTTGAAAAGGTTAACTCAAGCAAATAAACCTAATTTGGAAATATTTTAACCTAATTGGAGGGAAATAATAATGGCAAAACAGAAATTCGAAAGAACCAAACCGCATATTAATATCGGTACAATCGGACACGTAGACCACGGAAAAACAACACTTACAGCAGCGATAACAACAACGCTGCACCAGAGATACGGACTGGGCGAAAAAGT
>JAXFOY010000013.1:0-23244 GCA_034180045.1 Eubacterium sp.
TCATAAATTGAGCGGTTCTTGACATGTCTTGTCTAATATTTTATATTTAAGCTGTCAACAGAGTCGCCCAATTTCGGCGAGACTCTTCTAATAACTGCCATAGAAGGTTAATTTACAGAAAAAATCTCACACTCTCAAAAAAAGCCGGCACAGCGATTTACTCGCCGTGCCGACTCATGGCTGAATTTAATTTTGAATATATTAGCTTACTTCAGCAAATCGATAAGCTTTTGCTTAGGAGCAAGCCCCACAGAGCGGTTTACCTCTTCGCCGTTTTTGAAAACAACTATGCAAGGAATAGAACTTACATTAAATTTCTCCGCAAGATCCATTTCTTCGTCGATGTTAACCTTAGCCACCTTAACATCAGCAAGTTCATCCGCAAGCTGATCAACTACAGGTGAGAGCATTTTGCATGGACCACACCAAGCTGCCCAAAAATCAACCAATACGGGTTTATCGGACTTCAAAACTTCCTGTTCAAAATTCGCATTTGTTATCGTTAATACTGACATATTACTATCCTCCTATTTGACTATTATATATAAGTTATAAGTATGAAATTTAACTATTTACTTGTGTTTTCCAGAACTTTATAAAGAAGCTTATATAAAGAAGCTATTTCTTCAGGTTCCATATTTAGACAATTACCCATTTGAATAGGGATATAAACAGCTTTTTCTTTTAGTTTTTCGCCCTCGGATGTGATTTCCACCAAAAGATTGCGCTCGTCACTTTCCATGCGCGTTCTTTTGATATACCCCTTGGCTTCAAGCTTTTTCAAAAGGGGTGTCAGCGTGCCAGAATCAAGATAAAGATAGGAACCCAGTTCTTTAACATTAGTACTTTTTTTCTCCCATAGGACCATCATAGTTATATACTGTGTATATGTTAGATTTAGGTCATCGAGCATTGGTTTATATTTTCTGACTATCTCCTTTGATGCTGCATATAGCGGAAAACAAAGCTGATTTTCTAACTTTAAGTTCTCGTATTTATCCATAGAATCTCCTTATAATATAGCGGCAATCTTTGCATCTATACTCTCAGGTTTAACTGTGGGAGCAAAACGCGCAACTACCTTGCCGTTTCTGTCAACTAAAAACTTAGTAAAGTTCCATTTTATCTTTTTTCCGAGAATACCGCATTTTTGGGACTTCAGGTAGGTATAAAGCGGATGTTCATTTTTTCCGTTTACGTCAATTTTGACAAATTGCGGAAAGCTGGTGTCGTATTTCATCGTGCAAAACTCGTGAATTTCCTCGGAGCTGCCCGGCGCCTGATGACCGAATTGATTGCAAGGAAAGTCAAGAATAACAAAATCCTTATCCTTATATTTTCTATATAGTTTTTCAAGACCGTCATATTGAGGAGTAAATCCACAGCCGGTAGCGGTATTTACAATGAGAAGCACCTTGCCGCGATAATCGGAGAGACACATATCATTGCCTTTACGGTCTGTTATTTTGATATCATAAAATTTGTTCATTTTCCCTTCTCCCGTAACTTCGATTGTTTACAATTTGATTATACACTATTTAAGGCTGTTAAATCAAGAACTAAATAAAAATAATTAAAATACATATCATAGCGCTTAAATAATTAACGGAACATATTTGAACTAACATATGATATAATAGCAAATATGAGTATAAAGATAGCATTTCACACCTTGGGGTGTAAGGTGAACCAGTATGAAACTGAGGCACTGAAAGAAAAATTTGTAAATATCGGTTACGAGATAGTGTCTGATGAGGATGTGGCAGACATCTATGTAATTAATACATGTACTGTGACAAATCTTGCAGATAGAAAGTCGCGGCAGTTCATTCGAAAAGCCAAACGCATTAATCGCAGTGCTGTAATTGCGGTTACAGGATGTTATGCGGAGACCGACCCCGAAGAGGTTGCGGCGATAGAGGGCGTTTCTCTTGTATGCGGAACCGGAGAAAAGCATGACCTGCCGAGATATATAGAAGAGTATATGAATCAAAACGGCATTGTCATAGAGGGTGCAGGGAACAGGGACAGATTGGATAACTATCATTCTGACGGTATTATTACAGACATGCACTCTCGCACGAGAGCGTATATAAAAATTGAAGAGGGTTGCGACAGATTTTGCAGTTACTGCATAATCCCTTATGCCAGGGGAAAGGTTAGGAGCAGGTCGCTGTCCGAAATTAAAGCTGAAGCCAAAGGATTGATAGACAGAGGATTTAAGGAAATTGTTTTGACCGGAATAAATACGGCGCTTTACGGTAAGGATTTGGGCTTTGACGGGATAGAGCCTTTGATAGCCGAACTTGATGCTATGCCGGAGAATTTCAGGATAAGACTAAGCTCACTTGAACCTACGGTAATAAACTGTGAGCAGGTGAAATCATTGCTGCAATACAAAAAGCTGTGCCCGCATCTGCATCTTTCTGTTCAAAGCGGTTCGGATAACACGCTGAAATCCATGGCAAGAAGATATTCAAGATCGGATTATTTGGATATAGTCAGGGTGCTGAGGCGGCATGACATGTTTTACGGCATAACCACAGACATTATAGTCGGTTTCCCGGGTGAAACCGAAGCGGACTTTGAGGAAAGCTTATCCATTTGCGATGAAGCGCAATTTGTTAAAGTACATACATTTAAGTATTCTCCCAGAAGAGGAACAAAGGCTGCTGAGATGAAAAACCAAGTGGCAGGGGAGATAAAGAATCAAAGGAGCCAAATTCTGACAAGGTATTCCGAGCGCTCCTCTGAAGCGTTTCGCAGAAGCTGTACAGGAACAAAGCGAACAGTTCTATTTGAGGAATGTACGAATGACGGATTGATGTGCGGGTATGCGGATAATTATATACGGGTGTATGTAAGAGAAGATGAGGGTAAGCTTAACGAATTTTGTTCGGTAAGACTTGAAGAGATATACAGGGATGGAATGAAGGGAGTGATAGTAGATGAGTGATTGTATTTTTTGCAAAATCGGAACGCATGAGATACCGTCAAATGTAGTTTATGAAGACGAAAAGTTGATTTGTTTTCACGATTTGGAGCCGCAAGCTCCGGTGCATGTTCTTGTAATACCCAAAAAACATATAGAATCGCTTGATGATGTTGGTGAAGATGAACAGGCTTTGCTGGGATATATAATGTATAAAATCCATGATATTGCAAAAATTTTAGAGTTGGAAAACGGCTACCGCGTAGTAAGCAACAACGGAGACGACGCATTTCAGACGGTAAAGCATTTACACTTTCACATACTCGGAAAGCGCAGATTATTATGGCCACCGGGTTAAAGATATTATTGCCTGAGTCTGTGGCTTGGCGGGAAACTCCGGTAGTATTTTAACTTGAAGACCGGCTTGAAGGCGGCGGGGAAAATATTCCTTGCTTGTTATATAAAAAGATAGTATAATAGTTGCGTTACAGTTAAATCTGAACACTGCTGAATTTTTGAAGAGGCAGGAGGTGATTCGATATGGCACAGGTAATCGTCAGAGAAAATGAAAGCTTGGAAAGCGCTCTTAAAAGATTCAAGAGATCATGCGCAAGAGACGGCGTTATGGCTGAGGTTAGAAAGAGAGAGCATTACGAGAAACCAAGCGTAAAGAGAAAGAAGAAGTCTGAAGCAGCCAGAAAAAAAGCCAGAAAGTATTAATCTATCGGAAGCGAAGTGATTTTTATGAATCTAAAAGAGCAGTTAATGGCAGATTTCAAACAGGCCCTCAAGGATCGTGACGAAACAGCCAAAAACACAATAAGCTTAGCTCGTGCAGCTATCAAGCAGTACGAAGTAGACAAAAGAGAAGAACTTGACGATGCAGGTATCCAGACGCTGCTACAGAAGCAAGTTAAGATGCGCAATGATGCTCTGGCTGACTTCGAAAAGGCAGGCAGACAGGACCTGGTAGACGCATATAAGTCCGAAATTGCGATATTGCAGAAGTACCTTCCTAAACAGCTTTCAGAAGATGAGATTGCAGCGATTGTAAAAGATACAGCCGCAAATCTCGGAATAGAAGGCGGTAAGGAGAATATGGGAAAACTGATGGGAGCGGTAATGGGCAAGACTAAGGGGCTTGCCGATGGCAACCGCGTTCGTAACGCAGTAATGGCATTTTTAGGCTAATAGTCAAGCAAAATCTGAGAAATCCATAATTTGGGTTTCTCTTTTTTATGTAATTAAACCTATATATATAAGTTCGTATGAAGAGAGGATAGAAGTGATTTCATCGCAACTTTTGAAAGGAAGCTTAGAGGGATGTATTCTACAGATTATATCAAAGGAAGACAGCTACGGATATGATATATTGCAAAAACTGAAATCTGTAGGTTTTACAGAATTAAATGAAGGTACGGTATATTTGATTTTGCTCAGACTGCAAAAAAACGGTTGTTTGACTACATATAAGACGGAATCGCCGATTGGTCCGGGACGAAAATATTACAAAATAACGCCTGAAGGTGAAGTGCAGCTTGAAACTTTTATATGCGACTGGCGTGAGCTTAGCAGTGCAGTCAGTGATTTATTTGATTGGGATTAAATCTACAGAGATTGGTGAAAGGGTAAAGCAAAAGGAGACATATGTATGGAAGATTATAAAAAACTATGTAAGACTAACGTAGAGAATGAAAATAAATTGAATAAAGAGTTTGAGCTTGCATATACGGATATAATCGTCTATCTCAGCAATAATTTTGTAGGTCTTAAGCGTGAGCAGATAAGATCGGATATCTTGTCTATGTTTTTAGAAGCTCAGTTTAGAGGCGAGAGCATAGAATCTATTATCGGCAGTGACTATAAGCGGTTTTGTAACAATTTGATAGAAAGTTACGGTAAGAGAAACTCTTTGGATATCATAAAGGAACAAATAGAAATTACATGCAAATGTATACCTGTCCTAGGGTTTATATTATTGTTTCTCAAGAAAGAAAGCTGGGCAATATTGAAGAATTTATTTCATCTAGGTGGCGGGGAATATGCAATTCCGTTGACTGTTGGCGACTGTGTTTCAATTCTATTGATAATAGTCTCTGCAAATATTTTCATAAGCAGTTTTGCAAAAAATATATTTGATATGGAAAACAAGAAGATAAAATATATGTTTATAGTCGCATACTGGGGGATAATGATTTTGGCAATGGTAGTTAATTATACGTTCAAAGGTGTTTTGATATATGCCAACTTCTTTGCGCTGATTTTTATTTTTTTGGCTTTCGGAGGGATTTCGGCTCTAATGGAGAATGCGGAAAGAAAAAATGGTTTATAAAACATTTGATTCAGCACGGAAATATTTTGATTAAAAATGTTTGAAGTGCTTGAATTTTAACATACTGAATGTAAAATATAAGATGAGCTTAAGGCGATGTTAATAGGCATATTGAGAAAAAGAGGGATGAAATCAAATGAGAGAGAAATTAAGCTATAAGTTTTTTGGCATACCTGTCTATGGATATTTTGTTGGCATAGGTCTTTTTTTGTTACAGCGCATATTCTATTCAGAGTCGGTAAAATTAAGCCGGCTTTTGGGGATAGAGCCTCATTATGTAAAAATAGACTTTATAGATGACAGAATCCCGTTGATTCCGATATTTTTCACGGTATATGTGATTTCATATTTCTTTTGGATTTTAGGACCTGCTATAGCGGCAAAATGTGAAAATGCGTATTACTGCGACTTTGTGGTAGGAATGATTGCCGCTTATGTTGTAGGCGCATGTATATTTGTATTTTATCCTACTATAATGGATAGAGCAGCAGAGGGACTTCTTGGAAATTGCGACGGAGTTTGGAACAGGTGTGTGCAATTTGTCTACAAGGCTGACGGAGGCAAAATAGGCAGCAATTTGATGCCCAGCTATCATTGTTTAATAAGTACATGTTGCTATTTAGCGGTGCACAGGCGAACTGAAATTTCTAAAATCTATCGAGTTACCGCACTTATTTTAACCATACTGATTTGTGCGAGCACCGTATTTATCAAACAGCATTATTTTATAGACATCCCGACGGGAGTGATAATTGCATATATTACATGGAAACTGTCCGTAAAATATCACTGGGGAAGATTTCTTGCAAAAAAACAAGCATAAATTGACAAAAGATGTTATAGTAGGACATATAATATTTTACAAGGAAGGTATTCTCTTTGGATAAGTTTGAGCTGATGCGACAAAGACATTCTGTCAGATCCTATCTTGACAAGGATATTGATGCGGAACATGTATTGATTTTACGCAAAGCCATAGACAGATTTAACAAAATTAGCGGACTGAATATGCAGTTTATCGAAAATGATGCTGATGCTTTTGATTGCAGGATGGCAAGATATGGAAAGTTTGAAGGAGTAAAAAACTACATAGCTTTAGTAGGGCCGAAAGGACCGAATCTTGACTTCAAATGCGGGTATTACGGTGAACATATTGTTCTTCTTGCGCAAAGCCTGGGACTTAACACCTGTTGGGTAGGGCTTACATTTAACAAGACAAAGACGGTTTTCAGCTCAGAGAACAATGAAAAGCTCGCTGCGGTCATAGCAATAGGATATGGAAAAACACAAGGTGTTCCTCATAAGAGCAAAAAGCTGAAAGCTGTAAGCGATTACAAAGAGGGCGATCCGGAATGGTTCAAAAGAGGAGTGGAGGCTGCACTTCTTGCACCGACAGCAATAAATCAGCAAAAGTTCAACATAGTTCACAATGTAAAAAAGGTAAAATTAAGACCGGGAATAGGTTTTTTTACAAAGATGGATATGGGAATAGTAAAATATCATTTTGAACTTGGAGCAGGCAAGGAAAATTTTGTGTGGAGTGAATAAAAAATAAGCTTATTTTTGAATTGCAATAGAAAAGTTTCAGTGTTATAATCAAAATGAATTTAATAGATTTTGGGGGAGTAACAAGCGCTCTGCGGAATAAGTCAACAACACCGGTTTATAGAACCTGGCTTATTTTAAAATGTGAGACTCAGTATTGGAAAAGCTATGCATGAGTCCGACCAAAACAAGAAACCGAGGTATAGCATTGCTATACCTTTATTTTTTAACTTAGAAAGAGGCTATTATGGAAAAAGAATATCTTAAAGATTCCACGCAGGTTTTAGAGTCGCTGGAATCCGCAGAGAGCGGACTTTCGAGTTCGGTCGTTGCTGAAAGACAGAAAAAATACGGTGAAAATAAGCTTGCGGAGGGAAACAAAAAGACAAATATCCAAAGGTTTATCGAGCAGTTAAAAGACCCTATGCTTATCATGCTCATAATCGCAGCCGGGGTGTCAGCGGTGACAAATATAGCATCCGGCGAATCCATGGTGGAAGTTTTTATCATCATTGCGGTTGTTCTGTTGAACGCAATTTTGGGAGTATTGCAGGAAAGTAAGGCAGAAGCTGCGATAGAAGCATTGCAGACTATGACGGCGGCTACATGTAAGGTTATAAGAGACGGAAGGCAGCAGGTGATACAAAGTGCTGAACTTGTTCCCGGCGATATAATCGTACTTGAAGCAGGCGATGCGGTACCTGCGGACGGAAGAATTATAAGTTCGGCAAGTCTTGAGATTGAAGAATCGGCGCTTACAGGGGAAAGCGTTCCGGTAAACAAGCTGATAGATGTTCTGAACCTGAATGAAAACAAAGACATACCTTTGGGTGACAGAGTCAATATGTGTTATATGGGTTCTACAGTTGTATACGGTCGTGGCATGGCTGTTGTGACTGCAACCGGTATGAATACCGAAATGGGAAAAATTGCGGACGCTTTGAACAAGACTGAGGAAGAACTTACGCCTCTTCAAATTAAGTTGAACGAGCTTGGAAAAAAACTTTCATATCTTGTGCTGCTAATATGTATTTTTATATTCATTTTTGATTTGTTTATCGCAAAGGACTTGACCATAACAACAATTCTCAACACTTTCATGGTAGCGGTATCGCTGGCGGTTGCAGCTATACCCGAGGGACTTGCGACCGTAGTAACCGTTGTCTTGTCGATGGGCGTGACAAAAATGTCAAAGGAAAACGCTGTGATAAGAAGACTTACTGCGGTTGAAACTCTGGGGTGCACTCAGATTATCTGCTCTGACAAAACCGGAACTCTTACACAGAACAAAATGACAGTGACGGAGCATATAGGCGACGGTAAGTTTATCGCTACAGCGATGTCGCTTTGCTGTGATGCCGTACTCAATGAAAAAGATGAGGCGGAGGGAGAACCTACAGAGGCGGCGCTGGTTAACTTTGCCGCAAAACAGGGACTGAAAAAATACGAACTCGAAAAAGTTTCACCTCGTGTAGACGAATGTCCTTTTGATTCATCAAGAAAGATGATGAGTACAATACACGCTTCAGATGCAAAGTTTATCCAATATACAAAGGGTGCGCCTGATGTTATTTTAAGCAGATGTACAAGTTTTTGGGACGGAAGCAAAGAATGTGAAATGACGGAAGAGGCTCGCAATGAATTCTTTGCCGCGAACAAGGCAATGGCTGACAAAGCGCTTAGAGTTTTGGCTGTAGCAAAGCGCGATTGGGATAGCAAACCGCAAGACAATTCTTCAGATAATCTTGAAAAAAATCTGTGTTTGATTGGAATGACAGGTATGATAGATCCTATCAGACCGGAAGTAAAGGATGCTATCATTGAGTGCAGCAGAGCGGGAATCAGACCGATAATGATTACCGGAGATCACAAAGACACGGCAGTTGCGATTGCAAAGGATTTGGGAATAATCAGCGACGCCTCACAAGCCATAACGGGAGCGCAGCTAAATGAAATCAGCGATGAGGATTTAGATGATAGAATCGTTGAGTTTTCAGTATATGCAAGGGTTCAGCCCGAGCATAAGGTGAGAATAGTAAACGCGTGGAAGAAGCGTGGTGCCATCACCGCTATGACAGGTGACGGAGTAAACGATGCACCTTCGATTAAAACTGCCGACATAGGCATAGGAATGGGAATCACAGGTACGGATGTGACCAAAAATGTTGCCGATATGATTTTGGCAGATGATAATTTTGCAACTATAGTTAATGCTGTTGACGAGGGCAGACGCATTTATGATAATATACGCAAGGCAATACAGTTCCTGCTCAGCTCAAATATGAGTGAGGTGCTTGGAATATTTTTTGCCACTTTGCTCGGATTCACACTGTTAAAGCCTGTGCATCTGCTGTTTATAAATCTGATTACAGACTGTTTCCCTGCTCTAGCACTGGGTGTGGAAAAAGGTGAACCTGATATAATGAGAAGACCGCCTCGTAAATCAAGCGACTCCATCTTTGCAGGCGGAATGATATTTGATATAGTGTATCAGGGACTTTTGATAACGGTTTTAACAATAGTTTCATATATAATCGGACATTCCATGGAGGTTGGATATTTTGAGATGCCTAAGGGACTTTCTGCTGACGGTATGACCATGGCATTTTTAACAATGAATATGTGTGAAATCTTCCAGAGCATGAACATGCGCTCGCAGAGGGGCAGTATATTTAGGCTTCAGCAGCAAAATAAAGCACTTTTGGGCGCAATGCTCGGAAGTTTCATCATTGTAACTGTAGTCATAGAAGTACCGTTTGTAGCAGGACTGTTCGGATTTACTTCTGTAAGTTTTAATGAGTATCTTGTGGCGATGGGACTTTCTATCCTTGTGATACCTATTGTAGAGTGTGTCAAGGCAATTCAGAGAGCTATGGACAAGAGAAAAAATCTGTGATATATTTTAGCTGAATAAGAGAGCATGAGCATCTTTTCAGTAACGGTGTTTTTCGCACCGACAAATTAATATTTTCGAGGGGAGCAGTATTTGCTGAGAGTTGGCGCTGAAATGCGTTAAGACCCTATGACCTGTTTGGATAATGCCAGCGTAGGGATGTAGATTATTACGAGTAGTATCCGCGGGTACTACTCATTTTATTTTTATTACGAGTAGGAATTAAAACGAATTGGAGTGATTTATGACAGCTTATGAGCCTTTAGTTCATATAATTACAAATAGCGTGACCATAAATGATACGGTCAATTTTATCCTCGCTTCGGGCGCTGCCGCAATATGTGCGGATTCGCCTTGTGAGGCGGCTGAAATAAGCTCAATTTCCGACGCACTTTTGATAAATATAGGAATGCCGAGCGAATCGAAGCTTAAAGCTATGCTTGCAGCCGGAAAAAGCGCTAACAAAATGGGAATCCCGGTTGTCCTTGATCCTGTAGGAGCAGGCGCATCCGGATTCAGAAAAGATATACTTTCACGCCTTCTCAGAGAGATAAAATTCACCTGCATAAGAGGGAATAAATCCGAGATTGCATCTCTTTGCGAGATGGATTTTGTATCAAAGGGAGTTGAAGGTGTCGAAGTTGAACTTTGCGATAGTGCGATACACGAATTTGCCGCAAAGACAGGTTCAATAGTTGTTCTTACCGGAGATATTGACATAATAGCTGATGATAAAGATAAGTTTGAAGTTGCAGGCGGCGACCGCCTGATACGAAAAGTCACCGGAAGCGGATGTATGTACAGCGCCTTTATCGCAGCCAGATTGGCTATGGAAAAGAGTGGTTCAGCGATTAAAACCGTAAGAAAGGCGGCAAGTGACTATAAGAGAAATGCTATTAGAGCCAAACATCTCATGGAAGAAAGAGGTTTGGCGGGAACTGCAAGTTTTAGGCAGTGCCTTATTGATGCGATGAGCATGGAAATGCCGGGAGAATATTTTGAGTAAATTAGATAGAAAAGATTTCTTGGTCTACGCAATAACAGATGAAAAGTTTAGAAGTGATGAAGAATGGGAATTCGTTTTGAAACCTGTATTTGAGGCAGGTATCAGAATCTTGCAGTTTAGATCAAAGTCACTTGATGGAGATGATTTTATTGAATCAGGAAGGACAATTTCTAAAATCTGCCATAAATACGGCGCATTTTTGATAGTCAACGATGATGCGAATTTTTGTAAGCTGATTGAAGCGGACGGGGTTCATCTTGGTCAAAGCGATATGCCTATAGAAACAGCAAGGAGAATGCTTGGAGATGAATATATAATAGGTGCAACCGCTCACAATCTCGACGAAGCAAAAAAGGCGCAGGCAAGCGGAGCCGATTATATAGGCGCAGGGGCTGCGTTCGGTTCGAAATCAAAGCTTGATGCAAAGCCCATAGAAATTGCCGAGTATAGAAATATTACAGGAAATATCTCAATTCCTGTCGTGGCTATAGGAGGCATAAGTCTTGATAATATGAGTGCTCTTGCAGATACCGGTATTGACGGCGTTGCCGTGATTTCGGCATTGTTCGATGCAGAAGATATTTCAGATGCGGCTATAAGGCTAATGGCAAAAAGCCGTGAACTGTTCGAGTGAAACCGTACACATAAAAGGAAGTAAAAATGAATAATAAAGAATTGAAAAAGCTGCTGCTTGCAGCCATGTTTGTCGCTATAGGAGTGTCCCTTTCAGGTTTTTTCATACCCGTAGGAACTGCAAAATGTTTTCCCATTCAACATATGATGAATGTTTTTTCCGCTGTATTTCTCGGACCCGTTTACGGTGTTGCATCGGCATTTTGCACATCTTTAATCAGAAATTTTATGGGGACAGGGTCGCTTTTGGCATTTCCGGGGAGCATGATAGGGGCATTGCTATGCGGAGTAATATATAAGAAAACTAAAAATCTATATGCGAGCTATATAGGTGAGATTTTCGGAACCGGAATACTTGGAGGTATTACCGCATATCCGGTCGCACTATTTTTAATGGGCAACTCGGCAGTTGCAATATTCGCTTTTGTAATTCCTTTCCTCATAAGTACAGTCGGAGGAACTATAGTAGCGGCAATACTCATCGGAGTTATGAATAAAACAGGTGTTTTAGATTATCTTAAACGC
Source organism: Eubacterium sp. (assembly GCA_034180045.1). Lineage (GTDB taxonomy): Bacteria > Bacillota > Clostridia > Peptostreptococcales > Anaerovoracaceae > Eubacterium_B. The sequence continues at coordinate 11,867 of JAXFOY010000013.1, forward strand.
CAGATACAATAGGAGGCAGTTATGAAAAAAGTTCTTACAATAGCCGGAAGCGATTCCAGCGGTGGTGCCGGAATACAGGCGGATATTAAAACAATGCTTGCTAACGGTGTATATGCGATGTCGGTAATTACCGCTTTGACAGCACAAAATACGATAGGTGTGAGGTCAATTTATAATGTAAGCGAAGAATTTCTAAAAGATCAGATAAGCTCGGTTTTTGAAGATATATATCCTGATGCTGTCAAAATAGGTATGGTAAGCGATGCCGGACTTGCAAGGATGATTGCATGGGAGCTTTATATGTGGAAGGTTAAGAATGTGGTTCTCGATCCGGTAATGGTCTCCACAAGCGGTGCAAGGCTTATTTCCGATGAAGCCTGTGAGGTTTTGGTGGAAAAACTCATTCCGCTTGCAAGGGTGATAACTCCAAACACACCTGAAGCCGAGTTCATCTCAGGTGAAAAGATAAAATCCGCATGTGACATGGAGAAAGTCGCAAAGCTCATTGCTGAGAAACATAAAGTGGCTGTACTGCTTAAAGGTGGACACAGCATTTGCGATGCAGATGATTTGTTATACGAAAACGGTAAGTTAAAATGGTTTAGAGGTGAGCGCATAAATACCGACAATACTCATGGAACCGGTTGTGTACTGTCAAGTGCTATAGCATCGAATCTCGCTAAAGAAATGAGTCTGGAAGAGGCTATTACAAAAGCCAAAGAATATATCAGCGGGGCACTTGCGACGGGGCTTGACCTCGGGGCGGGAAACGGTCCTTTAGACCACGGTTTCGATTTGAAAAGCAAATTTATATCCACATAAATTTTTCGAATTCGTATTTTGTTTTTATTTTGTAAGTGAGGAGATACTATGGAAAGAAGTTATTTTACACAGATGGAAGCTGCGCGTAAAGGTTTCGTGACACCTGAGCTTGAAATAGTTGCAGCAAAGGAAAATCGCAGCGTCGATGAATTATTGCCTCTTTTGGCATCAGGCAAGATGGTCATTCCTGCAAATATTAATCACAAGTCGCTAAGTCCAAACGGAATCGGCAGCATGCTCAAGACAAAGATAAATGTAAATCTTGGAATTAGCCGTGATTGCAAGGATTACAACATCGAAATGGAAAAAGTTATGAGTGCCGTGAATCTCGGTGCAGAGGCCATTATGGATCTCTCAAGTCACGGGAATACTCAGCCATTCAGGCAAAAACTCTGCAAAGAGTGTCCTGCGATGATAGGAACTGTTCCTATATATGATTCCGTAATTCACTATCAAAGAGATTTAGCTACGCTTACAGCGAGGGATTTTATTGATGTAATTAGACTTCATGCACAAGATGGCGTGGATTTTGTTACACTTCACTGCGGAATAACAAGAAAGACCATAGAACAAATAAAAAACGGCGGAAGAAAAATGAACATCGTAAGTCGCGGGGGAAGTCTCGTATTTGCATGGATGTCGATGACCGGAAATGAAAATCCTTTCTATGAATATTATGATGAGATTGTTGAAATATGCCGTGAATACGATGTGACAATAAGCCTCGGTGATGCCTGTCGCCCGGGATGTCTTGCAGATGCGACTGATGCTTGTCAGATAGAAGAACTCATAAAGCTTGGCGAACTGACAGAACGGGCTTGGAAGAGGGATGTTCAGGTAATGGTAGAAGGACCCGGACATGTTCCGATGGACCAAATTGCCGCTAATATGAAGATACAGCAGACTATATGCAAGGGAGCGCCTTTCTATGTTCTTGGACCTCTTGTAACTGATATTGCACCGGGTTATGATCATATTACATCGGCAATAGGTGGAGCCATCGCCGCATGGCAGGGAGCCGCTTTCCTATGTTATGTAACTCCCGCAGAACACTTAGCGCTTCCAAGTGTAGACGATGTTCATCAGGGAATCATTGCCAGCAAGATTGCCGCTCATGCAGCCGATATCGCTAAGGGAATACCGGGCGCAAGAGAACAGGATGACAGAATGGCGGATGCGAGAAAAAATCTTGACTGGGATGCGCAGTGGCTGGAAGCTCTGGATCCTGAGGCGGCAAAGGCTATTCGTAAAAGTCGTATGCCTGAGCATGACCATTCAGATACATGCAGCATGTGTGGAAAATTTTGCGCAGTGAGAAGCATGAACAAAGCTCTTGCAGGAGAAATCATAGATATATTATAATTATATATAAGTTAAATATTTAGGGCAGGCTTGTTTCTCAAGTCTGCCTGAGTTTTAGGTAGAATTTATGAGAGAAAAAAACATCATTAAAGTAAGTATAATAGGAATATTAGCTAATGTTTTGTTAGCAGGATTTAAGGCGGCAATCGGATTTACGACTAATTCCATAGCCATTATTTTAGATGCCGTGAATAATTTGAGCGATGTGCTTTCCTCATTGATAACCATCATCGGGACAAAACTTGCGGGGCGAAAACCGGATAAAGAACATCCTATGGGACATGGCAGAATAGAATACATAAGTGCGGCTATTATCGCTTTGATAGTACTATATGCAGGTATTACTTCTCTTGTGGAATCCGTCAAAAAAATAATGAATCCGAGCGAGCCTCAGTATACGAGAATATCGCTTATTATAATCGCAGTCGCCGTAGTGGTAAAAATAATTTTAGGAACATATGTAAAGAAAAAAGGCAAGGAGCTGAACTCGGACTCACTAATCGCCTCAGGTGAGGATGCAAGACTCGACTCTGTTATTTCAGCAACCACAATAATTGCCGCCTTAATTTATATATTCTGGAACATAAGTCTTGAGTCATACCTTGCGGCCATTATTTCACTTATGATTATAAAGGCGGGATATGAAATCCTCAGAGATACACTTTCGCAAATCATAGGTGAGAGAATCAACAGCAGTGTGATAAACGAGCTAAAGAAAACAGTGATGGAATTTGAAGATGTACTCGGTGTATATGATGTGATTTTGCATAACTATGGACCTGATACTTTGATAGGTTCGCTTCACATAGAGGTTATGGATACCTATACAGCAGATAGACTCGATGAGCTTGAGCGAGAGATTATGGCAGCTGCATTTGAAAAGAATCATGTTATACTCGCAGGGATAAGCGTCTATGCCAGAAACAGCAAAAATAATAAGGCGAAAGAGGACTTTGAGAAGGTAAGACATCTAGTAATGTCACATGAGTATGTACTGCAAATGCACGGATTCTATGTAAACTATGAAGAAAAGATAATGAATTTCGATATTATTTTGGACTTTGATTCACCTAACCAAAATGAGGAATATCTTCATATTCTATCCGATGTGCAAAACGAATTTAAGGATTTTGCTATAGGGATAACTTTAGACCTTGATATTAGCGAATAGAGGTAAAAATGTATAAGATATTTTTAGTAGAGGATAACATTGTTATAGCAAATCAAATAAAAAAACATTTGGAAAGCTGGAATTATAAGGTGATAATTGCAGAGGACTTTCATGATGTGATGAAGGATTTTGCAGCGGCAGAAGCGGATCTTGTACTTCTTGACATTTCGCTGCCGTTTTTCGACGGATTCTACTGGTGCCGCAAGATTAGACAAATATCTAAGCTGCCGATAATCTTTTTGTCAGGAGCATCTGATAATCTTAACATAGTTATGGCGATGAATCTCGGTGCAGATGATTTTATATGTAAACCTTTTGATTTTAACGTGCTTACAGCGAAGTTACAGGCTTTGCTTAGACGTGTATACGATTTTAATGAACAGGTAGACGCAGATGTGATTGAACATAAGGGGATGATTTTGAATCTTCGTAATGCCAGTTTATACTATGAGGATGAAAAGATAGAACTCACCAAGAATGAATATAGAATTTTGGAACTTTTATTGAAAAACAAGGGTGAGATTACAAGTAGAGACGACCTCATGATGGTTTTGTGGAATACAGACAGTTTCGTGGATGAAAATACATTAACAGTTAATATGACAAGGCTTAGAAAAAAGCTTTCGGAGCACAATATCAGTGATTTTATAAAAACAAAAAAAGGACTGGGGTATATTGTTGAATGATTTTTTTGAAATATATTAAAAGCCGAATGGCAGTAATCTTTTTCTTTATTTTGATGATGGCTATATTTTGCTTTGTTACAATTCTGGCAGGTATCCCCTGGAATGTTACACTTTATGCGGTAGCAATTCAGCTCTTTTTTTCCTTTATATACATTTGTATATACTATCCTAGGTTTGCAAGTAAATTGAAAAGATTAAAGATGATAAAGGAAAAAACCGAGTATATAGATGAATTTGATTTTTCGCCCTATGACTGTGTCGAACTTGAATATCAAGCCATCTATATAAAGCTTAGAGAGGGACTTTTGCAGGCAATCAGAGATAAAGAAAACTTGGAAAGCGCTTTGAGCGAGTATTATAAATTATGGGTTCATCAGATAAAAACTCCGCTTGCAGCTTTGGATTTACTGGTGCAAAACAGTAAGTTAAGCGAAAAGAATGAGATGAAATTGGAACTTGCAAAAATAGAAGAATATCTGGATATGCTTCTTCAGTTTATAAGGCTGGCAGCTGACAATACCGACTTTGTTTTTTCAAAGTACAACATGGAAGAAATCGTCAGGGAAAATGTGAAATCGCAGTCAATAATTTTTATAAAAAAGAAGCTGTCGATTGAACTTGAAAATCTTGATATAAATATAATAACAGATAAAAAATGGCTCGGTTTTATCATCGGACAAATATTGTCTAATGCTCTTAAGTATACGAGCAAGGGCGGTATTGTGATATCTATGGCTGCTGCAAAAGACTGTCACATTTTGTCCATAGAAGACAGCGGTATCGGTATAAGAGCTGAGGATTTAAGCAGGATATTTGAAGACGGCTTTACCGGATACAACGGAAGAACCGGCTCAAAATCCTCAGGTATAGGTCTATATCTTTGTCGCAAAATTGCAGACAGGCTTGGCTATAGCCTAAGAGCGAGCTCAAAACTCGGTGTGGGGACAAAAATAGATATCGTTATACCTTGCAATAATGTAAGATATGAATAGGATTTTGAAAGGTAGTGTATAGGCATTACCTTTCATTTTTGTTTAGAATAGTTTCAAGAAAGGAGATAAACGAAATGTCATTATTAGAAATCAATAAATTAAAAAAGGTGTATACTTCAAAACTTGGAACAAATGAGGTGCTCGCCTTAAACAATGTGAATTTTAGCGTTGAAAAAGGAGAGTTTGTAGCAATCATGGGCGAATCCGGTTCAGGAAAGACAACTCTGTTAAATATTCTGGCAGCTTTGGACAGACCGACAGCAGGCGAGGTGATGCTCGAAGGAATGAACTTATCAAAGATAGGAGATAGCGAAATTTCCTCTTTCAGGCGTGATAATCTGGGTTTTGTTTTTCAGGACTTCAATTTGCTGGATACGTTTACAATAAGGGATAACATATACTTACCAAGGGTCTTAGCCGGTATAAAGCCTACGCAAATGGAGGCGGAGCTTAAACTTATCGCAGAATATCTGGGAATTGAACACATACTTGATAAATATCCTTATGAGGTTTCCGGCGGTCAAAAACAGAGGGCTGCTGTGGCAAGAGCCTTGATAACAGGACCGAAGCTGATACTCGCAGATGAACCTACAGGAGCTCTTGATTCAAATTCATCAGACAGCTTACTGAAACTGTTCAGCCATATTAATGCCAGCGGTCAAACAATAATTATGGTTACTCACAGCGTGAGGGCGGCGAGCACGGCAGGGCGTGTTTTGTTCATCAAAGACGGCGAACTTTTCCATCAAATATATAGAGGCAATATGAGTAACGATGAAATGTTTGTGTGCATATCGGATACATTGACCGCACTTGCTGTGGGAGGTAAGCAAAATGCGTAGATTTTTTACAATAAAACTTGCCCTGTCTAATCTGAAAAAAAATAAGAAGTTTTACCTGCCGTATATGATAGCATCGATTATCATGATTTCAATTTTTTACATCATGGGCTTTATAGCTGACAACAAGGGATTGGATAACTTTAGAGGAACAGAGTACGTAAAGACTTTGTTGACTTTGGGGACCTGGGTTGTAGCAATCTTTGCGATAATATTCGTATTTTATATAAACAGCTTTCTAATGAAGCAAAGAAGTAAAGAATTCGGTGTGTATAATATTTTGGGCATGGAAAAAAGACATTTGGCAAAGGTATTATGCGCAGAAAGCATATTTACATCAACGGGAAGCATTTTATCAGGTATAGGTGTGGGAATACTGTTTAGCAGGCTGTCTTTGATGATTATGGGTAAGATTCTCGGATTGGGCAAACCTATAAACAGCGATATTTCCGTCTCGTCTATACGAGATACAATAGTTTTATTTTCGGTTTTATTCGTGGCGATATTGATTAAAAACATGGTTTCCATAAGCCTTTCAAAACCGATTGAGATGCTAAAAGGTGCCTCAGAACCTGAGCGCGAGCCAAAAGCTAAGTGGATGCTCAGCCTGATAGGTGCAGCATTTATGATAGCCGGATATGTAATTTCCATCACAATAAAAAAACCGCTAGCAGCTATTTTTCTTTTCTTTGTTGCGGTAGTCCTTGTAATAATAGGTACGTATCTGCTTTTCACGACAGTAAGTATAAGCATACTTAAGCTGCTCAAAAAAAATAAGAAGGTATATTATAAAAAAAATAATTTTACAACCATCTCGGGAATGCTTTTCAGAATGAAGCAAAATGCCGTGGGCATGGCAAATATATGCATTCTGTCAACCATGGTAATAATACTTATTTCGATGACGGTTTCTATGAAAGTCGGTGTTAATTCAGTAATAAGAAAAATAACTCCTACAGATGTAGTTATCGGCATGGATATAGGTGTGACTAAAGATGGGAATATAGCCTTTACAAGCATATCAAGTGAACAAATTGATAATGAGCTGAAACTCTTCACAGAGGAGATGGGAAAATCCAACTATGAATTTTCGACAAAAACGGCGTACTTAAGTCATGAGTTTGAAGTGAGTTACGACAACGCTTCTAAAAGCATGAAGCTTCAAGCTGAAGGAACGAATCAACATATGAAGCTGATGACGGCTCAGCAATACGAAAGGTACTCGGGCAAAAAACTTGATATAGGGAAAAATGAAGCTGTATCTGTGGGTACGGAGCTGGAAGATGAAATAAAAATAGGTGATGTTCCTATAACTGTAAAACAGGAAGACATAGAGGCACCTCCTACGAATATTTCGCCGATAGTTGACGAATTTATGCTTATAGTAAGAGATGATGAAACTGCAAACAAGTTTGTGGAGCAAGGTAAAGTGAACGGCGGTTTCCGAGGAGCTCAACTGAATATAAACGCAAATTTCAAAAATAATGCCTCGCCTGAGTACGAATTGTTCGATGAGGCGGCAATGAAATATATGAATGGCAGAGAAGATGGTTTATCATTAGGCTCACGTAGAGTTACGACAAGAAGTGAACTGCTAACGGCATTCGGCTCTTTCACAAACGGTTTTCTATTCTTATGCACTTTCCTAGGAATAATATTCACCTTTGCGGCAGCACTGATTGTATATTATAAGCAAATTTCAGAAGGCTATTACGATAAAGATAAATTTGAAATAATGCAAAAGGTCGGTATGTCTGAGAAAGAAGTGAAAAAAACTATAAGAAAGCAAGTCATGATAGTATTCTTTGCACCTTTGCTTATGGCGATTTGCCATGTTGCCGGTGCCTTCAACATGGTCAGGCTCATGCTGCTCATTTTCAGCATCGACAATACCATGCTCATGATAGAGTGTACGGCGCTTACTGTAATAAGTTTTGCGGTTATTTACGGAGCTGTATTTATCCTAACCGCAAAAGAGTACTATCGAATAGTCAGAAGGAAGATTTAGATGAGCGGATTAGAGTAAAAAATATAATTTTTCATAATTATATCTGTAAATATGTGTTATAATATGCTCAAATAGGGTATTGATATTAAAGTGTTATATTTATGGAGGCGGAAATGTTGGATAAAAATGTTAAAGACTTGCTGAATAAACAGATAAATACGGAACTTTATTCGGCATACTTGTATCTTGATTTTGCAAATTATTATTATGATCAAGGTCTTGACGGGTTTGCAAATTGGTACGATGTTCAGGCCAAGGAAGAACGCGACCACGCGATGATGATTAGAGACTATATACTTGATAACGGTGAGAGTGTTGTCTTCGAAGCTATAGAAAACCCAACTCAAGAATATGAAGCCATAGATACCGCTTTGCACCTTTCGTTGCAGCACGAGAGATATATTACAGGTCTAATCAACAAGATATATAAGGCTGCAAGTGATGTTGATGATTATAGAACCATGCAGTTTTTCGATTGGTTTGTGAAAGAACAGATGGAAGAAGAGAAGAACGCTGATGACCTGGTTAAGAAATTTGAACTTTTCGGAAAAGATTCCAAAGGTCTATATGCGCTGAACCAGGAGTTGCTTGCAAGAAGCTATGCAGCACCTGCAATAACGGAATAAGTCGAACTTTTTGTGAAATACCAATATAAGACCTCGCCATGTTGCTTGTGTACTCACAGCGCGGCGGGGTTTTATATTTTTATATATTTTATGTATAACTATAGTTACATAAATATAACCAAATTTCAACTTGACTAACATATATTTTTATAATTACAATTAAATTACAAATCAATATAGGATTTTTGTTATTTAAGAGATTTTTCAATAATTTCAAGGAGGTTAATCTATGAATATGTGGAAAACGGCGAGAGCGATAGGATACGGAGTTTTGATGGGAACCGCCGGGGTCAAAGTATTGGCATCAAGTGATGCAAAAAAAGTGTACACACATATAACCGCAGCAGTTAAGCGCGGTGTAGACGAGGTGATGAAGACTGCAACGTGCATCAAAGAAAATTGTCAGGATATTTCAGCAGATGCAGACGAACTAAATGAAAAGCGCTGCAAAGAAGCCGAAGCGAAGATGATTGCAGATGCGAAGGAAGTACTTAAGGCTGCTGAAGAAAAAGCGGCAAAAGAAGGAAAGGAAGCCGACGCACAATGATGTTTCCTTTGATTTACGGGAGGCATGATAGATGAGATGCAAGATATTACATGAATCCAAGACCAGAATCAGAATAAAGCTGATACAGTATCGCATGAACTTTGAGCAAGCCGATATTTTGGAAAATTACCTATGCAAAGTCAAAGGTGTAACAGATGTAAAAGTTCATGAGAGAACTTGCGTTGCCATTATTACGCATAAGGGGCAAAGCAGGGCTGCCATTATTGACGCTATGTCACAATTCGATTATGAAGAAAACAAGGACCTTTTTGTCGGTAATAGCAGCAGGAAGCTTCAGCACGAATTTGAAAATAAAATGTGCCTTCACATAGGAAGCAGGTTGTGTATGAAGCTGTTTATTCCGCCGCCAATTCGAATTGCAGTCACCATTGTAAAAGCAATCCCTTTTATAGCTAGGGGACTTAAGGCGTTGATGAGCGGAAAGCTTGAAGTTTCCGTGCTTGATGCGACAAGTATCTTAGTATCTCTTATCCGTAAGGATTTCTCCACCGCAGGAACGGTAATGTTTATGCTTGGCGTGGGAGAAATAATGGAGGAATGGACGCACCGCAAGTCAATAAACGATTTGGCGAAGGCTATGGAACTTAATGTCGAAAAGGTATGGACAAGAGCGGAAGACGGTACGGAAATCCTTGTTGATGCCGACTCGATAGAAAAGGATGATATCATAATTGTCAGAACCGGAAATATAATTGCCGTAGACGGCAAGGTTGTCGAAGGCGACGCATATGTAAGCCAAGCTTCGATTACAGGAGAATCCATGCCTGTTCATAAGTATGAGGATAGCCCCGTATACGCAGGTACTGTAGTCGAAGAAGGCGAGATTGTGATAAGAGCGGATAGCGCGCCGGGAAGCAGCAAATACGACAGAATTATATCGATGATAGAGGCTTCGGAAAAGCTCAAGTCGGCGACTGAGGATGAAGCGTCAAAGTTGGCAGACAGACTGGTTCCGTATACATTTGCAGCTACAGCACTGCAATATTTGATAAGCGGAGATGTGATCAGAGCAAGCTCAATTTTGATGGTGGATTTTAGCTGTGCATTAAAGCTGTCAATTCCCATCGCAGTTCTTTCAGCTATGAGGGAGTCCGGAAACCATCATATGACGGTTAAGGGCGGGAAATTCCTCGAGGCGGTTGCCGAAGCCGACACTATAGTTTTTGATAAAACCGGGACTTTGACAGAGGCAGCTGCGACGGTCAAAGCCGTGATTCCTTTTAGTAAACTTGATGAGGCGGAATGTTTAAGATTGGCTGCTTGTCTTGAGGAGCACTACCCGCATTCCATAGCAAATGCTGTCGTAGACGAAGCAAAACGCAGAGGACTTACACATGAAGAAAAGCATTCAAAGGTTGAGTATGTCGTTGCACACGGAATCGTCAGCAGTATTGAAAATCAGAGAGTTTTAATCGGAAGTCGACATTTTGTATTTGAAGATGAGGCTTGCAAGATTGCAGATGACATGAGGGAAAAATTTGATAATTTGCCAAACGAGTACTCGCATCTTTATCTCGCTATAGAAAACGAATTGGCCGCAGTCCTTTTGATAGAAGATCCTATTAAAGCAGGTGCTGCGGAAGTTATCGCAAAGCTGAAGCAGTGCGGTTTTAAGCATACTGTGATGATGACGGGCGACAACGACAGAACGGCTAAGGTTATAGCGGAAAAAGTCGGAGTTGATGCCTACTATGCAGAAGTTTTGCCTGAGGACAAGGCGAATTTCATCAAAGAGCAGCACAGACTGGGCAGAAAGGTGATAATGGTAGGGGACGGAATAAACGATTCTCCGGCTCTTTCAGAAGCTAATGCAGGTATCGCAATAAATAGCGGTGCAGCTATCGCACGAGAGGTTGCGGATATTATGATTGGCAGTGACAACTTGGAAGAACTCGTTACGCTTAGAAAAATCAGTACAGGGCTTATGAAGAGAATAAAGTCCAGCTATAATCAAATCTTGGGCTTTAATTCATTTCTGATAGTGATGGGAATACTCGGTTTGTTTACACCGACCGTAACAGCCTCATTACACAATGCTTCGACTTTGGCTATAAGTCTGAGGAATATGACGGATATAGAAAAGAAAAATAAATAATAAATAATAAATAATAACAAAAACACCTATGGGAAACGGCACGGCTGTGCATACCTATAGGTGTTTGAGGGCTATAGGACAAAAAGTGTTGATGACTAATCCCAGTAAACTGGATAGTTACTTGAATGGTGAAGCTCACTCCATACAACTGCATCACCCCACATAGGGATAGTGTTTTCTAGTTGTTTCTTAGCAGTCATTTTCTTGTA
>JAXFOY010000014.1:0-51857 GCA_034180045.1 Eubacterium sp.
TACAAGAAAATGACTGCTAAGAAACAACTAGAAAACACTATCCCTATGTGGGGTGATGCAGTTGTATGGAGTGAGCTTCACCATTCAAGTAACTATCCAGTTTACTGGGATTAGTCATCAACACTTTTTGTCCTATAGCCCCAAAACGCTGTATTTATGGAAAATCCCGAAAATACAGCGTTTTTATGATTGATTTAAGTTTCTTCGTCTACAAAATTCATTCTGATTTTATGTCCGCCCAAACTTTGTTAAGAATTATACCCAAAACAAACACCCATGAAATAAAATAGAACCAAAACATCAAAACAGATACACTTGCCATGGAACCGTAGAGAAGGTTATTATTCACTGCTCTTGCGGTATACTGAGAATAGAAGAACGTTACTATAAGCATTCCTACAGCGCAAAAAATTGTTCCGGGAAGCACATTCCTCGCTTTCAATTTCCGCCTCGGCAGCATAAAGTAGTTCAAAAATATAACAAAAAAGTAAATCGCTCCCGCTATAGGCCATCTAAAAAATGTCCATGCCAAATCTATCCAGTCATTTACTACAAAACGGCTCACAAGAAATCTGATTACAGGTTCTCCGTAGGCAAGCACTCCTACTACCAGAACCATCATTATGATAGTTACTACAACTGCAATCATTGAGCGCACTCTGTCAAGCCAAAAATTTCCTACATCCTGTCCGTCCGAATATGTATAATCTGATACTCTCAGCATTATAAACTGTATTCTTGATGCCGCCCATATAGCCATCACTATGAGAAAAGCATTCGTCGAAGCTTGCGGTCTGAATTCCAAAATTTTAGTTAAAAACGAAAGAGCCTCGGCTGAAAAATTCTTATCAAGCCAATCCCCCATCAAATCGAGAGATAGATTAAATACATCGAGGATTTGCGAGAACAGGAGGATGGTGGGAAAAATCGAAAGTATAAAAAAGAAAGCCACCTGAGCCGCTATCCCTTGATAGTACGGATCTCGGTACTGTTTCATCCCCAAATATAGCATTCTCAAAAAACGCTTTTTGAGCGTCATTTGTTTATCTGCATTAGAATTCGCCTCTTTCACTTAACAATCGCTCCATTTCCTTCAACGCCTTTGCTCTATGGCTAATCTTATTCTTTGTTTCCTCGTCCATCTGCGCAAAAGTCCTCTGATATCCGTCCGGAATGAACAAAGGATCATATCCAAATCCGAAGCGTCCTTCCTCTCTATCCAGTATGTGTCCGCAGCATTCACCTCTAGCCACCAAATTCTCTCCGTTTGGGAACACTATGGTTATCACGGAAACAAACCTTGCGCGTCTATCCGTATAAGCGATACCGTCAAGCATGGATAAAAGCTTTTCGTTGTTTTTCTTATCATTCGAGTTTTCGCCGGCATACCTCGCCGAATATACTCCCGGGTCTCCGTTTAGGTAGTCAACCTCAAGTCCGGAATCATCTGCAATAGTTATCTGCCCCGAAACCGCCATTATCTCTTTAGCCTTTTTTAATGAGTTTTCCTCAAAAGTAGTACCGTCTTCTATAATTTCAAACGGCGGAATGCCTGCTTCATCTCTTGAAATCACCTTCATCCCATATTTTTCGGTTATGGCGGTAATCTCCTTTATTTTATGCTCGTTTCTCGATGCGGCTATTATAGTTTTCATTCTTTCTCCATCCATCTTATCTAAAGACGCTAACCATGTCACGGCGTATTTCATCAAGCCTTGAAGCCCCACACATCGCCATGGTATCTGCAAGTTCTTCCCTCAACTGATTTGCATAGCTGATTACAGCGTTTTCTTCTCCGGTATACACAGAACTTACAAAAGGTCTTGCAATTATAACTGCATCCGCGCCCAGTGCCAAAGCCTTAAAAACGTCTACACCCGTTCTAATTCCGCCATCTACCAGAATTTTCATCTTACCGTTTACAGCTTTTACTATATTTTCAAGCACCTCAGCAGTTGCAGGGCATTGGTCCAAGACTCTGCCGCCATGATTGCTTACAACTATGGCTGAAGCGCCTGCCTCTTTTGCCTTTAAGGCTGCCTCCGGAGTCATTATGCCCTTTATTATAAACGGTACATCCAAAATATCTACGATTTCTTTCAACTGTTCCACGGATTTGCTGCCTGCCGGAGGGTTGAAATTCTTCAAAAAAGGAAGCCCCGCCGCATCTATATCCATAGCCACTGCAAAAGCGCCTGCGTCCTTTGTTATCTCTATTTTCTCCTTTATCATTTCCAAGTTCCAAGGCTTTATCGTAGGAATACCCCTTCCGCATGCATCTTTAACAGCCTCGCAAGCCGAAATCATCTGATCTTTATCGATTCCGTCACCTGTAAATGCGGCTATCCCCGCCTCATTACAACCTTTTACCAAGATTTTGTTAAACTCTCTATCGTCATATTTATCACCGTAATGCATCTTTACTGCACCCACAGGTCCGGCAAATACAGGCGCCGAAAAATTCTTTCCAAACATCTCAAACTGCGTATCGACATCTCGCTTTTCCGCTATTGTATCCATATTTACACGAACATCACGCCATTTATCAAAATTCCTGATAGCGACATCTCCCGTTCCCTTTGCCCCGGGTCCGGGAATCATATTTTTACAAGCTCTGCCATTACAGACATCGCATAGTTTGCATAAATTTCCCATATATCTCATCCTCCAGTTCCAATTTACCAAACTTAAACACTTATGTCAATTAAGCATGCATAGCATACTCAAAAAACCCGGAAAGAGTTTTGCTAGCCGCCTTTTCTGTTTGCGGATGCTTTTAGACTCTTTTTCTTTAGCCCCATTCTAATTCTGAATAAGTAAAAACAGCAAATCTATTTGATTTGCTGCGTTAATGTTTCTATACTTTGTTATTTGAAGCTGTTTTCTATTAGCAACTGTACTTGTCCTAATGGAATATTAAATATAATCCCGTAAATAGACATCCCAAGTAGCAATATTGCAACAAGAATCCCTATTCCATAAATACAGCCGTTGCTGACTTTAGCTTTTTTAACTTTTATATTTATAAAACTATATATCAGGAATACCGCAAGTATAAAAGCTAAAATATAATTCGGTAGCATACTCATCATACTTTACCTTTTATTTACAAAATTTGTTCCAGAAATCTACCCATCCACCATGTGATTCTCTTTGGTCAATATAAGCAAAAGTCTCTTCATCATACCAATCATGATTTACTATATCATCAATAGTCTCAGGAACAAAAAAGTTGAAATATTCTTTCTTAAATGAACTTCCATACTGTAGATAATATGAGCCTACCATCTTTGTAAAATTAGTTCTCTTTACATCTTGTGGTCTATACACAAGCGCTTTGCCAACCTGACTTAAATCAGGGCTTACTTCGAGAAAAACTAAACTTAAATCATCTTCCTTATAGCCGAGTATAAAACTTCTGTACTTATAGGAAACAGTGCGAAGTACCGCAAAATTCGCTCCGCCTATATCTTCTGAATAAGCATAAACTATTTTATACTCCGAACCGTCATCTACTTGATTATCAAAGATTTCTCTCATGCGACTTTTGTTTTCATCGCTTTTTGCCTTATCCAGCTCAACTGTTTTTTTGCCGCCGCCAAATAAATTAAATAACCCCATTTCATCATCTCCAATCTTAATTTTGAAAATTTTATTATATTTTATTATAGCATTTTTATGCGATTTCTTCTACTACAAAAACTGCAATTCCACATTTGCATGGCTCGTTCTTCTAGGGTATGCGATTTTTCTTGATAAAAATTTACATCTACATACGGTTTCCCTTTTTACAGGATAAAATCTATGCTATACTATTATCCGTTGTACTGTATATAAGGAGTAATATGTTAACCATCTTAATTAAAATTATAGTAATCTTCGCCATGATATTTGTCGGATTAATCGCCAACAAACTAAATATCCTTCCGGCGGAATCCAATAAATACCTCGTGGACTTGCTGATTCTCATCACGTCTCCTGCGATGATACTTCACGCAATGGCAACAGGCACACTAAATAACGAACTTTTGAGCGATACGGTTCAAATTCTCATCGGCTCTATGCTTTTCTTTATTTTAGTGCCGCTTATTTCCGTTTTTCTAGGTAAATTTATGAAGAACACACCGCCTGCCGACATAGGCGTATTAACTGTGATTATGACAGCTGTCAATACGGGATTTATGGGATTTCCAATAACCAAGGCTATATTCGGTGATTATTTCTTCTTTTTGATTGTGATTGCAAATATCCCGCTGAATATCTACCTGTATTTGATTTCAATATTTCAAATGAACATAGGGCGTGACAGCAATTATGATTTTAAGCAAACTATTAAATCCGCACTTAACCCTTGTATAGTTTCTGCAATTATAGGTGCGATTATCTTGTTTGTGGATATTCATTTGCCTGATGCCATGCTGGATTTTTTCTCCATGGTAGGTGATGCGACCATTCCTCTTTCGATGATAATTGTAGGAATACAGCTTGCAGGAAGCAATATCGGTAAAATTCTTAAAAATACAGATTTAATAAAGGCCTCCCTGATAAATCTGATACTCATTCCTCTGATTACTTTCCTGGCTGTAAATTGGCTGCCGCTGTCAGTCGGAGTTAAGCTGACCTTAGTTTTTTCCGCTTGCTTCCCATGCGCAGTAGCTACAGTCGGTGTCACGGCAAAAGAAGGACACAACGCAGACCTCGCGGCAGAAGGTGTGGCACTGACAACAACGCTTTCGCTGATAACGCTTCCCGTTGCGGCGACCTTACTGAGCAGCTTCTACGGTATTTAAGACAAGTATTCTTCCTAAATGCCTAAGTTGTAGGCTTATAGGACAAAGATTTTTCTTTATACAATAAAAAAACGCATCAAATAGGTGCGTTTTTTTATTGTGTGTGAATTGTAAAGCCAAAAGGAAAAGTATTCAATTTAATTTGTATATCAATATACTCACTGTGTTATTTCTTTGAGTAACTCAGCCAAAGCCGATGCACTGCTGCTGTGACAGTGTGCTACCGGAATTCCCTCTTTTTTTGCTGCCGATTTTGCGGCATTAACCATCTTGTGAGATACGGTACCTGTGAAACAAATCAGCATGTCAGGAGAACCGATTTTTCTCTTGATTGCCCCCTTTTCTTTGGTGTATACTTTAGCGCTACATCCGTACTCGCCACATATCTGCTCGTATCGATGGCTCATGCGCTCATTACCTCCAATTATAACTACACTCATCGCGCATCCTCCATTCAAAGTTCTATGGATTTGAAATCCGAGTTTCATGTGATTATAAACCGGTTTCTATCACAAGTTGTAATACTCCCTTTTAGTTAGTTCTAACTAACTCGTATGGTTATGTTAGCATAGACTAACTCGCGTGTCAACTTTTTTTCAAAAAAATTATCAATATAAGTTAATTTTATTCTAAATACATGCCCAAACAGAAAACAGGAATCCGCTCCGCAAATTCCTGTTTTTTGCTATTAAATTTTGTTTTTGTTCTATTTGCCTTGTAAACTTAAGCTTACTCAATTATCCGCTTTGCAAGCGGTTCAATGTCCTTACATACATAATCCTCAATCCTGCCTTCGTCGCAAGACTTGGCAAGCTCTGGGTCTATGCTGAGTTTTGCAATATTTTTGATTCCGTGTTTTGCCGCAATCTCATCAATATTGCTTTCACCGAATATTTTATGTTCACTACCGCAGTCCGGACATTTGAAGTATGACATATTTTCAACCAGTCCGAGAATAGGGATGCTCATCATATCCGCCATCTTTGTCGCCTTCTCCACAATCATTCCTACAAGCTGTTGCGGCGAAGTCACTACGATGATTCCGTCTACCGGAAGTGACTGATATACAGTTAGAGCAACATCTCCTGTTCCCGGCGGCATATCTACAAACATTACATCGACATCGCCCCAGATTACATCACTCCAAAACTGAGTTATAACTCCACCTAAAACAGGACCTCTCCACACAACAGGGTCGCTCTTGTTCTCAAGCAAAAGATTGATTGACATAATCTTAATGCCCTCTTTTGTCATCATGGGAAATAAGGATTTGCCATCTCCCTCTGCATGCCCGTTAAGTCCAAATGTGTTCGGAATAGAAGGACCTGTTATATCTCCGTCAAGAATTGCAACGCTCTTGCCCGCACGAGCAGCAGCCACCGCAAGCATTGATGTTACCGATGATTTACCTACACCACCTTTTCCGCTGACAACGCCTATTACTTTTCTGACATCACTGTTCACATTCATTTCCGCCATTGGAATTCCGTTATTTTTATCTCCGCAGCCCTGTCCGCAAGAGCCGCAATCATGATTACAGTTTGACATATCTTCTCCTTTCGATACATTAAGTTTCATTTTAATTAAAAAACAGCTAGCATTTTGAAGAGGAAAATCCATAGAAACATCGTCAAACATGATAATAAAGATGAAACTATTACTGCATTTCCTGCCAAAACGCTGTCACTATTCATTGATTCCGCCATAGTGTAGGATGCAATTGCTGAAGGCGAAGCAAAGATAGCAATCAAAGTGACAAAATCTATATCTCTGAATCCTATCAAAGCCGCTGCCGAAAGAACTAGCGCCGGTACAATAATCAGCCTGCCTGCCACAGCGAAGATTAAATTGCGGCCGCAATCTCTAATCTGTGAGAACTCAAATGAAATTCCCAAAATAATTAGAGCAAGCGGAGTCGCAACTGCCGACATATCATCCAGCAGATTTTCGATGACTGTCGGTAGTTTTATACCCAATAAAACCGTAATTATACCTAAAGCAGCACCATCCAGCAAAGGATTTTTCGCCAGTTTAACGAGCATATTCTTCGGATTGCTTTTACCTCCTCCGTAATATTCCAATGTCAAGATGGCTATAATGTTGTAAATGGGTACAATTACCGCTACCATCAAGGCAGTTGTTGCCAAATGCGCATCGCCACATACATTTGCTGCGATAGGAAAGCCCATAATAACAAAGTTGCTGCGATAAATTGCCTGAATCAGTGCACCTCTGCTGCGATCGTTTTTTTCTACTCGCAAAACAAACACGGTAGTCAATATGTAGACCACAAACACGCATATTATACCATAAATCACCAGTTTGTAATCCACGACCTTACTGATTCCGTTACGATAAATGCTGTTAAACATCAGCGCCGAAAAGAATACGGTAAAGGTCATTTTGTTCAATCGACGATTTTCTTCTTTGTCTATCATCCCTAACTTTCGGACAATCATACCTATTGCTATCAAAATAAACATAGGCAAAACCGCTTGCAGGGCTGTTAAAAAGCTATTAAACATCTGCTTGCAATCTCTATCCGGTATTACGGCCTAATGAATCGGCAAGACTTGCACTCATCGCGCTTGGGAGTATCTTGGTCGCAGTAAAGAACTTTAAGTGTAAGGTTTTCGTGGAGCCTGTCTCCCATCAGAGATTTGAGACCGGCAATTTGACAAAGTGTTCCCACAAAAGCAACCTGCTTCCCATCTTTTAGCTCTCTCATCGTCTTCCTATATACCTTAGGCATGTCTCTAAGATAAAATTCCTCATCGTACTCATAAAATTCCTCAAATTCAGGCAGGTCAACCGGCATATAAAGAGGACAATAAAGTACACAGTTATTGCACTTGCTGCAAACGCCCTCGTTTATCACGGGAAATTTACCGGTTTCAAAATCAACCATTTTGATGGCAGATTCCTTACAACCTACTATGCAAGCGGAGCACCCGTTACAATTCTTTATTCTATCTGTTATCTGCATTAATTAAACCTCTACATTTCATCTATATTTCAATATTAATTCTGTCAAAACTATACAAACCTGCCATATATCGCGCGGATGGCATCCTCATAATCCGCCGAATCCACCGCAACTAACATATTCATTTGATTAGGTCCGTGGTCAATCAGCTTAACATTTATGCGTCTTCCCGCCAAGGCTGAGAGTATTTTGATGGCAATAGTAGGTGAATTTCCCAGTTCCCTACCGACAACTCCGATAATTGCAATGTCCTCTGTGACTTCTATTTTAAGTTCGTTTGAAAGCCCTCTTATTCCGCTCTCCATCTCTACAAAATCTATACCGCTGCTATCAAAGCTTTCCTTTGGTATTAGGAGAATCAAAGAATCTATCCCGGCAATTATATTAGTAACCTTAATCGAACAATCTGCATAAAAGTCTATTATCTCGCGTCGAAGTACCTCGTCATCATTAAGTCCTGTTTTTTCCAACTTGATAACTATAAAGCCGCGTTTCCCGGATATTCCTGAGATGTCCATATTTCCGATATAATATTTCTTGTCTTTGACTATGAGCGTGCCTAGGTCTTCCGGTGACATGGTATTTTTGATGATTATTGGAATTCCAAGTTTAACAACAGGTTGAACCGCATCCGGATGCATCACCGCCGCACCAAGATATGCCAGTTCTCGAAGTTCCTTATATGTCATAACATTTACGGCAACCGGATTTGCAACAATTCCGGGATCAGCCATTAGAAGCCCGGATACATCTGTCCAGTTTTCGTATAGGTCGGCATGCAGCGCTGCCGCTACTACAGCTCCGCTGATGTCTGAACCGCCTCTGCTGAATGTGACTATTTGACCGGACTTTGCTTTGCTCCCGTAAAATCCCGGAATCACAGCCCTTTTACACTGACTGCACGCACCTTGCAATGCCTCCTGAGTTTCTGCGGTCAAAAGATTTCCCTGCTCGTCAAACAGGATAACATCCTTTGCATCTATAAAAGTCCACTCTTCGCCCAGGTATGAACACATAATCTTTGCATTCAAATATTCGCCTCTGCTGAGAATATAGTCATCGCCGTATTTCAAATCAAAAATATCATTTTCTATCTGAGAAAATTCACTGTCAATGTCGATGTTTGTGCCTAGCTTCGTATTTATTTCTACAAATCTTGCCTTTACCTTTTGTAAGATAGCAAGCGCCCTATTCAAAGAAGTCTTATCATTATCTGCACAACCCGCGTAATCAGCGATTTCCACAAGCAAATCCGTGACTTTCTCATCTCTTGCGTTACGCTTTCCCGGAGCTGAAACCACTACATATTTGCGATTAGGCTCTGCATTAATTATGTCTTTTACCTTTTCAATATGTTCCGCATCTGCAAGCGAAGTCCCTCCGAACTTTGATATTATCAAGTCGGACTTTGTTATCTTCACATCGCTGCTAACTTCTTCTCTTATTTTATTTATATCGTAAGGTGTCGACTGGTAAACAAAATAGTTAAGCCAATTTGAAAACAGCAAGTTTGCACATGAGCGCCAAATAACCTGAGGTTCCTTGCTCGGATCGTCATCCGGGTAATAATTGCAAGGAATTTTAGGATTTTTACCTTGTTTAAGGTCTCTTTCATACTCTTTTTGCAATGTATCCGCATCGTATTCGGAGTGTCCCATTATGAAGAACTGTCTATCGTTGTTTGACTTTATGGCAAAAATTCCCGCTTCATCAGACTCTGCAACTATCTTAATGTCCGGGCAAGCCGCAACCTCTTCTCTATCAACAGTGGTATTGCGAGAATGCGGTACATAAAAAACATCGTCATATCCTCTAAATAGCATGCCCGTCTTATATGTCAAGTGGTGTTTATACACACCGGACAGCTTTTCCTTGAGCTTGTGTTTTTTTATCCCGTAATGATAATAGAGTCCTGCCTGAGCACCCCAACAAATGTGGAAGGTGCTGTGAACATGTGATTTTGACCACTCCATTATTTCGCAGAGCTCATCCCAGTACTCCACTTCTTCAAATTCCATGAGTTCTATAGGCGCTCCGGTTATAATCAGTCCATCGTAATAATTATTTTTCACCTGCTCAAAGCTTTTATAAAAAGCCAGCATATGTTCTTGCGATGTATTCTGTGATTTATGACTTATAGTTTGAAGAAGTTCCAGCTCGACCTGAAGCGGTGTATTTCCAAGTAAGCGTGTAAGCTGTGTTTCCGTATCTATCTTCGTCGGCATCAAATTCAAAATTAAAATCTGCAAAGGTCTGATATCCTGCGTCATGGCACGAGTATCCGTCATTACAAAAACATTTTCGGCAGTAAGCGTTTCCACAGCCGGCAGATTGTTTGGAACTTTGATTGGCATAGCTATATCTTCCTCCTAATACTTATATGAATTATGCGGTGCATATATCGAGTATTATACACCAAAAGTCAAAACTCCGCACATTATTCTTTATTTTGAAAAAAAGTATTGCACAAAGTAATTTAATCATATATAATACTTTGCGTATATGCGAATTATAACTAATATTGCTAAAGATTAAAGAATAGTGGGGTAAAATTATGGCAAATATCAAATCCGCAAAAAAAAGAATCAAAGTTATCAACAAGAAAACAGCTAGAAACAAGCGTGTTAAAGACCATGTTAAGGAAGCTCTTCGTCAGTTCGAGGATGCAATCGTAGCAGAGGATATGAGCGCAGCAGCTGAAAAGCTTACTTTGGCAGAAAAGAAGCTTATGCAGGCCGCTTCAAAGGGTTCAATCAACAAGCATGCAGCTTCAAGAAAGGTTTCCCGTATAACAAAGAGATTCAACGCTGCAAAGGCAACAAAATAAGTCTCACCCGTCCCCACCAGTGTATAAGTTAAATACACATGCAAATGAGCAAGAAGCGATGGAAGTGTCTCCCATCGCCACGGATATGACGCACTGAGCGTAAATATAGATAAAGGCAGCCGAAACGGCTGCCTTTTTTATAGATTATCAGATATTGCAAATATCAATCCACCCGATAAACTTTGATGTTTCTTCCAGTTCATTTATTTTCAGAGCGACCGCACTGTTACTGTTGCCACAAGCCGGATAAACGGTTTCAAAGCGCCTCAGCGATTCGTCTAAGTACACTTTTACCCCGGCTTTTATACCGAAAGGACAAACTCCGCCCACATCATGACCTATAAGCTCACTGACCTCATCACTTTTAAGCATCTTCGCTTTGGTATTGAAGAACGCCTTAAACTTGGCATTTGATACTTTTGCATCTCCTGCACAAACTACCATCACGGGGGAGTCATCAACTTTGAACGTCAGTGATTTTGCAATTTTTGCCGGCTCGGTACCTACGGCCTTTGCCGCTAACTCTACCGTAGCACTTGACACATCAAATTTCTTTATATTCTTTTCATATCCCATTTTTGATAAATAGGCGCTTGCTGCTTCAAATGACATAAATTCTCCTTATATCTCTAATTTTGATTTATTCCGTTTTATTCATTTGCTAAGTATTCTTTCTTGCTTTTGTCAGCATACAACAGCAATGATTGACATGTCAACAGTAAAATCCCTACACTTTCGCTTACATTCAAATATATGCCTGTATTATTCATTGCCAAGATGCTGGCCGACATGTTATTATTACATATAACGGTAAGGGCTGTGAATTTCAGGCTCAGCCGTATAAATTACATATTTTACTACGTATATTTAGAGGAGAAGGGACCTTTTATATATGGGTTCCTATTTTGATTATGTCTATTAGAACAAAATTCAGAGAGCGTAAACTTTGGCAAAAATGCCTTATATTGATACTTTGCCTAATTATGCTATTAGCGTTCAGCTTTGCGGCATTTATATGTTATCTGACGCTTACGGAATTCAATCCCGACAAAGAGATTTCGCTTAAGATTTCAGGCGGTGCAAACCTAAAAAAACTTGACAAATCAAAAGAGCTAAGTATAGTAACATGGAACATCGGTTATGGCGGACTTGCCTCAGATGCCGACTTTTTTATGGACGGCGGCAAGATGGTACAGACAACAACGGAAAAAGCCCTTAAGTCTAATTTGGATGCTATCGCAAGTAATCTTAACAGCTTTGATGCCGACATTGTCCTGTTACAGGAAATTGATAAGAATTCGAAGAGAAGCTTCGGCTTTGATGAGACGAAATTTATTCACGATAAACTGCTTACATCTAAATATCAGGCAAATTTTGCCGAAAATTTCAAAGTCAAATATGTTCCGTATCCAATTCCGCCAATAGGCAGGGTCGATAGCGGTATAATGACATTATGCAAAAATCAGATTTCCGAAGCTACAAGATACAGCTTACCCGTTCCTTTCAAGTGGCCGCAGAGAGTAGCAAATCTAAAAAGATGTCTGAGTATTAGCCGCCTACCTATCGACGGCACCTCAAAGGAACTTGTAATTGTCAACTTACATCTGGAAGCATACGATGACGGGGAAGGCAAAAAGGCTCAAACCGAAATATTAAACGAATATCTACAGTCTGAACTCAAAAAAGGCAATTATGTAATTGCCGGCGGTGACTTTAATCAGACATTTTCAGGAATCGATGCTTCCGCTCTAAAAAGATTTGAAGGTGCATGGCAGGCATCCCTTCTTCACCAAAACGAGTTTGGACCGTCATGGCAGTTTATGATGGATAATAAGACAGCCAGTTGCCGCAGCCTGGATAGACCGCTTGATTCTTTAGATCCTAATAAATTTCAGTTTTACATAATAGACGGATTCATCGTATCAAATAATATAGAAGTTACGTATATGCAAACGCAATCCCTAGACTTTGAGCACTCGGACCACAATCCTGTGATGATGAAATTTAAGCTGAAATAAATCGGACATAAAAATATCGTTTAGGCTTAGCCTAAGCGATATTTTTTTCTGTCATGTGATTTCTAAACTGATACTTCTTTATCAATTTATAAGTTTGCCCTTTATCAGTTCAGCTGCGATTTCCGCCGCCGCCTTTTCATCTCCCATCCAGTAGTCCTTGCCGTTTCCTCTATCAAGATACTTTTCATCACCTTTACCGAGTATCAGAACCATATCACCTGAGCTTGCCATGGCAATAGCCCTTTTTATCGCTTCATACCTATCATTTATAAATTCATATTTTGGGCCGGGAATATGTTCTGCTATCTGTTTTGCAATATCAGCGGCAAATTCATCTCTAGGATCTTCTTCAGTCAAAACAATATAATCGCAATTTTCTCCGGCAATTTTTCCAAGCACCGGTCGTTTTTCTTTATCTCTTTTACCTGCTGAACCGAAGACCGCAAAGATTTTTCCGTCAAACTCTTTCACATCGTGAGCAAACTCGAATATCTTTTCAAAGCCGTCGGGAGTGTGTGCATAATCCACAATTAAATCGATTCCTAAATCGTTGAGAACCCTTTCCATTCTTCCGTCAACCTGTCTTATATCCGTACAAGCCTTTGCAATATCATTCATATCAAAGCCTTGTGAATGCAGTGCCGCAATTGCAGCAGTAAGATTTGAAATATTATATCCGGCGGTGATGTTGGTTTTAACGGTATAAGAGTTTTTCAGCGCTTTCGCGCTTACATTATCCGAAAGACTGACTACAAACTCCGTTCCGCTCGCGTTCATTTTTACATCACCTATGCGGTAGTCCGAGTCTTCTTTTACGCCGTAACTTAACACTTTGCATTTACACGCTTGTTTCAGCAAATCAAAACTTGAGTCATCGCGATTTAAGATGGCGATTGCATTCGCCTTAAGAGCCGTAAAAAGACTTTTCTTCGCTTCAAAATACTCGTCCATAGTCTTATGAAAATCCAGGTGGTCCCATGTCAGATTTGTAAAAACTGCCACATCAAAATCTATTCCCTCTGTTCTGCGAAGCGCTAAGCCGTGAGAACTGACTTCCATGGCGAGACTTTTCATTCCCGCAGCTATCATCTTTGCCATATAATCGTTTATCTGTATTGCATCGGGAGTTGTGAGGCTCGGTTTTTCGTCAACGCTTCCATATCTTACCGCTATGGTTCCCATATATCCGCAGCCTTGACCGTTAAGCTTTTCAGACAAATCCTGAATCATACATGAGGTTGTGCTTTTCCCGTTAGTTCCGGTCACTCCATAGATTTTCATTTGCTTGCTTGGTTTTCCGTAAAATATATCGCTACATCTTCCAATCTCACCTATCACATCATCCTTATATATATAGCAAATACCTTTTTTCTCATCTTGCTTGTCACTGCAAACTATAGCTGTAGCGCCGTTTTCTATCGCCATAGGTATGAAGCTGTGTCCGTCAGCCTCAAGGCCTTTGACAGCAAAAAACAGGCTGCCGTCTCTTGCTTTCCTTGAATCTATAACAAGGGAAGCAATCTCTCGCTTCCCTTGTTCACTTCCCTTATATTCAGCAAAAAGTTCTTCTAATCTCATAACATCACCTGTCAATTATTTTCGTCAAGCGCCAGTATAGGAGCATCAAACGGGAACACAGGCATAAGCTCAAGCTTAAATTTGTTCCATCTGCGCTTGCTGTCAATGAGTTTCTTTACCTCTTCATCTTCGCAAATTCCCGTTCTCAGGTACTTATCGAGAGCCTCATATGTAAAGCCCAGATTGTCCTCATCCGTAAGTCCCGAAAGCCCGTCAATCGGCACCTTATCAACCAGGACATCAGGAAGAGCAAGGCATCTTCCTATAGCCTTAACCTCTTGTACCGTAAGCTTTGACAAAGGACTGAAATCTCCTACAGAATCGCCATATCTAGTAGAATATCCGACCCAATCTTCAGAAAGGTTACAGGTGTTTGCCACCCTGCCATTGACGGATTGTGATACGGCATAAGTCGCCGACATTCTAAGCCTTGCCGGCAAGTTAGTTCTTGTTTGTCTGCTAATCTCGCATCCGAGATTATTACCTAGCTCACTCATCAATGAGTCAAATGAATCTTTAATATTAATTATGGTATGCTCTATGCCCAGATGCTCCACTAAAAGCTTTGACATATCTATGTCCGCTTGGACACCGTTTGGGAGAAGGACTCCGAATACGCGCTCCTTTCCCAAAGCTGCAACACAAAGAGCCGCCGTCACCGAACTGTCTTTCCCTCCGCTTATTGCAACTACCGCTTTGCATCCTTTTCCATTTGTTTCAAAGAAATCTCTTATCCAAGCAACTATTTCATTTTTAGTTTTCTCCGCATCAAAAATATACATTTTGATCCCCCATCAATTCTTATCTATGAATGTCTCCGCCCGATAGATGCTCATCATAAACCGCTCTTGAGCCGCCGACAAACTTAGGTCTTGTACGCGCGCAAACCAAATTTGCACATCCGATTTTTTTGACCCCGATGCGGACAGGAACCGCAACAGCTTTCAGATGCATGCCTATCAATGTATCCCCAATATCCATACCTGCGGCAGCCTTTATCGATTCTACCGCCACCGGATCTTTGGCATTGTTGAAAAAAGTAACGGAAAATGATCCGCCTGCATGAAGCTGCGGTACTACATTTACAATTTCCGAGTCATATGAAAGTGCTTCCCTTTCTATGATAATTGCGCGATTTAAGTGTTCACAGCACTGAGCTGCAAGAAAAACACCTCTCTCCTGCAAAGCCGGGTAGATTCCCTCATAAACGGCCTTTGCCGCATCTATATCGGAGCCTTGCCCTATGCGTTCGCCTTTGATTTCACTGGACGAACAGCCTACAACAAATATGTCACCACTCTTCAAATGAGATTTTTCGAGTAACTCTTTTATGGCTTCCTCAGCCTGTATTTTTATCTGTTCGTAAGTCATATCTTACTCCTATTCTACTGTTACACTCTTAGCCAGATTTCTAGGTTTATCTATGCTTTCGCCTTTTTCCTTTGCTACATAATATGCGAACAATTGTAATGGTATTACTGATAGAAGAGGCGATACCTCATCATCACATTCCGGTATATATATGACCTCTGTGCTTCCTGCTTCTATCTGCTCATTGCCGCTTTTTGTCACCGAAACGACATGTGCAAGCCTTGCTTTTATCTCTATGATATTTGAATACATTTTTTCGAACAGGCGATTTTGTGTCGCAAGTGCAAATACTATAGTATCCGGTTCCATCAAAGCTATTGTTCCGTGCTTTAGCTCACCTGCCGCTATCGCAAAGGAATTTATGTATGAAATTTCCTTTAGCTTAAGCGAGCCCTCAAATGCGACCGCAGAATCCAATCCTCTTCCTATAAAGAAAACTTGAGTCTTGTTATATAGTCGTTTTGCCAGTTTCTCAATACACGGCACGCTGTCAAACACCTTTTCTATCTTTTCCGGAATTTGATTAAGCTCATCGAGAATAAAATTATAATATTCAGATGTAATGGTTCCGCGAATATCCCCAAGATAAAGTGCTATCAGATACATACATACAAGCTGCGTAGTATACGCCTTTGTTGATGCGACTGCGATTTCGGGTCCCGCCCATGTGTAAAAGACGTCATCTGACTCTCTGGCAACAGAACTGCCAACAACATTGACAACGGATAGAACCCTAGCGCCCTTCTCCTTAGCCAACCTAAGCGACATCAAAGTATCCAGAGTCTCTCCGGACTGGCTGATAGCAATGAACAAAGTGTGCTCATCTATGAAAGGATCACGATACCTGAACTCTGACGCAACATCAACCTCTACGGAAATACCTGCGATCTTCTCTATTATGTATTTGCCGACAAGTCCTGCATGATATGCTGTTCCGCAAGCGACTATATATATCTGCTTGTATTTTTCCAGTTCTTCTTTTGTCAGGTTGATTCCGTCGAGTTTGATTCTGCCGTTTTCATCCATGCGACGAGTTAAAGTTTCTCTAACCGCCTTAGGCTGTTCATAAATTTCCTTGAGCATAAAGTGGTCATATCCGCCTTTTTCCGCGTCCTCTATGCTCCATGTAATCTTCATCGCCTCACGATTTAGAGTCCTGCCGTTTTTATCCTTTATGGTAATTTGATCCGGGGTACAGATTACCATCTCATCGTTTTCTATCAAAAATATATCGTTTGTGTATTTGAGCAGGGCAGGTATATCGGATGCAATAAAATTGCATTTTTTCCCAAGTCCTGCTATTAAAGGAGCATCTTTACGATATGCGACTATCTTATCCGGTGTATCGGCAGCAATGACGCCTATTGAATAAGCCCCTCTCATTTCCTTTATGGAATCCGACACCGCCTTTTCCAAATCGCCGCCATTTGAATTATATTTTTGTCCAACCAAATGAGCGATTACTTCCGTATCAGTTTCAGATTTGAATCGTACGCCGAAATCACGTTTAAGCATTTCTTTCAGCTCAACATAATTTTCTACTATGCCATTATGAACTACGGCGATTCTCCCGCTCATATCCATATGAGGATGTGCGTTTACATCGGACGGCTCTCCGTGAGTCGCCCATCTTGTATGTCCTATGCCGCAGCTTCCCGCCGAGACTCTGCCTGCAATCATATTTTCAAGATTCTTGATTTCTCCCTTACATTTGCTCAGCTCAATACCTTTTTTACTGAGAACTGCAATTCCGGAAGAATCATATCCTCTGTATTCCAATTTTTTTAGGCCCTCTATGATTTTGCCTGCCGCTTCCTCATAGCCTACATAGCCTACTATTCCGCACATATTGTCTCCCTTCCTGTCTGCACTATACCATTATGGGTTTGAAACAGTTATAATGCCTTTCAACTATTAGTGAAATTTGTCGCTGATGAGCTTTGCCAGTTCCTCTGCGAGAACACGAATTTGTTCTATATCTTTACCCTCCAGCATAACTCTAACAAGTGGCTCTGTTCCTGAAGGTCTTATTAGAACCCTGCCGTCATCACCGATTTCACTCTCTACTGAAGCAATTTTTTGCTTCACTTCGGCATCATCCATAAAGATTTTTTTGTTGTCATTGTTGACATCGGCATTCACAAGAACCTGTGGGAAAAGCTCAATTTCTGCCGATAACTCGGAAGCCTTCTTTCCGCTTGCAACAAGTGCCTTCATAAATTGAAGCGATGATAGCGTGCCGTCGCCTGTCGTAGTGTAGTTTTTGAAAATTATATGTCCCGATTGTTCCCCACCAATTACGCTTCCCGTATTTAGCATGGACTCAAGCACATATCTGTCACCTACACCTGTAACTTCAACCTCTGCTCCAATTACGTCCTTTACGTACTTATGGAAGCCTATGTTGCTCATGACTGTTGTAGTAACCTTGTTCACACCTAGCTCACCTGCCGCCTTCAGCATTTTGGCACAGATGCAAATAGTTTTGTCGCCGTCGATTATATTTCCCTGTTCGTCCACAACGATTAGTCTGTCTGCATCACCGTCATAAGCGAGTCCTACATCAGCTCCAAGTCGCACAACTTCCTTTTGCAGCTTTTCCGGATGTGTCGAACCGATGTTTTCGTTGATATTAATTCCATTCGGTTCATCTCCGATAACAGTCACATCCGCACCGAGTGCTCTAAAAACACGAGGCGCCGTTTCGTATGCAGCTCCGTTTGCACAGTCAAGCACAATCTTAAAACCGTCCAGTCTTACATCAATCGTATCCAGAAGAGAATTACAATATAGCTCCGTTGCCGATTCTTCAGCTTCAAGGCACCTTCCTATCTGATCGCCTGTCACATGACTGTTAACATCAATATTTCTAATGATAATATCTTCTATTTTTTCTTCAATCGCATCGTCAAGCTTATATCCTTCGCCGTTGAAGAATTTAATTCCGTTATATTCGTACGGATTGTGAGAAGCTGATATTACAATGCCTGCGTCCGCACGATAATGCCTGGTTAGATATGCAACTGCCGGAGTAGGCAGTACTCCGAGTTTGATTACATTTCCTCCCACTGCTAAAATGCCCGCTGCAAGTGCATCCTCAAGCATATCACCGGATAACCTTGTATCTTTACCTATTACAATCACCGGTCTTCTGTTGCTCTTGCTCAATACCGAAGCGCCCGCCTTACCGAGGTTGAACGCCAGTTCAGGTGTAAGTTCCGAATTTGCTACACCTCTTACACCATCTGTGCCGAATAATCTACCCATATATTTATCCTTCCTCTACTTTTTGCTTACTTCCACATTTATAAACTGTGGATCAAGTACAGCCGCGAAGCTTTCCATTTTTCCGGAAACACTAATCTGTAATTTTTGGCTGCCCTCTTCTGTCTTTGAAACATCGATAAAAAGTTCAAAATCCGTTTTATTTATCTTATCAATTTCATCCTCGTCCCCCGATATTGTCAGGTTTAGAATGGATATCTTTTCAAGATCATATTTTAGTTCTTCACTTTTACCCCTAAGTTTAATCTCATCAGGAGCAAATGAAAAAGTTTTTTCAGACAGTTTATTTACGCTTACTTTGACAACCAGTGAGCTATTCTTCTCCGATATGGAAATTCCCTCCGGAAGATTTGAGAATGTCAGCACCAGTTCGGTGTTCTTTGTTATATTTGAAATGTCTATAGCATCTGCACTTATCCCCGTAATAGATTTCAGATTGTCCGCTCTACCGACTACGATTATCTTTTTAGGTACGTTTGTGCTTCTCTTTGCGCCATCTGACGAATTATCCTTTATAGGAACAGTTAAATCAATGGTTTTGGTCTTTGATAAAACAGATGTAACCTTTGTTGATTTTCTCGAAAGAGTCACATTTTCGACCTTGTTTCCTTCTTTGTTCACCGGTATCAGGCTGCATACATTTTCACTTTCAGCCTCACCTACTCTTGAAGCATCTACGGTACCTCTGACGGAATCTACAACTTTGACTATTGATTCTGCACCGGAAACTTCTACCTCAGAATTTTCAATAGCTACGGTAGTACCCTCTTCATTTTCCGCAAAGGCTCCGCTATATACAATTTTGACGCTTACCGGCTTGCTCACAAGAGCCTCCACCGTAACGCTGATATTGCTTATACTTTTTTTGCTTATGGTCAGTCCGCTCGGCACCCTGACTGTAATATACGCCTGGTTTTCGCCCTTTGCAGCCGAAGCCAAATCTATACTCGCCGTAACATCACCGGGTTCCAGGTTTGCAAGGGCTGTACGAGAGCCGATAACTTCTATATCCAGTTCCTGCGCTGTCATCGAGCTGACCGCAAGGCCTCTTTCCGCCAGCACGTCCGTATGAAGTAAGGAAATTGGAATTCTATCTATCTTCTTTGTTGATGACGGATCCATCTCACCGACTACATATGCCCATAAGGCTATGGCGATAACTATTGCAAGTGCAATATTAACACGCTTACTTTTGGTCATTTTGTTTGCCTCCTACTACATTTTTGATAAATGATATAGGGTTCTTTTCCTCAGTTTCATGAGATAAATACAGGTTCAGCAAAAGTTTTTCCAACCCCTTGCTATCCAGGAAACGTGTCAATTTACCACCCTTCGCAACTGAAATAACGCCATTTTCTTCACTGACGATAATGGTCAGCGCATCCGAGTTTTCTGTGATGCCTATTCCGGCTCTATGCCTTGTCCCCAAATCCTTATTTAAGTCCTGATTTGCTGTAAGCGGCAAAACACATCCCGCCGCAAACAGTCTATCTCCTCGTACTATTGCAGCACCGTCGTGGAGCGGTGCGCCTTTGTAAAAAACATTTTCTATCATCTGTGCTGAAATCTCAGCGTCTATTATAGTTCCGCTCTCAGCTATATCTCCAAGAGATACTTCACGTTCAATAACTATAAGCACTCCCGTCTTGGTTGAGGAGCAGCGAACTGCCGCTTTAACGAATTCATCTATAACCGCCTTTGACTTGTCCTTGTTCAGCCGGTTCAGTCGATTCATCATAAATTTGCCTCGTCCCATATATTCCAAACCGCGCCTGAGCTCAGGCTGGAACAAAATAATCAAAGCAACAAGCCCCAATGTCATCGTCCGTCTAAGAATCCAATTAAGAGTGTAGAGATGAAGCACGTCAGAAACAAGAAAGACCAAAACTAAAACAAAAATACCCTTAACTAATTGCTGTGCACGAGTTTCTCTGATAAAACCCAGTACTTTATATACAATTAAGGCTACTATCAGAATATCCAGCACATCCTTGATGCCTATGCCTGTTATTAGGTTATTCAATAAATCCTTCATGCCTAAATCCCCTTCGATATTTTATTTAATTTTACTAAAAAAAAGGGTAAAATTCAATACTCTCCCATAATAAAAAAGACCGCGTCACAATCGTTTTTGATTATGACACGGTCTTTTCATAACTATTTCACAACAGGTTCATATCAGTTTCAAAATCAATGCATCATGCTAAGTACTTTCAGGCTGTAGAATACTAGTTTTTTGTCTCTAATAAGCCGTAATTTCCGTCATTTCTTTTGTATACAACATTAACTTGATTTGTCTTATCATTAATGAAAACATAGAAGTCGTGATCTATCATCTCCATCTCTAAAATTGCTTCTTTTTCATTCATAGGCATCAGCTCAAGAGTTTTGGTCTTAACAAGAAGGTTTTCTTCCTGTCCTGCCATGTCATAATCAGGAATCGCTTCAAATTTAACCGATTTGTTGTCATGGTAACGTTTTTGCAGTTTGCCCTTTAGTTTTGACATTTGAGCAGCAAGCTTATCAACCGCCTTGTCAATGCCCTCGTAGATATCTTCAGATACCTGTTCAGTTCTGAACCTGGCACCCTTTGCATTTATATTAACCTCTATTTTGTCTTTGTTCCTTTCCTGTGAGAGGACTATGTTCACATCAATATCGTCCGAAAAATATTTGCTGAGTTTTTCAAATTTCTTGTCGATAGTTTCCTCTAGGTGCCTGTAGGTATTAAAGTTCTTTCCCGTAATTCTGATATTCATACGCTACCTCCTTTACCGCCTTGCTACAAAGATATTAGATTATATATCATAGCAAAGCTACGATTTCATATATTATACCACATTTTTCTGAAAAGTAACTTAATATTTTCAAATATAAGAAGCTAAAATAAAAAGCACCTTCTGTTTGCCTGACCTGGTCTTTGCCCCCACACTTGCCTTAACCGGAGTTTCTCCGAGGACTTACTTCTAAACTATGCCATGATCGCCGCGACCTCTTATCGCAGTTTACGTGGATCCCTTCGCCCATAGCTGGCATGGATCTTCCTCCACAGACACAAACAAAAAATGCCGTATTTAATTAATATCAAAATAAAATACATTTGTCAACGACTTGCGAAGGCAATAAATACAATTTCCTCAGATTCTACGGCTTTTAGGGCTTTCGCACATTCCTGCGCGGTACTTCCCGTCGTATAAAAATCATCCAAAATCGCAATTGTACCACCTCCTGCAAAGGCATCCTCGCAGTCAAGCTTGATGCTTCCTCGTATATTTTCTCTGCGCTCTTCCTCATTAAGCCCGCGCATAGGAAGCGTAGGCTTTACACGCTTAAGGCAGTTCACGGTCTTTGCACCTATCAGAGGCGACAGGAAATCCGCTATGAGTTCCGCCTGATTAAACCCTCGAGTTTTCAGCTTTTCATTGTGAAGCGGTACGGGAACGATATAGTCAATATGCATATTCGATGCTTCCAGCTTATCTCTCATTATCTCCGCAATTATTCTTGCCAAATATTTTTCCCCTCTATATTTCAAATCGAAAATAATACTTCTCTCATAAATTCCATATTGCACACAGCGTATGAGTTTCATGCCTTTGCGAAGTTCATAAGCTTCCCTGACCCACCTGAAATGCTCCATGCAGTGGTCGCAAAGTGAATAACTCCTACTCTCGTCTATGATGTTTCCGCAGCATACACAGTATAGCGACGACGGAAAAAGAAGCTCGCCTGTAAGCTCAATTATTCTCTTCATCACAGCTTTTCTACTCAAATACGTCTCCACATTCGGATATAGATAAAACCTCACTTCTTCCCATCAAGTTTTTAAGTCTTTGTTTCAGCCCCGAATATCTTAATTTTATTCTGTTATTGTCTATCATATTTTCCATTTGTCTCTGCATTCCGCAAAGTACAACCAGACTCTTACCTCTTGTAACGGCAGTGTACAAAAGGTTTCTCGTCGCCAGCATATGTGGAAATCTGGAAATCGGCATGATGACAATTTTGAACTCACTGCCCTGACTTTTATGCACCGTCATTGCATACGCAAGTTCCAGTTCTTCCAGTTGACCGAACTCATATGTCACAAATTTGTCTTCATCGAAGATAACGATGATTTCATTTGTTTCACTGTCTATTTTAAGAATGTAGCCGACGTCCCCGTTAAAAACTCCCTGACCTTCACTAAAATCACTCTTTCTTTTCCAGCCTATCTGATAATTGTTGCGAATTTGCATCACCTTATCGCCTTCTCTGAAAGTCTTATCCCCGAAAATTTTTTCATTTTTTTCGGAGCTTTTGGGATTCAGCACTTCCTGAAGCTGTTCGTTCAGGTTGTGAGTACCCAAGTTCCCCTTTCTTACAGGGGTGAGCACTTGAATATCTTTTATTGTATCAATATCCTCATAATATGCTTCAAGGCGTGAGCTTGCCAATTCCTTTATAAGGCTTAAAATATCCCGTTCATCTGAGCGTTCCATAAAGAAAAAATCTTTTTCTCTCTCGTTTAAGTAAGGGTATTCACCGGAATTAATCCGGTGAGCATTTACGACAATCAGGCTTTCCTCCGCCTGTCTAAATATTGATACCAGTTTGGTAGTAAATGCAAATTCGCTTTCTATCAAGTCATGCAGCACATCTCCCGCCCCTACCGGCGGGAGCTGATCGCAGTCACCTATAAGTATAAGTCTCGTGCCTGTTTTTATTGCATCTGTTAAGGCTTTCATCAACATCAAATCTATCATTGACGACTCATCTATTATGACTACGTCATAGTCAAGCTGTTCATCTGCCGACTTGCCGAATACCATCTCGCTTGAATCGTCCGAAAAATAATATTCCAAAAGTCTGTGTATCGTAGATGCGTAATGACCGCTTGTTTCCGTGATTCGCTTAGCTGCTCTGCCCGTCGGTGCCGCTATCGCAGTTTTTAGTTCACCGGCTTCAAATATCCTTATGATTGAATTGATGATTGTGGTTTTTCCGGTACCCGGTCCCCCTGTAATTAGTGAAATTCCGTGGTTTATGGAATTCAACACAGCCTGTTTTTGTTGCTCGGAAAGCTCTATCCCACTGCTAATTTCGCTATCATGTATCAAATTCTCCGGATTTGTCGAAAGAGGTTTTAACGCAGCTTCGCTTATTCTCAGCAGATTTTGGCAGACCTTTTGCTCTGCAAGAAAAAAGCTATACAGATATATGACATCTTGAGAGTCCAAGCTGTCAATCTTTATTGTTCCTTCAAAAGCCAGTTCAATCAAAGCTTCCTCAACCAGCTCCCTGCTTACATCTAAAAGTTCACTGACCCTGTCGCATAATTCCTCGCGAGGCATATAGGTGTTACCCTCGCCCGAAAAAAATAAAAGTGCATATTTGATTCCACTTTTAATTCTGATGTCGCTGTCCCTTTTTATTCCAATTTTTTCGGCAATTTCATCAGCCTTGCGAAATCCGAATCCTCTTACTTCTTCTACAAGTCTATATGGATTTGCTTCCACTATTTCGATTGACTGTGCACCGAAGAGCTTGAACAGTTTGAGAGCCTGTGCCGACGATACGCCATATTTTTGAAAAGCAAGGGATATGTCGGCAAATTGCCTGTGCATTGCAAACGATTCTGAAATTGTTTCTGCCGTCTTTTTTCCTATTCCCTTAACTTCAATGAGTCTGTCCGGACTTTCTTCCATTATCCTAAGCGCTTCTTCACCAAATGCATCAATGATTGCCGCGGCAGTCGACGGACCTATTCCTTTGATAACTCCGGAAGACAAAAAATCAAAGATTGCGGTCTCTCCTTCAGGAAGAATTTCTTCAAACTCACTAAATGCAAATTGTTCACCATAAATCGGGTGTACCTTTTCATTTCCTACCAGTCTAAATCTGCTACCCTTATTGCAAGCGGGCAAATTGCCGACAATAGTACAAAATTCATCCTCACACTCTAAAACCGCAACCGTATATCCGTTTTCATCATTTCTAAAAATAATCTCGGCTATATTGCCTTCAATCATCTGCATACTTAAATCTCACTATACTCGTTACTAATATTGACTACGGAAAGATTTGTAAACCATTATCATTTTTTGCTGAACAACGGTCTGTAAACCCTTCTATTATCTAAGGTTCTAACCCGTTCCGTAAATCCACCCGGTTCTACGCCGTCAAGTGCATCTTCCATATCGAACATCCTCGCATCCATAACATCAAGATAATGCAAAATCTCAGCTTCCGGGAACATAGGTTTCTTTGGACTCCCGAATTCAGGTTCGTAATGGTGTGTCAAAATCATATGCTCCAAGACTATAGCCTTCTCCTCGTCAAAGCCCAGTTCCTTACATAGTTCATCTATCATTGTTACTCCCTGAACTATATGTCCCAGCAGTTGCCCTTTCATAGAGTATCCGGATGCAATTCCGTTTTTTCCGGCTTCTATTTCGTTAAGCTTTTCCATATCGTGAATTATCACGCCTGTAACAACCAAATCCTCATTCAGGAAGTCATATATCTTACAGAGAGCTTTGCCCGACATAATCATCCTTTTCATATGCCACAAGAGACCCGCATATTCCGCATGGTGATTTCTCGAGGCGGCAGGATAGTACCAAAGTCTGTCCTTGTTATCTTCCAAAAGTCTGACCGTCAACTTGCGAAAATCAGCATCAGCCATCGAGTTTGCACAGTCAAGAATATATCCGTACATGTCTTCCGGTTTCTCAGGTGCCGCCTTGATAAAGTCTGCAAGGTCAAACACATCAGCCTCAGTGGATTTACGAATTCGCAGAACTCTGAGCTGCTTCATTCCATTCCACTCGGTGACCTGTGCCTTTATTTTGACAATATTGCCTTCTTTGATATCAGAAAGCGCCGGTTGTTCTCCCTCGGATACATCCCATTTCTTGGCACTCACTTCACCGCTCTTATCCGCAAGGTGAAGATCCAAATACTGCTTGTTATTGGACCCGACCTTAATCCCTATGGATTTAACGATAAAAAAATCGATAAATTCCATATTGCTTTTCAGTTCGTTTATAAAATATTCCTTCATACCTATATATTATGTGACAGCCTCCTGCGCCATCACAGTACCTCCAAATCTATAGTTCTTTTATTAATTATATACATTTCCCCATATAATGTAAACAAAATAACCGCGGCCATAAGACCTGCGGTTATACAAATCATATCTTTTCCACCTTATATCCGATGCCCCAAACAACTTTGAGATACTTAGGGTTCTTAGGGTTGATTTCAATTTTTTCACGGATTCTTCTGATATGCACAGCCACCGTATTCTCCGGATTGTAAGCCGGTTCGTTCCATACATTCTCGTAAATCTGCTCTATAGAAAATACCTTTCCGGCGTTTTGTGTCAGCAACTTTATAATACCAAATTCTGTAGGAGTTACGGTAATCAGTTCCCCATCCACAGTTATCTTCTTTTCATTATCGTCAACTTCAAGTCCGCCGCTGCTGTAAATTCCGTCTTTGCTCTCAGCGTCCATGCTTCCAAGCCTCGTAAATCTTCTCAAGTGGGATTTTACTCTGGCGATAAGTTCAAGCGGATTAAACGGCTTGGTAATATAGTCATCCGCCCCTACGTTCAGTCCTGTTATCTTGTCATAGTCCTCACTTTTTGCAGAAAGCATTATGATAGGAATGTTGTTCTCCGCTCTAATCTTCATAGTCGCCTGAACTCCATCCATTTTCGGCATCATTACATCCATCAGAATTAAATGTATGGGATTCTCATTCACTATATTCAGTGCTTCAACTCCGTCATATGCCTTAAAGACATTGTAGCCTTCATTACGCAAATATATCTCAAGTGCTCCTGCGATTTCTCTATCATCGTCACAGACCAGAATATTAATCATGGGATTCCCTCCAAATCTTTGCTCAATTCGCTACTACCAACTATACCACAAAATTCGGTCAAAGTAAATTACTCATTGCGTTTGAAAGATTTCGGCGCTCTTTTCTTTAGCATCAAAATAGATGCTGCAAGATATATCAAAACAGTTCCGCAAATCAGTGCGAACACCCACCCCGGAACATTCCTCAGCTGCATGAAAAAATAACTTAAAATGTAAATCATAGCGTTAAAGAAAGAATATATTGGGCTTTTCACCTTTGACTGATCCGTATACGGCTGTAATAAATAGTACATTGTAAGGTAGTGAATCGAATAAAATAATGTCAAAACGCCTATTATCAAAACAAATATCAGCATCGATGTCAGTTTTACCCCTGACAAAGTTCCGCCTATGACCATGCCTAATGCCAGCGAGCCTGTAATCGTCGAATTAAGCAAAAAACTTGACTTAAGCCTGATGAAATAGTTTTTGATAATGTCTTCCGGCTTCCTATACCACCTAAAATGAAGAAGATATTTATCTATATTGTTAAAAAGCGCTGTTGTATAGTTATCTCTAAACGAGACTAAATATATTACGAAAAACCAGGTTCCCAAATTTTCTATGGCGTACTTAAGCGGCATAGCGTCTCTTAAGCTAGTAAACAAAAGAGAGCCTATCCCGATAATCACAGGAGCAATAAATACAATCAAGCTGGTCCTCAAAATTCTCTTAAAGAAAAGCTTTCTATGTCTTTGTATAAACATGGTGTCAAGATACGCATATCCGCTTTTTCTCGCAAGTCTCTCGTTTATTTTCATATTCAGTTCTTTTTCATCAAGAACCATTACATTTGCGTTGACATTTTCTTTGATTTCATTTACCGACTTAAGTTCCTCAAGTTCACGCTTGCCCATCTCATCATAATTTGCAAGCACCTTAATGAGCAAAATTCCCAAAGCCGCCAAAAATATATATGCAGGAATAGCCAATGGACTTATTAGGTATGGAGCAAAGCCGGTCTCAAAGATTCTAAGCGGCTTAAAGAAGAACTGAACATATGCACCTGCAATACATAAAAACGTGCAGATTAAATACTTAGTTATAAAAATCCATGTTTTCTTTTTGATAGCGATGTTAAAAGGAAACAGTTCCAAACCGTCTATCAAAAGTCTGATACATATAAGTCCTATTAAAAGTGTTACTATTTGCAAAACCCCGATTCCGACAATATTCCCCGCTATAAGCATGGGGAAAAACATAATAATGGGTTTTCTTATATAGTTCACTATCGCTTGAGATATGAAATAATGCTTGGTGTTCAGTTTCAAAAACCTAAGTAAAATCATCGATGTATCACTTTGACTTTCGACTATCTTATGTTGAAATAAACCTCCGAGAAGCATATTCATAAAAAAGAATATAACTATGCTCATATCCTTGTACGCATTCATTGTAACATCAAGTTCGATTCTGTCTGCATATAGATATGGCACAAAAAAGAAAACCGCCAAATATGCCGCGCTGTAAAACAGCGATTTGACAGAACCTAGAACAACGGCAACGGCCTTGACTATATCTTTCATATCGCCTTCAGAGTAAAGGGATTCTTTCAACAGTTTTCCAATCAAAGGGATTTTTCTAAAATGGTAGATAAAGGAATTGCACGCAATTGCCGTTTGAACTCCCATAATAGTTCTATATGTTCTGATCATCCCCATAGCTATACCTCTCTACCCGGATGAGCATCATCTGTGAGGCTGGAAATAATCGCATCTTCGTAATCGTCCGAGTTCTTATCTAAAGACGCTAAAGTCTCAAGTTTTCCTCCCTTTAGAAGGACTATTTCATCACACATATCCTTTGCAAGCTGCATTATATGGGTTGACAGGATAATTATATGCTCAGATTTGAATCCTAAAAGGATATTCTTTATCTCATTTGCCACCACGACATCAAGAGAGGTAAGCGGTTCGTCCAGCAGCATTACCTTAGGTCTTGAAATGAGCAGTGTCATGATATGCAGTTTGCTTTTCATTCCGGATGAATATCCTTTAATGAGTCTATCCGCATCCTTTGCATCAAAACTTAAACGCCTAAAAAGCTCGGGAATATCTACTTTTTTATTTCTCGCATGCACATCTATATAAAATTTAATAAATTCGTATCCTGTCAAAAATTCAGGCAGCATCGGTTGAGCATAAATCATTTCGATTTCATCGGGAGTCAAGGCTCTTTGCTCACCGTCAGCCTCTAGCAGCGCGGTTCCCTTTATATCATCATATTCGCCGTAAATTGCATTAAAAAGCGTGGTTTTTCCTGCACCGTTTCTCCCTAGAAGACCATACACCTTGCCCTGTTCAAAGACACAATCACAGCCCTTTAATACAGTTTTTTCTCCAAAATTCTTTTCAATCTTATTAAGAATTAATTTCATAAGCACTCCATATGATTATGCAACCATATACTCCTTTCAGTCTGTTAGTATAATTATCTTAGCATAGTTATATATGTCTAACAATCTGGAGAATATTAAAATTTTATTAAATTAAATCTGCCTTCCTGTTTTATTTGCAAAAGAAAAACACCCTCTAAATTTTAGAGAATGCTTTTCTTTGTAAGTTATTTGTATATATTTATCAATTAGGAGTGCTAAATTATTATAGGCTGTCTACGAATTCCTTGATTCTGTCAAGCCCTTCACGGATTTCTTCCTCTGATGTTGCGTATGATAGACGAATAAATCCTTCACCCTTAGGTCCGAAACCGCTGCCCGGAACTGTTACCACCCGCTTCTCATCAAGAAGTCTTTCGCAAAATTCCTCAGAGCTTAGCCCCGTCCCTGTGATGTTGGCAAATATGTAGAAAGCACCTTTTGGCATCAATGCTGTAATCTTGCCACCCATCATATTATTTAAGCCGTTAACCATCAAATTTCTACGGCTGCGATATTGCTTTACCATTTCTTCGACAACGCTCTGATCGCCCGTCAAAGCGTCAAGAGCCGCCTTCTGAGCCGGTTCAAATACGCATGATACCACATTCTCCTGCATCTTTATCATATTGCTGATAATCTCTTCAGGACCAACTGTATATCCTACTCTCCATCCCGTCATAGCGTATGCCTTTGAAAATCCGTCAATTATTAGAGTTCTCTCTCTCATTCCCGGAAATTCTGCTATACTGACAAATTTATCCTCGGTATATATAAGCTTTCTGTACATTTCATCCGAAATTACATATAAATCGTTTTCTATGGCGATTTTAGCAATTTGTTCAAGATTCTCCTTTGTTGCCACTGCCCCTGTCGGATTGGTAGGGAAGTTTATGAGAATTGCCTTTGTATTTGCTGTAACTGCGGCTCTCACATCTTCGGGGTCGAGCATAAACTCATTTTCTTCCTTTGATTGAACCGGAACCGGAATTGCACCTTCAGACTTAATCATGCCGTAGTAATTTACAAAGCATGGATCCTGAATTATAACCTCATCGCCTTCATCCAAAAGCGCGAGCATTACAAGTGCAAGTGACTCCATAGCACCTACCGTCACGATAACCTCATCTTTGATATAGTGCATTCCTCTCGGTCCGAAATCTGCCGCGATAGCTTCTCTAAGGTCGTCCATGCCGGCATTAGGAGTGTAAAATGTCGCTCCGCTTGCCAATGATTTGATACCTGTGTCAATAATTCTCTGTGGTGTTGTAAAGTCAGGTTGTCCAAAGGCAAAGCTGATAACATTGTCCAATCCGTATGACTTTCCGACCATCTTTCTAATCGCCGACCTTGGCACCGTACCGCATCTTTTTGCTAAACTTTTCATGCTTAATCTCCTGTTTCGCTTCTATGTTTTGAGTTTTTTAGTTTTCTTATGCGACTATTTATTTTCTTGCTTAATTCCGGCAAGTGTCTTTGCAAGCTCTTTCTTGCCATTAATATTTCCCTGACGGGAAATCATAATTCTCTGAGCCTGTGGCGAGCCTGCACCGTGCATGGACTCCGTCCTGTAGCTTACTCCTGCACCCCCGAGACACATATTCTCAAGGAAACGCATAAGGCGCTGCCTGTCCTCTGTCTTTACCCCCGGATTTGCCGCAAAGAACTTATTGCATATCTCTCCGATAGTTTCACCGTTTCTGCCCACAGGTAAATCAGATTCAAAGTCTTTCTGAGAAGGAAGCGTAACCATAAGGCCACCTGCAATATCCTCCGCCAGTCTTACGATTTCATAAGGGAACCTTGTTACATTCTGCTTACATACATTAGCTAAGAGCAAATCTATTTCGTAATTGCCCGCCTTAGTTTTGCAACCCTCGCATGAACAAGCGATTCCGCAGGAGTAAAGTGTTTCATTAAGATGTGTCATCTCAATCAACTTATCCTTTACATGAGATGCTTTCTCACAGCCGTTATACTCTGCGGCAAGGGCAGCAGCTCCGATAACAACATCTCCTACACCCGGCTTACATCCGCCGTAGCTCTGACGGTGATATCCCGCAAATCTCTCAACAATCATCCCCGCAAATTCAGTTTCTCCGTTCAGGAAGATGTACTCATTCGGAATGAATACGTGATCCAAGACAACAAGTGCTTCCTGCCCGCCGAACTTGGCATTACCTACATCTATAGGTGAGCCTTCGAGCTTTCTCGTATCACAAGACTGTCTTCCGTAAATCATATACATGCCTTCAGCATCTGTAGGACATGCAAATGATACCGCCCAGTCTCTATCCGCTTCTTTCATCGAGATTGTAGGCATGAAGATATGCCAGTGAGAATTGATTGAGCCTGTCTGATGTGCCTTAGCTCCGCAGACTACAATACCGTCTTCTCTTCTCTCCACAACGTGTACAAATACATCCGGATCTTCCTGCTCGTGCGGTGCTTTTGATCTGTCGCCCTTAGGGTCTGTCATCGCACCGTCAACGGTGTAATCGTTTTCCTGAACCATCTTGAGGAAGTTCTTAAAGTTTTCGTGGTAATTAGTTCCATACTTCTCATCAATTTCATATGTACTTGAGAAGATGGAGTTAAATGCATCCATACCTACACAACGCTGAAAGCATGTTCCAGTCTTCTGCCCGAGCAATCTCTGCATCTTTACCTTATTTACCAAATCCTCATTTGACTGATGCAAATGAGTAAATCTATTGATAGTTTCTCCTGTAAGGCTTGATTTTACAGTCATCAACTCCCTATATTCGGGCTCTTGTGCAAGAGCGTATGTCATAGCCACACAGTTGATGGACGGACGGATAATTGGGTGATCCACCCAATTATCTATCTTCTCACCGAACAGATATACTCTTGTATTAAGTTTTCTTAAACTCTCTATATATTCCTTTGCAGTCATTAGTGCCATGGTTTATTTCTCCTCTACTAATTTTATCAATCGAATATAAGCGGATAAGCAATTTTAATCTTATCGGCCTTAATCTTCAGATAGGCCTAAAGACCCATGTTAGCCGAGATTACCATTCGCTGCACCTCTGATGTCCCTTCGTATATTTCAGTTATCTTTGCATCTCTGAACATTCGCTCCGCCGGGTATTTACCGGTATAGCCATTGGCGCCAAGAAGCTGAACCACCTGTATAGTAGACTTCATTGCATGTTCCGAGCAAAACAGTTTTGCCATGGCAGCCTGCTTGGTGTAGCGCTCCCCTTTGCTCTTAGCCACAGCCGCCTGATACATGAGAAGCTTTCCTGCCTCACATCCCAGCTCTATGTCTGCAAGCTTAAATGTGGTATTTTGAAATCTAACCAAAGGTTTGCCGAACTGCTTTCTTTCTTTGACATATTCTTTTGCGACATCAAGTGAGCCTTCTGTAATACCCAAAGCTTGGGCGGCAATGCCTATACGGCCTCCGTCTAAAGTCTTCATTGCAATTGAAAAGCCTTTCCCCTCTTCTCCCAACAAATTTTCCTTAGGTACGATGCAGTCTGTAAATACAATCTCTGCTGTCGGAGAGCCGTGAAGCCCCATTTTCACCTCATGTTTTCCTACAGAAAATCCGGGAAAGTCCTTCTCAACGATAAAAGCGGAAATCCCTTTTGTTCCCATGGACTTGTCGGTCATTGCAAACACTATAAAAACCTCTGCAACATAGCCGTTAGTAATAAAAATTTTAGAACCGTTCAGTACATAATTATCGCCCTTTAACACAGCCCTAGTCTGCCCCTTTGACGCATCGGAGCCCGCGTTTGGCTCCGTCAAAGCGAAGGCGCCGACTTTTTTCCCCTTAGTGAGCATTGGTAGATATTTGTTTTTTTGAGCTTCGGTTCCAAAGGCAATTAAAGGATCACAACAAAGACCGTTATGAGTGGCTACTATATCGCCTGTCGAAGCGCAGTGCTTTGACAGTTCCTCCACAGCAAGTGCTGCGGAAAGTGGGTCTTCTCCCATTCCTCCATATTCTTTCGGTACACACATTCCCATAATGCCCATATTAAAAAGTTTGTCTATTACTCCGGCAGGGTATGTAG
This sequence comes from Eubacterium sp., assembly GCA_034180045.1. Classification (GTDB taxonomy): domain Bacteria; phylum Bacillota; class Clostridia; order Peptostreptococcales; family Anaerovoracaceae; genus Eubacterium_B. The sequence goes on from JAXFOY010000014.1 coordinate 33,192, forward strand.
AAGTCTTATCAATTTCTCCTGCAATAGGAGCAAGTTCCTTTTCGGAAAAGACAGCTACCTCTTCTTTGATTTTAATATGTCTGTCGCCGAGATCAAAATTTATCATTTAACCCTCCTTATTTGCCTTCGCTTGCCAGCTTGCGATATTTCTCATAGCGTCTTTTTGATTCATTAATCGATCTTGTATATAGTTCTTCTGCACGCTCAGGGAAATTTATTTCAAGCGACGCATAGCGCCTTTCTCCCTTCATATATTCAATCATCTTTTCATAATCCGGCTCAGGTGAATCTAATTGAAACGGATTCTTGCCTTCTGCTTCAAGACGCGGATCATATCTATACAGGTGCCAATATCCGGACTCAACCGCTTTTTTCATTTCATCCTGGATGCATCCCATTCCTGCCTTTATACCGTGCTCCAGGCATGGGCAATATGCGATAATAATTGACGGTCCCGGGTAGCTCTCCGCTTCTCTTATAGCCTTAAGAGTCTGCGCCTGATCGTAACCCATTGCAACTTGAGCTACATATATATATCCGTAATTCATAAAGATTGCGCCCATATCCTTCTTTGCTACCTGCTTACCGCCCGCAGCAAATTTTGCTACGGCAGATGTTGGAGTTGCTTTTGATGACTGTCCGCCGGTGTTGGAATACACCTCAGTGTCAAGAACCAGAAGATTAACATCTCTGTTTTGTGCAAGAACATGGTCGATTCCGCCAAAGCCGATATCGTATGCCCAGCCGTCACCACCTATCGCCCATATTGATTTCTTTGATAGATATTCTCTGTTTTCGAGAACGTGCACTACTTCCTCAGTCATCTCGGATTTCTCGAGAGCCGCAAGAAGATCATCCGTTAGTCTTCTGCTGTTATCTTTATCTTCCCAGCCGTCCAGATATGCCTTTACCTCCTTGCATGCTATTCCGCTTTCGAGCAGTTTTTCAAGTCTGACAAAAAGCTCTTTTCTTATTGAATCCTGCGCATGGAAAAAGCCATAGGCAAATTCCGCATTATCTTCAAACAACGAGTGCTCCCATGCCGGACCAAAGCCCCTGCGGTCCTTGCAATAAGGCAGTATCGGAGCGCCTCCGCTGTATGCGGACGAACATCCCGCCGCATTTCCTATGTACATGCGGTCACCAAACAACTGACTTACAAGTTTAAGGTATGTCGTTTCCGCACAACCCGCACAAGCCGCTGAGAATTGAAAATACGGTTTAGCAAACTGCGTAAGCTTTACACTTGTATCACTTATTACATTTTTCTTAATGTATTTATCGTTCATCGCAACACGGTTAAATTTATCCTGCTCGTGCTTCATTTCCTCAAATGCCGTCATCGTCAAAGCACCCTTTGCAGGACAGGCTGATATACAAACTCCGCATTCCAGACAGTCATAAGGTGAAACCTGTATGCGGAAGTTCAGCTTTCCTGCATCCTTTGGAAGCCCCTTTGCGATTGCTGTCTCAAAATCGTAAGAGAGTTCATTCAGTTCTTCATCGCTCAGCAGAACGGGTCTTATTGCGGCATGCGGACAGCTCGTTGAACAGCGGTTGCACTGAACGCATTTATCCTTATCCCACTTAGGAACCTTTGTTGCGACTCCGCGTTTAGCGTATGCCGAAGTACCGCTTTCCCATGTACCGTCTAAAACTCCATGCTTTTGGAACACCGATACGGGAAGCTTATCGCCTTTTTGCCTGTCCATTGGAATAACAATATCTCTGACAAATTCCGTAACTTCCGTTTCAGGCTCGTCACAATCGCAGGCAGATTTCCAGGCTTGCGGTATTTCTACACGCCTAACTCCCTCAACACCTGCATCAACCGCCATATTATTCATATCAACCAACGCTTGTCCACCCTTTTTATAATATGACTTATGGTTGTTTTTCTTCATATCATCTACTGCAAGTTCAATCGGAATTACAGCCGTAAGTCTAAAAAATGCCGCCTGCAATATTGAGTTAATTCTACTTCCGAGTCCGATTTCTCCTGCAAGTTTAGCCGCATCAACTATGTAAAGCTTTGCATTTTTATTTGCTAAATCCCTCTTCATCTTACCGGTCAGACGGTGTTCCAACTCATCAGGCTCCCAAGGGCAATTTAATAAAAATATTCCGCCTTCTTTCAAATCCTCTGTAGTATCGTATTTTTTAACATATGTAGGCGCATGTACTCCGACAAAATCGGCGGATGAAACCAGGTACGTTGATTTAATCGGACTATCTCCAAAGCGAAGATGTGATTGTGTCAATCCGCCCGACTTCATTGAGTCGTATGAAAAATATGCCTGTGCATACTTATTCCCGGCAATTCCAATCGTTGTTATCGCATTTTTATTTGCACCCACAGTTCCGTCTCCGCCAAGACCCCAAATTTTGCAAGAGATTTCACTGCGGTGTTTCAGGTCAATTTCTTTATAATCAAGTGAAGTATGTGTAACATCGTCGTTGATGCCTATAGTGAAATTATTTTTCGGATTGTCTTTCAACAAATTATCAAAAACTGCGGCAATTTGTCCCGGTGTTGTATCCTTTGATGAAAGCCCGTAGCGACCTCCAACGATTTTTATATCCGTTCTTCCGACCTGATTTAGCGCCGTACAGACATCGAGATATACAGGTTCACCCACTGAGCCTGTCTCCTTTGAGCGATCGAGTACAGCTATTTTTTTGCATGACTTCGGTATTGCCCCTGCGAAATGTTCGACGGAAAACGGCCTGAACAAGTGAATCTGAACCATTCCAACCTTACGTCCCATTGCGTTTAGATAGTCAACCGTTTCCTTTACGCTCTCAGAAGCGGAACACATAATCACAATAAGTTCTTCCGCATTACTATCTCCGTAATAATCAAACAGTTTATATTTTCTACCTGTAAGCTTTCCTATTTCATCCATATAATGCTGAACTGTACCCGGTACATCTGCACTCTTCACATTGGCACCTTCTTTGCACTGGAAAAATATATCAGGATTTGTATTGTTTCCTCTGATGCTTGGATGCTCAGGATTCAAAGACCTCGCGCGAAACGCCTTCAATGCATCCATGTCCATAAGCTTGCGAAGATCCTCATAGTCTATCGTTTCGATTCTTTGCATTTCATGTGAGGTTCTAAATCCATCAAAGCAGTGCATAAATGCATATTGATTTTTTAATGCCGAAAGATGTGCTACAGCTGCAAGGTCCATAGCCTCCTGCGGAGAGGACGACATCAGCATAGCATATCCCGTAGTGCGACAAGTCATAAAATCCGTGTGATCTCCGAATATCGAATGATGGTTTGATGTTACAACCCTTGATGCTATATGCATCACATTAGGCAAAAACTGTCCTCCCATGGCATACATCGCAGGAATCATAAGCATCAAGCCTTGCGATGATGTAAAAGTGGTGGTTAGTGCCCCTGCCTGGAGTGAGCCGTGACATGTTCCTGCGGCACCCGCTTCCGACTGCATCTGAATAACATCTACAGTCGTTCCGAAAAGATTTTTTCTACCGTTTGCAGACCATTCATCAACTTTCTCCGCCATAGGCGAAGACGGTGTTATCGGGTAAATTGCCGCAACCTCCGTAAACGCGTATGCCACATGTGCCGCCGCGGTATTTCCATCCATAACAGCATATTTTTTTTCAGTCATTTTCCCCTCCATTTATCCTCTATATTTTTCAACATCAGCCTTTGCCGCCTGATAATAGGTATCCGTATCGCATCCGTAGCCTATAAATGAAACTCCCATAGTTCTCAGTTCAACGGCTCTTTCGGCATTGTCCGCAAAGCAACCGACTTTAACGCCTTTTCTTTCTGCTTTAGCTACGATTTCTTTAATTTTTTCCTCTACTTTAGGATGTGTAACCTGCCCTATCAATCCTAATGAACTGGAAAGGTCATAAGGTCCGACAAATATTATGTCTATGCCTTCAACTTCAAGGATTTCGTCGATGTTTTCAAATGCTTTCTGACCTTCTGCCTGAATTATTACAACTGTATCCTGTGCTCTTGTAAAATATTCGGCTCCCGGTACATCTCCGTAGCCTGCCGCTCTTACAAATCTGCATGTACCGCGGGTTCCAAATGGTGCAAATTTTGCCGCAGCAACTGCATACCGTGCCTGTTCAGCCGTATCTATCTGCGGAATTACAACTCCTCCCGCACCTACATCAAGTGCTCTGTCAATCCAAATATCGCTTCCTCTGGGCACTCTGACAATCGGCATAACCTTTGCCACATTCGCAGCTCTGATTAAATTCTGTAGATTTTCAAAAGTTCCCGGCCCATGTTCCATATCAAGAAGCACAAAGTCATATCCCGCATATCCGGCAGCTTCAACAAATGCCGGATCGGAAGTAATCATAAAGGGACCAAAGACCCCTCCGGGTTCATTCAGCGTTTTTCTAAAATCGTCTACCTGCTCCATCTGTGCCAAAAAATTTGCTCTGCTCATCTTTTTCTCCCTTCAACTTTGTGATAAATTCGATTATAACTAAAATTCCGGAATCAAATTGACATTTCACCTCATCAGTTCTTCTACAAACTCCTTTATTCGTAAAAGTCCTCTTTGAATATTTTCCTTGCTTGTAGCATATGAAAGCCTTATATAGCCTTCACCTCCTTCACCGAAACCGCTGCCCGGAACAACTACAACCTGTTTTTCTTTCAGCAATCTTATGGCAAAATCACGGGACGAAAGTCCCGTCGCCTTGATATTAGGAAACACATAGAAAGCTCCGCTCGGTGACTTGCAGCTAATTCCGTCTATTGAGTTAAGCAGCTTAGTTATCAGTTCCCTCCGCGATGCATATTCCTGCTTCATTTGCAAGATATATTCTTTGTCTCCTGTCAAAGCCGCGATACCCCCCCACTGTGTACCTTCATTTACAGAAGACAGTACGTTCTCAAGCAGCTTTGTCATAACAGTAATCACATCATGCGGCGCCGCTGCATATGCGAGTCTTAACCCTGTCATGGCATAGGTTTTTGAGAATCCGTCAACGATAATGGTTCTCTCCTTCATACCCTCCAATTCAGCGATACTGGTATATGGCTCATCCGTCCATAAAAGTTCTCTGTATATTTCGTCAGTCAAAATATACAGGTCCTCTTCCCTTGCAAGTTTCGCAATCTCCTCAAGCAAACTTCTTCCTGCAACACCTCCGGTTGGATTAGACGGAGAGTTTAACAGTATCAATTTGGTTTTATCCGTAATAGAGGCCCTCAAATCCGAAACATCATACATAAATCCGTTTTCCTCTTTTACCTTAACCGGAACGGGAACCGCACCGAGTTGCAGAAATAATCCCTTGTAATTAGCCCATCCCGGGTCGGGAATCAAAACCTCATCACCTATATCAAGTACTGCCGTAGCCGCGATATTCAGCAGGCTTATTGCACCGGCTCCGACTATAATTTCATCAGATTCATAAAAAAGCCCTCTTTGCTTATATGAATCCGAAATCGCCTGTTTCAGTTCCGGAATTCCCGAATTAGGTGTATAATGTGTTTCTCCTCTGTGAAGTGAATCTACAATAGCATCAATCACGTGCAAAGGTGCCGTAAAATCCGGCTCCCCAAGAGCAAAACTGATGACGTCCTGCATTCCGTCCTGCATAGCAAACATTTCCCTTATTACCGATCCCGGAGTTGCCTTACTTTTTTCCGATATAAATGTCACTTTTTCCCTCCTAACCAAAAGGTTAACATATTATAGCTGACCACATATGTTAATAAAATTAAACTTCTCCATCAAAACTTTTTATATGTTCTATGTTAAATACTACGAATTGAATTTTTCTCTGTCCAAGGTTCCCATTCTTGATGCGATTACTACCATACCTGCGTTATCACCTGTTACATTAAGAGTGGTTGCCGCCATATCCAATAATACATAGACTCCTGCCACCATGGCTGTAACCTCGGCATTTGGAAGCCCCATTGTTGCAAGACAAATAGAACACATTACGATGCCGCCTCCCGGCACACCCGCCGCTCCTGCGGAACATACTATGCATAGAGCCACAAGGAAAATAAATTGTATAGGTGAGAAGTTTACACCAAAAGCATTCGCTGCAAATATAGTGTAGATGGTATATTCAATTGCCGCGCCGTCCATATTTATTGTTGCTGCCGGTGCTGCACAAAGATTTATAATCTCATCGTCTACCCCGTTATTTTCTTTAGCGCATTTCATTGTCACAGGCAAGGTTGCCGCACTCGACTGAGTTGAAAATGCCATCAAAATAGCGGGAAGTACATTTTTGAAAAATTTGAACGGATTAACTTTGGCAAAAATCTTCAAAATCAAAGGAAGTACAATCAGAACATGTACAAGGGATGCGCCCCAAAGAGTTACCACCATGGTGAAAATGTTTTTCAGATTTTCCAGCCCCGTTGTACCCACAAGATTCGCGATAAGAGCAAATACACCTATCGGTGCAACTTTCATTACGATTGCTACCATTGCATTCATAATGTCGTTACAGCCGTTTACTATCTTTGATACGAAATCCACTTCGGGATTCTGAGATTTTAACAGTGTTATTACCGTGCCGAAGAAAATGGCGAAAACTATAATTTGAATCAGAGTTCCCGTTGACAAGGATTCAAAAATATTTGCCGGAACCCAGTTAACAAAGGTTTCAACCATGTTAACGCCTTCCTGATTTGTCTTATCTACGGTTTCTTTAAGAATTAAACCATGACCCACACCTGTAAGTTTTGCCGCCATTGTTCCAAGAATTCCGGCAATCGCCGTCGTGCAGAAAGCATATGCCAGGAAAGTTCCGCCTATTTTTCTCAGTTTTCCTATGCTTGCCACATTAGCCACACCGGAAATTATGCTAAATAACACCAGCGGATATACGCACATCTTCAAGAGTCTTATGAAAATAGTACCTATAAATCCGATATAGCTGCAATAATCCTTGAAAATAAAGCCTGCTATCACGCCGAGCGCAAGAGCAATCGCAAGTTGAAGCGGTAAGCCCATCTTCTTTTTTTCTGAAATTGACATACTTTTACTCCTTTCAAATCAAAGTATTATTTTGCTATAATAATAATCTTCTAACTCTTCTGTGTAAATTGACCGTTTTTCAATATGCATTAAAAAAAATTCAATATATTATTCGTAAAATGTGTTAGTTAAATTAGTGAAATCAGGGGAAAATTTTGCTATACTTTTGTTAGTAATCGCCTACTTCTCCCTTTTACCTATGCGAGGTGCAGATATGACTTTATCGGATTATATAACCTTTGTGGAAGTTGCTAAGTCGAGCAGTCTTACACTTGCAGCGGAAAGTCTTCATCTTACGACATCCGCGGTGAGTCATGCTATTTCAAGAATGGAAAACGAGTTCGGATTTCCTCTTTTCAGTCGAACAAATCGAAAAGTAAGGCTTACGCTATACGGCAAAACGCTGCTGCCTTTTGCCGAGGATATTTTGAGTGAAAACAAAAAATTTATGGAACAGGTTGATCTGTTTCAGGGACTTAAATCCGGCATAGTAAGAATTGGAACCATCAGCAGCATATGTATTAATTGGCTTCCGGAAATCATAAATAACTTCAGAAAAAAATACCCCGACGTTGAAATTCAACTACGCGCCGGGGCATGTAACAGTGAGATATTAAATTGGCTGCTTGATAATGAGATTGATATAGGTATCGGCACTACCGATCCCGCGCCGGGGCTTATATTTGAAACACTTCATGAAGATGAGATGGTAGTTATCACACCTCCTGACTGTAAGACTGATAACGGATATATATCTGCAAGCGAACTCAAAAGCATGCCGCTCCTTATGCAGGAGCCACCATACAACGAGGAAGTCGTCAAAATCTTGAATAAGCTGAAAATAAGCATGAAATCTACTATTACCGGCTATGACGATCACACCTTGGTCTCTATGGCTGAGGGTGGTATGGGCTGCTGTATTTTCGGAAAGTTGGTCATGAGAAGAACCAGCGCTTCCGTTGCGGTACATTCCTTTAATCCGAAGATATATAGAAATATTTCTCTTATAGTAAAATCCGGCATAATACAATCTGAGGCGGTTGTTACCATGTGTAAGTGCATAAAAAGATATGCGAGCAATTTCCCTGTCGACTACGAGCTCACTCTCCTGAAATAGCACTACTTGAACAGTTTGCGCAGAAAATCAAAGTTCTTCTGGTTATACGGCGGCAATATTTGCTTTATATTGCGATTCATTTTATTCCTATACACGCCGCGCCTGTGCGAAAAGGCTTCAATGCTGTATTTTCCATGATATTCACCTAGTCCTGACTGCCCTACACCTCCAAAAGGCAAGCTGTGTATTGACACATGCTTTATCGTATCGTTTATGCTGATATTTCCGCATGAGATTCCTTTTTTCAAAGATTCAACAAAATCTTTGTCCCTGGAAAATATATACATAGCAAGAGGTTTTTCAAAAATTCGCACAGAAGCAATCGCTTCATCCAAATTATCAAAGCTGATAATCGGAAGGAGCGGTCCGAAGATTTCATCCTGCATAACTGCACTTTCTCTGCCATCGCCACTCAAATCAAAGAGCGTAGGCTCTATAAATCTTTCCTCAATATCAAAGCCGCCACCGAACACGATAAGTTCTCTATCCGCCTCGATTATGTCGGCAAGTCTCCTCGCCTGCTTCTTATTTATTATGCGCCCATAATCAGGGTTTTCCTTTATATTTTCTCCATAAAACTCTTTTATCGCGCGAGAAAGTTCCTCTATAAGTCTATTCTTTTGTTCACGTTTAACCATTACATAATCCGGCGCAATGCAGGTTTGACCGTTATTCAGCAGTTTTCCCCATATTATACGTCTTGCAGCAAGCTTAATATCAAAGCTGTCATCGACAAACACGGGACTTTTTCCTCCGAGTTCAAGCGTAAGAGGGGTTAGATTCTTTGCTGCCGCCGCCATAACGACTTTTCCAACCCGCACACTTCCGGTAAAAAATATGTAATCAAAGCGCAGATTCAGCAGCTTCGTAATAACATCCGCTCCGCCTGTAACAGTTGCTATATATTTTTCATCAAAAGCCTCTCTTATAATATCTACTATCACTTTTTCGGTTGCTTCCGCCATTTCGCTCGGTTTTATAACAACGGTATTGCCCGAAGCCATCGCTCCAATCAAAGGCTCCATCGCCAGTTGAAAAGGATAATTAAACGGCACTATTATCAAAACGCACCCATAAGGCTCGTATTCAACATAACTTTCTCCGTACTGAAATATAGGAGTCATTACCGACTTTTTTCTTGTCCACTTTGCAAGTTTTTTTATAAAAAGGTCAATGCTTCCGTAAATATTTCCAATCTCGGTTAGAAAACTCTCTTGCCCTGCTTTTCCAAGATCTTTCTCCAATGCAAACATTATTTTTTCTTCATGCTTTTTTATAGCTTTTTTCAGCTTCTTTAACTCTGCAATTCTAAAATCAATAGATTTGGTTTGTCCCGTATAGAAATAGTCCTTCTGATTCTTCAATAAATCTTCCGCCATAAATACTTTTTCATTCATAACACATACACCATCCTACGCAATATATTCGCTTTGCTATCTGTGACGATTAAACGTCGTGTCTACTTATTTAATTCTAATCGTCTGCGCGGTAAATGTCCATATAATCAAGAAAACCCTGTCTATGCGACAAGGCTTCCTTAATTACTTTTATAGTATCTCCTATTTTTACATCTTCATTTGCAAGACCTTTTGCCCAAACTTTCAAGCCGCCGTCTAAGCAAATAACTATTTAGCCGATATAATCTTCGTGTTCGTATTCAGCTCTCATCTCAGGAGACAATTTATCCATGAAATCTTTTCTGCCATACTTAAAAATAATCGAAGCTGTCATAACAGCAAACATTACAAAGCAATAGATTGTCATAGGCATAATCTGAATACCTGTAAGCGGTGCACCTGAATCCTTTGCAAATCCTAAAGTATAAACTACGGCAGGCGTCCAAGGCAAGCAATATGCCAAGGTGTTTGATTGTGCATCCATCAGATTTGCAGTTCTATAAGGTGAAATACCGTGCTGTTTCGAAAGCGGCTTGGCAAACGATGCACCGACAGCGAGTATAGCAGGAGCATTAAGTCCCATAATACCTGAAAGTATAATTACCATTGCCGAAATTACAAACTCAGCTCCTGTAGCAGTCTTCGCAATCTTTCCAAGACCGTTTAGAATTAATAAATCGCCTTCGCCTTGTCTCATGATATTTATTGAACCGAATAAAAGCAAAGCGAGAACGATAACCTGAATCATTCCTGCGATACCGTCGTATAAAACGCCTCCGACAACACGATCAAGACCTTCTCCGCCAACTGTAAATACAGCAGGAAGCTGCGAGTCCGTATCAATGTGAATCAAGTCTATGAGCCCTGAAGGAACGGCAAATACGATGGCTATAATGATGCCTATCGATGTAGCTATAATGATGTCTCCGGACTTAATAGCAATATATATTGTTATAGCTACAGGAATCAACATAATCAGAGTCAAAGGATTGTATGAAGCGTTGGCCGCAGCGGCTGACTGATCAGGCCCTAGAACCATGCTGACTATGATGAATACCGGAATGGAAATTGCACACGAAAGCAAACTGTATTTCAATCTTGATCTTACAACTCCCGGCACATCCACTCCTTGAGTAGCAGCCGAGCAAATTGTCGTATCCGATATAGGCGCAAGATTATCTCCGAAAGCGGCACCTGAAATAATGGCACCGGCAAGAAGCGGATGATTACAGCCAAGCGCCACACCCGCAGGATACAACACGCCCATTCCTGCGGCTATAGTTCCAAATCCCGTTCCTGATGCAGTTGCAAATACAGCAGAAGCAAGAAAGGTTATAATCAAAAATAATGTAGGTCCTACACCCGCATTTGCGGCAACGCCTGCAATACCTGCTGCGAGACCTGAAACTCTGAGAACTCTGGAAAATACCCCTGCAAAAATCCAGCAGACTATAGGAATCAAACACTCTTCACTTGCCATACCGGAAATAATCACCTGCGAGTAATGTTTTTTATCTTTTGCAAAAAAGAAAGGAATAAGAAGTGCAAGAAAAGCAGGCACCCAAAGAGCCCCGTCGGAAATTGAGCCCCAAACAAAGGTCGTGACGATTATCGTGATGATAAATATCACAAAAGGCAAAAGCGAAATCCCCGCTCCGCCAAAAAACTCTAAGCGTTTCTTTTCAGTTTCCATTTTTAACCCTCCAATAATAAATATGAAATAAAATACATATATATTATTAGCAATTAGCATGCCAGACTTATCAATCCGAAATCTGTCCGGAAATCTCGGTATTTTTCGCGTATATCTGCATAATGGCAAAAAAATACCAGGCAGTATATTTCCAAATCGGAAAAAAATTGCCTGGCAAAACATTCAGTTTCGTATCAAAAAGTAATATTAGCTTGTCCCTATAAAGCCTAATTTTTGATTCCAAGTTCCTGGATTTTGTTAAACAACTGTCTTCTGCTCAATCCAATGTTCCTCGCTGCGGCAGTAATATTCCCGTCAGCATGCTTCAACACCTGTCTGAAATAATCTCTTTCGAAGTCCTGTTTCGCATCCTTATAATTTTTATCCGCCGCATATACTGCCGGACTTATTGATTTTTCGTAGCTTTCATGCCAAGAATCAATGCTCAATACCCCACCTGCCGGCGTGAGAATGAAAAGTCGTTCAATAATATTCTTAAGCTCCCTTATGTTACCCGGATAATCGTATTCCATCAAAAAGTTTTTAGTTTTTTCATCTATGCAATTTACTATTTTGCCGCTGTCTCTCGTGTTTTTGCGAATAAAAAAATCAACAAATTCCGGAATATCTTCTCGCCGCTCTCTTAAAGGAGGCACATGTATTTCGAATGTATTTATTCTGTACCAAAGGTCTTCCCTAAAGCTGCCGTCTTGAACTTGTGCTTTAATATCTTTATTTGTAGCCGAAACAACTCTAAAATCAACATTTATCGCTTTGTTGGATCCTATCCTTTCAATCTTGTGATTCTCCAAAACACGCAGTAGTTTAACCTGAATTGCTAAATCCATATCACCAATTTCATCTAAGAAAACGGTTCCTCCACCGCACTGTTCAAGCTTCCCTATGCGTAGCTCATTTGCTCCTGTAAAAGCACCTTTTTCATGTCCGAAAAGCTCCGACTCTATGAGATTGCTCGGCAGACTCTGGCAATTAATAGGCAAAAATAATTTATTGCTTCTACTGCTCAAATTATGTATCTGCTGAGCGATTATTTCCTTTCCACATCCGCTTTCTCCTGTGATTATTACATTTGCATTTGATTCTGCTATAGTTTTGACAAGCCCCCAAAGTTTCTTTATTCTGGGACTGCTGCCCTCTACAAAATCTGCACTCACACTGTTTTTATATATGGCAGGAGCACGTCTTGCCTCCATAACCAGACGAGCCTTTTCTACTTCTTTGATAAGTTCTTCCGGATCATGGCTTTTTATAAAATATCCGAAGGCCCCCATCTTAATGGTTTCTACCGCGGTCTCAATGCTTCCATATCCTGTGACCATAATTATTTCAACCTCGTCATGATACTGCTGCTTCAGCTTTTTTAGAAGCTCAATTCCGCCGCTTCCTTCCATCATTATGTCCGTAACAACGATATGAAAATATTCAACTTGCGCAATTTCAAGCGCTTCTTCCGCAGAACTTGCCTTTTTACAGCTATACCCCTCGGTTTCAAACAAATATGCCAAAGTCTCGCGATAATCTCTCTCGTCATCCACTATCAAAATATTGCACATTTTTTTATCCGTATTACTCACAATTCTCCTCCTGTGATTCTTCATTTGGTATTGACAGTGTGAAGGCGGTCCCGCATCCCTCATTTGATTCAACCGTTATATTGCCGCCCAACTTCCCCATTTCCGTGTAGGTAACAAAGAGTCCAAGACCTGTGCCCTTACCCGGCGGTTTTGTTGTAAAAAAAGGATTATATAGATTTGCAAGGTCCTCCTGTTTGATTCCCACGCCGTTATCTTTACAGCTTATTACAACGTTTTCCTGTTCTTTTACGGCACTTATAACTATTTCACCACTGCTCTTATCTATTGCATCTATAGCATTTTGAATTATGTTCATCAAAATATGTTTAAGAGCCTCAACACTGCTATGCAAAGTCAGATTAGGCTCACATAGTATCACGATTTTTATTTTCTTCTTACGAATTTCTTCCTCATTCAGCTCAACAATTGACTCAATAAACGATTTTACTTCTATGGTTTTGCTTTCATTATCACCTATACGCCAAAAATTCATTACATTATCAATAATTCCGCCTGCATGTCTGACGCTCTCGTCTATATAATTCAGGGCAATCCTCGTTCTGTCGTCAACATTTTTATTCTTGCCCAGTATATAGCTTTGAGTTCTTATGATTCCAAGCGGATTTCTCAGTTCATGCGCCATTCCGGCGGCGAGCTGCCCTATGGCAATCATCTTCGATGACTGCAAAAGCTGATTGTTTTTTATTACTTCAAGAGTTATATCCTTAATAGTGAACATGATGTTTTTGGCGATGGCATCCTCTGTTCCTACACCGAAGATGCTTATTTCCAGAACCTCGTTTCCGCGATTTACACGTGTAGTCTTACTATCCTTTTCCTTAATATTCCGGTATTCATTACCATCAAGTTCAACGCCCATTTGGTCAAAATATTCACTGCATGACATCCCCTGAATATCCTCTTTGCTAAGACCTATCAAAGCCGCCGCCGGATTATTATGGCTGACTATATTTTGCTTTTCATCAATTACAATAACGCCTTCGGGCATTTCGTTAAGCATCAAATCAAGTTCGTTCTTTCTTTGCTCAAGCTGCCAAGTGCGCTGTTTTACTTTCGTTCTAAGACTTTTATTCTCAATCAGCCTGAATATTGCTACAAGAATAGCAAGCGCAGTCGCAATGAAAATATATTTTACCAGTATCTCAAGTTCTTGCCCCTCCTGCTTTAGCGGGGTTGAGATGCCGAACCATTTTTGCTGAATGCTCTCTATCTGCCCTTTGTTGCGAATTTTCTTGATAGCTGCGTTTAGCGGTTTTATAAGTGCCTCTTTTGATTTTGGGACTCCTATAAACACCTCTTCTTCATAAAGAGTTGTATTCACTGAATCTATCTTATCTTTTACATCCTTCTTATCCGCATAGTAAAGAATTACCGGCTCATCACCGATAGCTGCATCAACCTTGCCTTCAAGCAGCAAATCTATACCCTTTCCGACATTATCTACATAAACAAGCTTTGCCTTGGGATAGTTCTTCTTCATATACCAGTTTGCGTAATCTCCCTTTTCTGTTGCTACGGTCAAATTGTTGATATCCTTGAGTTTATACTCCTTCCCCTTGCGATTTACCAACATGGTTCTCAGCGTATAAAGCGAGTCGGTAAAAACAATATCTTTACTTCTCTCTTCGTTTGAGAACATGTCGCACATATCAGTCTTTCCCTCTTTTAGATTTTCGAGGGCGGATTCCCATTTGTAGGGTATACACTTTATCTCCACTCCGAGTTCAACTGAAATTAAGTTCATAAAATCCACAACGACACCCTTATACTGTCCGTCGTCGTCGACAAATCTCAGAGGAGGAGCACTTTCGTTTGCTCCGTATATCAAAACTCCATCCCTAGCATAAGACCTTACGGTTTCAAGCAATTTCGTTTCCTGAACGCTGCGATAATACTTAAATCCTATAAAGGTTCCCACCGCCAACAGAAAGACGAAAAAAAATATAAACTTTACAGCTCTTGATTCTTCTTTTTTATTTATCAAAATTCCACCCAATATTTTTATTTTTCATCGGCAAAATCAAACAGTTTATGTACATAGTTTGCCTCAAATTCATCACACTTGCAAGCATAGATATTGTAGCTTTCACCTTTTAATTTTTTCTTGACAAACAAAAACACATCCCTTATAATGAGTATTGTCGTTAACGCGGCATATAGGTATTCCGAGATAGCTCAATGGTGGAGCAACCGGCTGTTAACCGGTAGGCTGTGGGTTCGAGCCCCACTCTCGGAGCCATTTTTTTCGCCGGTGTGGCGGAATTGGCAGACGCACGGGACTTAAAATCCCGCGATCCTAACCGATCGTACCGGTTCGACCCCGGTCGCCGGCACCACTTTCGGTAAGAGTCGAAAACTTAATATCGCGGGGTAGAGCAGTTGGTAGCTCGTCGGGCTCATAACCCGGAGGTCGCAGGTTCAAGTCCTGTCCCCGCAACCACTTAGAACTAATCTCGAAGCATTCGCTTCGAGTTTTTTTATGCCCAGAAATCACGCAAAAAATCAATCGTAAATTTTTACGATTGATTTTTTGCGTGTATTTGCATATAATATAAGCAATAAAATTGAAAGGAGAAGCCTGATATGAGAGAAACACGGACATTAGAATTTAAAGAATCTATTACAAATACATTTTTAAAAACCGTCAGTGCTTTTTCAAATTATGATGGCGGCAGTATTCTTTTTGGAATCGATGATGATGGTAATATCAAAGGAATACCAGATCCGGTACAAGCGTGTTTAGACATCGAAAATAATATTAATGATAGTATTTCACCTCAGCCTAATTATATCCTTGAACTGCAAAATAATGATCAGACGATAAAACTTACAATAAGACCGGGAGAACAAAAGCCTTATTTATATAAATCAAAAGCGTATAAAAGAAATGATTCAGCGACGATAGAGGTAGATACTCTGGAGTTTTCAAGACTTGTTTTAGATGGGAAAAATATTAGATTTGAAGAATTACCATGCAAGAAGCAGAATTTATCGTTTGATGTCTTGCAAAATAAATTAAAAGAAAGTGTTCAAATCGAGTCATTTAATAAAGATACATTAAAAACGTTGAATTTATATAATGATCAGAATGGATATAATAATGCAGCAGGTATTCTGGCAGATCAAAATGACTTTCCCGGAATCGATATTGTGAAATTTGGGGACAGTATCAGCATTATTAAAAAGAGAGCAACGTTTGACAATATGTCTATATTGAAAGCGTATGACAAATCAATTGATATATTTAGAGACTATTACCAATATGAAGTGATCGAAGGTGCTGACAGAAAGAAAGTAGAAAAGATACCGGAAGCAGCATTTAGAGAAGCAATTGCTAATGCATTGATTCACAGAGTCTGGGATGTGGAATCACAGATCAGGGTTTTGTTGTTTGATGATAAAATAGAAATTGTATCTCCGGGCGGTCTGCCGGCAGGAATTACGGAAGATGAATATTTGGATGGAAAAATTTCTGTATTAAGAAATAGAAATTTGGCGAATGTATTTTATAGACTCGGGTTCGTAGAGATATTCGGAACAGGGATTAAAAGAATCAAGCAACTTTATGAAGAAGGACCACAGAAACCGGATTTTGAGGTGACAGAGAATACGATTAAGATCATTTTACCGATATTTGAAAAGAATGCGAATCTGACAGAGGATGAGAGAAAAATATATGAAATATTAAGTAAAACGATGTTAAAATCAATCCGTGAAATTGCACCGTATGTGCCATTTGGAAAATCAAAGACAACACAGTTATTGAAAGAGATGAGAAAAAAAGGTATTGTAGTTATTGAAGGAAGAGGAAGGGGCACGAAGTATAGGATTAAATAATTGATACTGTTACAAATTATTTTTGCACAATTAAAAAGGATAAAAATGAAAGAAGGAAATGATAATTCAATGGAATCAAATGATAATACAATTATCGCTGAGTATGGAGTTGAAATTATTCCAGCAGAGGGAATAAGTAAAGAAGAATATAAAAAGATTGATATCAATTCTGACGCGTTTGCTCGTATTAATGCTTGCCTTCAGGATGTGCCTCACATCGCGAAAGAGATATACGATAACAAAATAATCGGAGAAACATATCGAGTTGTTTATGATCGTGGTCTAGGAGTTTTACAGAAAGCAGCTGGAAAAGACAATCTTTTCCGCGCTAATGTTGTGTCCACAAAAGCAAATAATGACATTAAAGGACAAGCATTGTTGCAGAAGGCTGATACTAATACAGTTTCACAACTGGCATTGTCTGCGTTTACAATTGCCTCAGTTGCAACTAGCCAGTATTTCCTTGCTCGTATCGATAAAAAACTTACAAGTATCGATGGTAAACTGAATGAAATTTATAAGGTTATTGAGATTGATAAAAAAAGCAGACTTTGGGCTCATGGCGAATATTTACGACAAGTGAATGACACTTTGAGCTATATACTTCAGAATGATACATTAAAACAGGCCACTTTAGTTAGTGTACAAAATATAAGGATGGAATCATTAGCCAGTATAAGGTCTTATTATGAGCGACTAGAAGACTTAAAAAGTTCTCTTAATGAGAATGATGGTTATAAAAAACTAAACGAAAATCTGGATGGATACAAAGGTTATTTGCCTCCATACTGGTATGCTGTGTATTTATATGAATTTGCTCATTACCTTGAAGTAGTGCTTAGCGAAGCTGTTGACGAAACATATTTGAATTATATTAGCGCAGATATGGAGAGAATATATTCGCAGTTCGATGAGTGTAATAACATATATAGTGATGCGATTAAGAAGTATATAGATGATGTCAAGGCGTTAAAAGCGAATACTGTTCCTGCAAGTATTATGGATGGGTTAGGCAAGGTGCTTCAACTTGGATATGTTCCAGCAATGAATCCGTTAGTTGGACTAGGAG
Source organism: Eubacterium sp. (assembly GCA_034180045.1). Taxonomy (GTDB): domain Bacteria; phylum Bacillota; class Clostridia; order Peptostreptococcales; family Anaerovoracaceae; genus Eubacterium_B. Next base: position 50,937 of record JAXFOY010000014.1, read on the forward strand.
CAAAGGGGGCCGGATTTGCAATGGAATTTGGAGCAAAAGCCCTAAAAGATTTCCAAATCGGTCAAAAGAATAATGAGAAGCAAGATGTTCTTGAGATACTTAATGATGCTTTAGAACAGTATAAAAACAGCGATCCGATTGAGATTCCAATCGAAAACATTAAACTAATCAATAACACGTATAATAAGCCATTTGAGTTATTGGTCGATGGAGATGACATATACATAAAGAGCGATGAATAACCGATTACATACCCGGCGGAGGACAAAGGCTTTGCGGGGAGGCAAGCGCGAACTTTTCCGGAACCCGGACCGGCTGCTGCTGATTTCCGGGGCGGTGGTTCGCGCCCCGAAACCGAAAACAAAGGCTTTGCGGGGAGGCGAGCGCGAACTTTTCCGGAACCCGGACCGGCTGCTACTGATTTCCGGGGCGGTGGTTCGCGCCCCAAAACCGAAAACAAAGGCTTTGCGGGGAGGCGAGCGCGAACCACAGGCCGGCTAGAAGGCTTCAACAACAGAATCAAGGTTGCGAAAAGAGTAGGCTTCGGATATCGGGATGACGATCACTTTTTTACAATTGTAAAGTATCTGTCAATCCCGAAATCCTAATTAGTATCCCCGAGAAATCCGAGAAGAACCTTTTTTATGCTCGGAATTCAGACTTGCCTGCAGTCAAATCAGGACTATAATTGAACATAACAAATGCAAGCTGCAAAGGAGGTACAGCATGGCAATGAAGAGACTTTTAATTGAATTTGGACAGGGTGTGGATATGCACGGCGGCGACCAGAACAATGCGGTGCGGAAGGCTACGGAAGATGCCATCCATCACTGCTGCATGGCAGGAATCTCAGAGATTTTTGAGATTACCGACCGAAAGAAGCAGGCATTTATCAAGGCGGACATCTATGCTCCGCATCCG
>JAXFOY010000027.1:0-54370 GCA_034180045.1 Eubacterium sp.
TATGACAAGATTCATCAGAAAGAACAATACGCTGCATCTATTTCAAGTTGGGGTGATACTGTCGTGTGGAGTGAGCTTCATACATCGACAAATTTTCCTTCGTATTGGGATTAGCCACCAACGCTTTTTGTCCTATAACCCTAAATATAAAATAAAGCCAATCCATCTCTACCTAAAGGGATGGATTTTGTCGTTTCTTTATTTGGTAAATAAGCTCGTTCATAAGCCATACGGTGAGTATCAATAATAAAGTCAGGGAAACCGGATAAAAAGGCATGTATTTATCTGCCAAAGGCGCCAAAATCCTTGGAGGTATGCGCATAAATCCGTAATTTCCGTGAAAAAACCAATTTGCAATATACATGATGAGTGAAATAAGAGAAACCTTAATTGTGATTTCTCCTATTTTTAGCTTTCGGTAATGTATTTTTATGGCAAGCAGTGAATTTATGAATAGGAGCAGATGCCCGAACATAAAACTGATAATAGTTATGTGAGGGAAGTTGAACGGATCTGTTTCGGGAACTGCAAAAGCTATCGTACTTCCGAGAAGTCCGCCTACGGCAAAGAACATTTTGCTCTGATGTAATTTTAGGTAGTGACATATGACAAGACCCCACATAAAAATCCTGCAATGGTAGAGAGGAAGGCTTTCCGTCAACCAGCGATAGTGTGATACGAAATACCACACATTCAGTCCGACGATGATAAACGCTTGTAAAGTTATACTTATGTTTTCGATTTTTTTTCTGTCGAGCTTGGGGCAATAAAGAATAAATAGCGTAAGTGCAACACCGAAACACAAAAATGGCAATCTGTTATTTAGAAAAAAATTATCGAAATGTCTCGGCGGGTAGAAATCAAAAAAATTACTCAAGTTTATGGTTCCTATCTAATTTATTTTCAACTAGATAGATTATAACATAGATAAGGTCTATAGATATAAATAAAATACAATAAAACACGAATAGACGCTTTATTTATAATAAAACATCTGTGGCAAATTTGACAGCGGCATGTAAGTCTGCTTCGTTCGGGTGCAGTCTTGATTCTTCGTGTCTGGCTACGCCGGCTTCATCAAGATGATGCGGATTGTCTTTTGGAAGACTTGCACGATATATCGTCTTCTCCACAGGAATAGCTCCTTGTGACAAAAACACACCGAGGCAGCGATTGCCGGATGCCTCAATAAACTCTGTCACATTTTTCTTAACCTTATTGCCGTATTCTCCGTAAGGGTAAGCACCCATGGTTCCAAAGGCAAGAAATTCACGATTCATATTTTTTTTGATAAAACTTTTGCTTAAGTCGTCAAGTCCTGAACGCCTGCACCAGAAGAAAACTAAGATGGGAGAGCCGAAACCATCTTGGCCTGATTTGCCGTCCTTAGACGGAGCCGGTTTGTCCATTTCTGAATTTTTATATACCTCTATGATAAAACCCTCTTTTGTCAAAGCGCAGCGAACCGCCTCCGAAATCTTCTCAGTGTTTCCCGTTATTGTGGAAAGAGTAGCTAATAACTTTTTTGTTCTCATTTATTCTCCTAAATATATTTTTGAGTACGATATATGCAGTGAATCGAGCTATGCGATTTAGCAAGAGTATAACATCTGAACTTTGCAAAAAGCAAACCTAAGCTATAGATATAAAGATTGTGCGTAATTGAATTACTAATGGGTATAATTATATTATCTTATTCTCAAGCAAAAAAGTATGCAATAATCAAAGTAAGAATTATCTATATTAGTTTGAAAATTCTACACTTGTGCGATATAATTTGGATAAGATTCAATTAAGTAGGAGGGCAAGGAATGGTAAGCGACACAATTAAGGCAATCCATGAGGTCGAACAAGAAGCTGACAGAATAGTTGCTGAAGGCAAAACTTCAGCCTCGGAACTGATTGAACAGACCAAAAAAAACAGTATGTTACAAAGCGAACGCGAGCTTCTGCGCGTACAGAAAGAAGCCGAAGAAAGGATTCATTTGGCTGAGGCTGATGCCAAAGCACGCAGAGATGAATCTCTGGAGAGTCTTAAGTCGGAACTTGAGACTTTGAAGGAAAACGCAAAAATGCGTGAAAAAGATGCAATTCAAAGGATAATCGATGAAGTTGTCAGTTAAATAAGGACGGTAAAGCAATTGAGATGTAGGACATTACAAGGGGCAGGTTTGGTAAGATTTATGACTTGGAAAATGGCTGAAAGACAAATCGGCAGTGTGATTAACTCAAGTTGCACACCTTAATTTAACTTGCAAATAGTCGATTATTTTACTTGTGAATATATTTTAGAAGGGAGATTGTAGTATGGCAGTATTGCAGATGCAAAAAATCAGTATCTGCGCATTGAGAAAAGACAGGCAAAAAATCCTAGAAAAAATTCAAACACTTGAAACCGTAGAAATATGCGATGATAAGGAAATTCAAAACCTGGAGGGCTTCGGTACAAAAGATACAAAGGAGACAAGCCGGGAACTTAACAAAAAATTGAACTTAACGGAGCAGGCTTTGGATATTATTGAAACATTTTCACCTGAGAGCAAGGGGATGTTCAGCGCTTTTGAGGCTAAGCCTTTGATAGATAAGGATGAACTTTTGCAGGAGATGACAAGGGCTGGCAGCATCGTCGATGAAGCGCTAAAAATCATCGATATGTCAAAGGAATACAATGAAAACAAGGCGTCAGTCATCAAGCTGAATGAAAAAATCGAAGCTTTGGTTCCATGGAGTAATCTGGATATTCCGTTTAGTATGACGGAAACAAGGACGACAAAAATTTTGATAGGAACTATGCCGCCTGAAACTGATGAGGCTAAGATATATGAGCTGATTGCTTCTAAAGCAGGAGAGGATACAGATGTTGATTTGGAAATTATCAGCAAGGATTCCGATGCGGTATATATGGTGCTCGTTGTGAGCAAGGATGCTTCAGCTAAGGTAGAAGATGCGCTGAGAAGCGGCGGGTTTGCAAGAAGCTCGTTGACATATGAAAGTACGCCTGCGGAGGCTGCTTACGGTATCAAAAAAGAGATATTAGCGATTGACGAGAAAAACGCGATGCTCAAAGCCGGGATAGAAGAGGCGGCTCTAAAAAGATACGAATTGCAAAAGGCCTGTGATTACTTCAGGATGCTGCAAAAAAGCAGTGAGGTGAGCGGTGAAATAAAGCAGTCGAAAAGAAGTTTTATTATTACGGGTTATGTGCCTGTAAATCGCGGAAATGCGGTAAAAGCTTTGCTGGAAGATAAGTTCGACTGCGTGGTTGAGCTGAGCTTTGCAGGTGATGACGAAAATGCTCCGACAGTATTGAAAAATAACAGCTTTTCGTCAAGTGCAGAGGGTGTTTTGTCATCCTACGGTTTACCTAAGTTAAAAGATATAGACCCTACAACGGTGATGTCATATTTTTATGTTTTTTTCTTCGGAATGATGCTTTCAGACGCAGCATACGGGTTGATAATGGCAATCGGGTGTTTTATATTACTGAAGAAGTTCCCAAAGATGGAAACAGGAACGAAGAAGATGTTTAAGCTATTCGGCTTTTGCGGGCTTTCCACTCTATTTTGGGGGATAATGTTCGGAGGTTACTTTGGAGATGCGCCTACGGTAATCGCAAAGACCTTCTTCAACAAGGAATTTGTGATAAAACCTCTGTGGTTTGCTCCTCTGGAAAATCCGATGAGGCTTCTGATATGGTGTATGCTTTTCGGTGTGGTTCATCTCTTTGCGGGGCTGGCAATAAAAGGCTACCAGGAGCTTAAAGAGGGCAGAGTATTAGACTGTATATGCGATGTGGTATTTTGGTACATGTTCATTATCGGACTTATTCTGCTGCTGCTTCCAACCGACATCTTTGCATCAATTTCTCAGATGAATATCAAACTGCCAAACGCCGTGGTGATGATTTCAAAGCTCCTCACAGTTGCAGGCATGCTTGGAATCGTCTTGATGTCAGGAAGGGGCAAAAAAAATGTAGCACTGAGAATTGCGCTAGGAGCCTATGATATTTACGGAGTTACAGGATGGTTAAGCGATGTGCTTTCATATTCGAGACTTTTAGCGTTGGGATTGGCAACCGGTGTAATAGCAAGTGTAATAAATATGATGGGAAGTATGGTAGGCGGAGGAATAACAGGTGCGATTCTGTTCACCATAATATTTATTCTGGGTCATACGCTAAATATGGCAATCAATGTGCTTGGTGCCTATGTTCATACAAACCGTCTTCAATTCGTTGAATTTTTCGGTAAGTTTTATGAGGCGGGAGGTAAGCCTTTTGAACCGCTGACAACAGAAAGTAAATATATAGATATAAAATGACAACTTTAGGAGGAAAATAATATGGAAATTAGTATGGGTTTTGCAATTGCAATCATGGGTGCAGCTTTAGCAACAATTTTAGCAGGCATGGGTTCTGCATGGGGTGTAGGTATGGCGGGTCAGGCCGCAGCAGGGGTAGTAAGTGAAGATCCTAATCAATTTGCCAAGGTTCTTCTTCTTCAGCTGCTTCCGGGCACACAGGGTATCTACGGATTGCTTGTAACATTTATTACTCTAACAAAAATCGGTATCCTTGGCGGCAGTGCTGCTACAACGATGAGCATTGGAACCGGTTTGACAATATTTGCGGCATGTCTTCCTATTGCCGTCGTAGGTTTGGTTTCTGCGTTCCATCAGGGCAAAACCTCAGTTGCATCAATCGGAATCGTAGCAAAGAAACCCGATCAATTCGGTAAAGCTATGTTGATGCCTGCAATGGTAGAAACTTATGCCATCTTGGCTTTGCTCATCTCAATCCTGTCGGTATCAAATATTAATCTATAAGTATACTTGCTATAGGTGAACTAAGGAGAGAGCAATGACCGGGTTAGATAAGATAAAGAAAAGTATTCTGGACGAAGCGGCAGGTGCGGCAAAATCCGCAATGGATGAAGCTGTGGCAAAAGCGAAGTCTATAGAGGAAGAATCTAAGGCTGAAACAGAAAAAAAATGTGCGGAAATCTCCCAAACAACCGAGTTTAAGATAGTTTCCCTCAAGGACAGAACAAAGTCATCTGCTGAACTTGAGAGAAACCGTAAGATTTTGGAAACGAAACAAGCTTTAATAACTGAGATAATTGAAAAAGCAAAGACGCAAATCAAGGACTTGCCGGATGAAGAATACTTTAATTTTCTTCTTAAGATAGCAGAAAAATCCGTGCATGCCGGAGAGGGAACTTTTTCGCTATCTAAAGGCGATTTAGAGCGACTCCCAAGCAACTTTGCCGGGGAGCTTAAGGAGATTGCAGATAGAAAAGGTGCTAAGCTTACTATAGCGACAGAAGCTATGGATATTGATGACGGCTTTGTTCTATCTTATGGCGGAGTAGAGGAAAATTGCACATTAGAGGCAATCTTTGCCGATAAGAAGGATGAACTTTCAGATCTTGCACAAAAGATACTGTTTCAATAAGTTTTAGCTACAAGGAGAAAATAATGGGAGAAAAATATGTTTATGCGGTCGCGAGAATTCGTGCACTTGAGACATCACTCCTAAAGAATACAGACATTGAGCAGCTCATTTCTCTAAAAAGCTATGAGCAGTGTGTTCAGCTTCTCGAAGAGAGAGGCTGGGGAGACAGTGAAGTTCAGGCTGACGGAGAGAAAATGCTGGAGGCGGAAGAACGTAAAACATGGGATTTGATAGATGAGTTTAAGGTTGATTTGAGCAACTTCGATGTGCTTCGTATTCCTAAACGGTTTCATAATTTGAAGGCGGCGATAAAGGCGGCGGTTGATGTTCCTAAGAATATAAACCTATATTATGACACAGTACCCGGAGGGGAAGAAATGCGTATCGCTGTTCAAAACGGGGATTTTAAGCTTTTGCCTGAAAATATGCAGGCAGAAGCTAAAGAGGCATACGAGAGTCTGGTTCACACAGGTGACGGACAGCTTTGCGATATTATTATAGATAAGGCGTGCATGGATGCGATTCACCGAGCAGGGGAGGCATCTAAAACCGATATTATCAGAGAGTATGCGGAATCTATAGTCGCGGTTGCAAATATTAAAATTGCCGTCAGATCTCAAAAGACCGGTAAGAGTGCGGAGTTTATGAAAAGAGCTATGTCAAAATGCAATTCTATAAATATAGAATCGTTAATAAAAGCGGCACTTTTAGGCAAGGACGAAATCGCTTCGTACTTGGAAACTACATCCTATAAAGATGGAGTAGAGGCGTTAAGAACTTCTCAGTCAATGTTTGAATGTTGGTGTGATAATCGCATAATAAAAACGATTAAACCTCAAAAATATAATGCGTTTACAATAGGACCGATATTTGCCTATGTAATCGCAAGATTAAACGAAATTAAGACGATAAGAATAGTCCTCACCGGAAAGCAGAACGGACTTTCGGAAGAGGCAATCAGAGAAAGAGTAAGGGAAATGTATGCATGACATTGCTGTAATAGGTGATTATGATAGCATTTACGGTTTTGCGGCTTTGGGATTCGAAACGATTCCGGTTTCGGATGCCGGTGAGGCAAAGCAAAGACTATCAATGCTGGCAGAAAGCGGATATGGAATAATCTATGTTACGGAGGCTCTGGCAGCAAACTTAAGAGATGAGATAACAAAGTATCAGGATAGACTCATACCCGCAATCATAGAGATACCGGGTACGCACGGCAATACGGGTGCGGGAATTTACGAAGTAAAGAAATCAGTAGAAAGAGCTGTAGGCTCGGATATTTTATTCTCGCACGACAACTGAAATCAGGAGGTAGTCTAGTACATGAACAGTAAGGGTACAATTAAAAAAGTAGCAGGGCCGCTGGTAATAGCTACAGGCATGCGCGATGCAAATATGTTTGATGTTGTGCATGTAAGTGAGCAAATGCTGACAGGCGAAATAATAGAGATGCACGGTGACGAAGCGTCGATTCAGGTGTACGAAGAAACTTCAGGGCTTGGACCGGGTGAACCTGTGGTTTCCACAGGAGTTCCGATGTCTGTTGAATTGGGCCCGGGACTTATAAAGAGCATTTATGACGGTATACAAAGACCGCTTGATGCAATTATGAGAGTTTCCGGAAATAATCTAAAAAGGGGCATTCAGGTAGATTCGCTTGATAGAGAGGCGAAGTGGAACTTTGTTCCTACCGCGCAAATCGGTGAAGAGGTAAGCGGCGGAGATGTTCTTGGGACAGTTCAGGAAACCGCTGTTGTCGAGCAGAAAATTATGGTTCCGCCGGGAGTTGCAGGAAGAGTAAAAGAACTAAAATCCGGAGAATTTACAGTTACTGAGACCGTGGCTGTAATTGAAACCGAAAAGGGAGATAAGGAGATTCAGCTCATGCAAAAATGGCCGGTTAGAAGAAACCGACCATATGCGGAAAAACTGAGACCGGATAAGCCTTTGATTACGGGGCAACGTGTTGTCGATACCTTTTTCCCTATAGCAAAAGGAGGAACCGCAGCGGTTCCAGGCCCTTTCGGCTCAGGAAAAACCGTTATTCAGCACCAGCTGGCAAAGTGGGCGGAAGCTGATATAGTGGTGTATATAGGATGCGGTGAACGCGGTAATGAGATGACCGATGTACTTAACGAGTTTCCTGCACTGGAAGACCCGAAGACAGGACGTTCTTTGATGGAGAGAACGGTTCTTATCGCCAATACATCAGATATGCCCGTTGCTGCCAGAGAGGCGTCAATATATACGGGTATAACGATAGCTGAATATTTTAGAGATATGGGTTATTCTGTAGCGATAATGGCAGACTCGACTTCAAGATGGGCAGAGGCTCTTCGTGAGATGTCAGGACGTCTTGAGGAAATGCCGGGAGAAGAAGGATATCCTGCATATCTGGGAAGCAGGCTTGCCCAGTTCTATGAAAGGGCCGGACATGTCATTGCCCTGGGTAAAGAGAAAAGGCAAGGCGCACTTTCGGTAATCGGAGCTGTTTCGCCGCAGGGCGGAGATATTTCCGAACCTGTATCTCAGGCAACTCTTAGAATCGTAAAAGTATTCTGGGGACTTGATTCAAATTTGGCGTATCAAAGACACTTCCCTGCAATTAACTGGCTTACAAGCTATTCTCTGTACCTGGACAGTATGGAATCATGGTTTAATAGGGAAGTTGAACCGGGCTGGATGACGGGACGACAGGAAATGATGTCGCTTTTACAGGATGAATCAAAGCTTAACGAAATCGTTCAGATGGTAGGCATGGATGCACTCTCACCGGCTGACAGGCTAAAGATGGAAGCGGCTAAATCGATAAGAGAAGACTTCCTGAATCAGAACAGCTTTGACGAAGTTGATACATATTCGTCGCTGCGTAAACAGTATTTGATGATGCAGCTTGTCATGAATTTCTATAAGAAAGCAAAGGAAGCGCTCGAAAAGGGGGCAGATGTTGAAGCTTTAATCGCAATGCCTTCAAGAGAACCTATAGGAAGATTCAAATATACACCGGAAGAAAATATTGAAGAAGAATTTACAAGGATTAATGACTTGCTTGATGAGGAAGTTGTTGAAGCGCTGAAAAAGGAGGACTAGGATATGCCAAAAGAATATAGAACTATTCAAGAGGTCGCAGGTCCTTTGATGATGGTACGCGGCGTCGAAAATGTAAAGTATGATGAACTTGGTGAAATTGAGCTTGCGGACGGTGAAAAGCGTCGTTGTAAGGTGCTTGAGATAAACGAAGATACAGCAGTCGTTCAGCTCTTTGAAAACTCGGCGGGCATAAACCTAAGTGACAGCAAGGTCAGATTTTTGGGAAAGAGTTTGGAACTTGGCGTATCTGAAGATATGCTGGGAAGAGTCTTTGACGGTATGGGTAGACCTAAGGACGGAGGACCTGAAATTCTTCCGGTCGAAAGAAGAGACATCAACGGTCTTCCTATGAATCCTGCTGCCAGGGTTTATCCTGCGGAATTCATACAGACAGGGGTATCTGCGATAGATGGACTTAATACATTGGTAAGAGGTCAAAAACTCCCGATTTTTTCGGCTTCCGGGCTTCCTCATGCAAATCTTGCAGCTCAGATTGCAAGACAGGCAAAGGTTAGGGGAACCGATGAAAAGTTTGCCGTAGTATTCGCCGCTATGGGTATTACTTTCGAAGAATCGAACTTCTTTGTTGAATCATTTAAGGAAACGGGAGCAATAGACAGGACGGTAATGTTTGTAAATCTTGCAAACGATCCCGCCGTTGAAAGAATTTCTACACCTAGAATGGCGCTTACAGCTGCTGAATATCTGGCTTTTGATTGTGATATGCACGTTCTGGTAATACTTACGGACATTACCAATTATGCCGATGCGCTGAGAGAAGTCTCGGCTGCGAGAAAGGAAGTTGCGGCAAGGCGCGGTTATCCGGGATATATGTATACCGACTTTGCGACTATATATGAGAGAGCCGGAAGACAGACGGGAAAGAACGGTTCTATTACCATGATTCCAATTCTGTCAATGCCTGAAGATGACAAGACTCATCCTATACCTGACCTCACAGGATATATTACGGAGGGGCAGATAATACTTTCAAGAGACCTATATCGCAAGGGTGTTAAACCGCCTATCAATGTGCTTCCTTCCCTGTCAAGACTTAAAGACAAGGGCATAGGAGAAGGAAAGACCAGAGGTGATCATGCAAATACCATGAATCAGCTATTTGCCGCGTATGCAAGGGGAAAGGACGCTAAAGAACTGATGACGATTCTGGGCGAAGCTGCTTTGACGGAAATAGATCTCAAGTATGCTAAGTTTGCAGATGAGTTTGAGGATAAGTATGTAAACCAAGGGTATAATACAGAAAGAACTATAGAAGAAACTTTGGCTATAGGCTGGGAACTTCTGAGGATTCTGCCGAGAAATGAACTTAAGAGAATAAATGATAAGTGGCTGGATATGTATTATGAGACGAAGTAAGGAGGCGTGATATGGCATCAAGTCAAATAATTCCTACTCGTATGGAGCTGTCAAGAATAAAGGACAAACTGGCAGTTGCACGCAAAGGTCACAAGCTGCTCAAAGACAAGAGAGATGAACTCATGAGGCAATTTTTAATCATGGTTCGTGAAAATATGGAGCTCAGAAAGCATGTTGAGGAAGGCATTCGCAAAGCGAACATTAATTTTGTTATTGCTAAGGCAGGCATGGACGCAGAAACTCTAAACACGGCTTTGATGTACGCAAAGCAAAAACTTTCAGTTGATGTTTCCTCAAAAAATGTTATGAGCGTAAATATTCCGGTATTCGATGTGAGGACAAAGACCGCGGGAGAGTCGGATATTTACTCTTATGGATATGCTTTTACATCTTCGGATTTGGATGAGGCGATAAAATCGCTTGCAGATATAAGAGACGACATGATTTTGCTTGCCGAGAGAGAAAAGGCTTGTAAACTTATGTCAGCGGAAATCGAAAAGACGAGAAGGCGTGTAAATGCTCTGGAGCATGTGATAATTCCCGAAGCACAAAGGAACATAAAATATATTTCTATGAAGCTTGAGGAGACCGCGAGAGATAATACCATAAGACTGATTAAGGTTAAGGATATGGTGCTTGAAGAGGCTCATCATTACAGCGAAAGATAGATAATAATTCATGCGGGATTTTAATATTTAAGTCAAAAGAGATGGGCGTATACCTGTCTCTTTTGCTATTTTGGGGAATAAAAGGTATAATAAATAGTATTAACATCAAAACATAAGAAGGAGAACTTTAAGTGAATATAATAGACGGCATAAAGGGAAGAAGAAGCGTAAGAAAGTTTAGAGAAGATAATATTCCGAGAGAAACCATAGAGAAAATAGTCGAAGCGGCATCTTTTGCACCTTCGTGGAAGAATACACAAATTACAAGATACATAGTTATAGAAAATGAAGAAGTTAAATCAAAGATTGCAGAAAAAGCGGTGCTGGGATTTACCTTCAATGAGAAAACTATTAAACGAGCACCTGTGATAGCCTTACAGACCTTTGTCAAGGGTGTCAGCGGATTTGAGGCGGACGGAAGTTATTCGACGCCGAAGGGAAGCGGTTGGGAAATGTATGATGCGGGGCTTTCGGCAGAAGCGTTTTGTCTTGCTGCTCATAGCTATGGAATAGGCACGGTGATTTTAGGGTATGTGGATGATGCAAAGATTAAAGAACTTATTGATATTCCGAGTAATCAGGAGGTCGCAGCTATAATTGCTATGGGGTATCATGACACTGACAATAACGCACCTAAGAGATTACCGGTCGGGGAACTGTTGAACTTTGTTGAATAAGGTAAAAGGGAGTAAGGATTGCCTGCCAATCATGTGAATCAGATGAAATATTATATCGACGGGAAACTGAACAAATCAAATATATGTGAAGATAAGCCTTATGTAGAGATTATTAATTCCAAGCAATATTTTGAAGAATATAAATCATTTAGGCATAAGCTGAAGCTTTTTGATGCAGACGATAAAATCAGGCACAGCAAGATTTATATTATGTCCGAATACTTTTACGGAACTTTTCAGAAACCGCAGCGTGGAGATTTGGAAGATAAGGTGTGGTTTTTCTATGCAGATAATGAGAGACTGACCTTTGTTGATGACAGCGATATGGCATCGAGCTTAGTAGAGGAACTCGAGCAAAACCCGGATATGAATGTTAAGACACCGGCACAGGTTCTGTTTATGTTTTTGAATGCTTTGGCGGATAAAGAGGGCGAATATATGGATGCCTTCGAGGATGAGCTTAACGAGTTTGAGTCTGAACTCATGGATAAAAAAAATACCCCTCACGAGAGTTTTGATCACGGTTTGCATATTTGCCGTCATGAACTTATGAGGTTAAAACGATATTACAAACAGCTTTCTGATATATGTCAGATGTTGGCGGAATGTCCATACGATATCATAGATGACGAATGCGGAAGATTATTTGAGTATATGTCGAACAGAAACTTGAGGCTGAGCGAAGATGCAAAGGAACTTCAGGAGTATGCAGTTCAGCTTCGTGAGATGTATGATTCGGATATAAGCAATCGCCAAAACAGAATCATGAAGATTTTGACCATCGTTACTACTATATTTATGCCGCTAACCCTGCTTACAGGTTGGTATGGGATGAACTTCAGATATATGCCGGAGCTGTATTATAAATATAGCTATTTTGTGGTTATGGGGCTTGCGCTAAGCGTTTTGATTACTGAATTAATTATTTTTACTAAGAACAAATGGCTGGATTAAATTATGGAAAAAAACCAAATTATAGAATTTAGAATAACAGACCAAAGCAGGGAAGGCAGAGGCATAGGGCGTTATGAGGGATTAATCATTTTTGCAGATGCTTGTGTGTATGGCGATTTAGTTAGAGCAAAGGTCAGGAAAGTAAAAAAACGCTACGCTCTGGCAGATGTCATAGATGTTTTGGAAATGTCAAAGGATAGAATACCGGATGTCTGTCCATATATAGATGTCTGCGGCGGATGTTCCATGGGCAGGCTGAACTATGAAGCTCAGCTTAAATTAAAGGAAAGGCATGTTAGCGATGTGCTACAGCGAATAGGCGGTTTGGACAATCCGAACATTAAGCCGATTATATCAATGGATGAGCCGTATAATTATAGGAATAAGGCCACTCTTGCTGTTGATGCTGCAAATAAAAAAATCGGCTTTGTGGAACGTGCAAGCCATAAAGTTGTAGATTGCCGTGAATGCAGACTTCAGACAAAAGCTGTAAGTGCTGTGGCAGCAGCGTTCAGAGAAACTCTTCCATCGAATAAGGAATTGAAAAGAATCCAAAAAATTGTTGTGAAATCTTCTCACAGTACAGGTGAAGTGATGGTAATGCCTGTGGTTAAAGATAAAGTTCCTGTCGATTTTGAGGAATTCATCTATGTGACAAACGATAAAATCAATGAAATTCCATCATTTGAAAATGGTTTTGAATACACTCTTACTTCATTTGCTCTTGATAGAGAAACAAAAAAAGGAAACTCGATTTCCCGTCAAAATGAAATCCTTGCAGGCAGACCCGTGATTAAGGATAGCCTTCTAAATTTGAAGTTTGAAATTTCTCCGTACTCATTTTACCAGGTCAACCCGGTTCAGGCGGAAAAACTGTATAGCAAAGCATTGGAATATGCAGATATTGAATCTGATGATACGGTGCTGGATCTCTATTGCGGTGTAGGAACCATAGGACTTTTTATGGCGGAGGCGGGAGCAAAAAAAGTCATAGGTATAGAGATTGTAAAGGATGCAGTACTTAATGCAAACAGGAACGCAGTTGTAAACAAAATTGTAAATGCGGTTTATTATACAGGCAAGGCTGAGGAAATTCTGCCTGAGTTAAGAGCAAGCGGTGAAATAGCTTCAGCAGATGTGGTCATACTGGATCCGCCGCGAAAGGGATGTGAAGAATCGCTTCTAAGGTCGATTGCTGAGATGGATGCAAAAAAAATTGTATATATTTCATGTGATCCGGCAACTCTCAGCAGAGATGTCAAGATTTTAGCCGGGCTCGGATACGATTTTGTAGAGGCAACACCTGTGGATATGTTCCCACATACGAGCGAGATAGAAGTTATTTGTTTAATCTCAAGAAAAAATTAAAAAATTACCGGTAGATATATAAATGAATGGAGATGACTTATGGAATTTATCTGTTATCCTAAGTGTTCGACTTGCCAGAGGGCAAAAAAGTGGCTGATTTCACATGGCATTGAGCATATTGAGCGCAATATTGCTGAGGACAATCCATCGTATGATGAATTAAAAAACTTATACTCAAAGAGCGGTGCCCCAATTAAGAAGTTCTTTAACACAAGCGGGAATCTATATAAGGAAATGAAGCTTAAGGATAAGCTTGCGGATATGAGTGAGGACGAACAATTAAAGTTGCTTTCGACAAATGGAATGCTTGTAAAACGTCCGCTGCTTGTGAACGGAGAGACGGTGCTCATCGGTTTTAAGGAAGCTGAATGGGCAGAAAAGCTGAAGTGATGATTTATAAGTCCGGAACTTATGTATTTTGAAAAGGAGACCAAAATGAAACTTAGAATTAAAAATACGGAGACTATCTTTCCTATGCCGGTATTACTTATTTCCACATTTAACGAGGATGGGTCTGTAGATGTGATGAATGCAGCATGGGGAACCATGCTCAAGAACGATATGCTGGCGCTGAATCTTGATGAAGGACATAAGACTGTCGATAACATCAAGGAAAGAGGCGGTTTCGTAATGCACATCGCAGATGCTGAACATGTTAAAGAAGCGGATTGGTTCGGTGTGGTAAGTGCTAAAGATGTTAGCGATAAATTTGAAAAAACCGGTATGAGCTTCGTGAAGTCTAAACTTGTGGATGCACCTATTATAAATGAATTGCCACTTGCTGTGGAATGTGAATTTATAGAATATCAAGGCGGCGAAATGGGAGTAGGTGTCATAGCGAAGGTGCTTGGCACATCCGTTGAAGAATCAAAGCTGAAAGATGGAAAGATTGATATAGACTCTCTTGAAGCCATCGCATTTGACCCTTATACAAATGGGTATTACAGGGTCTGCGGAAGAGTTGGTGATGCATTCAGCGACGGTTTGAAATAAACCGAAATATATCAATGCATAATTATGCGTTGATATAAATATTCAAAATTAACGGCTTATTAATAATTGTTCTAAAGTATTGACAGAAATTAAACGATGTGATACAAATAATACAGATAATTTGACATGAAACCATTACGATGCAGTTATAACTGTAGAATATAGAGAAGTGAGTGTGAATCTCCGCTGTCCCGCAACTGTGAAGCCTAGTGCTAAGTCAGATCGCTATAGTTAATGGTTAAGACTTGACTACGAGTGATGGTTTGGCCTTTTCATACAACCATGACTTAAAGTCGTGGTTTTTTTGTTAAAGGCATATTTTAATGTTGAAAGGAGAAAATGATGAGAAAAAAAATCGTGGCATCCGTTGTTTGTATATCTATGATATTGTCAACCGCAGGAAGCTCTTTTGCTCTGGGACAAGCTGAGGGTGATCAGAAAAGAACATATCATACTGAGGCAAAGACAGAACTTGGGGGCGCGGATCAGGATTATGACGTAAAACTTGCTGTAGAACTTGATAAAAACGGCAGAATCAGTTCTGTAAAAGATAACGGAACTGATGCAAAAAGTGATGCGAACAAAAATTTTTGGCAGAAATATATCACAGAAAGCAAGGCAGGCAAGGGTCTTTCTTCATTTATCGGAAAAGACGAGAAAGGCGTTGAAGCACTAAAGACCGGAAATGGCGGCGCAGACGGAGTTTCAGGAGCTACTGTGAGTTCAGAGGCGGCAAAAAAAGCCGTATTGAAAGCTTTTTCAAAGAAAGACAAAGACAAAGCCGAAAATCCTGATGCAAACAAAGAAGGCAAACCGGGCTCTGAAGACGGAAAAAACAAAGCCGAGGGAGATAAGGATAAAAAAGAAAATTCTGAGACGGTTCCTGATATGAGCAAGGCAGAGGTTGCTAATATTTATGAAGGAAAGGCGGTAGGCGGCGGTCACGCGACACTTCCGTATCCTATGAAGGTAAAGGTTTCGGTAGATAAAGACGATAGAATTATCAAGGTTGAAGATAACGGAACCGATCCTACCGAAAATCCCGAAAGCGATACATCTGATCGTGACGGAGCATATGTAGGTATTTATATGCGTGGAAACGGGTATCGTCATTTTGTCGGAAAAACCCTAGATGAAGTAAAAAAAATGGAAGCCATAAAAAATGGTGCAAAATACGGAACTCCGGGCAATGCCGGAATACACGGCGTGACCGGTGCAACTGCATGCTCCATAGCTTCAAAGGATGCAGTGATAAACGCACTCAAAAATAAAAAGAAATGGTCCATGCCACCTAAAAAGTCGGAAAAGCTTGTAGCTAAGGAACATGTTAGATATGGTAGGGGAGGCAAGGAAACCTTTCGCCATTATTATGCCTGCGTAAAGGTTACTTTGGATGAAAAGGACGAGAAAATTGTCAAAGTAGAGGATTTCTATACAAATCCAAAGGGAGACCCGGACGCTAAATTTCAGGATGCCAACACCTGGTATTGGAATAAATTTCTTGCAGGCAAGGGACTGGAAAGATATAAGAACAAGACCTATAATGAAGTGCTGCAAATGAATGTAGAGGAAGGCGGTGCGGATTCGGTTTCAGGCGCAACCTTGTCATCGAAGATGGTAAAGGCATCGGTGTTGAATGCTTTTAATCTTCATCCGATGAACTTTGAAGTATGCGACAAGATAAAAGAAAACTCGCTTCACGGACCGTGGGAAAACGGAGTTAGCGATTCGGCGCACAACTATAACGGAAGCTTTATCGCAACGCTTTATAACTACCTTCCGGAAGGTTATGAGCCTGAAATTACTAAGGTGAGATATGGAACCTTTGATGACAAAAAACAGGAAATGCCTGCTTCAATAGTCAAGATAGATAAACAAAGTGAAGGAATCGGAGATCTCACGATTAAGGCTATTGGAGAAAGAAAGCCCGGATATTATGCAATTGAGCTAAAGGATAAAAGCGGTAAATATTCGGATATGAACTTCAGCCTGGATATGCAAAACAGCAAATATTCGTATCCTAACTTCACTGTCGAGGATAGGAAGAATGTTTTCTTCAAAAATGGCAGAGCCCGCTGCGATAGCATGTCCATCGATGATATTAACAGACAGATAAAAGAGATTGAGATATTCGATGAAAAAGGCAAACTCATAAAGAACCTGCCGTTAATTGACGGTAATACGAATATTAATAAGGATTATCTTGATAAGATTTACAAAAAACATCCGCTTTTGACAGAAGATGGAAAAATCAATCCTGACTTGAGAGACGAAAGCGGAAATAAAATATTCGCAAGTGACAAGGTATATAAAATACACTTCCACACATGGAACGGCGGAGGCGGAGTTGATTTGGACAACAAGGCAGACGGCGATGAATTCGTTACCTATAATCCCAAAGCCGTATATCCGGAGGAACCTGTTAAACCAGATCCGGATAAGCTTACGGGAGAACATCAGCTGCGTGTAGATGATTATTCATATTACTATGGTTATGATGAATACTTCTATCCTGATGTTAAGGCGTTCGAAGACGGTAGCGGATACAAAGTGGGGCTGAAGAGCACTCTTCCTAAATCCTATGATTTACAGCTTGTTGAAGTCACCTACGGAATGGATGCGCAAAACGGCGAAAAGGTAAAAAACGTATCTCTTACCAAGGACAAAAAAGCTTTGATTTTGCAGGGCAAGCTAAAGCCGGGTAATTACTTTATCAGATTTAAGGACGGCAGCGGCAAATACAAGACTCAACCTGCAATCGGAAAGTCCAAAGCTTATGGCATTAGAACGGAATATACACCTTATCCTTTCTTCACCATCGGTACAAAGTACAGCAGAGATTTTTACAGGTACATAAGCTTTGACGACAAGGCATACACGTTTAGAATAGCTAAGGATGCAATGACGCCGGAGAATTTGGTTGACAACATCTACGGACTTGAGCTTATAAGTCTTAAGGATAATTCGAAAACTGTATTCAATGTTTTGGACAAGAAAAATTCTACACAAACTGAAGAATGGAAGAAAAATCCTCTGTTTGACAACAAGGGAAGACTTAACTTTGATGTGAAGCTGAGTGAGGGCAAGAAACTGGTGCCGGGAGAAAAATATTCAATAAAGCTAAAAGCAGCCGGAAATTTGAATAACAGCGATGACTATGATGATGTAATCTACTGCCGCTTTACGGCACCGGACGAGAAGACCGTGAAGCAGCTGAAAGAGGAGAGGGCAAAGGAAGACAAGAAAGCCGAAAAGGAT
The DNA here is from genome assembly GCA_034180045.1 of Eubacterium sp. Classification (GTDB taxonomy): domain Bacteria; phylum Bacillota; class Clostridia; order Peptostreptococcales; family Anaerovoracaceae; genus Eubacterium_B. The sequence goes on from JAXFOY010000027.1 coordinate 17,841, forward strand.
AAGGAACAGGACCCAAAAGTAGATAACTCCAAAAATATCATCACTAAAGGCTATAGGGAATTAAAAACTAAGGACGGAAAATACTACATTAAGCTTATAGTTGAATTTAATCCGGAGACTAAAAAAATTGTAAGTGTCAAAGACCGCGGTACAGAAGATGCAAAGCAGGGCACTCAGTTCTACATAGACAAAACGAGCGGCGAGTTTAAGGACAAGGCTACCCAAGCATGGAAATTATTCAACGAAAAAGGCGGATTTGATAAATATGTGGGAAAAACATTCGAAGAGGCGGAATCCGTTGAGGCTGTTTCCGGCGCGACGCTTACTTCAGGCGTAGTCAAGAAAGCTGTTTTGGACTCGGAGGTTAACCACAGAATCAAAACTAATGTCTTGGCAAAGATAGATGAATATAGCGAGGATGATTATGTAGGTGAAGATAAAGAGAAGTTCAAAGCCTTTATGAAAAAAGAGCGAGATAAGATTGAAAATCAGCTCTTTGAAGCGGGACTTATAAAAAGGCAACACCAATACATACTATGGAAGCTTTCCACATTTACAAGCAAGAAACACGCTGAAAATGCGAAGAAAGCAGCAGATGAGATAAATAAAATCGGAGCTGTCGAAAATATAAATGCTGAGAGCGAGTCGGCAATCAGCAGTGCAAGAGCCGAGTTTAACAAGCTATCTTCACCTGAAAAGAAACTCGTTAAGAATGCCGAAAATCTTACAAAGGCAGAAGCAAAATTATTTGACTTAAAATATAAGGATGCGGTTACCGTAGAAGAGGGCGAGCATTTACTTGAAAACCGTGATTTTGGATATAAGGTTAAGGTTAGAATCTATGTAAGTGATTCCGGCAAAATAGTAAAAATAGAGGATGCAGGTACTCAGGACGAGATAAATTCAAATAAAGAAAATTATTATCGCAAGCACAATACTGAATACTTTACGGAAGATTTCCTTCCAAACGGCGGATTCTATAATTACCTAGGCAAAACAAAGGACAACTTCAAAGATGTTGATGCGATTTCTCATGCCACGCTGACAAGCAATGCTACAAAGGAAGCGATTTCAAATGCTTTCAAGAAAATTGAAGATAAGAAATTAAAGGCGGAAGAGGAGAAGAAAAAACAGGAAGAAGCGGAAAAGCAGAGAAAAGAAAAGGAGGCAGCTGAAGCAAAAGCCAAGGAAAAAAAGATTGCGGAATCGACAGCGCTTTCTGCTATAAAGGTGGAATTGTCAGGCAAAATCCTAAAGGACAAGAACATCGTATTTGAAGAGAAAAAAGCGAAGGGCTTACTGATAGAGATTGATACTGCTTTTGCAAACTTTGACGACGAATACGGAAGGGTTTTATTAAATGACCGCGCTTTATCAAAGGATGAATTTGAAGCGAGCGAGGGAAGCGTTATAATTAAAATCAAAGATAAGACGTTAAACGCCCTGAAGCCGGGGGTACACAAGCTGAAAATAACCACTAAGGCAGGATACTATGAATCATCCATGAAGGTTATGGCAGCAAATGTCAAAGCCCCTGAGCGCAAGGAAGACGATAAAAAGAATTACGCTCTAAAATCGCCTGAGCAGGCCAAGACAAAATCGGCAGCTGATACAAATAATTCGTCTAAGATAAAAAAGGTAAATACGGGAGATGACAGTAAGGTAATTTTATATGTAACACTTACTGCCGTGGGAGCCTTATTGGCGGCAAGCATTATAATCATAAGAAGAAAATACATTAAGAAACACAAGAACTGCGGCAAAAGGTAAATTTGCGGGACCTTATGAAGAATAAGCAAATATGCAGTTAAAAGTCAAATTAAGGCAAATTCAAAAGAGAGTGAGAAATCACTCTCTTTTGATATAGTAAGAAACAAATTTATTGCCTCATACTGACACAGCTTGCATATACAGCATGAGTGTATATACATATTTTGAAAGAATTGTATATTAATGCAATATAATTTGCAGAAAATAAGTATATATAGCTAAATTGTATATTAAAATATTTTAATAATTATATATTTTAATAATTACAGATTAGAGATACTATATTCATATAAAGGAGGCATTATATGAAAGTCAAATCAATTACATTTACCGGTTTATTTACAGCACTGATTTTTATCTTCACATTCACGTTCAAAATTCCGGCAGGCAATACTTTGGGATATGCACATCTTGGAGACATGTTCATCATCATATCCGCCTGGATGCTGGGAGGAAAGTATGCACCGTTTGCAGCAGGTCTTGGGGCAATGCTTGCGGATTTTGCATCCGGCTTTGCCGTCTGGATGCTACCTACTTTTATAGTGAAATTTGTGATGGCGGCAACTATCGGAATAATAGCGGAGAAGCTATTTGACGGAAATTATAAGGGGTATTTAATAGGCACTTTAATAGGTGCGATATTGCATATTGCAGGCTATAGCCTTGCATGGTATGTTTTGGCGGGAAGTACGGGAGCGGCAAGCGCTTTTGTGCCTTTATGCTTGCAAACTTTCATAGGCGTGGTTCTGGGAAATATCATAGTGTTTAGACTGGAGAAAACGGCTACAGGTCAGAAACTACAGATTATGGCAAGAGGTGAACTCGTATGAAGAAAATAGATGCACATTCTCACATAGGCAGTTTTGGCGGATGGGCAGGTGTTGCTTTTACCAAAGAAGTTCTTGTAAAGCAGATGGAGGAGTATGAGGTCGAAAAAACATTTTTGACAGGCAGTTCGTTTCAGGATAACGACAATGTACTTGACGCATTTCAGACATACCCGGACAAAATTGTTCCTTTTGTTTGGACGAATCCCGTGCTTGACGATGTGGAGAAGAAGCTTGACAGATACATAAACAAAGAGGGCTTTAACGGCATAAAAATGCAGCCTCTGTTCGACTCTTTTGTCGCAGATGACCCTGTGGTTTATCCGGTGATGGATTTTGCGAGGGCTTACGATGTTCCGGTGTTTATACACTGTGGACACCCGCCTTTCTCATTGCCGTGGAGCATAGGACTTCTCGCAGAAAAATACCCTGATGTTAAGGTAACTATGATTCATATGGGGCATGGACACGGAGTGTATATTGATGCTTCAATTAAAATGGCTATGCGCTATAGTAACCTGTATCTTGAGATGAGCGGTATGCCTATGGGAAGCAAGATAAAAGAAGCCTACGAAAGAGTTGGAAATGATAGAATTATGTTTGGTATAGATTCTCCTTTTCACCATCCGACGGTCGAAATTCAGAAAGTACTGACATGCGGATTAGATGAGAGGGCGCAGCAAGCCGTTTTCTATGATAATGCAGCAAAGCTCCTAAAACTATAAGATAAAAAATACATAGCTTATTTATAGGCTATGTATTTTTGTGTAGAAATAAACGACGATTATACATACACACCGGCATTTAGCTATGGTATAATTTTAAGTGATTATACCGGTAATTTGAAGCTACGTACGGAGGTGAAGCATGAAAGCAAAAAAGCTAAGACGGGGAGATGCGATAGGAATCGTTAGTTTGTCTAAGGGTATTTTGGGAGAAAAGTTTGTTTCACACGAAAAAGAATTAGCCGAAAGAAGACTTGAGAATTTCGGGTTCAAAGTCAAGTACATGGACAATGCGCTAAAAGGCTTTGAATATCTGAATGAACATCCCGAAAAAAGAGCTGAGGACCTGATTCAGGCATTTTCCGATTCCGAGGTTAAAGCTATTATATGCGCAATAGGAGGAGATGATACATATAGGCTTACGCCTTACCTGTTCAGCGACGGAAGATTTATGGAGCTGGTAAAGAAGAATCCCAAAATTTTCTTAGGATTTTCCGATACGACATTAAACCATTTGATGTTATATAAGTGCGGGCTAAACACATTTTACGGACAGTCACTTCTGGCAGATATCGCTGAGCTTGATACGGAAATGTTGCCGTATTCGCAGAAATATTTCGAGAAGGTATTTATAGACGGCAGTTTGGATGTAATAAAATCAAGTGAACTTTGGTATGAGGAGAGAACCGATTACAGCGAGGCTGCACTTGGAACTCCGAGAATTCAACATAGGGAAACCGCAGGGTTTGAGCTTGTAAACGGAAGCGGCAAATTCAGGGGCAAGGTTCTTGGCGGTTGTCTTGAATCGTTCGGAGATATGTTGTCTGAAACACTTCATGCGGAAGAGGCGGAAATAGTATCAAAGTATGGAATTATGCCTGGACTCGATGAATGGAAGGGTAAAATTTTGCTGCTCGAAACAGCAGAGTGCGCTACACCGCCAAAGGAGTTTCACCAGATTCTTCTAAGCATGAAGAAGACGGGTATATTCGATGCGGTCTCGGGCATCATAGCGGGAAAACCTCAGAATGAAATGTATTATGAAGAGTATAAAACGATATACAAAGATGTAATTGGCAGCACTGAATTACCTATAGTTTACAATGTGAATGTAGGGCATGCCGTGCCAAGATGCATAATACCGTTTGGAGTGGAACTCGAAGTGGATGCGAAAGAAAATGAAATAAGAATTTTAGAAGAAATTCTTGAAGCTTAAACAGGATAAAGACAGCAAGTAAACAGGAGTTTTTATGAGTATAATGACGGTGAAAAACCTTTCACACGGTTTTGGTGACAGAGCCATTTTCAACGATGTTTCTTTCAGACTTCTCAAAGGAGAACACATCGGGCTTATAGGTGCTAACGGTGAGGGAAAGTCCACTTTTATGAATATAGTAACGGGAAAATTGATGCCCGATGAAGGAAGCGTGCAGTGGTCAAAGAATGCAAATGTCGGATATATGGATCAGCACGCGGTGCTTAAGGCGGGAATGAGCATAAGGGAAGCCTTGGCTGAGGCCTTTGATCATCTATTTCAGATGGAAGCTCAGATGAATGATATATATGCGAATATGGGCAGCGCCGAGCCTGCCAAGATGGACGAAATGATGGAAGAAGCCAGCGTTTTACAGGAACTTCTCATGGCACATGACTTTTACACCATCGATGTAAAAATTGACGAAGTCGCAAGAGCGCTCGGTCTTATGGAACTGGGACTTGACACTGATGTGACTGCACTTTCCGGCGGTCAAAGAACAAAGATTTTACTGGCAAAGCTTCTGCTTGCAAAGCCTGATGTTCTGCTTCTTGACGAACCTACAAACTTTCTTGACAAGGAGCATATCGAATGGCTCAAAAGATATCTTCAGGACTACGAAAACGCATTTATTTTGATAAGTCATGACATCCCTTTCCTAAATAGCGTAGTTAATATAATCTATCATATGCATAACAAGGAACTTAAGCGTTATGTCGGAGATTACGACAAATTTATGGAGGTCTTCGAGGCACAACAGGCGCAGCAAGAGGCTGCATATAAGAGGCAGCAGGCGGAAATTGCAGAGCTGAAAGACTTTGTTGCCCGAAATAAAAGCAGAGTTGCCACAAGGAATATGGCGATGTCAAGACAAAAGAAACTCGATAATATGGAGCTTCTTTCAAGACCTACCGAAGCGCCTAAACCTGAGTTTGATTTTAAGGAAAGTAAAATCAGCGGTAAAGTTATATTTGAAACCAAGGACTTAGTCATAGGCTATGACGAGCCTTTGAGCAAGCCCCTAAATTTATATATGGAGCGCAAGCAGAAGATTATCATTGAAGGTGCAAACGGAATCGGAAAGACAACGCTCCTAAAAAGTTTACTTGGGCTTATTCCGGCAATATCAGGTGAATCAAAGCGAGGGGATTCTTTGCAAATCGGTTACTTCGAACAGGAATCGGCAAGTGACGGAAACAACAGCTGTATTGAGGAAATTTGGCAGGATTTTCAATCGTGGACTCAGTTTGAGGTGAGGCTGGCTTTGAGTAAATGCGGACTTACAACAAAGCATATCGAAAGCAAGGTAAAGGTTCTCTCGGGAGGAGAGCAAGCAAAGGTAAGACTTTGTAAATTGATAAACCGTCCGTCGAACTTGCTGGTGCTGGATGAACCGACAAATCATCTTGACGTTGCTGCCAAAGCGGAGCTTAAACGAGCCTTACAGGAATACAACGGCAGTATTCTTATGGTATGCCACGAACCTGATTTTTATGAAGGATTAGCAACGGAAGTCTGGGATTTGTCGCAATGGACGACAAGGCTGATATAAAAGCTCTTTGTTAATCGGTCTTAAAATGCAAGTTGTCAAAAATTTAATGAAATTTTGCCTTTTAGGGTGTGGCGAAGAAAAAGGTTTTTTATGATTTAACTTTGAAGAATATGGTATAATATAGAAAATAAGTGTTTTATAAAATTTTAAGGAGTCAGACTTGGGGGGAAGAGAGAAATTAGGGCGTGTTTCTGCAATAGGTATATTGATACTAATCGGTTTAATGCTTTTTTCCGGCTTTAATTTTAGCATACTTGCTACAGAAGATGAAGCAGAGAAGCAGAATCAGGAAGAGAAACCCGCACAAATGCAGGACGTGGGTGAACCTGAAATAGACGAAGAATCCGGACTTGCCGTCAATCTTGAAAATACAAGAGTAAGGGCGAAAATATATACGGATAAAAGCTATGTTCAGGAGGATCCGGCAGACGAAACCGTCATAATTCTGGAGGGAAAGCTCCCGAAACATGCGGCGGTAAGAGCGTATAGACCCGAGATAAAACTGAATAACGAAACTCCCCTCCTCGCTTATGATATCACTATATTTGATGCAAATGGAAGTATTTATCAACCCGAGGAGAACGCCTCTATTAAGGTGAGCGTAGAAAGCGATAAGCTCAGAACTGTTAAGAACATGGAAGTCTTTCATATGAAGGACGAAAATGATAGTCCTGAGCTTATTAACGGTGCGCAAAAAATAGGAGATGGCGAAGTAAGCTTTGAAGCAAAATCCTTCTCTATCTATATAATAAATGAGGGGGAACACAGTTCTGAATTTCACCACACATACAGGTTTTTTGACAAGAACGGTGATGAAATTGTAGGAAACAGGCAGGTAATTGCAGTTGGACAGGTGCTTAAGCAGCCACAGGCGCCGGGTGTGGAATCACATATCTTTGACGGCTGGTATACAGATAAAGAAGCCGGGCACAAGTTTGAACAGTGGAATATAGAGGGGGAACTTACACAGGATAAAGAAACCCTGTTATATGCAAGATACCGAAAGGTTTATCATGTTTATTATAAGGCGGAGGCGAAAGTACCTACGGACACGGATCCTGTGATGGTTATATTTACACAGTCATATGGTGTCAATGAGGATGAGAAGATAAACTTTGATGATATTCCTTTCACGACGGAAGAAGGCAAGGCTTTAGTAGGCTGGTCACTTGTACCTAACGATGAGTCCACTATGGTCAAGAATCATGAATATGTCGTAAAAGAGGACATAAGGCTCTTTCCGATTATTAAGGATGCATATTGGATTGACTTCGAGTCGCAAGGAGGAAGCTACATACCGTCCAAATACGTGTTAAAAGGTGACTATAGCGTCGCGCCTGACAAGGTGCCGACTAAGCCGGGATATACCTTTGACGGATGGTATACGGATAAAGATACAAGCCCGGGCAACAGGTACAGCTTTAATCAAAAACTTGATAAGTCGATTACGCTTTATGCGAAGTGGAAAATAGCACCAACTGACTATACTGTGGTATTTTGGCAGCAGGATATAAACGACAGGGTAGATGCGCCGGAGGACGGAAAGAAATATAATTTTGTCTCATCAGAAACAAGAACGGCGTATCCGGGAGAGATTGTAAACGCGACATATGCTGATACAAGGCTCGCAAACACCGCAAATTATCAGCACTTCCACTATAACGAGAATAAGAGGCAGGCAGTCGAAGTGAAACCGGACGGAACTACAGTTGTCAATGTTTACTATGATCGCGATGTGATGTCAATTAAGTTCTTAGATCAATACGGCTATGAGATTAGCAGCATCGGTACATATAGAGGGCTTCATGGAGCGCCGCTCAGCAACTACGGATATAGATGGCCGATACTTACGGGATATAAATGGTATAACAAAAAAAGTAATAATAACTATACCTTTTTAGATGCATTTCTTTTTCCGGAAGGTTCATATAATAAGTATACTAACACCATGGAGCTTACGCGAACTGTATTAACGAACGCTTCCAACGCAAGAATAAGCCATTTTAAGGAGAGCATATCGGGTGGCTATGCAAGTGAACCTGACAACTATACCTTTGCAACGGGCAGTACCTTCAGCACATCAAATAAATACAATGGTTTTACAATCTACCAAAAACAGTCGAGCTATATACCTACCGACTATTATGGTAATACATACGCAAAGCTGTGGGGGAACAGAGAGTCTACGGCTACGAATAGCGACATACCCGTAAATAAGGGGTCGTATATAAACGGAAACGGCTATAGATATTATTACTACGACCTTAATTTATTTTATAAACGAAATACATATAAGTTTAAGTATGCATATGGAAAGACTCAATCGGAAATAGTAGGACTGGCAAAAAATGCCCTTTATGAAACCAAGATAGGCTCGTCGTATAATTTAGAAGAGCCGTCCAAGCCTAGGGATATTCTGGGAAATCCGCTTATTCCGGATTTCTATAAATTTAGAGGCTGGTTCAAAGATCCGAACGGAAATACTCCATATGAATTTGACGGTTCCGAAAAGATGCCTTCCAATGATGTGGTGGTGTTTGCAGTCTGGAAGCCGGATAAGGTTACTCTTTCGTTTGATACGAAAACCGGAAAAACCATTCCTAATCAAACGGTTGATGCGGGCAGTAAGGTGTTTAAGCCTGAATCACCTGAGCGTGACGGGTATCGTTTTGCCGGATGGGTAAGAGAAGACGGACGTCCGTTTAATTTTAACGAACCGCTCAAAGAAAACACAAAGCTTATCGCGCAGTGGGTTTCAGATAAAGGCTACAGAATCAATTATATGCCGGGAAAAGGTGCAAGCGGCGCCATGATGAAAGGGCCAAAGATTTATGCACCGGGAAGCCCTGCCAGAGTCGTAGACATAAACCCTGATTGGGGATGGGTCAAGCCGGAAGGAAATACGGGTTTCCTATATTGGAGCACGGATCCTGATGACAAAGGGAAACGATATTATCCGGGAGAGGACTTATATCTATCCTCCAATGAACTCGTTTTATATGCTATTTGGTCGGATCACCTTGACGCAACCCTAAAATACGATTTGAACTATGACCCGGAGGTAGAAACGGATGAGTCCCTGGTACTAAAGCGATTTTACGAGGATAACAGCACATTCAACATCGGGGAAGACGGCATTTCGTCTTATACGAAGAGAAAAGGCTACAGGTTTATGGGCTGGAGCAAAAACAAGCAGTGGGACGGAGTATCTAAGCTTGTACAGAACGGTGAGCCGATAGAAGTAAATAAGATAAACGAAGAAAAAGAAAATATTCTTTATGCACAGTGGAAAAGAAGCGTTGACATATTGCTGAAAGTAGATGTAAAAGGTAATGCAGCGGACAGAAACAAGCGCTTTAACTTCGACTATACGATAGAAAAGAACGGCAGAGTTCAGAGCGGCACATTTGAGGCAAGTCCCGAAGAACTATACAAAAAGATTACAGGGATTTCCGAGGTGTCTGCCGGAACAAAGGTTACCGTTACACAGAGGGACTACGACAGTGAAGGATATGTTTTTAGAGGAATATCAGATATAAATAAGGACGGAAGTATCAATCAGGGAACAGTCACAGGTCAAAGCTGGAGCTTTGTTATAGGTGAAGATACGGAAGAAATAAAAATAACCTTTACAAATGAAAAAAATCAAAGTCCGCCAACGGGAATAAAGCTGAAGTTTATTCCATATGCTGCGCTCGTTACTTGCGCGGTATCAGTGCTTTTAATCTATAAAAAGAGAAGGAGGGCTGATGATGACTGAAAAACCACTAAATGACAGTGCGGAATATATTGAGAAGGTAAAGTTTCGCAAGCGGTTTTTGGGCGGTGTAGACGAGGCTGATGTATGGCGAAAGCTGGAAAAACTTGCGGCTTCTAAAGATACGGAGGCGAGTAAAAGTGCCGTAAAGGCTAGAAGACGCAGGCTTAGAGATAAAGCGGATATAATCAGATTTGCCGTTAAATTGACAGCCTTTGTCATCATAATATGGATTTTATTCGGTCTTGTATTCGGTATTAAAATAGCGGGCGATATGTCCATGCATCCGAGGATAAGTCCAAGAGATGTGACAATCTTCTATAGACTGCAACAGCATCACGATATAGGCGATGTGGTGATGTACGAAAAAAACGGTAACAGTTATTTTGGAAGAATCGTTGCAAGACCGGGAGACAGCGTTGATATAAGCGGCGATAAGGGGCTTCGTATTAACGATTCGGTTGTGAGCGAAAATGATATATTCTACGTGACAAAGCCATACGATGTCAAATTGAAATATCCCGTAAAACTCGGAGAAAACGAGTATTTTATATTAGCAGATTATCGTGAAGGCTCAAAGGACAGCAGATACTTCTGAGCCATAAATCAAAAAGAAATTAAAGGCGATATTATTGCCGTAATAAGAAAGTCAGGGTTTTAACCCGAGGCGTTTGCCGGAAAGGAATTAGTGATGAATAAGAAGAGATTAGGAAGAAAATTAATTGCAACAGTTGTGGCTTTATCGACCGTGCTTTCCATAGGAACGGCGCTTTCGTTTGCAAATCCGGTGCAGCCATCCGGTGCAGCAGTTGCCAAGATTACCAAGAAGGTAACAAAACCTGACGATGTATTTGCACCGGCGACAAGCTTTACATTTACCGTTGCTCCGGGGCAGGCTATACATGCGAGTGGAGAACAGAAAGAAATTCTTGCAGGCTTGCCGAACGGGGTAAGATTTAGCAACCAGCAGACTACGGCAAGTATCGAGTCAAAGCCCGGAACGTACGAATCTGAAACAGCTAAGTCAGAGCTTACAATAGGCGAGCTGGAGCTGGTCGTAAATAAGGATGTTATGGACAGCGCCGCACCGGGGATCTATAGATATGTTGTAAAAGAAACAGCAGGAAATTATCATGGAATGACATATGATACAAAAGAAAGATACTTTGATGTATATGTAAATGATCAGCACCAGGTCGTATATTCCGCATTTGTAACGGCAACAGATTCTAAAATCAAAGATGACGGTGTTTTCACAAATGACTATGATAAGAATAATACAGGAGAAGGAGATAAGGGACTAGGTAAGCTGAAAATCACCAAAAATGTTACAGGTAACCTCGGTAATAAGACCACGGATTTTATATTCGCAATTAAAATTGACGGTCAGACAGGAGAAAAGTTCCATCTTACTACGGATGGAGGTCAAACAGTGACGATTGAATCGGGAGTGCAGGCTACATTCAAGCTGAAACATGGTCAGACAGCGACAGTTACAGGTCTTTCCGACAACGATAAATATACCGTAAACGAAAACAGTTATGCTGACCAGGGATATAAAACCACTTACGAAGGTGAGCATCAGGATAAAACATTCGGCGCAGAGGGCGTTAAGAGCGATGCTGCGGTTAAGGTTACAAATGCCAAGGAAATTAACACTCCGACAGGTATCATTTTAAGCTATGGTCCATATGCATTGCTCGTAGTTGTTGCAGCAGCTATTTTGGTACTATTTACTCGTAAGAGAAAGTCATATGAGGACTAATCAGGGAAAAGGTTTGATTAATTTACAAACTTCGGCTAGGCTGTCGAGGCTTTTAGAAAGCATACTCGACAGGCTGGCTGTTCTGACAGCGGTTTTAATTTTGCTATTGGGCAGCTATGCTATCTGGGACAACTATGTGGCAAGCAACAACTCGTTCATTTCGGATGAACTGCTAAAATATAAACCCGGTGACGAAAATCGACTCGGACTTACAGAGCTGCATAAAATAAATCCGGATGTATGTGCTTGGCTGACAATAGATAAAACACATATAGACTATCCGGTTGTCAAAAGTAAAGATAATATCGATTACCTAAATAAAGATGTTAAAAAGAACTTTGCGCTTGGCGGTTCTATATTTGTTGATGCACAAAATTCAAGTGATTTTTCAGATCGGTATACTTTGATTTTCGGGCACCATATGGCTAATGGGGCTATGTTCGGAGATGTGGCAAATTTTTTGAATGCGAAATACTTCAAAGAACACAGATACGGCAGCTTAACCACATTAAATCAAAGATATAAAATAGAAATTTTTGCTTGCTTGAAGCTGAATGCGAGCGATTCCGTCATATATAATTCGTCTTCTCAAGATGAAAACAGCATAGCTAACCTAATTGAGTACATCCGTCAAAAGGCTGTACAAAAGAGAAATTTACAGACAGCAAAAAATAGTAAGCTAATCGCATTATCAACCTGCTCAGAAGCAGATACAAACGGAAGGATCGTTCTCATCGGTATATTGCATAAGAAGTGAAAGGAGGTAAGATGAAATATAAAACTTTCAAAATAAATAGTGTCAGATGTTTGCTTATTTTTCTTTTTACTTCCGTTTTCTGTGCAGCAAATGTCTTAAATGCGGAGGCAAGCGGCTATGAGATAAAAGTAAACATTCCTGTAAAAGTTATTGAGACTACGAGCAACAGCAGAATTCACGGTGCATATGAACTTGAAATAGAAGCGTTGAATAAAGGCAATCCCATGCCGGTTAACAATGTAATCAGCATGGCGGGTGGTGGAGAATCAGCATGGAGCATCATGTTTAACAAGCCGGGGTTTTATGAATATAAGGTTAGTCAACGCATCAAAAACGAAAAAGGTGTAAGTTACGATAAGAGTTACTACAAAGCAACTGTATTCACCGACTTTAACTCTGAAAATAAGATAATTGCTCTGATATATGCAATCAAAGACGAGACGGATTCTAAGGTCGAAGCTATCGAGTTTAGAAACGAAATAAAAATGGTTAATGCTTTAGAAAACAAAGATATAAATACCGGTGATAATATCAAGATTCACATTTGGCTGATGCTTTTGCTGTCAAGTATAGCAATGATTACAATGTTAGCTGTGAGCAGGAGAATAAAAAGACAAAGATATGGAATCTAGCGATATAGTGTGACAGTTATAAATATATAGTTATAATACATGCAAATATAATGCTGCAACAGGGTTTGAATTCTCGGTGCGGCATTATTTTATTTCATCTAAAGGTATGTGAATAGGGTGTTTTGTAATACCGCCTTTTATGTTAAAATCTAAAAATAGAGAGGTGTATCAAAATGAGAAGTACAGACGAACTAAAAGCTTTGATATATGATGAACTTTTTGCACTGAAAGATGAAAAATACGGAGACTTTAACGCTAAGTTAATCCCGAATATTGCAAGAGAAGATATAATCGGAGTGAGAATGCCAAAGATTCGGGAACTGGCAAAAAAACTTGACTACGATGAAGCGGCGCCGTGGTTTGATGAACTGCCGCACCGATATCTTGAAGAAAATACCTTGCAGGGAATATACATATCCGGTATGAAATCAAGACGTGAATGTTTGGAAAGACTTGAGCAATTTCTGCCATTTGTTGACAACTGGGCAGTATGTGATACCATGAATCCTAAGATTTTATCAAAGGATAAATCGCGTTTTATCGGAGAAATAAAATCATGGATTAAGTCGAAACACATATATACAGCGCGCTTCGGCATAGGGATGCTGATGCGATATTTTCTGGATGATGACTTCAAAGATGAATACCTTGACTTAGTAAGTGAACTTCGCAGCGAGGAATACTATTTGAATATGATGATTGCCTGGTATTTTGCTACGGCTTTGGCAAAACAATGGGATGCCGCAAGCAAATATATCAAGGAGCAAAAATTATCTAAATGGACACACAATAAGGCTGTTCAAAAGGCTATTGAAAGCCGCCGCCTCACGACTTTACAAAAAGAATATCTGCGAAAACTTAAGATTAAATAGTTTCTGTGCCGTTTGATATAGAATCCGCAAATCTTTATGAGATTTGCAAAGGAGGAAGAAAAATGAACATCAAAAAAGTTTTTCTGATATATTTCAGTCCGGGTGGAAATACAAAAAAAGTGTTGCGCATAATCGGTGGAGAGATTGAAAAAAAACTTGGATTACCGGTTCAAGAAGTTGACTTTACACTGCCCAAAATGCGAGAAACTCAATATAGCTTTGAACATGATGACTTGATTATTTTTGGGACACCTACATATGCCGGCAGAATTCCCAACAAAATACTGCCTTTTGTACAAAACTCTTTCTCGGCAGATGCCGCTGCTGCTGTGGCGATAACCACTTTTGGAAACCGAAATTTTGACAGCTCACCTGCGGAGTTGTCACAGGAGCTTGCAAATGGTGGATTTAGGGTATTTGCAGCAGCTTCTTTTGCCTGTCAGCACCACTTTTCGTCCAAAATAGGTACGAATAGACCTGATGAAAAAGATGTCGGTGAAATCAAAGATTTTACGGCTAAAATCATAGGTAAGCTTACCTGTGAAGCGGAGCTTTGCAAAGTGAAGAATGTACTTTTATGCGCAGAGGTTAAGCCGTATTACATACCGCTGGGAATTGACGGAAATCCGGCTAAATTCTTAAAAGCGGTACCCGGAACAAACATGGATAAATGCGACAGGTGTGGCATGTGTATAGCGGTCTGCCCTATGGGGATAGTAGCAGGTGATATAGAAACGATAACAGGAGCCTGTATCAAATGCCAGGCATGCGTCGTAAATTGCCATACGCAAGCTAAATACTTTGATGACAAAGCCTTTTTGTCACATGTTAAAATGCTCGAAGAAAATTATACTTCAAGAGCTGATAATTTTACTTTGATTGCTAAGTAAAGCGGAGCCGGAGCATTTCGGCATGCTATTTTCTCATACTGATATTTGCTAAAACGAAATTTAGCAGGAGGTGTAAATGAAATTACCGAAGAAGAACGAAAACTATAGACAGATAGTAATGTATGTGGTATTCGCTTCATTTTGCATAGTTGCGATGTTATCTATAATGAAAAACATAGACATAATAGTGCCTAAATTTTTAGATGGAATATCAACCTTTCTCTCGCTTATTTCACCATTTATTATGGCTCTTGTAATCGTTTATTTATTGAATCCTATTGTAAACTTTATAAACGGTATGTTTGACAAAGCCTTTGGAAATACCAAAAAAACTGATGTTGTTGCCAAAACCGATGATATTGGCGATATGGCAGGCGGATGCGAAAGCCCGAGTGGAAACTTTGATGAAAATAAATTGAATAAGAGGCGGGAATTTTCTTTTAGAGGTATTTCGGTCATGCTTACATATCTTATTGTGGCCGTGGTTGTATTCCTTATTCTTTCAGGCATTATCTCCTCAATAGGCAAAGAGATTAAGCTTGCAGATACGGCAAGCCTTAAGCAGCTTGCAATATCCCTTTTGAACTCTGGGCAGGAATTTGTTAAAGAAGTTTCAGAATGGCTGAGTAAACTGGGAATTGAATCCAAAGATTTAAGCAAGTATCAGAGCAGGATTTTAGACTGGCTCAATGTGAGTTCAAGAGGTCTTGCTTCAGGCGCTTTTTCATTTGTTTCGAGCGTGGGAAGCTTTATCTCAAAATTACTTATAGCTCTTATTCTTTCAATCTACATTTTCATAGACCTGGACAACTTGAAAAATTACTGGAAGCGTGTAAGTCGAGTGATTTTCAGAGAGAAAGGATATGGCTTTTTATCCATGATAGCTAAAGATGCAGATGAGTGCTTTTCGGGATATATAAAAGGACAATTTCTTGATGCGTGTGTTATGGCTATTCTAGTGATAATAGGACTTTCTGTAGTAGGAGTAAAATACAGCATTTTAATCGGAATTTTGACAGGTATAGGAAATCTTATACCATATATAGGACCTATATTCGCTTATGGGGGAACCTTGCTGGCTTGCCTTGTGGATGGTGATATATCAAAGCTTATAATCGGATTAATTGTAGTTGTCGGCATTCAAACTATAGACGGAAATATCATCAATCCTAAACTTTTATCTGACAGCATTTCTATCAATCCTATGCTTGTGATAGTTGCTCTTCTGGTTGGCGGATCTTTAGGCGGCATACTGGGAATGCTGATAGCAGTTCCTGTGGCTGCCTTACTTAAGAAAGAATTAGACAGGTTTATAGCTTGGCGTGAGAGCAAAGCGGAGAGCAAAGCGGAGAGCAAAGCAGGTAGAGTCAAATGACATTAACTCAAATAAACTATGTAATTAAAATTGCTGAATGCGGCTCCATGAATAAGGCTGCGGAACAGTTGTACGTAGCTCAGCCGTCGCTTACAGGAGCGATTAGGGAGCTTGAGAAAGAACTTGGATTTGCCGTTTTTTACAGAAGTGCAAAAGGAGTGAGATTGACACCTGACGGTGTTGAATTTCTACTGTATGCAAAGGAAGTAAGCAGCAGTTATGAGGCGCTTAAAGAAAAGTTCGGTGAGGGTGCAAAGTTAAAAAAGAAGTTTGGCGTTTCCACTCAACATTATTCATTTGCCGTCAAAGCCTTCGTCGAAATGGTAAAGTCATTTGATACAGCAGAGTATGAATTTGCAATAAGAGAAACTCAAACAAGCTCTGTTATTTCAGATGTTGCAAACCTGAGAAGTGAGATAGGTATTTTATATTTGAGCGATTTTAATCGCAATGCTCTGGTGAAAATTTTCAATTCATCAAACATAGTTTTCCATAAGCTGATAGACTGTGATGCCTTTGTCTACCTTTGGAAAGGTCACCCGCTTGCAAAAGAGGAGTTCATCAATTTCAATCAGTTGTCGGATTATCCGTGCCTATCGTTTGAGCAGGGAGATAACAGTTCGTTCTATTTTGCCGAAGAAATTTTGACAACAAATGAGTACCCTCGCACGATTAAAGCGAACGACCGCGCCACCATGCTGAATTTAATGATAGGACTTAACGGATATACGCTCTGCTCGGGCATAATTTGCGAAGAGTTGAATGGAGACGATTACATAGCGGTTCCATATAGGGACGAGTTAAACCCGAACAGCGTGATGGAAATCGGCTACATAAACAAAAAAGGGATAAGCCTCAGCCAAATGGGGGAAAAGTACCTGGATAACTTAAGAGATTATCTGGGCATTTGATTACTCTCAAAATGAAATATAAAAATCGAGACAAAATATAAAAATCCCCGTGGTTGCCACGGGGATTTTTGGTAGTAAAGACTACTTACTTGTTTTGTCCGGTTTTGAAATTTCGCCTTCCTTAATCATCTTAAGGTATCCGGTGTATTCACTGTCAAGCGGATTCTCATACGGTGCTTCTTTGTTTGATTTTGCAACGGCGTGATTTCCCTTTGTTAGAGAAACCATGGTGCCTGCACCGCCAACACATCCGCCGGGACATCCCATACCTTCCAGCAGGTATCCGTCATACTTACCGCTTTTGGCAGCTTGTAACAGTTTTCTGCAATTTGCAAGTCCTTCGGCATTGACTATATTTACTTCTTTTTCCGGTTCAAGCCTTGAAATTACCTGCACAACAGCGTTTGCAACTCCGCCGCTTACGGCAAAATTTCTGCCTGCGGAACTTCCCGGAGAGTGCTCGTTTTCATCGACGACAGCTTTGCGCGGGTCTATATTTTTGGCATCAAACATACCTATAACTTCTTCAAATGTGAGAACAAAGTCTACATAAGGTCTTATATCGTCTCTGGTAGCTTCTATCTTCTTTGCCGCACATGGACCTATGAAAGCAACTTTACAGCCGGGATGCTGTTCTTTTAATACCATACCGGTCAGTGTCATAGGTGTCAGTGCCATAGAAATACAGTCTGTAAGTTCAGGGAACAGCTTTTGTGCCATGCCTGACCACGATGGGCAACATGAGGTTGCAAGGAAAGGAAGTTCTGACGGAACATTTTCGAGATAGTCATGCGCTTCCTGTATTGTACAAAGGTCGGCACCTACGGCAACATCAAGCACATCGGTAAAACCGAGCTCTTTCAGTGCAACCTTAAGTTTTTCCATGGTTATGCCACTGCCGAATTGTCCTGCCACAGCCGGAGCTACAGCTGCATAAATAGGGGTTTCGCTCTTGATTGCCAATATTGTCTGGAAAAGCTGTCCTTTGTCAACTATTGCTCCGAAAGGGCAATGAGTCAAGCACATTCCGCAGCCTACACACTTATCTTCATCAATATCGGCGCGACCGTATTCATCGGTACCGATTGCATCCATTCCGCAGACAGCGGCACAAGGTCTTTCCATTTTGATGATTGCATTGTACGGGCATGCGGTTACACACCTTCCGCACTTGATGCATTTATCCTGATCTATCAGAGACTTGCCGTTTACAATATCAACAGCATCCTTAGAACAGACTTCAGTACAAGGATGAGCAACGCAGCCCTGGCACATATCGCTTACCTTGATAAGCTTTTCAGGGCAAAGGTTACATGCAAACTTTATAATGTTTATCAGCGGAGCTTTGTAATAGCTCTCACCTTTAGCAATTTCGTCGATTCCCGTAGCGATTGAGATATGTTCTCTTGCCGGCTGAACATCAAGTCCGAGAGCGGCGCGAAGTCTTTCGCCAAGGATTGCTCTCTCCAGAAAAATACTTTCTCTATATGAAGCTATTTCTCCCGGTAAAATTTCAAAAGGAATTTCTACGATTTCGCTTATGTCACGATCTTCGTATGCCATTTTGGCTACAGCTGAAAAAACCTGACGGCGCAAATTATTTACTCTTGTATATATGTCACGCATATTATAAAAACCTCCATTGCATAATGAATACAGCAATACAAATCAGTAATCTTAAATCTAGAATATCATACTATATTTTTATCATCTTTGGAACCCCATTTTATATAATTTTGATAGGAAATTAACAATTTTATTTAACAAAAAAAAGAGCAGATAAATCTGCTCAAATTGTTTGATTTTAGAATGTAGTTCCGGAAGGGAATCGCTCATCATATTTTGATTTCTTCTGCTAACGGTGAGAATATGACTATTCCTTCTTTGTCTATGCTCATATAGCCGCGCGGTATGGAAAACCGCATTGTTTTAACGGAATCCCCGCTTTGTTCATTTACGGTAATTTTGCCGTTTTCAATTCGTCTTAGGATGTCGCAATGCTGTGGCAAGAAACCTTCCTGTCCGCTGGTATCTTTGAGCGTAAGCGATACAACTTGATTGGAATAGATTATTTTCTTATCGGTTTTTATTTCTAATAAAGTAGTATTAGGCATTTTCTTTTTCGTACCTTTCTACAACTTCTTCAATACCGCCGGCAAATAAAAACATCGACTCAGGTATGTGGTCATGCTTTCCGTCGAGAATTTCACGGAATCCCCTGATAGTGCTTGCCAAAGGCACGTATTTGCCTTTCATGCCGGTAAATTGCTCCGCTACAGCAAATGGCTGAGATAAGAATCTTTGCAATCTGCGTGCTCTGGCAACTACGAGTTTATCTTCATCTGAAAGCTCATCCATACCGAGTATTGCTATTATGTCCTGAAGATCTCTATATTTCTGCAATACCGCCTGAACATCTCGCGCGGTTTGATAATGCTCGTCGCCGAGGATAAGCGGATCCATAATTCTGGATGTGGACTCAAGCGGGTCGACAGCGGGGTAGATTCCCAGCTCCGTTATAGCTCTGGACAATACGGTCGTAGCATCAAGATGAGCAAAGGTGGTAGCAGGGGCCGGGTCGGTCAAATCATCCGCAGGCACATAAACCGCCTGGACAGATGTTATGGAGCCTCGCGTAGTCGATGTAATTCTCTCCTGAAGTGCGCCCATTTCGGTAGCGAGAGTAGGTTGATAACCTACCGCCGAAGGAACACGGCCAAGCAAAGCGGAAACCTCCGAGCCCGCCTGTGTAAATCGGAAAATATTGTCTATGAACAAAAGAACATCTTGATGTTCACTGTCACGGAAATATTCCGCCATAGTAAGTCCCGTCAGAGCAACTCTCATTCTGGCACCGGGCGGCTCGTTCATCTGCCCAAAGACCATAGCCGTCTTGTCGATTACTCCCGATTCCTGCATCTCGTTGTACAAGTCGTTACCTTCACGTGTTCTTTCGCCAACTCCCGCAAATACGGAGATACCTCCGTGTTCTTTTGCTATGTTGTTGATAAGTTCTTGGATAAGGACGGTTTTACCTACACCCGCACCCCCGAAGAGTCCTACTTTTCCGCCTTTTGTATACGGGGCAAGCAAATCTATGACTTTTATGCCCGTTTCGTAGATGGAAGATGAAGTGTCCTGTTCGGAATACTTTGGTGCGGGAGCATGAATAGGCATTTTGGGAGCGTGATCGAGCGCTATTCGATTATCAATAGGCTCGCCCAATACGTTAAACAATCTGCCTAAAACATCTTTTCCCACAGGCACCTGAATAGGAGCGCCTGTATCATAAGCCTTGATACCGCGCTTCATGCCGTCTGTTGACGAAAGGGCGATACAGCGAGCCTCATCAGCACCTATGTGCTGTGCAACTTCAGCGACGATTACACGTTCGCCCATTTCTATTTTGATTGCATTCAGCAATTCAGGCATTTCGCTTTCTTCAAATTTGATGTCGATTACCGGTCCGATAATCTGTTGTACAATTCCTATATTCAAGTTATTCACCTATTTTTCTTGAGTTTATTTTGTAACTTTTGTGATTCACTGCCTGCAATAATCTCGATGATTTCGTTGGTAATAGCATTTTGACGTGCTCTGTGATATTGAATCGAAAGCGATTCGAGCATTTCTTTGGCATTATCATTTGCATTTTTCATAGCTATACGCCTTGCGGCATGTTCACACAGCGTTGCTTCTGTAATGCATCTGAAAATCCGCATAGCCAGATATGAGTCTGCCAGTCCGTCAAAAAAATCCGTTTCGGCACTGTATTCCAAAAGCCCCAAATCATTAATTTCGGAGTCGTTTACCGCCGGAGATGCAAGAGGAAAAATCTGCTTGGTCTCGGTATCAAAGGCGATGGAATTCCTGTATTTTGCGTATATGATTTTTATGCAGGAAACCTGTTCTTTGCGGTATAGATTAAGTATCTTAGTAGAAAGCTGCTCAATTTCGTCATAGGTATGTTCATCTGCGGCTGCCGAATAAAATTTTGACAAGCTCTCTTGCTCAAATATTTTGAAATCACTGCGTAAGCAAAAGTCATAGCCCTTGCCGCCTATAGGTGCGAAAATTGTGGTTTCGGCATTATTTGAAGCAGAAGCGTATTTATTTAATGTGGCGTTGTAACTGCCGCAAAGTCCTTTGCTTGCCGTGATTAGAATACATATTTCATCCTTAGCGACCGGAGCGTCAAAGTAAACCTCCGGAGTATTTTCGTCACAGCTTAGAATTTTGTTAAATCGTGATATAAGCGGCTCAATGTGCTTGGAAACATAATTAAAGCGATAAGTTGCCTGCTTGAGCTTTGCGGCCGAGACCAGCTTCATTGCACCGGTGATTTTTTCAGTGCTGCCAACACTCTTCATGCGGCGCTTAATTGCTTGCATTTGCTCAGCCAACGTAATTACCTTCTTCCTTGCATTCGTTTATACCGCGAATCAACAAATCTTCATTCCTTGCGGAAAGTGTCCCGGTTTCTGAAATACCCTGTGAAACTTCAGGATAACGCGTTGACATCAGTTCGTAAAGTGCCGCCTCAAAGTCCGCAATTTTATCCGTTTTGACTCCGTTGAGATGTCCGTTTACAGCCGCGTATACAATCATAATTTGATTCTCCACCGAAACAGGTGCATACTGAACCTGTTTGAGTATTTCCATCAGCTGTTTGCCGCTCTCCAAACGATTTTTGGTATCCGCATCGATGTCGGAGCCGAATTGAGAGAAACTTTGAAGCTCTCGGTACTGAGCAAGCATCAGCTTTATGGTTCCGGAAACCTTTTTCATCGCTTTAATCTGGGCACTTCCGCCTACACGCGAGACGGATATGCCGGCGTTAACAGCAGGTCTTTGACCTGAGAAAAAAAGTTCGTTTTCGAGAAATATCTGACCGTCGGTGATAGATATTACATTTGTAGGAATATATGCGGAAACATCTCCTGCCTGGGTTTCAATAATCGGAAGGGCGGTGATTGAACCGCCGCCGAGTTCATCGGACAGTTTCGCGGAACGCTCGAGCAATCTGCTGTGCAGATAGAATACGTCTCCGGGATATGCTTCGCGTCCAGGAGGTCTGCGAAGAAGCAGGGACATCGCTCTGTAGGCAACGGCATGTTTGGACAAATCGTCATAAACTATCAAAACATCCTTGCCCTGATACATAAAGTACTCCGCAATTGCACAACCGGCGTATGGCGCTATGTATTGAAGAGGAGCAACATCGCTTGCCGTAGCTGAGACGATGATGGAATAAGGCATTGCATCATGTTCTTCAAGCGTCTTTGCAAGCTGAGCAACAGTCGATTTTCTTTGTCCTATGGCAACATATATGCAAATTACATCCTTGCCTTTTTGGTTGATAATGGTATCTATTGCTATTGCCGTTTTTCCTGTTTGTCTATCGCCTATGATAAGTTCTCTTTGTCCTTTGCCGATGGGAATCATCGTATCTATTGCTTTGATACCCGTCTGCAAGGGTTGATATACCGAACGTCTTTGCAGCACACCCGGTGCATCGTTTTCGATAGGGCGACTATGCGTACAATCTATAAGCCCTTTACCGTCTATAGCGTTTCCGAGCGGATCTATTACTCTTCCGAGAAGTTCTTCTCCTACAGAAACTTCCATTACTCTTCCTGTAGGCCTGACTATATCACCTTCTTTGATACCTCTGTCGCCGCCTATGATTACAGCCCCGACGCTGAGTTCTTCAAGATTCATAGCCATGCCGTACTTGCGATTTGGAAACTCCAGCAGCTCACCTGCCACGCAGGACTGAAGCCCGTCTATATGTGCAACTCCATCTCCGACTTCGATAACCTGACCGAAGTCAGTGATTTCTAGTTCTGTCGAAAAACTGTCAATTTTTTCTTTTAGATTGCTGACAATTTCTTCCGTGTTTATTTTCATGCTGATTCTCCTATTAACCGGAAATTGTATCGTCTGTCAAATGTAAACGCATATCTTCCATGCGCTTGCGAATGGACGCATCAATTAGTTTGCCATCAATAGAAATGATAAAGCCGCCGAGGATTTTTTCATCTACCTGATTTATAAGTTCACAATTTTTTTTAAGAAGATGTGATGTCTGTTCTTCCATCCTATGAATTACGTCAGACTCAAGAGGAACAACCGAATAAACAATACCGCTAAGCTTTTCATCTTCATGCTTGTCGAAAAGACGAAGTCCTTCGCTCAAAGCCTCGATAAAAGCGTACATTTCTTTTTGCTCTCGCAAGGTGCGTCTTTCTAAGGCATAGGCGTGAAGATCACGGTATTGTCCTTGAGTTTCCTTTATAAGCTTACCTAATTCGTGCAAGCTGTTTGAAGCTCTGTCGAGCTGTTCGCAGATGGCATCTAATTCTCTATGCTTTGTTTTCTGTTCCACTATTTGCCTCTGATTTGATAATTATTTCATCTATGATTGAAGCATGTGCATCGGCATCAAGCTTCTGTTCTAATATTTTTTCGGCAACCTGAATAGCAAGTTCACCAACTTCATTGTGGATTTCTCTCTTTGCTGCCGCTTTTTCTCTTTCGATTTGAACCTTAGACTCGTTACGCATCTGAATGACCTCCTTGCGTGCCTCTTCTATAACCGAGTCCGCTTGAGTCCTGGCTGCTTCCATTGCATCTGCAATGATTATTCTCTTTTCTTTTTCGGCTTCTGCAAGCTTTGTGTTATATTTTTCGAGCTTGTCTAAGGCCTCTTTCTCTGTTTCTTCAGCCTTTCTGAAGCTTTCCTCAACCTGCTGCCTTCTTTCTTCCATGAATTTTCTCACCTTTTCAAAGAAGAAGCGCTTTAGAATCAGTATGAGAACTAAAACTGTAATTATTGAAAATATAAGATTCCAGTTGATAGCGAGTAAGTCTTGGTGTTTGTTTATATCCAAAATTTATGCCTCCTTCGGGGACTTAGTTAGATTTTGTTGCTTAGGATGATTGCAATTACAAAGGTCAGGATGCCGATAGTCTCCATAAGCGCCATACCTACAATCATAGCTGTCTGAATTTTACTTGTAGCTTCAGGCTGTCTTGAAATTCCTTCCAATCCCTTGCTAAGTCCTATACCCTGTCCAAGCCCTATACCAAGTGCTGCAAGACCCATTGCAAGTCCTATTCCGATAATTCCCATTAATTTTCCTCCTAGAGATGCTCTTTATTATTTTTTTCACTTACAACAGCGGTCACCTTAACAGCTGCGGTAAGATTTATAACGGTTAAAATTGTAAATATAAAGGTTTGAATTGCCGGTTCCGCAATATCGAACACTGCGTTTAGGGGCAAGACTGTAACTGCGCGCAAAAACGGCACATCTGTAATCAAAGCACTCAGCTTTGTCATAAGGTGCATCCAAAGCTCAACGATTATATATCCACCCAAAATATTTCCGAAAATACGTAAACCGAGGGAAATAGGCAAGGACAGCTCTTCTAAAATTTTAAGAGGAAACATAAATATGTAAGGTTCACACATATGTTTAATCTTGCCTTTTATGCCATGTGCCTTGGTGGAATTGAAAAGAATCATAACCATTGTCATAATCGATAGAGCAAAGGCTACATTTAGATCGGCAGTTATAGGTCTTACTCCGAAAAGACCTAGTGAACTTGCACAAAATACAAAAGCGAAAAGCGTACCGACATACGGAGCAAAGGTTAAATTATTCCTGCCCATATGCTTTTCCGTGAAATTGTAAACCCAATCCACAATAAATTCTGCAAAAATTTGTTTGCCGCGCGGGACTTTTTCGAGCCTGCTGCCCAGCCAAATGCCAAGTACGGCAAGAAATACGGCAATTAAGATTCCGAATAAAGTGCTTTCGGTGATGAAGAGTTTGCCGTCGCCAAAACTGAATATTATTCTGGCACCTAATTCATCGATGTTTAACAAAACAAAGGCCTCCTTTTTTTCCATATACAATTAAGATAGCAAAGCTAAGTCCTATAATTGTAACGGCGTAGAGTAACGCGGATTGAATGCTTATGTGTGCGCAAATCCATGCACCCCCAAAATATATAAGCATCCTGAAGATTAAAAACTGTACGGCAATAAAATGGTTAATGCCAAGCAGTATACGGATGGCGATAACCAAAAGAACCCAGTTTATGAGTACGATAATATATCCAATTAATATGCCCATTAGTCTATAATATGGATTTGACGAAATTATCAAACAAATCATAGCGCAGATGAAGCAATATAGGTTAAATGTTAAAAACATACCCAGGTTCTTACGATTATTATTCATATTTGCTTATTACATCCTATAACAGATTGTGATGCATAGGATCCCTGAATTACTTTGATAGAAAAAGTCTAATACAGAAACAACGGAACAAAATTAGTTCTTAGCGCTGAAAAAAAGTAGCGCACATTGAGAATAAAAACAAGTATATCCATCTCAAGGTAATTTTATCATACACAAAAACCCATGTAAAGAAAAAATGATTGATATAAGTGCGATTTTTTCTTAAGGTATGAGCTTGAATTTAGACTTGAAATTCTGTCATTGCGCGCTTTTTTCGGCACAGGCGGTTTTATCCAGAGCTTCTTCAATTGCACAAAGCAGATCCTCATATGACTCAAAAGCGGGCACATCAGGGTTTGCTTGTTTGATAGCGTCTGTGCTTCTAAACAGAAATCCGTTTTGGCTATGCTTTATCATGCCGAGGTCGTTGAAGCTGTCTCCGCAAGCAATAGTCTCGCAGCCTGCAAGCTGAAATGCTTTGACTGTGTTGAGCTTGGAGTCGTCAAGCCTCATCTTGACTCCTGTTATTTTTCCGGCATCATCGACTTCAAGTTCATTGCAGAAGATTGTCGGATAGCCGAGCTTCTTCATCAACGGTTGCGCAAATTCAGAAAATGTATCGCTGATGATTACAAGCTGCGTTTTTTCTTTAAGCGTGTCGAGAAAGTCCTTTGCGCCGGGCAGAGGCTCTATTTTTTCTATCGTTGCTTGAATCTCTTTTAGTCCCAGATTATTTTTCGCCAAAATATCAAGCCTGTATTGCATAAGCCGGTTGTAATCAGGCTCATCTCTTGTCGTTTTTTTCAGCTCATCAATGCCTGTTTCTTCGGCAAAAGCAATCCAAATCTCAGGAACGAGTACACCTTCTAAATCTAAACAAACCAGTTTCATATCTACCTCTCAAATATAATGTGAATTATAAACAAAAAATATTGTAAAAAATTATAACATATAACAAATATAAGTGCAAATAATTATGAAAGGGTTGTTTTTACGACTGCCGCATAAGTAAATTATAGAGTAAAAATTTATAATTTGCATTGACAAGTATTCTATAGTATGGTAATATTTTTCTTGCGTTAAGCGGAAAGATGTGTGTCATTAGCTCAGCTGGCAGAGCACCTGACTCTTAATCAGGGTGTCCAGGGTTCGAACCCCTGATGACGCACCAATACTTAAACCCTGCAACTTAGACTAAGTTGCAGGGTTTTTTGTAATAAAAAACTTTGACGTGGGTTTTTAGTGAACGCTCCGTTTTCAAGCGGAATATATCCCTGTCATCTTATCTTTGAAAACAACTTAAAAGTGAGTAAAATCAAATTCCGGAAACAGAAAAATGCGTAGGTGCTTTCGCGAACTTCCTGTTTTGATGATTGACAGGGCAGCTTATGGAGTAGTAATATAATATAGCTGCTTTATAATGGCGTTGCTTTTATATATGCAGCGGGAGGATAATTGAAATTACAACTATCTTTGAGGCAGGTGAGATTCCTGACCGGTGGTATAGTCCACAAACCTTTTTGGCTGATCCGGCGAAATTCCGGAACCGACGGTATTCCAATGTATTTATGTGATATTTGCCGTAGTATTTGAACATGAACTGCGGCTAGGTACAAATATAATTGGTTAGTCCGGATGGGAAAAGATGGAATGAGTTGATATATAGCTGAATTTATAGGCGAGCAATCATTGATTCCATCGTGGATGACGGCTCGGCTTTTTTTGTACGCATTTTACATAATTATGTGAATGATGGAGATGAAGAAAGCACACAGCCCTATATTTGGAGGTATTTTTATGGAAAGAAACGAAAAAACAATGACACTTAATGCAGGCAAACACAAGGTTTTTACAACAAAGAATATGATTCTTATCGCAATGTTCGGTGCCATAAGCATGGCGCTTATGGTAGTGGATTTTCCGCTTCCTTTTGCACCTGCGTTCCTGAAATTTGACTTTGCGGATTTACCCGCTATGCTGGCGACCTTCCTGCTGGGACCGATTGAGGGAATACTCGTGTGTGTGGTAAAGCTGGCGCTTAAGCTGATAATAAAGGGAACCGAAACGGCATTTGTCGGAGAAGTGGCAAACCTTATTGCAGCCGCGGCATACATGCTTCCGGCAGCGCTTATTTATCGATATAAGAGAACAAAGGCAGGAGCGGCATTTTCACTGCTTATCGGAACTTTGTGCGTGAGCATAATTTGTGTATTCAGCAATATGTTTCTCATATTCCCGGCATATTCCAAACTTTACGGAATACCGATGGATGCGATTATAGGAATGGGTCATGCAGTGAATTCACATATAAACAGCCTGTTTTCTTTAATGCTTCTATCTGTGCTGCCTTTTAATCTTTTTAAGTTTGGAATTATTTCAGTAATAACATTTCTTGTATATAAAAGGATGAAACATCTGATTTTTAGAAAGTAATGATAATGGTATTCAGATGATACTAAAATAAGAAAGAACCCGGCCGGCTTTAGCGTTATGGCTATAGTCGGTCGGTTTTTTGATTTGCAGAATGTTTCAAAATACTATATTATAAGTGTAGATGAAATAGCTTATTCGTGGAGGAAATGATGAAATATAGTGAAATGACTAAGGCAAAGCTCATGGAAGAAAAGGAAGAGCTGGAGATTAAATTTAAGGCGCTTAAAGAGAAAAATCTACAGCTTAACATGGCAAGAGGAAAGCCCGGCAAGGCACAGCTTGACCTTGTCAGTGATTTGCTGACGGTCTTAGTCGATCCGGATGAATGTATAAGCGACGGAGTCGATTTTCGTAACTATGGAGAACTTACCGGTGTTCCGGCAGCAAAAAAATACTTTGCACAGATTCTGGGAGTGAGAGAAAGTGAATGTTTCGTTGGAGGGAATTCCAGTCTTCAGCTCATGTACATGGTTATTTGTGAGGCGTTTAACAGTGGTGTTTTATCAGGCCCTGAACCGTGGTATAAACTGGATAATATCAAATGGATTTGTCCTGTTCCGGGATATGACAGGCATTTCAAAATAACTGAGAAATTCGGTTTTGAGATGATAAATGTCCCAATGACCAAGTTCGGTCCCGATATGGACATCGTAGAAGAATTGGTGAAAGATCCCGGTGTTAAAGGAATGTGGAATGTACCCAAGTTTTCAAATCCTCAGGGTATAGTGTATAGTGAGGAAACGCTGAAAAGACTTGCGGCGCTTAAGCCCGCAGCCAAGGATTTTATGTTGATGTGGGATAATGCTTACTGTATTCATGAATTCAGCGGTGATTATGTGGAAATGCCTGATATTATCAGTCTTTGCAGAGAATACGGAAACGAGAATATGGTATATGAATTCGCCTCAACCTCTAAGGTCACATTCCCGGGGGCGGGAATTTCGGTAATGGCTATGAGCGAGGAGAACTTGGAATACTTTAAGAAAAAGTTTAGTATACAAGCGATAAGTTTTGATAAAATAAACCAAATAAGACATGTAAAATTCCTTAAGGACAAAGCAAATACGCTTGAACTTATGAAAAAGCATGCTGAAATAATGAAACCTAAGTTTGATACGGTTATAAGCTATTTGGAGAGAGAAATAAAACCTACAGGAATAGGCGCTTGGATTGTTCCTAAGGGAGGATATTTTGTAAGCTATGATGCTATGGAAGGCACAGCAAAGCGTACTCTTGAGCTGGCAAAGGATGCGGGGGTGGTCATGACATCTGCCGGAGCTACTTTCCCATACGGAAAGGATCCCGTTGACAGCAACATTAGAATAGCACCTTCTTTACCGCCTATAAGCGAGCTGGAAGAAGCTATGGAGGTATTCTGCATCTGTGCAAAGCTTGCAGCGCTGGAAAAACTGATATAATAGATACTTACTTGATTTAGGAAGAAATAAAATGAAGTTGAAAGATGTAAAGAATAATTTCAATAAGATTGCAACAAATGTAGCGGCATTTATAGAGGCGATGGCAGCTGTTTTCATAGTGGTTATAGCGGCTGCAATGCTGATTAAGATATGTATAAGCACTATTTCAGAGGGTACGCTTGCGCATATGAGCATAGATGAGTTCGGAGGTCTTCTTGGAGAACTGCTGATAATTACTGTAGGTATAGAGTTTGTAAAACTTTTGGTAAGACATAGGCTTGAGGATGTTGTCGATGTGGTAATGCTGGCAGTTGCGAGACAGATGGTTGTTGAACACCATTCAATGAAAATAATGCTGATAGGTATAGTATCAATTGCGATATTATTTGCCATTAGACGCTTCCTGTTTGTAGATTGCGAGAACGAAAGCTTCTTTGGGATGTTTAAGCGAAGTAAAAGCGACGGTTCAAAAGAACTCTAAAGCAAAGCGTGAAATCTATCTAATATTTATTGAATCTGAAATATTAAAAAGCTGTCTTTTTGAGATATAACATCTTGAAATTGACAGCTTTTTCAGCCTATCGACACATAGTATATGAAAACTTTCTAAGGAATTTATAGAGTTTCACTTCCTGCGCAATTTTTCTGCGGCATCGATAAATAAACACGCATTTTCGGAATCGGTGAAAATAGCACGAGCAAAATTTTTATTGCCTCCGCCTTTACCGCCAAAAACATTGGCGTTGTCCTTTACGAGTTTCCCGCAATCTGCATTATCTGAAAAAAGAAAAACCGTATGACTGACATCGTCTATAAGATATAAGATATTTGGAATCTTACCGCTTAGACCTCTGCCTATCTCTATTATGTCATCCGCTGTGATGATATGGTAATGCCTTACCGTATCGCCGGTCTTTGCTATATCGTTTATCTCCCCGGAAATAAATTCTTTACTCAGACGATAAAGTCTATCTTTAATTTGCTTCGCCTTTTCTTTTCTCGACTCGTATTTTTGCATTAAGTCGTTGAATCCCGCCGAAAACTCATTTTCAAGTTTGGTAAGTACATCAAAGCGCTTATCGTAGTGGGAGAGCGCTCGACGCCCGGCTTCAAAGAAAATTCGATACATTCCCTTATTCGGTTCTACTTTGTAAATTTTGAGAAGTCCTACTTGTCCTGCCGTAGATGGATGAGTGCCGCAACAAGCGACAGAATCGGATGGGTTTGAGGTGTCTCCTATGGTTACGATGGAAATATCTTCTTCTATGGACAAAGGCTTGCGAAGCTTCATTCCATCTGCGTCCGCTTTCTTAGCAAAATGATGTACGGTAACAGGCATATTCGCCCAAATTACCTTATTTGTCTCAAGTTCGGCACGCATAGCCATATCCCAGCTTATCTCTTTGATGTTTTCATCTGCTTCAAGGCTGATGTCTATAGTCATATAGTCATCGCCCATATGGAACCCGCGATTTATACCGCCGAAAAGTCTGAAACAAATTCCGGATAAAATGTGCTCCCCGCAATGCCTTTGCATATTATCAAAACGCCTTTCCCAATCTATCTTAAGAGAAACGGTGTCTCCAATCTCAAGCTCATTGGAGTATTCTGAAAGTTTATGGTAGATTATATTGTCTTTTTCGTAGACGTCTACTACATCAAAGGTGTTGATTTTGCCAAGGTCGCAGCTTTGACCTCCTCCTGTCGGGAAAAATATACTTTGATTAAGGACGAGGAGACTTTTTCCGTCATTGCTGACAGTATGCTCCAGAATTTTTGCATCTGCTTCTCTTTTATATACATTTGAACGGTATAATTTTGTTGTCTGCATTGATTTTATTCGCTTTCTGTAATTAAAATAAGTACTTTCGTAGTTAACGAATTTTGATGTTCTTCCATATTTTTCCTAAAGAACAAAATTTTTATTTTTTATTTTTTGAAATATAAGGATAACTTTCTATTGACAAATCGAAAAAACAGCTAATATATTGGAATTAACACATTTGTATTATAAAAGTTATCCACATACACCAAAGGATAATATTGTATACGATTTTGATAAATCCTGTGGATAAGTACCTCTTTTGTTGGAAATTATGGATTTATTATTGTTGAAAACATGCCTATAAAAAAAGAACAAAGGTTAACATAAAACATGTTCTGAAATAAATTATAAAATTTAATTCGTCCCGTTGTAAAACTCTATAAATTCCTTAAAATCATCCAAACCGCTTTCTATAAAAGGCCCCATTACCTTATCGTCAAACTTAAATCTCTCAATTCCGCTGAGCTTTTCTATCTGTAAAAAATGATTTGAAAGAATGAGGTTTTGAAAAACCTCATCGGTTGACTTACTGTTTGGAGAACTTATGATAATTTCTTTTTCATCTATGAAGTAGATGCTCGCCAAAAGATCGGCATCGAGTCTATAATCTGCGCTTTTTACATGATTATTGTTATCCTTATAAATCATATATAGCATTCCGCTTTCGTGTGAATGTGCATTTACTGTATTAAAAGCTGTATTTATAAGCTTAGCGAATTCCGCTTGTGTATAGTCGCATCCGGCGGTCAAAACGTAATCGGATTGACGAAGCTGCATGGAAGCTTCCCAAGGTGTAATTCTCATAATTGAAATTACAACCGCTGAGCTTATCAAATTATTCATGACCGATATTTCGCTTACAAGAATCGAAAATTCACCATTCTCTTCTATTAGCGACTCGCATATGAACTTGTTTTGATTCGACTTTTTTACACTATTCTTAAAGAGTGTGGACGGACTGCCGAGTTTTAACTTATTTAGGTAGCGGAAGATATTTTGTGAAGTGCTTTTATCTAAGAAATTATCATTGCATAGTATTTCAGCAGCCTCATCATCTTTACCGCACGAACGCATAATAAAGTAGTTTATAAGTTCCTCATCATTTGACGGGGAAACGCATACTGCTGAAAGCGCTGTTTTATATAATTTCGTATCTTCATCGGCTCCCGAAATTGCATCTTTGAATTGAATATACTGTTCAGGCAATTCACTACCGTATTTTTCCGAGACTTTTTCGGCACGAGCGATGAGTGCCCAAGCTTCTTCAGATGAAAGTTCGACCCAACTTCCTCCCAAGGTACCGAACATGGCGCTTGCATTTGATTCAATCTCGTCAATAGAGTCGGTGAAAAGCCCGATATATTCAGCAATTCCATATTCCTCATAATCGAGAATGAAAAGCTGAGTAAAGCGATGTCCTACCATATTATATGTCAACTTAAGACCTACTACTCCCATAAGCCTTGTGTTTGTTGCTTTTATTTCAAAGCAGCTGTTCTTTAGAGAAGCTCTTAGTTCCTCTTTGACGGGAGGTATTTTTATACCGCCCTCTATTATAGTGAATTTAGGTCTTGATTTATCATTAAGTGTTTTTTTCACGGAATTACCCCTTGATTTTTTATTTAATTATAATATCGTAAAAATTAAAATGCAATTAAATGAATAGATAGGGCGTTTATAATATAATATTGAACTCAATTTGCCGGGCCGCAATTTGACCGAATAGAGAAAATGTGATACTATTTTGATGTAATTATAGTATGAGTTCCGTCGGAAAAGTTTTGAGATTGTAGCTTTTATGACGGCTAAGAGGGAAGCCGGTGCAAGTCCGGTACGGATTCCGCCACTGTAATTGAGGAGCAGCATTTGGCAAGAGCAACCATTGGATTATATATCTGAGAAGGTAAATGCTGTGATGAGGCATAAGTCAGGAGACCTGCTCGTATTATTGACGAAGGTGCAGGAAGGCACTTAGTCTCCTTTATTATGCAGAAAAACGGGCTGCAGCGATTAATTTAGGCTGCGGTTTTTTTATTGCAGCGGAAAGGATAGAATAAATGGTAAACAGAAATTCCGGATCAAAGAGAATTCTGGCTCTATTTTTGAGCTTCTTAATGATTCTGTCACTTCTTCCGGCAACTTTGTTCGCAGGGGAAGGCGATGAAAATTATAGCAAGAAGAAAATAGAAGTGAGTTTTACACTCTCACATGATGATGGTTTCGTAATTCCGGCAAAACACGACGGCGTATCGAATATGCCGATTGTAAATGAAACAATCAAACTGAAATATTTTGATTTGGCAAACTACGATTTGCAGAAGTTCTACTTCAAAAGCAGCTCATATAAGCCGGGAGAAGATTTATCAAGTACACCGGAGCAAGCAAGAAATCATATAACCATGCTGCACTTATATATCTATGTAGCAGAGGTATATTATCTGGGGGTTTCCCCTGAAAATGCAGGACAAGGTGCTCTTAAGGAATATTTAGGAACGGATTTGCTTAAAATATCGGGAAGCGCAGGTTCAATGTTCCTGGAAAAAGTATTTAATTTCGACTACAATCTCAACTATTATCTCAACTATGCTTTTCCTACGGCATCATCCGGATGGGGGTCAACGGCAGATCAGATAGAACTGCATGATGGCGATGAAGTACAAATGGGTCATTTCTCCAGCATGAATTTTCATGGTGATAAAAATTCGGGCTTTCACCAAGTTGCATGCAAAGGAAATGCTGATGCGGGAGAAAAGCTCCGCGTTGAAGTATCGCGTTATTGGGGGACGGATACAACAACAAAGCGACACGAGACAAATATTCCTGAATTATATGTAATCAAAAAGGAAAATCTAAACGAAGAAAATCCGGCAGCATGCACTGCGGAAATGAAACTGAAAAGGCAGGCAGAAGGCGGATATATATTTGATACAAGCGGTCTTGCCACAGGCACATACTATTTGGCAGTACCGGGGCAATACGGTGAAAGCGGATCTTATGTGGTTTCTACACCGGCTGCGGCTACAGTAACAGTAAAGGGTTCCGATAATCCGCCGCCAAAGCCTCAGGAGGAAAAAATCCCTGTAGAAATAAAGGGAATCCACAGCGCGCAAATAAATTCGGCAAAGCTCTATACATATAAAGATGGAGTCAAAGGGGAAAAAAATCTGCTTGAAGGTGTAGCTACAAAGCCTGACGATTATGCATCTAAATATGAAACCGAGTTGCCTGAGGGTGATTATTGGCTTGAAGGCTATGGGGCTGACGGACATCTTAACGGCGGTATTAAAGTCAGCTTTACAAAGAAACAAAATTCTGTAACAGTTCACAGAATATGGGATTTCTGCGTTGAAAATGACGGTTGGAAGGAAAATGTAGATTATAAGCTTGCCATTAAAGTTACCGGAAAAGACGGTACGCTTAGAAATATAAAAACGGGAAGTCTGGATGGAGACAAAATTTCCTTCTTATATCTAGATGAGGACAAAATCGAAGCGACTTTTACGCCTATAGGTGAAAGAGCAAAGACGCATACAGCGGTAACAGAGGTTAAAACCTCAAGAGATACAACAAGTAATATAGACATAAGAGTAACTATTCCCGAAGTAGGCGCTTTAACTATTAACGCACCTAAGGGTTCTACAATATCAGCAGGATTCGGTAACAGCAGGAACTACTATAAGTATACCTTTGTAGAACCTCAGGTTACAGAATCAGAAGAAGGTGTAACCGCAAAATTCGATATGCCTAAAGAGCAGAGCAAATGCTTTTATCGAGTACAAAATCCTGACGGAGTGACCTACTGGGCGTTTCCGGGCAGTTTTGATAAAACGAAATCCATAAATGTAACAAAGGAAGACTTGCACATAGGTGACGAAAGCTTCAAAAAGAACTCTGCAATCAGATTTAATAAAAATGTTTATGATATGGCAAATGTCTATATGAACATAAACAACAAAGGCTTCCTCGAAATGAAAGAAGGCGGAAGATATTCACTTAACTGTGTGAGAAACTGGCAGCCTATAGAGAGCTATATGAACGGCAAAATCGCTATACCTGATTTCAAATACGAGGTTATAGACGAAAAAGGAAACAGTTCGGATGTAGTAACCGTCACAGCCGATAAGAACAACAGCGCGGTAGCTGATATTAAGGCAAATCACAGCGGCACTGCCATAGTTCTTGTTAAATACGATGCTATGAGTCATACAGACGCTATGGGAGGCAAGGAGTTTTCGGCTATTTGGCCTGAACTTACGGGCGTTTTTGTAGTTACGGTAGGAGATAAGGATTCTTCAATTGAAACCGGCATGACTTTGAATCGCGGTAAAAATGTATCGGCAATAGATGCAGAGCACGATACTCTTTATTATATAGACGGCGAAGAAGGTGCAAGCTATTCATTTACACCTGAAAGCGGAAGCCAGGTAAGTGTAAATCGCGCTGTTGTAACAGATGTTTTACGATTCAACGGATTTTCGAAAGACGGAGTTGAAATCGCAGAAAACGGCGAAGTCACGGTAAAAAATCTAAAAAATGGCAGACATATTATAAAAGTCGAAAAAGACGGTAAGGTTACGTATCAGGTGGTCAACACAAGACCGCTCAAATATGAGATTCAGGACGCTAAAGGCAAGAAGATAGAAGACATATCAAAGATAAAGGCGGGAACTGAAATAAGGATTCAATTTAGCGGATTGTTGAATCCGGCAGAAAAGCTTGCCGGAGTATATAATCGCAAAACCAATATAGCCTATAAGGATAAGGCGGGTAAATCGTATACATCAAATCCGGGAGGTTCATTTGGAGTATATGATTTCAGCGGAAATCCTGAAAGGCAGTGTTTGAATCTCACAATTCCGGAAAACTTTGAAGACAGCGAGCTAAAGCTGATAGGCGGAGCGCTCGAAAGTAACGGTTTCGGCAGTGCCGTGGGAGAACACCGAAAACTTACATACGAGACGGGATTGAACCCTAATCTCAATGCGGATACGGTATCAGGAACACTCGGAAGACTGCCTGACATCAGTATCCCCGTATCAGGAAAAACTCCGGTAAAGACAGAGGTGAAATTCACAGGAAACGGAGCAGCGGATGTAGAGGGAGAAAATCCAAAATACGCAAATCCGGGAGAGAAGCTAAGCTTTAAGATAAACAAAGCGGAATACTTCAAATACGAAGTAAGCGTTGACGACAAAAAGCTCGAAGCAAATTCAGAAGGAATATACGAAATTGCCGGTGAAAAAATATCAGATAAGCCGATAAGCGTAACAGTTGATAAGAACTTTGATAAAGAAGCGGTAGACAAGAAAGTAGAAGAACTTGAGAAAGCAAAGGAAGCTGCGGAGGCAGCAAAAAAAGCCGCGGAAGAATTGGCAAAAGAACTTAAGAAGAAGCTTGAAGAAGCACAGAACAATAATCAAGCTGTGAAAAGAGTATACGGCGAGGATCGCTATGCAACATCACTAAAGACGGCAGATGCATTCAAAAGCGCTCTTAATATAGATAAGTTTGAGAA
>JAXFOY010000018.1:0-86721 GCA_034180045.1 Eubacterium sp.
TGACAAGATTCATCAGAAAGAACAATACGCTGCATCTATTTCAAGTTGGGGTGATACTGTCGTGTGGAGTGAGCTTCATACATCGACAAATTTTCCTTCGTATTGGGATTAGCCACCAACGCTTTTTGTCCTATAACCCAACTATTGGTTTTATTCGCCATAAAAGTCACCTTCTTTTCGTTACAATGTAGCTTCAACAACCACATTATAACGCGAAGGTGATTTTTTTTGTATTACATTCGTTGCGCACCCGCATAGCGGGTGGATTATACTTCGCACACCTTGTGTGCTCAGCACGGGCTTATACGCCCTTATCAGTAAAAACCGATATGACAGTAAATATATAAAGCGTCATATCGGTTTTACACATGTTTTTGGCATATATACCTATTTCGGCATGTTGGTAATGTGAATATTGCTGACAAGTAACCTGCCATCCCGAGTTTCTATAGTTATCTGGCCTGCAGCGCTTATTCTTTCCCCACTTGTCTTTTCCTTCAAAATCAGCTTGAATTCATAGCTTCCTTCTACTTCATCCCCATCAGTTGACTTAGTAAGCTCTATGTCAACAGGCTGATATGCTACACCATCCTCTGCGCCCTTCTTGTCATACTTGAGAGGATTTCTGCTTGTCATCATATCGTCAAGACATTCCTTAGTTGCCATTTTCTCAAAAGCCTTGTAATAATTCGCCTGATTCTTATCCTTAACAAAGTCGGTATAGCGATTTTCGCAGTCCGTTTCGAAGAAAATCCGACAGAACTCAGTCACCAGTTTCTTAGCATCTGATACATCCACAGATTTTTTGCTACCGCAGCTTACACATAATAATAATGAAAGCGCTGCAATTAAACACATTATCTTCTTCATACTCAACCTCTAATTCAGAAAAAATTTATATCCATCCAATCGGTTTTTTGATGTGTATCCATAAAAAT
Organism: Eubacterium sp.; assembly: GCA_034180045.1. Taxonomy (GTDB): domain Bacteria; phylum Bacillota; class Clostridia; order Peptostreptococcales; family Anaerovoracaceae; genus Eubacterium_B. The sequence goes on from JAXFOY010000018.1 coordinate 939, forward strand.
CCGCACCGTAAATAAAACATCCGTTAATATTTGTAGGTGCCTGATTATGAAGAGTTGCATAACGTCCTATGGTATCCATTCCCCATGCATATAAGTCGCCTTGTGTAACCATAACCAAACCACACGTTGGACATTGCCATGCATTACCATTATCAATCCACATAGTTTTATTTTTTTTCATAACATATCCAAGTCCTCTAGCTACCATTCTGTGGTAAGGCAATGAGCCACAAACTGTATTATAGAAAGGAACAATTTCACTTTCTTCTCCCTCCAAAGGACTTAGGAATTTTTCCTTACACACATCATCTATACAGTTTGAAATGTTCTCTGATGTTAATTCGCTACTATCAATTTCAATTGCAAAAGAATCAAGCGGCAAAATTACTATACATATTACTTTTAGATCTCCATTTTTATCACTCCTTTCGTTTTATTTGGAATAATTCGAATTTTTATTTTTATTATAAGACATCGATTGCTAAAAAGCAACTCAATTTTAGTTTTTTCAAAAAATAAGACTAGTACGAGTATAACACTCCAAAACCCTTCCCCACTTTGAAACAGAGTTCCCTTACAAAAAAGGTGATGAGCAGAATAGTTGATTCTATTCTGCTCATCACCTTTTAGTTGATTGTTTAAGTTTAGTCCATTATATCTCTTGATTCAAACACCTTGTTTAGATATATTTACTCGATTTCATTTTAAATGAATAAACTAAGTAAAACTGTACTTTTGAACACTTTTCTTTTAAACGGCTTTGTATTTTATAATTCTAAATGTTTGTGTACTACAGTTTAATTGAATTGTATCATTAACTAGTGTAAAATTAATTAATGATAATGTATATGTTTTATTTTTAATAAATACATTGTATCAAAAAAACGAGGATTTTTTTAGCTTTCCCCGCCTTTTTATTTTATGACTTTTGCAATAGCTCCCACTTGGTTTTATAATATTTCAGCTTATGCTAGTGCTGCTGTAATAATTGACATTGTGTAGATTTCCTCTGCATTGCAACCGCGTGATAGGTCGTTGATAGGAGCATTTAGACCCTGAAGAATCGGTCCGTATGCCTCGAATCCGCCAAGTCTCTGAGCAATCTTATAGCCGATGTTTCCTGCTTCGATTGAAGGGAATATGAATGTGTTAGCCTGACCTGCAACCTTTGATCCCTTGCACTTTGTCTCTGCAACAACTGGTGATACTGCTGCATCAAACTGTAGCTCACCGTCGATAGCTAGCTCCGGAGCCATTTCCTGAGCCTTGATTGTAGCGTCGTGTGAAAGCTTCACAGTGCCGCCCTTACCTGAACCCTTTGTTGAGAAGCTTAGGATTGCAACCTTAGGGTCGATGTCGAAGATCTTAGCTGTCTTAGCTGTCTCAACAGCAACCTCAGCAAGTTTTTCTGCTGCCGTATATGTTACATTTCCTTCCTTGTCAACTGTGTCCTGATAATCTATATTGATTGCACAGTCACCCATAGCGAGGCGCTCGTCTCCGCGAACCATGATAAAGCATGAGCTTACAAGATGTGCACCCGGTTTTGTCTTAACCAGCTGTAATGCAGGTCTGACAGTATCCGCAGTCGAGTATGTTGCCCCTCCGAGCAGGCAGTCAGCCTTGCCCATCTTAACAAGCATCGTTCCGAAGTAGTTGCCGTGGCTAAGCATCTCACGTGCTTCATCATCTGTGAGTTTACCCTTACGAAGTTCAACCATCTTTGCTACCATTGCATCCATATCCGTATAGCTCTTAGGATCGATAATCTCACATCCCGAAAGGTCATATCCATGCGCTTTTGATGCTTCGTCAAACTCCGCCTGCGTTCCCACAAGAATTACATTTAGAATTTTCTCCCGGCTAAGCTTAGCCGCAGCGTCCATAACTCTTGGGTCAGGTCCGTCAGGAAGCACGATTGTACGTGGCTGTTCTTTTAGCTTTTCAATTAACTTATCAAAAATATTCACTTTGATTCCTCCTATCAAATGTTAATTAAATTCATACCTAGTTATATTATCACAAATGTTTTTGAGATTCAAATATCAGTCGGACTTAGCTTTCGCTTAAAAAGTCTAAAAGTCAACCTTATCAAGTATGCCCTTAAGCTTTGAGATTGCAATTCCGTAGTTTGTCACAGGGATTCCCTCAGCCTTAGCCTTTTCAATTCGGCTTACGACCTTTGCTCTGTTGAACATACAGCTTCCGCACATTATTATCAAATCATAATCCGGATTCTCAGGGAAATCCAACCCTCGCGAAAATTCTATTGTCATATTGCCGTATTTTTTACGCAGCAAATTGGGTATCTTCACCCTGCCTATATCTTCTTCGAGCGGTGCATGAGTGCATGCCTCTGAAATTAACACTCTTGAGTTCTCATTCAGCGAATCTATTACCTCCGCACCTTTGACAAGTTCTTCGATGTCGCCTTTAGATCTTGCCATCAAAATCGAAAAAGATGTGATTCCGGATTCTTCCGGCTTTATCGCATACACCTCTCCAAAAACTTGTGAGTCCGTAATTATCAGTTCGGGCGGCGACTTCAGAAGTTCCAATGTTCTCTGTAAATCGTCCGTCTTGCAGGAACTTATGCTGCAACCTATGTCAAGAAGAGCCCTCAAGGTTTGTACCTGCGGGAGAATAAGCCTGCCCTTAGGCGCCTGAATATCCTGAGGCATAACGAGCAAAACCGACTCGCCTCCCGTAAGCAGCCCTTCAAGAAGCGGTCTGTCGCCGCCTATGTCTTTTGCTTTCTTTTTTATCTCTTCTAAAATTATATCTTTTTCAAACGGGATATAGCCGGATAGACAATCCACATGGTGATTTTCGGCACTCGGAGTCTGATAGTCTCTGCTTTTTTTGCTTAATTCACGCCTGTTATCCACTTTAATCAGAGGCTTTCTGCGCGATTCCAAAATAGACAACAGCTCCGCGTTCTTTGAGCCTCGCTCGACATAAATATATATATCACACTCGTCGAGGACTTTGAGTGTTCTCTCGATTCGTTTTGCTCCCAACTCACTTTCATCATCAAAGCCTGCCGTATCAATCAGCACGGACGCTCCCACTCCCTGAATTTCCATAGCCTTATAGACAGGATCCGTCGTCGTTCCGCATACCGGCGAAACCAAAGAAGTGCTTTGTCCTGTGAGCAGATTTATCAAAGTTGACTTGCCGGAATTGGTATCACCGAATATGCCGATATGTACACGATTCGCTTTGGGTTCTTGCAGTTTTTGTTCCCTTGAATCACACATATACTTATCTTCCCTCTCCTTGATTTTAACTTTAGAACCTGAAATCTCTATCTCCGTTCTCGATTTTTTCAAGAAATTCCTCGGTTTTTTCTACGACTTTCTCATTAGTTATGCTTTTCATAGATTCCTCTATGACCGCCTTTGCTTTTGCCTTTATTTCATCGTCACCGTAGTCTTCCATGTACTCTTTGAGCGTTATCAAAGCGTTCGGATGACAGCAGTTTACAATTTGCCCGCTCTTTAGAAGACTCATAAATCTATCGCCGGTTCTGCCTTCTCTGTAACAGGCAGTGCAAAAGCTTGGTACATAACCTAAATCCAAGAGCCAATCGATTACATCTCTTAGCGATCTTGAATCGGAAACATCAAACTGTGCAGATTCTTCTTCTATATCTTTGATATATCCTCCCACAGCCGTCTTTGAGCCTCCCGAAATCTGGCTAATACCGAGTTCGAGAGCTTTTCTTCTCATCTCGACGCCTTCTCTTGTAGAAATTATCATGCCTGTATAAGGCACGGAAATTCTGATAAGCGCAATCAGCTTTTCGAAAATCTCGTCGTCAAGAGCGTTTTTGAAATCCTTTGTATCAATATCGTCGGCAGGGCAAATTCTCGGCATAGATATAGTATGCGGTCCTACACCGAAGGTTTCTTCAAGATGCTCGGCATGCATCAAAAGCCCTACGAGTTCATATTTGTAACTTTCGAGTCCGTAAAGCACTCCAAGCCCTACATCGTCAATACCGCCTTCCATGGCCCTGTCCATAGCTTCCGTATGATAAGCGTAGTTAGACTTTGGCCCTGTAGGGTGCTGGCGCTCATAGTTTTCTTTGTTATATGTTTCCTGAAATAAAATATACGTACCGATTCCGACATCTTTTAGTTTGCGATAGCTTTCGACATCTGTTGCCGCTATATTTACATTAACCCTTCTTATAGATCCGTTCTTATATTTTGTATCGTAAATGGTTTTAATGCTTTCGAGCACATACTCAAGCGGATTATTTACCGGGTCTTCCCCAAGTTCGAGCGCTATCCTCTTATGTCCCATTTCCTGGAGCGCAACGACCTCTGCACGAATTTCATCCTGTGTCAACTTAAGTCTGGGAATGTTCTTATTTTGATGATGAAACGGACAATAAACGCATCCGTTGACACAGTAATTTGATAGGTACAGCGGGGCAAAAAGCACTATTCTGTTACCGTAAAACTTGGTCTTTATCTCCTTTGCGATAGCCTTCATCTCCGACAAAATTTCTTCGCTTGTGCTATGTAAAAGAACAGATGCCTCTCTATGACTAAGCCCTTTTAGATTTCTCGCCTTGTCCAGTAATTCTCTTTGCATCTGCAAGTTGTTCCTGTTTGCTTCGCCATATTCCAAAGACTTGAGAATTTCCTCATGATTGATAAATTCCTCCGCACGTCTGCTCTTCACGTCGTATTTAATTTTTTCGGTCATTTGCTCTTTCTTTATTTCATTCATTCCTATAGTCTCCCCTATCCATTACCACGCGGTAACCGATGTTTTTCATGATTTTTTTCAAATCATCCAAGTTTTCCGCCGCTTCCATTTCAAAGCAAGCTTTATCATCGTAGAGATTATATTCTCTACGCCTGTAGTTCGGTGTCAAATTCGGCATGTATACGTTTGCCGCCACATCAATAGCTTTATCCCTCGCCGGTTTTGACAATGTCGCCAAAGAGGTTGTCGCCGGAAGATTAGCATGCGGAAACATAATTCTGAGAATACCCAAGATGAAGACCGTAAGCTCTGCCGAGCCGTTTGCCTCATTTTCAAAAGGAGTTCCCTTTGCCGGTACAAAAGGGCCTATTCCAATCATTTCGGGATTAAGTTCTCGCAAGAACAGCAAATCTTCCGCTATATGTTCTGCTGTCTGCCCGGGACTTCCTACCATTATTCCTGAACCGGTCTGATATCCCAGCGCCTTAAGATTTTTTAATGTTTGCAGTCTGAAATCCTGACTCATCTCTTTTGGATGAAGTTTATAATAATGTTCGCGATTTCTCGTTTCGTGCCTGAGTAAAAATCTGTCCGCCCCGGCTTCCTTATATGCCTTTAGCGTATCAAATGATTTTTCACCCACCGAAAGCGTAAGTGCCGCTTTAGGATTTATTTTTTTTATGCCCTTAATCGCCTCTATTAAAGCTTCTTCCGTGAAGCCCGCATCCTCTCCGCCTTGAAGAACGAAACTCATAAAGCCTATTTCCGTCCCCAGCTTTACCCTCGAGAGTATTTCTTCATTGCTCAGCCTGTATCTTTTCGCCTTGCGGTTCGACCTCCTTATTCCGCAATAGTAGCAATCATTGCGGCAATAACTCGAAATCTCTATGAGTCCGCGCACAAATATCTTTCTTTGAAAACTCTGCAAATTTATTGCTTTGGACTTGCGAAAAAGTTCTTCCTCAATAATAGTGCGATTCTCAATAAGGTATGCAAATTCAGCCTTCTCAAGGCTCCTTTCAGACAACAATTTTTGGAGCAACTTCATTGAACATTCTTTTTTCTCGTTTTGCATTACCTTTACTCCTCCCACTATAATATATTTCCCCTAGAATAGGAATTATAACACATTTGACCCTTTTTCAAACACATGTAAACAATTTAACTATTTAAGTGCATAAAGCGCCGCTATATACAAGCAAAGAGCCCGAGCAAAACTCGGGCTTTTTCTTATGGAGCTCCCGAGCGGGATCGAACCGCTGACCTGCGCGTTACGAATGCGCTGCTCTGCCAACTGAGCCACGGAAGCATATACTATATTTCTGTTATCCTGCGCGGAAAGTAAATAATAACGCCGACTGAATAACCTATATACAGGCGACCGCAGCAATGCAATCGCCTTTACACAATTATTTTACTACATCATATGCACATCCGTCAAATGCTAAATCAAATCTGCATATTCCGTTATATTCACAATAGGTGCATGGAACCGTATCCCCGGTTTTTTTCGGTCTTATATCTATTCTCCCATCCAAAAGTTCATCGCAAAGCTTCTCAGTAACTTGCCTTACCTTTAGTTGAAGTTCCTTAAATTCCGCCTCATTTAACAATACCCCCGAACGACTTGAGATTGTTCCGTCTTTCTTCCTTGAAATGCCGACAACATCCGATTTCAATTCAAAATCACCTGCAATACCTTCGATTACCTCAGGTGTATCCACCATTATGCCCTCGAGCATAAACGATTTTTTTAATTCATCAGACACTGCCTCTGCAAGTTCTTCGGATTGATATGATTCGGCAGCTATTTTGGGGTCTGAAATCAAAAAATAAAATACGCCTGCCGGCTCTCTTCTATCTCCCTGAGCAGCCTCAAGATAAAGCATCAGCTGTAGCCTGTAGCCCGCTTCCGCTTCGACTTTATCAAATTTTTCTCTGCCCGTCTTATAGTCGATAATCTTTACTCGATTTCCTTCCAGCACATCTACACGATCTATCTTGCCCTCAAGGTAGACCCTGCCGTTTGAAGTTGATATTTCTATAGCGGGGAAAACTTTACCTCTGCCGAAACTTTCTTCATAATAGCTTTCCTCTATCTTCCCGGCTCTAGCGTGTTCCACAAGACGCTTGCAAACCTGAAAGCACGATTCTTTTGCCCTGCTGTGCCAGTACTTTTCGCGATTTGTATAAGAAAAAATGCCATCTCGGTAATTGGAAGCCACTTCGTCTATATAATCGATTACCAATTTTTTCAGTTCTGTATCATCAATATCTGCCCATCTATCGTTTTCGCTGAGATACTTGGTAACATACATTATAGTTTCGTGATACAAATCCCCTATCTCTCGCGCAGAAACGGCAAATTCCCGGCGTTCTTCCGGTCTTAAGCCATAACTCACAAAGTGTGAAAACGGGCATCTGCTGAACGTTTCTATGCGTGACGGGCTTATGGAAAAGACGCCGTCAGGCTCGGTACTTTTGCCATAAAGCGGATTTATAAGTTTTTCCGGCAACGGCTTTTGTATGTTTTCAAAAGACAAGCCCGTACTCATGCTGCTGAATATGTCATTTTCATTTGTCTTCAGCCAATCTGAAACGATTTGCCAACCTCCGTCAATCTTCTCACCCAGATATAGCTTCTTTATTGCCTCGGTAAAATGGCGAACGGTATTTGTTTTTCCTCCTATCATAGAGATGAGCTCACCCTTGCTTATAACATCTTCTTCCTCGCATAAGGACGGGAACATCGTTAATAGGCGTTCTACGATTTCAGACTTCCTGATTTCAGAACCTTCACCGTCAGCCATTGAATATCCAATCCAAAGATATTTCTCAGGCTTTGATAGATTCCTGTAAATAGCTAAACTTTCTTCCATACGGCGAATTTCGTCACTGCTTCTGTGAAGCGAAGCTGCATCTGTAAGTATCGACAGTTCCTCGGCGCTGAAAAGTTCATCTTCTTCCGCAAGTATAGGAATAATGCCCTCATTTGCTCCAAAAATGAGCATAGCCTTTACATCTCCACACCTGCTTCGCTGCATGGTTCCCAGCATAATTTCATCGGAAACCGGCGGGATTACCCCTACTTCCATCTGCAAAAGTCCGGCTGTGAGTATATCGACAAACTCTCTTCCTTTGAACGGCTCATCTCCCATAAGTTCGACTATTTGAGAAAAGGCATTCATAATCAATTCCCATATCTGCAAAGTTTCATCTACCTTATCAGGCATACCGCAGTCGTTCAACCTGCCCGCCAAAGTATCGATTTGTTCGTCAATTTTAGCCTTTGCTAATAAGAAATTTACATAATCGCTAATAAACTCCGCATTTGATTTGGTTCTATTCTTTGTGTAAAGTTCTCTAAAATCCTCAAAAAATACCGAAATTTTTTCTCTTATCCCGTTCAGTCGTTCGAGTCCGTCTTCTCCGTATTCAAAAGTGCCTTTTTCAAAAGCCGTAAACCATTGTTTCCCGCGAATTCTATACTTTATGGCGTAGTTTTCTATAAAATCCACATCTTCTTCGTCAAGTCCCATAAAGCCTGTTTTTATCACCTTAAACACATCTCCGGTTTTCATGCCGCCACTGACAGCCTCTATTAACGAGACTACAAATATTGAGATGGGGGATGATGCTATCGCCCTCTTCCGGTCGGCAAATATCTTGATACCGTACTCTTGAAATACTCTTTTCAGAACCTCTGCACGCTTTGCTTCATTGCAAATTATTACAATATCTCTATACCTAAGCTTCTCCTTTTGCAGCAAATCCAGTACAAAAGCTGCCGCCGATTCCGCTTCGCTATATATATTGTTCGCTTTTACAAGCCTGATGCCGCTTGAATCGTCATAAACATCCCTAAAAGGAGAGTAAAGAGCCTTTTCTATAGCTTTAATGCCCGCTTCACGCTTACAAACCTCAACCCCTGTGCTGCTTTCATCCAAGTCCTCAACTCTATAATCTATTTTAGACTCTTTCGCAAAATCACAGAGTTTACGGCTTAACGCTCCGGTTATATCAAAAAGTTCCTCATCCTTACACCGCTGCGCAAATGTTAAATATATATTTACATCTTTCGCTTGTTTTATAACGGCCTCAATTAATTGCAAATTCCTTGGTGTAAAGCTGTCAAAGCCGTATATCCATACGGTTTTATTCTTGATTTTACGCGATTCAAAAATACCGTTTATGTAAAGTTCAATGAGGTCTTCCGCATCTGTATATCTGTTCGAAATTCGGCTTTCGTATTCATCAAAAATGATTTTAAGGTCTGACAGTTTCCGCTTTGTCAGTTCATCATTCGCAGAGCCGTCCCCGCTTTCGATAAACTCTATCAAGTCGCCCAAATTTAAGTCCGATTGTTTTGCTTTGGAAATAAAATCACTTATGGCGTTAAGAAACCCCTGTTTTTGCACAACGCCGTCGAACACTTCAAGATTGTCGCTTTTTTCCGTCAAGATTTTATATAGAAGCATATATCTTCCATATTTGTCTATAAATGTGTATTTACTTCTCCCCGTCTCTTCGAGTATATTGTTGCCGAACTTTGATATGGCTGTTATTTCAACATCAAGAAGAACATCCGTCTCCATGCGTTTCATAGCTTGAAGCTCTGCCGTAAGCGTATATTGGTCGGGAACTATCACCAGACTTTCCCCCGCTTCGGCTTTGATTTTACCGTATATAAAGCTTTCCTTATCTATAGATTCACGGCTGCGATATATATTAAGCATGCTCCCTCCTTTAACTCCCGGCTGTAGACATCGAATAATACAAACTGACCGGCATTCGGAACATTCATCTCTGTCCTCTTCAAAGTCTACACGCTCAAAGCAAAACGCTATAGCTTCATGGTCAGAGAAACCTTGCCTCTTTCTTTGTCAATTCCAATGATACGGACCTTAACGGTATCTCCTACCGCCACAACATCCATAGGGTGCTTTATATACCTATCGCTTAATTGCGATATATGTACCAATCCATCATTTTTTACACCTATATCCACAAATGCGCCAAAGTCCACTACATTGCGCACAGTTCCGCTCATTTCCATACCCTCTTTAAGATCCTCAAAACTGCGCACATCATTTCTGAAAACGACAGGAGGTGCATCTTCACGAGGGTCGCGCCCCGGTTTATGCAGTTCGGATATAATATCCTTTAGAGTCAATTCTCCTATTCCTAAGTCTTCTGCCATTTTACGCACGCTTTCGTTCATCTTGCGAGCCGGGTATGTCAGTTGAATTTTTTCTTCGATTATCTGTATTCCGTCTTTTATATTTTGTTCATCAAGACCTAATTTTTGCAGCATATCCCTGGTAACCTTGTATGATTCAGGATGTACCGATGTAGCATCAAGAGGTTCTTCCCCCTCACTTATACGCAAGAATCCCGCACACTGTTCAAATGCCTTAGGGCCCAGTTTAGCTACCTTGAGAAGTTCTCTGCGACTTGTGAATCTGCCGTTTGCTTCTCTATAAGCAACGATGTTTTTGGCAATTCCGTTATTAATACCCGCAACATATGAAAGCAGCGACGGTGATGCCGTATTCAAATCTACGCCCACCCTGTTCACGCAATCCTCAACCACTGCACTAAGTGCTTCACTCAGATTTTTCTGGTTCATATCATGTTGGTATTGTCCTACGCCGATGTGCTTAGGATCTATTTTAACAAGTTCCGCCAGCGGGTCCTGTAATCTTCTTCCCAAAGACATGGCGCCTCTTGTAGTAACATCCAAATCGGGGTATTCCTCACCGGCAAGTTTTGATGCGGAATAAACCGATGCACCGCCCTCATTTACAATGGTGTATTGAATTTTATAAGCGTTTTTCTTTAGGAATGATGCAACTACTTCCTCTGTTTCTCTTGATGCGGTACCGTTTCCTATAACTATCACATCTATCTTATATTTTTCTATGATAGATGTGAGAACCTTTTCCGTTCCGTCTATATCCCGCTTCGGTTCGGTAGGATAAATCGTGGTGTAAGCAAGCAGCTTCCCTGTTGCATCAAGAACCGCAACCTTGCAGCCCGTCCTAAATCCCGGGTCTATGCTGATTATTCGCTTGCCTTTTACAGGCGGAACCATGAGAAGCTTCTCGGTATTTCCGGCAAAAACTTTGATTGCTTCGGTTTCTGCACGTTCGCTCAAAAGATTTCTCATCTCTCGCTCTAAGGACGGCGCAATTAGTCTTTTGTATGCGTCATCTATCGTGTCTAAAAGCAAAGACTTAAATATTGAATCCCTTCTGATTATGTCCTTTTGGATAAAGCGGCTTATACTTTCTCCATCCACACTGATTTTAACTTTCAGCTTTCCTTCTTTCTCCCCACGATTGATTGCTAAAACTCTGTGGTTCGGAATCTTTGATACGGCTTCATGCTTGCCGTAGTACATGTCATAGACAGTCTTTTCTTCTGAATTTACAGCTTCCGTTTCTATTATCCCCCGTTCATAGGTTATCTTTCGCAGTTCGCTGATTAAATCGGCATTATCGGCAATCATCTCGGCAATTATATCGCAAGCACCCTGAACGGCTTCATCAACAGATTCCACCTCTTTTTCGGCATCCACAAAAGGCTCGGCAATCTTTGCGATATTCCCTTCCTTTGCTTGTTGCATATAAATAATAAGCGCCAAAGGTTCCAGCCCTTTTGCTTTTGCTTTTCCCGCTCTTGTCGTCTTTTTCTGCTTAAAAGGTTTGTATAAATCCTCAACTCTTTGCAAAATTTCCGCTTTCTCTATCTCTGCGGCAAGTTCAACTGTTAGTTTACCTTGTTCTTCTATATTGCGAAGAACTTCTTGCTTGCGCTCTTCGAGACCTCTTAAATATCTTAGTCTCTCGTCAAGACTGCGAAGCACTTCATCGTTCAGCCCACCCGTAACATCCTTACGGTATCTGGCGATAAACGGAACTGTATTTCCTTCATCAATAAGTTTAACCGCGCTTTCTATCTGCCTTCTTTTGACACCGAACTCTGCGGTCAGCTTTGCTATTATTTCCATTGTCCTTCCCTTTACACACGTCTCTTCCGATTTTATATATTGAATTATACCATAACACTTCTGTTTTTTGTTGTTCTCGATATTTTACATAACTAATTTTTAATAACATTTTAATTAGGAAAGTGCATACATATAATTATCGTATTTGTGCTATAATTAGGAAAACTTAAAATTTACCTATGATAGTAAAAATATCACTTTGTTTTAGCTGTAATTATGAAGAATGGGAGGAAATATATGGGAAAGACATACCCTAAGCTCATAATAAGACCGGAATATATACAGCATAATGTTAGCCAGGTAGTCGACATAGCAAAGCGTGCGGGGCTGGATATCACCGGAGTCGCAAAGGGGTTTTGCGGAATTCCAAAAGCGGCACAAGCTTTAATTGATGCAGGATGTATGAATGTAGGTCTGTCAAGGACGGAGCAACTAAGGCCAATAAAAGAATACAGCCCTGATATAACTACGCTCTTGACCAGACTCCCTATGAAATCAGAGGTTGACGAGATAGTTACATGGGCGGATATAACACTAAATTCCGAGATTGAAACTATGGCAGCCCTAAACGAGGAAGCGCTCAGACAAAACAAAATACACAAGGTCATCATAATGAAAGATATAGGGGACCGCCGAGAGGGCTATGAGTCCGAAGAAGAAATGATTGAGGCATGTTTGAAAGCAGAAAGAGAATTCAAAGGTCTTGAGCTTTACGGTGTAGGCGCAAACTACAACTGCTACGGCTCGGTTTCTCCGACAAAGGAAAATCTAAGAGATTTGGTTTATGTAGCCGAAAAAGTCGAAAAACTGATAGGCAGAAAACTCGATATCATTTCAGTCGGAGGCACGACAGTTTTGAATCTCGTGGACACCGGCGATATTCCTGAAAGAGTGAACAACTTAAGATGTGGTATTGCAACTATTACAAAAGCCGCCTATACATGGGAGGAGGATATTCCCGACCGCAAAGACAGTTTCAGGCTTCAAGCCGAGATTATAGAATTAAAAAATAAGCCTACGCTTCCAAGGGGAAAACACGGCTTTGCCGCTCTGAACGAAGAACGAAAGTATGAAGATTTAGGGATTCGCAAGCGCGCCATTTTAGCGATTGGAAGCCAGGACATCGGTGTTGGCGGCGGAACTATTGAGGCGGTGAATCCTAAAATAAAAATTTGGGGCTCGAGCAGCGACCATACCATGATTGATATTGAAGATTGTGATACGGATTTCAAAATCGGAGATATTGTCGAGTTTAATATAAACTATGTCGCCTGCATGAACCTGAGCAAGGGCTGGGACATAAATATCGAGATAGAATAAAAATACAGCTATTTCGAGCGGCGGATACTTCTGGCTGCGATGTTTGCTTCACCCGTCATCATGGCATATCGGCTTCCAAAGCAACAGATTCTTGAAAAATTTATAATCATACAACTCAATTAATCCGAGTCCGACGTAACCCCGGGCTCGGATTTTCTTATATAACAAAACTTATGAACCTTCGCATTAGTTCTTATTATCTGCTCATGAAACTCGCTACAAAGGCCTTTGTTCTCTCATTCTTCGGGTGTTTGAATATCTGCTCAGCCGAGCCCGACTCTATAATCTTACCTCCGGTCATAAAGATAACTTCGTCCGAAATTTCTCGGGCAAAGCCCATCTCATGAGTGACTATGAGCATGGTCATTCCGGACGCCGCAAGCTTTTTCATCACATCCAAAACCTCCCCTACCATTTCCGGATCAAGCGCCGATGTAGGTTCATCAAAAAGAATAATCTCCGGATCCATAGCCAAGGCTCTGGCGATTGCAACTCTTTGTTTTTGTCCTCCCGAGAGGTTTTTAGGATAGGCATCCTTTTTATCAGAAAGACCTACCGTTTCAAGAAGCTGAAGCGCCCTTTTTTCGGCATCGACCTTTGATATACCCTTAACATTTATAGGCGCCGTCGTAATATTTTTAAGTACCGTCAAATGGTTGAAAAGATTAAAATTCTGGAAAACCATGGCGGTCTTTGCTCTTACTTCTTTGATGTTACTGTCATCGATAAGCTCTCCGTCTATAAAAATTTGTCCGCAATCCGGGTATTCCAACCTGTTTATACAGCGAAGCACCGTGCTTTTGCCTGAACCGGACGATCCTATTATCGAAGTTACCTTCCCCTCACTGACAGAAAAACTTACATCATCTACAGCCTTGACTGCATCAAAACTCTTTATTAAATTTTTCACCTCTATCATCTAATTTCCCTGCCTCACATTCTTTTCCATAAGTCCCACAAGTTTTGAGAGCGGAATTGTCATCAAAAGATATACCGCCGCCGCACCTATATATGCCTCAAAGGTATTAAAAGTAGCTGCATTCCAAAGCTGTGCGCTTCTCAACACCTCTACGACTCCAACGTAGGAAAGAACGGCGGTCTCCTTAATCATCGTCACAAATTCATTCCCGAACGACGGTATGACAATTCTAAAAGCTTGGGGTAGTACAATTAACGCATTCACCTGAAATTTGCTCATTCCGAGCGAAAGAGCGGCTTCTCTTTGCCCCTTGTCAACTGCCTGTATTCCTCCCCTGATAACTTCCGCCATATAAGCCGCACTGTTAAGACCGCAAACAATCAGCGCCGGAAACATGAGCATGCTCCATTTGAACTCAATTTGGTGCTGCTGTAAAAAATAAGGCAGTCCGTATGCTACTACAAGCGCCTGCACAATAAGAGGCGTACCTCTTACAATTTCGATATAAATTCCGGCAAGCAACTTCAAAATCTTTTTAGCCGAGGTCCTCATCAAAGCCAAAGCAAGTCCGAGGATAACGCCGAGAAGCAAGGCGAACGCACTTACTCCGAGTGTCATAGGCACTCCTTTAAGTGCAACAAAAAAGCCTTCAAAGTACAAATTCATATTTATTTTCCCTCAAACCACTTTTTGAAAATCTTATCATATGTCCCGTCTTTTTTGATGTTTTCGAGTCCCTTATTGATTTTTTCCAACAATTCCGTATTCCCCTTAGCTACAGCAAATCCATAAGATTCGGCATTTAAGGTCTCCCCGACAACCTTAAACCCGTCATTTGCCTTTACCGCACGCTCAGCTACAGGCTTATCGACGATAAGTGCATCGACATCCCCGTTTTTTACCTGAAGCAGGCAAACATCCACACCGTCATTGACTTTTACTTCTTTAATCTTTCCCTGTTCTTTTAGTTCATTTGCTTTATCCGCACCTGTAGTTCCTATTTGTACCGCGATTGTCATATCTTTTGTCAAAGAATCGACACCGGTGATTTTCTCGTTATCCGATTTTACCAATACTACATTTCCGCTATCATAGTATGTTTTTGAAAAATCAACCTTTTTAGCACGTTCTTCATCCTCCGCATTCATGCCCGCCGCGATAATATCACAGTTTTTGGAGTTTACAGCCGGTATAAGTGCATCAAAACCGAATGACTTAAATTCCACCTTAAAGCCCTGATCCTTTGCTATAGCATTTATCAAATCCATGTCAAAGCCGATGATATTTCCCTCTTCATCAGTCGTATCAAAAGGAGCAAAAGTAGGCTCAGTTCCTACAATGTATGTTTTTGCTTTTTCCTTATTATCCGCATCATCTTTCTTTTCCCCGCATGCGGACACTGCTGACACAAGCACTAAGACCGCTGTTAATATAAGCGTTTTCTTAATAAATTTATTTGCATTCATCTTCTTATACCTTATAAAAGTCCTTTCTATATTTTGCTCTTTATTTATTATGAGGGTAATTATACATTATCTTTAATACTTATGCAATAGCTAATTTATATTTTTTCTTATTTATGTATATTTTATTGATTTTACTCATTATCTTTGCATAAAAATTATATTATATATATCCCAATCACATGTATATTATGTCATATATGCAATCACATCACTTTATTAACCTATTGAATGAATGCCTTTGAAATAATTAGAATGTCGATGAATTAGCGCAACTTATATATGTTATAATAGTTTCTAATAGTTCAAGGAGGCTGGAGAATTATGAAAAACAGAATCGAAAAAATTTTAACAGAACTCGTCGCTTGTCAGAGCATCAGCGGTACGGCTAAAGAACTGACATCCGAGAATTATGTTTACGAATTTATCAGGGAGATTCCATACTTTAAGGAACATCCTGAACTGTACGGCTTCCATAAGGTCCCAAACGATCCATTTAACCGTGCCGTTCCTTACGCTCTGGTTGTAGGCAACAGTAAAGACACAGTTATAATGTCAGGACATATAGATGTAGTTTCTACCGAAGTATACGGCGATGCGGAGCCGCTCGCATTCAGTATGGGTGCCGAGCTTGAGGCAAAGCTTGCAACAAAAGAGCTAAACGATATACAGAGAGCCGACTTGGAATCCGGTGAATGGTTCTGGGGTCGCGGCGTGGCTGACATGAAAGCCGGAGTTACCTTGGCGATGGTCTTGCTCGAAAAGTATGCGGCTCTTGCTCAAGAAGGTAAGCTTGAGGGTTCTTTCCTGTTTTCAGCTGTTCCCGACGAAGAATGCTATTCGGCAGGAATGAGGGCGATAATGCCTAAGTTTTTAGAACTGAAAAAAGAGCATTCGCTAAACTTTAAGCTTTTGATAGATCCTGAACCGGCCTCTGAAGACGGTTCCGCTCAAGTTCTTTCTCTGGGCTCGATAGGTAAGATAATGCCTGTAATAATGACCCAGGGGGCAGTTGCTCACATAGGGCATTGCTATAACGGGATGTCATCCCTGAATATGCTCACCGGTATATACCAAAGAACCGGTGGAAGCCTTGACTTTGTCGATGTATACGAAGACGAATCCTCCATGCCTCTAAACTGGCAGTATATGAGAGATATAAAGGAAACCTATGACGTTTCCCTTCCATTCCGTTCAAGCGGCTATATGACAGTTCTCAGTTTCAAAACTACCATTTCCGAAACACTTGCCAAGCTAAAGAAGATTTCCGAAGAAGTCTTCGATGATGAAGTGCGCAAGCTGAATAATCAATACCAGGAATTCAAAAAGAATAATCGATTTGAAACCAAGGATAAAATCTACTATCCTACTTGCGTTTATACGGTTTCCGAGCTTTGTGAAGAACTTCGCAGAAAAAACGGCAACGACTTTGATAAGTTCTACAGCGACCTTTACAGCGAAGCCGGCGCTTTGATTTCACAAGGCAAGAGTTATCCTGACGCGACAATATATTTAATGGATAAACTTCTAAGTTATGCGGATATAAAGCAACCCCTTGTGCTCATAGGTATTGCACCGCCATACTATCCGGCTACCCATAGCGATTTAATTCCGGGGCGTGAGGGATATGGAAGCAAGGTATTTGAATTTGCAAAAAAACTTTCGGAGGAAAAGTTCGCGCAAAAACTTACTTCAGAGCACTACTTCACAGGAATCTCCGATAACAGCTACACTTCCATTCCTGATTTGGACTTTGACGAAATAACGGCAAACTACCCGATGTGGGGAAGCGCATACAGCCTTGATTTTGAGGCGATAAAAGAGATTTCCGTTCCATCAATTCTCTACGGACCTATAGGCAGAGAATACCATCAGTGGACAGAGAGAGTTAATAAACACAGCCTTCTTGATGTAATGCCGGAAATGTTACAAAGCGTTATCGAGTTTGCCTGGAAAAATTAAGCGCAGACTGAAGTTATACATTTATGGCAGGAATTTAGAGGGAATGGCTTATGGATAAATTTACGAATAACCCCATAACTCAGGAAAAGGTTATATCTCTACTAAGAAACCTCATAGCTGTCAAAAGCCCTTACTTTCACGAACACGAAGTTATGGAATTCACGAATTCATGGTTGAACAATCACGGAGTTCCGTCTCGAATACATAGCTACTACGATAATATTGCAACAAAATTTCATGGAGAAAATGTTTGTGGAGGTATAGATAGCGGAAAACCGGGACCTACAGTATATTTGGGCGGGCATTTGGATACGGTTAATCTTTGTGAGGGTTGGACCAAGCCCCCGTTCGACGGGGTTATAGAAGGAGAATATATGTATGGTGTCGGCAGCCTTGACATGAAATCGGGTTGCTGTGCGATTATGCTTGCGCTTGAAGAATTCATCAAAAACTATAAAGACAGCTTTGTAGGCAAAATAATATACCAGTTTGCATCTGACGAAGAAGGTCCTTATGGACTCGGCACCGTAGCTTTGATTAAAGACAAAGTCGACGGACTTACAGATTCTATAGATTTTGCTATCATAGCAGAACCTTCGGCAGGGTTTACAGGCGGCAAGCACCCTAATATATGCTTAGGCGCCAAAGGCGGATATAACTATACAATTAAGCTTCTTGGGAAGTCTTCACATGCAGCCATGCCGGAACTTGGAATCAATGCGGTCGAAGAGGCGGCTCAAGTAATTCTGAAATTAAAAGAAATAGAGCCTGTTTTAGACGAACACCTCGGCGAGTCCTTGCAATGTGTAATCAATATAAAAGGCGGCGGAAACGCCTGTAGCGTTCCGGATTATGCCGAGATTGAAGTTTTCAGGCATTGCGTCCGAGGAGAAAGCGTAAGTTCTATACGTAACGAGGTTGAAGAAGCAATAAGGCGTGCAGATATTCACAGCAAATGGGAAATAGAGTTCAGGCAAGCTTTATCAGATGAATTTGATGGCGGATTTGTGCCGTTCTGTACCGATCCCGAAAACGAGTTTTTGCAAAAGCTCATAGCTTCCACCACTAAAGTCTGTGGGCAGGAGCCATCATTTACATATTTTCAAAGTATAGGTGATTTTAACCATATCGGCGGTCTTCTCGCAATACCGACAGTTTTGTTCGGCGCGGACGGCGATTCATTTCACTCGTGCGATGAAAGGGTTAATTTAAAGTCCGTTGTTGAAATTTCAAACAGTATTTTGGAATTTTTGAAACATACACATTTAAGTCAATGGGAGGAAGAAAGATAATGAACGAAAATGTAAGAAAGCGCATCGAGGAAATGTCTGTTGATTTCACATCACAGCAAAGCGTTGTAGACACAGAGGGCGAAATCCTTATGGCGGAAAAAATTTACGACACTATGAGCGAAATCGACTACTATAAAGAACACCCCGAAAAACTTTACTACATCGACCTTAAGGATGATTTGCTCGGAAGAAAGATTGTTGTAGCTGAATTAAACGGCGAAAAGAAGCCAAGCGACAAGACAATCGTTCTTATCGGACATTTTGATACAGTTGGAATTTCTGACTATGGTCCACTAAAAGAGTACTCAACACAGCCGGAAGAATTAATAAAGAGATTCCGTGAGTTAAAACTGCCTGAAGAAGTTCGCGAAGATTTAGAGTCGGGACAGTATATGTTCGGACGCGGACTATTCGATATGAAGTCCGGAGACGCTATAATCATCGCTATTATGGAAGAAATAAGCAAGGATATCAAGAACTTTGAAGGTAATCTGATTTACGCTGCGGTTTGTGATGAAGAAGGAAACTCGGGCGGAATGCTAAACTTTGTTCCACACCTTGTAAACCTCAAGAAAGAAAAAGGCTATGATTATCTGGCTATGATAGATACAGATTATATGGCACCTGCATATCCGGGCGATCCGATGAAGTACATCTATGTAGGTACTGTCGGCAAAATCATGCCTACATTCTACATCGTAGGTAAAGAAACCCATGTGGGAGAATCTTTTGACGGACTTGACCCTAATCAGATTGCTGCACAGCTTACACAGAGAATCAACCTAAACCCTGAATTCAGCGATACAGTTGACGGAGAAGTAACGCTCCCTCCTATAACGCTAAAACAGCGTGATTTGAAGACGGAGTATTCGGTTCAGATAGCAAACAAAGCTGTTTTGATGTTCAACTATGCTACACATGACTCGACTCCTGACCAAGTTCTAACAAAGATGAAAGACGCAGGACATGAATGCTTCTGTCAAGTGGTAGACACGCTTAACGACAGATATGCAACCTATTGCAGTATGGTAGGCAGAGAGTTCAGAAAGCAGCCATGGGTTGCAAGAACCTTTACTTATGATGAACTATATAGAGCAGTTAAGGCGGAACTGGGCGATGAGCTTGATACAAAGGTTGCCGCATATATCGAAGAACTTAAGAAAGACACAACTATAGATGTAAGAGATAAGTCGCTTAAGATTGTAGATTTCGTTCATGACCTATGGTCTGACAAGGATCCTATCCTGGTAGTTTACTTCACTCCTCCTTACTATCCGCATATCCATGTTGATGATAGTACATCCAAAGGAAAAGCTCTTATCGACGCGGTAAACGGTGCAGTTTCATCAGTTAAGGCAGATCCTAACTTTGACTATAGCCTAATCAGCAAGAAATTCTTACCATGTATTTCCGACTTAAGCTATGGCGCTGCTCCTAAAGACTCTGCCGTAATCGAAAGGTTCGAGCTAAATACTCCGGGATACGGCGAAGGAAAAATCTATCATCTACCTCTAAATGATATGCAGGTGCTTGATTTACCGGTTGTTGACATCGGAACGGTAGGTAAGGATGCGCACAAATACACGGAGAGAATCGACACCCGATTCACATTTGAATATACTCCTGAACTGGTATATCGCACCATCCTCAATCTACTAAAATAAATACAAAATTTCATCATAAACAAATTACATCTGAGGAGGAAAAAATGTTACAAACTGTAGACAAGCTTTTTATCAACGGGAAAATATATTCCATGGAAGCAGAGGGTAAATGCTACGAAGCCCTTGCCGTCAAAGATGGAAAAATCGCTTTCATTGGAGATACGGCAGCCGCACATGCGAGCTTTGAGGCAGATGAAACCATCGATTTAGACGGAAAAGTTATGCTCCCCGGTATGGGCGACTCTCATCTTCATTTCTTCGCTTATTGTCAAACGTTCACAACCGTAGACCTTGGAGTTGCGAAATCTAAAGCACAGGCGCTTGAACTTCTAAAAGCTAAAGCTGCCGAAACTCCGGAAGGAGAGTGGATTAGAGGAAACAATTTTGATCAGTCCAAATGGTCCGATTGCGAAGACGAAATTCCTACAAGACAGTGGCTGGATGAAGCGAGTGAAAAACACCCTATTGTGATAAAGCGAGTTTGCCTGCATACGGGAGTTGCAAATACCAGAGCGCTTGAAAAAGCAGGTATAGGTATAGGCTATGATTTTGGCGACGGAGGGCTTGTAGAGCTGGAAGAAAACGGATATCCGAACGGTATCCTGCGCGAACAGGCAACAAAGATATTCGACGGTCTGATTCCTGACCCTACAAAGATACCTGAAGTAAAAGCCGAGCTTATGGATAAGGCGCTCAAAGAAGCATCCTCTGTCGGCATCACTGCAATACACACATTTGCTGCCGAAATTTGGAAATATACAGAGGACTTTGATGACTATCTGAAGCTTGATCACGAAGGAAAACTCCCACTAAGAGTCAGCATTTACCTCGACACTCTATATACAAAACCATATCTAACCAAGCGTGAAATGGAAGATCCGTTCCTCAAGGTTAGATATGGCGGATATAAGATTTTCTCTGACGGTTCGCTCGGCTCAAGATCAGCTAAGCTTTTTGAACCGTATGAAGATGCACCCGATACGGACGGAATGCTCGTACTCACAGAGGACGAATTGAATGAAAGCATGCTAAAAGCCTATGAAATGGGACTTCAGCCTGCCACACATTGTATCGGAGATAAGGGGCTTGACTGCGTTCTAACTGCGATTGAGTACACTCTTCAAAAGAGCAGAGAGCACGGAATGACAGAAGCGGAGCAGGCAAACAGAGAGCCGTTCAGAATCATCCACGCTCAAATGGCACGTCCCGATTTGATTGAGAGAATGAGTAAGCTTCCTGTTATCATTGACATTCAACCAACATTCCTGTGCACTGACGTTCACTGGATAGAGGAGCGAGTTGGCGCTGAAAGAGCTGCAAACAGCTATCAGTGGAAAACATACATAGAGCATGGACTTATGCTGCTCGGCGGTTCCGATTGCCCTGTAGAAAACTTCTCACCATGGTATGGAATATATTCAGCGGTGGTTCGTAAGGATTTAGACGGTTATCCAAAAAACGGCTACCATATGGAAGAAAAGCTTTCCGTTTACGATGCGCTTTGTATGTTCACAAAAAATATCCCTTATGGAACAGGACAGGAAGACTACTTAGGAACCTTAGAAGTCGGCAAGTTTGCCGATATGGTCGTAATTGACCGCAATATATTTGAAATCCCTGAAGAAGATATAGCCAATATCAAAGTTGAAAACACATATCTGGCAGGAAACGAAGTTTATAGAAGATAAGATCGGAGGTAATGATGAGACTTGACTCTTACAGTGAAGTGAAACGACTTACCAGCGAAATGGTTGCCATTCCAAGCATCAACAAAGAGCCGGGCGGCGAGAGTGCCGTTGCTCAGTATGTATATGACTATTTTGCAAGCCTTGATTACTTCAAAAAGCATCCCCAATATATCAAAAAATTCAAGACAAAAAATGACTTTGTAGATAGACATTCCACCTATGCCTTTGTAAAGGGCACAAAGGGAAACTCTAACAAAACTGTAATATTAATCGGGCATATAGATACCGTAGGCGTTGATGATTTCATACCTATTAAGGAATATGCGTACAATACCGATGAGCTTCCACAGAAGCTTAAGGAAACTTTCGATCTTCCTCAAGAAGTTTTGGACGATATGGAGTCCGGCGAGTATATGTTCGGTCGCGGCGCCTTAGATATGAAATCGGGGGTTGCCGGTCATATGTACCTGATAAAATATTTTTCAGAGCACCCCGAGGAGCTTGACGGAAACATCCTGCAAATTGCAGAATGCGACGAAGAAGATAATTCAAAGGGCATCATTACAGCTTTAGATGAATTGGTAGAATTAAAAAAGACCGAAGGATTTGAGTACATAGCTTGCATCAATGCAGATTACTCTACTAACTACAATCCCGGTGATGAGCACAGATACATCTACTACGGAAGCATAGGCAAACTACTACCCTGCTTTGTTGCATTCGGCAAAGAAGCGCATGTAGGACAGGCTTTCAGCGCACTTGACCCTAACCTGCTAATTGCTGAAGTTACTCGTAATATGTCGCTAAATACCGACCTTTGTGATATAGCGCAAGGTGAAGTTGCCATTCCGCCTATTTCTCTGAAGCAGACGGATACAAAGGTGGGATACACAGTCCAAACGGCGCTTACCGCATTCTCATATTACAACTACTTTACGCACGGTCTTGGCCCGGATGAGGTTCTAAAAAAATGTGTTGAGGTCGGTAAGAAATCCTTTGACAACATTATCGCTTACCTGAACGAGCAGTATAAGCGCTTCTGCGAACTAAGCGAAGTCAAATTTACCCCGCTTCCTTGGAAATCACGAGTGTATACATGGAATGAATTCTATCAGGAGCTTGCAGACAAGCACGGTCGGAAATTCATAGACGGCATAGATGCATATGCACACAAGCTGAACGAAGACAATCCTACCTTGGACATGAGACTCTTCAGCCTAAAAGTTGCAGAGGAAGCATGGAAGTGGCACGAGGATAAATCCCCTGCCCTTGTACTCTTCTTCGGCTCCGTGTATAGCGCCCGCATAGAAATGACGCGCAAAACGGAAAAGGAAAGAGCTTTACTTGATGCTGTAGAATGTGCTGTAGAAAGGATACGCCCTGACAGCGAACGTCTGATAAAGACGAGAATGTTCTATCCATACATTTCAGATTCCAGCTTCATGGCAGTTTGTGATGAACTGTCTTCCGTAAGTGCAATCGAAAACAATATGCCGGCTTGGAATCATAAGTACATACACGATATAGAAAAAATACTTGAAATAAATGTTCCGGTGGTTAATATAGGTGCATTTGGAAGAGACGGTCATATGCTCACAGAGCGTGTCGACATGAAACAGACCTTCCGCAATGTCCCAAACATCACCTATGAGACGGTTCTCGAACTTCTCAAATAACATAACCGCATGGGAATATACGTATTCTCATGCGAATCATCTTAGTTTTTATCTGTGACAAACCCATGTAGAATGATTATGTCATGGACAAAATAAACAACACGCAAGTTGTATCCGCAATTATTTATTAAGAAAGGAGAAGCATATGTTTATTATTAATGCTTTAATTGCCTTTGGTAACTGGTTCTGGGGAACCCCAATCCTAGTTCTTCTCGGTTGTGGCGGACTCTACGTCACCATCAGAATTGGTTTTATTCAGTTCCGTCATTTCGGTTATATCTGCTCTCAGACATTTGGTAAGATGTTTTCAAAAACAGACACAGAGGGTGGAGTTTCACCATTTGCGGCTGCATGCACAGCCCTAGCTTCATCTATTGGTGCTTCTAACATCGTAGGTGTTCCTGTAGCTATCGCACTCGGCGGTCCCGGCGCAATCTTCTGGATTTGGGTTATGGCGTTCATCGGCATGGGAACAAAGTATGCCGAGGTAACTCTCGGTCTTATGTACAGAGAAAAGAATGCAGCCGGCGATTATGTCGGTGGACCTTATTATTACTGTAGAGGAATTGCTAAGAGCGGTTTTTTCAAAAAAGTCGGTATTTTCTTCGGTACATTCTACGCATTCGGTCTTATGATAGAGCTTATTCCATCACTTGCTTCACAGGCTGCTTCAGCAACAAAGCAGGGTGCCGCTCTAGGTATTCCTGAAATGCCGATCGCTATCGCTATCGCTCTTATCACTATCGTTGTTTGTATCGGTGGTGTAAAGAGAATCGGTGATGTATGCGACAAACTTGTTCCAATCATGGCTGTTGTTTACCTAATCGGTGCACTTATAATCATTTTCAAGAATATCGGTGAAGTCCCAAATGCATTCAAAGAAATTTTCGGTTCGGCTTTCACAGGCAGAGCCGCTATGGGCGGATTTGCAGGGGCATCACTTGGTGCTGCACTTAGATGGGGTTTTGCTCGTGGCTGCTATTCGAACGAAGCAGGTATGGGTACTGCGCCTCAGGGACATGCTGCTGCTATAGTTGATCATCCTATTAGACAGGGTCTGTGGGGTGTATTCGAAGTAACAGTTGATACAATTATCGTTTGCACAGTTACAGCTCTTGCTGTTCTCGTGTCAGGCGTTTGGACGGAAAAGGGCATCGATGCAGGAGCACTTGCTCAAGCTGCATTCAGCAAAAACTTCAACCCTACATTTGCCAACTACTTCGTAGGTATCTGTGTATTCCTGTTCGTACTCTCAACTATCATCGTAGTTGCTTTCTACGGACAAAGACAGGCAGAATTCCTATTCGGTATGGCTTTCAGTAAGGTTTGGATTTGGGTATACATCGTTGCTACAGTAGTTGGTGGTCTCGGTTTCGATTTAGGCGTTCTGTATGCGCTGACAGATGCATTCCTGGGACTAATCATCATTCCGAATATGATCGCTGTTGTATGCATGGCTCCTCAGGTTAAAAAGGCTCAGGACGAGTTCTTTAATACTCCGGGCAAGTACTACTTGGCTGACAAAGCTGCTAAAGCTCAAAAGAAAGCTGCCAATTAGTATAGTCCGAAACCTAATTACCATTTAATTTTTAACTACTAAATTTAACTACATGATATAATCTTGCGTGATGAAGCGGGGACGAACATCGTTCCCGCTATTCTATCTATAGGAGAAGATAAAATGTTATTACTTAGAGCTGTTATTCTGTTACTTTCACTTTTTATGGGAGTCTTCTTCACCCTATTTATTCTAACTGCTATAGAGGCAAAGTCGCCAAAATTTGAGAACTTCTCGCGCCGCGTGCACGAAAGCATCCCTGTAAAAATTTGGCTGGCTCTATTTCTATGTACGCTGATTCTCGTTCCATTTTTGTTCTACAAGTTTACGTCATTCGAGTACGTTCGTATGGGCATATTCTCTGGTCTATTTGCGGGCTTCTTCCTGTATTTCAAATCCGGACCTAACATTGACAGAGAAGAAATGGAAAGAGAAGCGCAAAGAAAAGGCGGAAATCCTACAGGAATTTTGAACTTTTTCCAAGGTCCTGATAAGAGAACTTATAATAAACAAAATAAAACCGGGAAAAAACCTGCTAAGCCCCGCCCCGGAAAATTGAAAGACAAGAATTCAAAAAACAAAAGATAGCGTAAAGTTTATCACTTTACGCTATCTTTATATGCTTTTACTTCATGTACTGCTATAAAGCCGCTTTTATCGTCCTATCCGCTGAGACTACAAGTCATCTCTATTAATAGGACATGACATACAACGAGGACCGCCTCTGCCTCTTGAGATTTCGGATCCGGGTATAGCTAAAACCTTGACACCTTTTTTGTCCAGCAAATCATTCGTTACATAGTTCCTCTCGTATGTAACTACCGTTCCCGGCGCAATGCAAAGGGTGTTTGAGCCATCATTCCACTGCTCTCTCTGTGCCGCCATTCTGTCATCGCCTCCACAGCGAATAAGTTCAACCGCAGGTAAATTCAAAACCGACTTCAAAATATTTGTTAGCGTGTCGGTTACCGAGCTGTATCTGACCTCCCCGTCACGATCGAGCTTCATCTCGAAGAGCTGGAGCGGCGCTTCTATCTCAGGATGTATGGTAAACTTATCATAATCAACCATCGTAAATACAGTATCAAGATGCATAAACGCACGAATCTTAGGTATATCAAACACGATAACGCGCTTAAATTCCGATTTGCCGAGGAGGTTGCGGGAAAACCTTTCTATCGCTCCGGCAGTTGTTCTCTGGCTCATTCCGATAGCAACGGTGTCCTTGTTCAGAACCAGAATATCACCACCCTCAATAGATGCCTCCTGATCGTAATCATACCAAAGTACATTATCGCTGCTCGAAAAATCACGATTATATAGATACATATATTTAAGCAACAAAGCTTCTCTTCGCCTTGTGCTTGTACTCATATGATGAATGCTGATTCCGTTACCTACACATGCTCCCGGATCTCTTGTGAAATATAGATTTGGCATAGGGTCAAGATAAAACGGATACGCGGATGAAATGAAATCGGCAAATGAATTTGACTTAAAACTTGGAACCTCATCCTTCTTTACGCCGCTGATAATCTTCGAAATCACTTTATCTACAGGCATCTCATCTAAATAACTGAAAATCGCCTCGCCGGCAGAGCTGCTGTTCACATTGCTCTCTTTGATAAACTCTCTTAAAAACTTCTCTTTAATCTCAGGGTTGGCAAGTGCCTTTGCAGTTTCGTCTACATAATAGACAACCTCAACACCATTATCTCTCAATACTTGTGCAAACGCATCATGCTCTTGTTTTGCTATCTTTAGGTACGGTATGTCATCAAAAAGCAATCTTGCAAAATTTTCCGGAACAAGTCCCTCAACTTCATATCCGATTCTATGAAGAAGAACCTTGTTTAGTTTTCCTATCTCAGAATAATTATGTATTCCGGGTCTCATAAACTCCTCTTTTCTATAATTCTAATATCGTACAATAATCTAATTTTAACATTGTTCAAAGATTCGTCAAGTTATTCATTTCAATCTGATGTGCTGATGTGGTATACTTTGCATATAAAAGAAAGAAATCAGGGTAGATTCATGAAAAAAATTTTACTTATAGCTACAGGCGGAACCATAGCTTCAGTACCTACCGAAAACGGACTGAAACCCGCCCTATCCCCGGAAATGCTAATCTCATACATTCCACAAGCTTGTAACAAATGCAGCATAGATGTAAAGCAGATTTTTAACATCGACAGCACCAATATCCAACCCGAACACTGGATGTTGATTGTTAAAGAAATTCAGGCAAATTACGGGGCGTACGATGGATTCCTAATCACACACGGAACGGATACCATGGCATATACGGCTGCTGCACTTTCTTATTTGATTCAGAACTCATCAAAACCTATAGTTATTACAGGTGCACAAAAGCCGATTTCAGCCGAATTCACGGATGCAAGACGCAACCTCAGCGACAGCATCAACTTTATATTAAACGGCACATTAAGCGGCATTTTTATCATTTTTGACGGTAAGGCGATACTCGGAACAAGAGCACGCAAAATCAGGAGCAAAAGTTTTGCCGCATTTGACAGCATAGGTTATCCTATCGCCGCATTTATTGATGAAAGTCGCATAATCAAGTATATGGATGCTCCTGTCACAACAGGTGAGCTTAAGTTTGCCCAAGCAATTTCAGACTCCGTATTTTTACTTAAGCTAATCCCGGGCATAAGACCCGAAATACTTGCCTATTTGGGGGAACATTACGATATAATAGTTATTGAAAGTTACGGCGTAGGCGGTATACCGTTCTACGATAAAAGAAATTTCCTCAGGGAGCTTGAGGCGCTTACTTCAAAATCCAAGATTATTGTTATAGCAACACAGGTTATGCTTGAGGGCAGCGATGCCGAAAAATACGAGGTCGGAGCCCTTGCCATGGAAAGGTACAACGTCTTACAGTCATTTGATATGACGGTGGAATCCGCGGTTACCAAGTTGATGTGGCTGGCTGCAAAATATAAAACTTATGAAGAAATCCGCAAAGGCTTTTATGAGTGTATCAATCATGACTTACTCTACGAGCCGAATGCTGAATAAAATTAGCTAAATTCCGAACTAAAGTCTGAGAATAATCCAAGTTTACACATGAATTTGGGGAAAATGGAGAAAATTTGATATGGATATGAAACAAGCAAGAGAAATGCTGATAAAATTGCAAAGCAGGCTGAGCGCTTATGCTCATGCGATGGAGAGCATAACATACGACGGTCAGACAGTCGCACCAAAAAATACAGCCGAAAACCGGGCTCATGCACTGGCAGTGTTAAGCGAAGAAGAATACCTCATCAAAACAGGAGAAGAAACCGTAGCTCTTCTTGAACTGCTCGACAAAAACAAGGAAAGCCTAAGCCCCGAAGAAAACCGTATGGTCTTTTTATTGCTTAAGGACATACGCCGTATGCAAAAAATCCCTATGGATGAATATATAGCTTATCAAGAGCTAATTGTAAAAGCCGAAGATGTTTGGCAGGACGCTAAGCAGAACAATGATTTTGCCTCTTTTGAGCCCTATCTTAGCCGTATCTTTGAAACAAACATCAAATTTGCAAAGTACTGCGCTCCGGACATGGCACCTTATGACTACTGGCTTGGAGAGTACGAGGACGGGCTTACTATGGAAATCTGTGACGAGTTCTTTTCAAAGTTGAGAGATAGAATCGTACCTCTAATCAGACACATATCAAATAGTACTCAGGTCGATTCGTCTTGTCTTAGCGGAAAATTTCCGGTTTCCAATCAGGAAGAGCTGTCATTTTATCTGATGAAAACCATGGGACTTAATCTGACACACTGCGGTCTTTCTACAAGCGAACATCCTTTTACTACAAGTCTCGGTTCACACCTTGACGAAAGAATAACCACACACTATATGGAAAGCAACTTTGCTTCATCAATGTACAGCGTCATACATGAAGCCGGTCACGCATTATATGATACGGGTGTAGACGATAAGTATCTTTATACGATTTTAGACGCCGGAGTCTCTATGGGAATTCACGAAAGTCAAAGCCGCTTCTATGAAAACCTTCTCGGCAGAAGCAGGGGTTTTATCACTTTCCTTCTTCCAAAGCTCCGCGAACTTTTCCCTGTACTGAAAGATACCGATTCAGAAGAACTATACCGTGCTATCAACCGCGTGGAACCGTCATTAATCAGAACCGAGGCTGATGAGGTAACCTACTGCCTGCATGTTCTTGTAAGATATGAGCTGGAAAAGAAACTGATGTCAGGTGAGATAAGCGTAAGTGAGCTTCCTGAAAATTGGAATAAACTTTATAAGGAATATATCGGGGTTGATGTCCCTGACGACAGCCACGGAGTTCTTCAGGACAGTCACTGGGCAGGAGGCGCAATAGGTTACTTCCCATCATATGCACTCGGCTCGGCATATGGCGCACATCTTTTAGCAAAGATGAAAACCGAAATTGATGTTGAAGCAGCAATCTTAAAAGGAGATTTTTCCGAGATAAACAAATGGAATAAAGCGCATATATGGCAGTACGGCAGTCTTTATCGCTCGGATGAACTTCTTGAAAAAGCTCTTGGAGAGAAATTCTCCGCGGACAGCTACATCGAATATCTTGAAAAAAAATATAAAGAAATATATAAATAACAAGTCCGGACTAAAATAGTTAAACAAAATATAACAGAATAGAGAGTTAACCGCTATATGACCGATTTAATACAATTTTTCATCGTTTGTCCTCTTGTAATGCTTGGCGGCTTCGTAGACGCAGTTGCAGGAGGCGGAGGACTAATCTCCCTTCCCGCATATCTAATTGCAGGTTTACCTGTACATTTTGCTATCGGAACAAACAAGGTAAGTTCCTTTATGGGTACATGCATATCCACAAGCAAATATATCAAAAATGGCTATGTTGATTTGAAAAAGTCGATTTTCTTCATCATAGCCGCTCTTACCGGCTCAGCTACCGGTGCAAAGATAGCGCTTTTGATTGAGGACAGGACTTTCAAAATAATCATGTTAATAGTCCTTCCTCTAACGGCAATATATATAACAAAACGTAAATCGTTATTTGACGATAAAGAAGCTTTTTCAAGGCTTAAAACCGTTATCATAGGCTGTTTGGTCGCCTTTTTCATCGGCTCTTACGACGGATTTTACGGACCCGGAACAGGAACATTTCTAATATTGTTACTATCGTCTGTCGCCCATATGCCTCTGAATGAATCGAACGGTACAGCCAAAGTTATAAATCTGTCCACTAATATATCCGCTCTGGTTGTGTTTTTATTAAACGGAAAAGTCGTCCTTGTGCTCGGACTGGTTTCGGGACTTTTCAGCATAGCCGGAAACTGGCTCGGTACGAAATCTTTTGAGAAAGGCGGGGCAAAGATAGTAAAGCCTTTGATGCTGACAGTTCTCAGTATCTTCTTTATAAGAATTTTGACAGAGTTGTTTTTATAGAGTCTTAAACAAATAAGGAAATTAGAGAAAAGAGAAAATAAAAAACATGTTTAGCTTTAATCATTTTAATTTTAATGTATTAGACCTTGAGCGCAGTCTCAAATTTTACGAAGATGCGCTGGGGCTTAGACCTGTTCGCCAGAAGGACGGAGAAGATTTCACCATCGTTTATCTTGGAGACGGCAAAACAGGCTTTCAACTTGAGCTAACCCATATGCACGAGCGAAGCAAGGCATACGACCTTGGTGAAATCGAGTATCACCTGGCAATGACCGCAGATGATTTTGATGCAGCTAAAGCTTTGCACGAAAAAATGGATTGTATATGCTACATAAACGAGTCTATGGGAATATATTTTATCGAAGACCCTGACGGCTACTGGATAGAGATAGTTCCTGCCAAGGCTTAGTCTATCAATCCTTTCAGTTTTATTTAGAGCAAGATGGAGGAACAAAATGAAAAGTAAAGGAGATTTACACCCCACATTTAGGCAATTGCTGCAATTTTTAGCGGTTACCCTCGGCGCGGTTTTATTTGCAACAAATCTGAGAAGCTTCATCGCCGCAGGGGAACTTTACCCCAGCGGCTTTTCCGGCATAGCTGTGCTTATCCAGAGAAGCTGTGAAAAGTTTTGGGGGATAAGCCTGCCTTTCACCGCAGTGTATATACCTATAAACCTGATTCCTATTTATATGGGATTCAGATACATAGGAAAGCATTTTACTTTTTTTAGTCTGTATGTTATTGCGCTCACGAGTATTCTAACAGACTTGATTCCTAAATTTACGATTACCAACGATATGCTCCTGATTTCAATCTTCGGCGGAATTATAAACGGCGTTGCCGTTGTGGTTACTTTGCTGGCGGGTGCAAGCGGCGGCGGCATGGATTTCATTTCGATTTTTATGTCTGAACGCAAAGGTAAGGACGCTTGGAATTATATTTTGCTTACAAATTCTATAATTTTGCTCACTGCCGGTGTTCTGTTCGGCTTTGACAAGGCTCTGTACTCCATTATCTTCCAGTATTGCACCACGCAGATAATCAAAGTTTTCTATAAAAGATACCAAAAGCACACCCTGCTCATCATCACCGATAAAACACAGGAGGTCTACGAGCGTATTCGCATAACTACTCATCACGACGCGACACTCTTTGTCGGAAAAGGTTGTTATGAAGGCGCCGAGAGAAAAATGCTTTATTCCGTTGTCAGCAGCGACCAGGTTTCTACCGTGATTCAAGGAATCCGTGAGGTGGATCCCAAAGCTTTTATCAATTCGCTTAAGACCGAGGAGATAAGCGGCAGATTCCATAAGCCGAAAAAGAGATAGTAGGGGTTTAATTAGCAATTTGCATTACCAAATGCTGTCAGGAGATTATCATGAACATGAAGAATATTGTAAAGTACATATTTTATTCACTCTCTGCCATAATATCCGTCATACTTGTATTATCATTTATAATAATCTTCACCGTAAGAAAATTTTCAAGTATTGCCGATATTATGGATTTCATATTTAAGTATTATTTCGTTTACATACTGGTGATTTACTTGATAGTTGCTCCTTTATATTTCATTTATCGCTATCAAAAATATAAAAATATTGAACCCCAAAATATCTATATATCTGCGAGAAAGTTCTTTATTATAGCCTCTCTAATCGCACTGGAGTTAAATATAGCGGCTTTTGCAGTTATCGTATTTGCCTTTTATCACCCGGAGGTTGCACCACCTATACCTTTTGAGCCTAATGTTATGTTTATAGCTTGCTTAATATCCCTCATAGCTTGGGTTATTTCTTTGGTTATAACCATATGCAGTTTCTATCTTGTAAAGAAGCGCGGTCAATAATGAAAAGAAAACCGAATTAACAAATATAAATTTTGTACTGAAAAATACTTGCACGGTGTAATGATTTTCAAATGCAAAAATGAGGTGACCCTGATTTTTACCCATCAGACTCGCCTCATTTTTTTGAAAAATTTACTTTCTAAATACTATCTTTCCGCCAACCATGGTCATCACAGGAAGGATGTCCTTGATTTCATCGACGTCAACCGTAAATATGTCCTTGTCCAGCAAAACCATATCCGCAAGAAATCCGGATTTGATACGCCCCTTTACATCCTCCATAAATTCCCCATAGGCACTTTCGATAGTATAAGCGTCAATAGCCGTTTCAACATCGACACATTCCTCAGGATAAAAACCTCCTTGCGGATTACCCTGCTTATCCTTTCGGGTTACCGCCATATATATATTAGGGAACGGATTGCAGTCTTCGACAGGGCAGTCGGTTCCATAGGAGACATGAGCACCTTTCTTTGCAAGCGTACCGAACGCATAGGACGTCGAAGCAAGATCTTCCCCCACCAACTCATTTACAATCTTCATATCATAGTCGAGGAATATCGGCTGTGCAAATACGAGAATGTTCAGCTTTGCAATTCTGTCCACAAGTTCTTTATCCGTAATCTGGCAATGTATCAAGGCATGTCTAAGCTTGTTCTCGCCATCTACAAATGCTTTTTCATAACTGTCAATTGTACGTTTTACCGCTTCATCACCGATTACATGGGTTACTACCTGAAGTCCATGCTCCTTAGCCATTTGACAATATTTATCCATATCGTCAACGCTTATCCATTCTAGGCCGTGGTCATCGGGATTTCCAACATAGCCGTTTGTCATCAGCGCCGTGCGCGCGCCCAGGCTGCCGTCCTTGAACAGCTTCAGCGGTCCAAGACTTAGCCAAGAGCCTTCAGGATAGACGCCCTTGGCAAACTCGCCCTCTTCCAAGTATTCCTTGAAATCCGCAAGTTTGTTGAAGCAAACCTGATGTCTGTACCTGAGCAGACCTTCTCCCTTTTCATAAATGTCATGGAAGAGGGCGAAGGCAGCGGGTCCGTCCATAAAGGTGGTTCCTACATCATTGCTTTGTGCACTGGTTATGCCATGCGCTACAGCATATTCCATGGCTTCAATCAAAATTTTACGGCGCTCTTCCAAAGTAAAATCAGGAATAAGACGTTTGGCGATATTGCAGCCGTTTCCAGTAAATATGCCGTTAGGTTCGCCATTTGAGTCAAGCAAAAAATCGCCCTCTTTGAAAAGCTGTTTATTTTTTTCAATATCCAAAAGTTCCAAAAGCTTTGAGTTTGTAGAAATTATATGCCCGCAAACCCTTTCCAAAACTATAGGAAACTCCGTGCTTATTTTATCAAGGTCACTTCTGTCGGGCAGACGGCTGCCATCCTTAAAATTATCCTGGTTCCAACCGATTGCATGCAGTCCCTGCACAACATGCTCGGGGTGAGTTTCGGCAAACTCTTTGCAGACAGCTATCATTTCATCTATGGATGTAACGCCTTCTATCATAGCTTGATTTCTTGTTTCACCGAACTGCATAAAATGTAGATGTGAATCATTTAATCCCGGAATAAGGGTTTTCCCCTCGCAGTCGATAAGTTCAACATCCTTAAGTTCTCCGCCGCAGCATGCTTCGTTTGAATCTGCTTGTAAAGCAGATTGCCTCATCATAGATTTTATTTCGTCATTTGAACCGACGGCAACAATTTTTTCGCCGCTCACTAAAACCGCTTCGGCGAACTTGCCTTTTTCAACATATACCTTCGCATTAATCAAAGCCTTAAGCATATTACTTCACTTCTTTCTTATTAATCTTGTCAAAGATAAAGTAAACTACCGCACCTGTTGCAGGAACTGCAAGCCCGAGTGCACCGTTAAGAGGATCTTCCATAGCACCCTGAATCAAAAGTCCTATAAAGACAAGGGCAACCACAATCACTGAAACAGGATATAGCCAAACCTTGTAAGGGCGTTCAATGTTAGGGTATTTATGTCTTAGTATAGGAAGTGCCAAAATAACCAATACATTAAATACCATACCGCTTATAACTACCAGGTTCGTAAGCTGATCGAGATTTCTGAGAAGAACCAGAGCTACCGAAAGCACACACTGAACTACTATAGGCACTGTAGGTACCTTGTATTTAGGATGCAGCTTTTTGAAACTCTTGAAGAAATGCCCCTCTTCTGCCATAGCGTAGTACATTCTTGGCTGTGCGAGAACCATTCCGTTCATGGTACCGAACATAGCCATAATCATACCGATAGAAACTATGATTCCGCCTGCATTTCCGAGAACTGTCTTTGCTACAGCCGTACCCAGGTACAAGTCTTCATTATTAATCATTTCCACAATTTTGTCATGTGGAAGAACTTTCATAATGGCAAAGTTGAACAGAGTGTATAGAACTGTCACTCCGCCTATACCTATTATTATCGCCAAAGGAAGATTTTTCTTAGGATTTTTGATTTCCTCTGCAACAGTATTAAGATTTGACCAACCTTCATATGCCCAAAGTGCCGCAACGATTGCAATCGCCATCATCGAAACGATATTTGTGTCATTGCTTGCCGCAAATTCTCCTGCTGAGCCAAGAGAAAGATCAGGACTGACCTTACCTACAAATAGTGCAACAAACATTACAATAGCAATCGGCACAAGCTTTGCTACCATGGAAAGACTCTGAACTACAGATGCAACCTTTACACCGATTAAATTGTATATAGTCGCGCCTACAATAATTACTATAGCCGCAGCCTTGATGCCGATGTCACTTATATCAAAAAATGACCTTGCAACATTCATTAAAGCGATTGAAACCGCAGCAATTGAACCCGGACCACCTATTAACCAGTCCGTAAAGCCCGCCATGAATCCGACCACAGGATGAAAGGCTTCGTTCAAATATATAACTCTTCCTCCCGCCTTTGGCATAGCCGTTCCCAGTTCTGCATAGCAAAGTCCTGCAACAAGCGAAATGATACCGGCAAGCAACCAGCAAATTAAAGCCAGACCGCTGTTCATTCCTGTTCTTTGCAGAACATACGAGCCGAGATAGAATATACCTGATCCTATCATAATTCCGCCAATTATGCTGATTCCACCGAATACGCCAATCTCTCTTTTGAATTCGGTTTTCTCGGTTGTCAGAGAAGATAATTTCTTATCGTCACGCATAAAAATTCCTCCTTAATTCATACACTGATAAACTAAAAGTGCTTTAGATAACCAAAGCACTTTACTTACTTTTCATGAGTATAACTCAATTTCAGCATCATGTCAAACAATAGTTGAGCTAAAAATTTTAGAATTTTTTAGGTATTAATTAACTTATCTGATTATATTTATGCATTTTACGGTTGCTTTTACTCTGCGCGCTTTTGTGTTAAACAGAAATAACTCTGCTTGCCCTTACCAGTTCTCTTACAACATCGTTTTCGTCTTTCCATAACTTAAAAGTTTCATCATAGAATTCAACTTTGCCTTCACCTAAAACCATGGTTTTTTCCGTCATCATGCCTATTGCGTTTAAGTCGTGAGAAATGAAAATAAGAGTCATATCGTTTTTATTGACCATTTTCTTCAAGATTTTCATTACTTGCAGTTGTATAGGTATATCCAACGCTGATATTATTTCATCTGCAATTAGAACTTTCGGCTCCGTCAGCATAGCTCTGCATATTGCCATTCTCTGCAATTGCCCGCCTGATAGCTGCTCCGGATAGCGTTTAAGCAAATCATAATCAAGTTCACACTGTATAAGAAGCTCTTTCACCCTTTGGCTCGCAACTTCCTTGGGATTGCCTTTCTTATTAGCTTTCGCACCGCTTATACATCTATTTTTTTCAAAGGTTTTTTCGTATCTCAAAGCCACTTCATTTAGAGATTTCCCGAGTGTTTGTCTTGGATTAAAAGCTGCTTTTGAGTTTTGAAAAATCATCTGCACCGGGAACTTTGCCGTATCTCTTCTGCCTTTTTTCATTAATGGCAAAGCTTGTTCTCTAAATCTCACCTCCCCGTTGTCAGCTGCCAAAACCCCAACTAAAATCTTTGCAAGAGTCGATTTTCCACTGCCCGAGACACCGGCTATTCCCAAGCTTTCGCCTTCATTTAGGCTAAAACTCACATTCTCAAGAACCTTAAGCTTATCAAAGTACTTCTCTATGTTCTCGGCTTCAAATATTCTATTTCTTTTTTTACTGATCACCTTTATATTCTCCTTGCGACATGAGTTCCTTTGAGGCTCTCAGGAACTTTAGTCCTTCAACGCTTTTAGGCGATTTGAAGAATTCCTCTACGGACTCATGCTCTGCCAGTTTCCCCTTACTCATTATTGCGATACTATCGCATAATTTTTTTATCATTCCCGGGCTATGGCTTATATAAATCATGGTGAGGTCGTCATTTTCAGCTATTTTCTTAAGAATCTCCAAAGTATTTAGCTGGTTTACTACATCTAATGCTGATGACGGCTCATCTGCAATCAAAAGCTTAGGGTTCTTGACCATTGCCATTACAAATACTGCTCTTTGCCTCATTCCCCCTGAAAATTCCTGTGGCATGAGATTCAGTTTATTTCTATCATTACCAAGCCCCATCTTTTCAAGCCAATTTATAGCAAATTCCTCACACGCCTTCCCTTTTATCTTTTCGGTAAATTCAATCTCTCTGCATATCTGACTCAAAACTCCCACATAAGGATTCAGCGCATTTATGGAATCTTGCGGTATATAGCTTATGTATTTTCTCAATACTCGCATCTCCGCTTCTCTCATCCTGTTCAGGTCATATTCACCTAGAAATTTGCTCTCGCCTACAATCTCCCAGTTCTCTTTTGGTAAGCTTCCTAATAGCCCCTTTACTAAAAGACTTTTTCCCCCTCCGGAACTTCCCGTAATGCCCAATTTATCCCCAAAGTTCATTTCAAAATTGACATTTTCAACCTTGTATTCTTTATTAAGGGCATCTTTTTTGAACAATCTCAAGGCATTGGTTTTTGATGCATTTTTATATATTATTCCAAAGTTTTTCAGTGAAAGTATTTTTCCTTTTTCTTCCTTCAAAATTTTCTCATCCCTTACTTCACTCATAAAGTTTCCCTCTTAGCTTCAAAGCTGCACACTTAAATTTGATAAACCTCATCATTTGTATCTTTTGTCTCTCCAATCGTCAAACATGTAATACATAAACAAAGATAATGATAAAATTCCCAGAGTTGGCCATAGTATCAAAACAGGTCTTTCAACTATATAAAATCTATACTGGTACAGCATGCTGCCCCAATCAGGAGTGGTTATGTCAGAGCCAAGTCCTATAAAGGTCAAGGAAGCATAAGAAAGTATGACATTTCCTCCTTGAGCTGCCAAGACTGCCATTATAGGAGGTAAATTGTTTTTCATTATGTGACTTAATAAAATCTTATGTGTCGGTGTTCCCAAAAGTTTTTCAGCTATTATGAACTCCTCATCAAGCATTTTTCTTGTCAGGTTCTCGCTTTGATATGCAAAAGTTCCAATTCCGTAGATTCCCAGTGCCATGCCTATTGCAAATGGTGAATTTCCGACCACCATTATCACAATAAGCGCAACTAACAGAGAGGGAACTACCATGGATATGTCGGCAAATACTCTGACTAGAATTCTTATATTTCCACCGAAATATCCGCTTATTGTACCTATTGTGCATCCAACAATAACAGATGTTAGGCAGGCTGATATCAATACCGTAATCGTTCTGTTAAAGCCAACGACCATCAGTGCAAATATGTCTCTGCCCAAATCGTCGGTCCCCAAAAGATGCTTACTGCTCATAGGTAAGAATCTATTATCAACGCTTACCATTTTAGGATTTTGAGTAGGCAGCAATGCGCAAATAACTATTATGACCATCAAGAGGCTTCCGCCTATTATGAATTTTTTCATGATGACACCTCTCTTTTCAAAATCCTATCCATTATGAACTCGAATATGATATTCACCAGGAACATCCATAAAACCAATATCATTATATAGCTTTGAACCATTGGATAGTCTCGTCTTGATATGCTCTCTATCAAAAAGGTACTTAGCCCCGGAAGTGCCATGGCAAATTCAACCACCGTTGCTCCGCCGATTACGGATGAAAATTTAGATACGGCGATGGAGAAGAGACCATATAGAGCCGGTCTGCTTCCATATCTCAGCAAAGCCTTTTTGTTATCATATCCTCTCAGCGTATAATATTGCATAAACATGCTTTCCGCAGTCTCTTTGAAGTGGATTCTGACCGCTCTTGACATAGGACCAATCATTGGAAGGGCAATAAAAATAATCGCCAAAATGATGGATGCAGGCGTTACATCTGTGAAAAATTTCATAACTTTGAATTTTACGCCCAAAAAATATATAGTTAGCAATATTAACAAAAATACAGGCATGGTTTGACTCATCAAGGTGAGTGCTCTTGAGATATAATTATATCCGCCTCTGTCATTCAGCGATGCCTTGTATCCCAGCCAAAATCCCAATGCCATGGCAAGTAGTATTCCACCCGTTCCAATTCCAAAAGACAAAGGTAATCTCGAAAGTATTTCAGGTTTTAGCGATGTCTGCGTCAAATATGACTTTCCCCATTCCCCTGAAAGGAAGTCTTTCATCCAGCTGAAATATTGCTTTGCCAAAGGTTCATCGAAATGATAGAGTTCTTCTATCGCCTTAACATTTTCCGGCGTCTTTGATAGCCCTAAATTCGTCAAAGTTATATCTACAGGTGACCCCGGCGTTATACGTACAATCGCAAAGGCCACAATGCTGGTTGCAAAAAACACCAATATCCATTTGAAAATTAGTTTTACATATTTATTCATATGTTCCGTTTCTTCCCTTAAATAAAGGGATGTAATACATAATGTACACATCCCCTTGATTTTACTTAACCTTTAGCGTTGAGTTTACAATGTAGTAATCTCCGTTCCAAAGCTTATAATCTTTTAATTTATCCGATACGGCAGCATGCCATTGAGGGTCCATTGTCATCAAAACAGGTCTATCGCTCAATATCTGCTGCTGTGCCTCTATTGCCAATTTATCAATGTTCTCAGGGTTTGCTTCACTACCCATTTTATCCAGAATTCCGTCCGTTACGCTTGAGCTATATGTGGTGAAGTTATTAGCTCCGCCGGTTCTGAAGAACTGGTTCAAGAAGTATACAGGGCTTCCTGATGGGGAAGGATGCTGTGCATATACCAGAATATCAAAAGCCTTAGCTTTTGTAACTTTTGATATATCATCTACAACCTCAACGGATGCCTTAATTCCAAGCTTCTCAAGCTCAGATGCTATCGTCTGGCTCACCTTTGGCAAATCCGCCTTTGAACTGTAAGTCTTGATAGATAGTGTAAGCTCCTTGCCATCTTTCTTTCTGTACTTACTGCCGTCTTCAAGCTTCCATCCGGCATTATCCAGGATATTCTTTGCCTCATCCGGATTATATGCAGCTGTCAGCTTTGCATCAAAGCTATTGAAATGTGCAAATAGTCCTGTTGGGAGTGTTCCGCCATTCAAGGTTTTCTGAATATCTTCTCTGTTTATTCCCTTGTCGATGGCTGCTCTTACCATTTCATCCTTTAGGATTTCATTCTCCAGGTTCAAGAATGTGTAATACTGATATGCTGCATCAAAGTCTATTACATTCTTCTTTTTGACCTTCAGTTCCTTTGCAACTTCACCTGTCAAGCCAAATGCCAAATCAATTTCATTTGACTCAAATGCAAGCTTAAGAGCATTTATATCCTTAAATGCCTTAATCTTAACAGCTTCAGGTCTATCTTTTGCATCCGGATAGTTTTCATTAGGCTCTAATGTAAGCTCACTCTGTGCCTTTAGCTCCTTTATTTTGAACGGACCTGTAAATACGTATTTGTCTCCGTCCTTTTTATAAACTATATTAGTCCACTCACCGAGAATAGATTTTAGGTCTTTTGTTGCTCTTTCTGTTGTCGCTTTGAAAGAATAGTCTCCTGTAACCTCAAATTTGATTACTCCTGCTGACGCATTTGATAGCTTATTCTTCTCCTGAATCTCATTTAAGCAAGCCGCTAATGCTTTTGCATCCACCTTGCTTCCGTCAGCGAACTTAGCATCTTTTTTCATTGTGATTTCCCACTCTGTATCGCTTTTTGCTTCGAGTTTGTCCACAAATCTTGATTCCATAGTGCCGTCTTCCTTTTGCATGAACACGTACTCGCCAATTCCGTGGCTTGTTATTGACCATGAATTTCCGCCGTTCAGTGGGTTATCATCGGTAATCACCCATGTTTGTCCGACATTTACAGCGCTGCCGCTGCTTTCCTGTCCACAGGCCGTTACAGCGAAAACCATTGCAAACATCATGAAAGCGACTAACAATCTTTTTCTCATATTTACCTCTCTTTCCTAATACACAATGTGTGCATCCCTTTGCCGAATAAAAAAACCTACTCAAAGGTAGGCTAAACGCCCTTCCTTTATCCTCGTAAAACCCGGCTTACGCAACAAAGCAGGTCTTCTGACTTAGGCATCCACACCTTTTACCTTCCCGAATTTCCAAATTCAGTGGTTCAAAAAGGCTAAACCATCACAGCGACGGGATCGTGTAAGAATTACACTTACTTCCCTTTTAATCATAGTAATATGAACTTCTGTTGCTTTTATTATTAAATTTACAAACTTGGTTTGTAATCAGTATTATATACAAATACACATTGCTATTCAATACATTTTCACAACTTACATTTACGCTTTTAATGTTCAGTTTATTTCGACTCTTGTGAATTAGGCTGTTGAAAATGAGAGTTGCGAATATAAAACCTGACTTAAGAAATTCTCAGTCACGTGGCACGACCAGTATTCTTATGGCATTTAGGACCGCCAATATCAAAACACCTACATCTGCAAATATTGCAAACCACATATTCGCTATACCGAAAGCTCCAAGTATCAGGCAAAGCAGTTTGATGCCTATAGCGAAAACTATATTTTCTCTTACAATTCTCATGCACTTCTTTGATATTTGAATCGCCTTTGAAACCTTTCTCGGGTCGTCGTCCATTAGCACGACATCAGCGGCCTCTACAGCAGCATCTGAACCCATAGCTCCCATGGCAATTCCTATATCTGCACGTGATAGCACCGGTGCATCGTTGATGCCATCTCCGACAAAGGCGATAGCCTCTTTGCTATTTGCGGATTTTTCCGCAATGAGCTTCTCTATCTTATCCACCTTATCCACCGGAAGAAGCTCACTGTACACCTCATCTATACCTATGCTCTTTGCCGCTTCATTTGCGGTAGTCCTGTTATCACCTGTGAGCATAACGGTCTTTCCTACGCCCTCAGCCTTGAGCTTTGATATAGCATCAAGGGTTTCTTCCTTTATCACATCGGAAACCACTACATAACCTGCATATTTACCGTCAACAGCGACATGAACAACAGTACCCGCCTCGCTTACATCATCGTAATCTATGGATATGCTGTCCATCAGCTTTGTGTTTCCCGCATATACTTCCATACCGTTTACCACAGTCTTAACGCCGTGTCCTGCAAACTCCTCAGATTTTGAGACCTCACAACCATCTTCGACATCAGCTGCGTTTTTCAAAGCCATGGCAACCGGATGTTTAGAATACATCTCGGCATGTGCCGCGTAATGAAGTAATTCTTCATCGCTCATTCCTACAGCCATTACTTTTGACACGGTGAAAATTCCTTTAGTGAGTGTTCCGGTCTTATCAAAAACAACGGTTTTGA
Source organism: Eubacterium sp. (assembly GCA_034180045.1). GTDB lineage: Bacteria > Bacillota > Clostridia > Peptostreptococcales > Anaerovoracaceae > Eubacterium_B. The sequence continues at coordinate 43,293 of JAXFOY010000018.1, forward strand.
CATCTGCCAGTCTCTCCATGTAATTCGACCCTTTAATCAGTATTCCCTGTGAACTTGCCGCGCCGATTCCACCGAAGAAACTCAGAGGAATGCTTATAACCAGAGCACATGGGCAACTTATTACAAGGAAGGTGAGGGCTCTATAAATCCAATTGCCCCAGTCTGCCGGATTACCCATTATCATCAAAACTACAGGCGGCAGTATTGCAAGAGCCAGCGCACTTAATACAACAGCCGGCGTATAAACTCTCGCGAATTTTGTAATGAAATTTTCTGATTTTGATTTCCTTGCGCCTGCATCTTCAACAAGCTCCATAATTCTTGCTACGGTCGAATCGCTGAACTCCTTTGTCGTTCTTATCTTCAAAACTCCGTTAGTATTGATGCATCCGCTGATTACTTCATCGCCGACGCCGACATCTCTTAATGCACTTTCTCCCGTCAAAGCTGCTGTGTTCAGGCTTGATTCGCCTGAAATCACGATGCCGTCAATAGGTACTCTTTCACCTGCTAAAACAGTTATAATTGTACCAACTTCCACATCTTCAGGGTCTACCCGCTCAAGTGAGTTTCCTACTTCCACATTTGCGAACTCAGGCATTATATCCATCAAATCGCTTATATTTCGCCTGCTCCTCTCCACAGCGTAGCTCTGGAAAAGTTCTCCCACCTGATAAAAAAGCATTACGGCTATAGCTTCAAGATAGTCATCACTATGAGAAAACGCAATAATTAATGCACCTATAGTCGCAACAGCCATCAGGAGATTTTCATCAAACGGCTGTAAATTGATAATTCCCTTAAAAGCTTTTTTGAGAATGTCATACCCTATAATCAGATAAGGAATCAAATAGAAAAAGAGCCTTACCACGCCTGTTACGGGAATAAAATGCAGTGCGAGCGTAATAGCCGCCGCAGTCAAAATCCTCACTAAATTTTTCTTCTGTTTTTTGTTCATGTCTCCGCCTTATTGTAAGTCTGTCTTAGATGTAGATTTCACAATCACTTTCTACTTTTTTGCAATTTTTAAGTACTTCCTGCATCACCGAAGCAATATCAGCCTCCTCTTCAAACTCGATTTTAAGCTTTTGCGTCATAAAGTTGATGTTTGCATGCTTTACCCCTGCGGTTTTCTTTGTAGCTTCTTCCATTTTGTTAGCGCAGTTTGCGCAATCCACTTCAATTTTATAGCTTTTTTTCATTTTGATACTCTCCTTTTCAATTAAATGCTTTTTTAATTGTTATTTTTTTATTTACCCTAAAGATTTGAGCTTACACACAAAATATGCTTTTTATCTTGAAAATTTTATATTTTAACCCTATACTCATATTTAAGCACTTACACATTACATATTCTTTAGAGGAGGCGCGGAATGAAACATGAAAAAATAGAAGTTCCTCATAATCACGGGCAAGATTATCAAAAGCTTTTTGAGTATATGCCTGATAAAGGTACGGTTAAGACGGTTTCCGACATTCTCAAGCAGCTTTGTGACCCATTACGCCTATGTATATTTTGGCTTCTTTGCCATTGTGAAGAATGTGTAATTAATATTGCAGCTATTATGAACATGAGCAGTCCCGCCGTTTCACATCACCTGAAGCTTCTAAAAAGCAGCGGTCTTATTGAGGCAAGGCGTGATGGAAAAGAAATGTACTACACCGTCTCAAACACTGAAGTCGCAAAAGCTCTTCATCACGCAATAGAACATATTGCGGATATAGCCTGCCCTGACGGTGCAGAATGATTTAACTAATAAAGTCTACCTAGTGCAGGTTTTGCGCCGAGTAGACTTTTGTTTTGTCTAAATATTTATTTTTATTTCTCTGCCTGTGGATTTATGTTCTATGCACTTTATGCCTGCCGCTCTAAACATCAGTTTTGACGCTATGGTAGCCGGCTCCTCGGCGTATTTATCGCTTCCGTACACCACTGTTTTGATACCCGACTGTATTATCGCCTTTGCGCACTCATTACATGGGAAAAGTGTTACATAAAGCTTTGCTCCCTCTAAGCTTCCCCCCCTGTAATTAAGTATCGCATTGAGTTCAGCGTGAGTTACATATAGGTACTTTGTCCCCAGCTCATCATCAGAGCTTCGCTCCCATGGGAACTCGTCATCTGAACAGTCCTTAGGAAATCCGTTATATCCCATAGACAAAATTTTGTTATCCTCACTGACAATGCAGGCTCCCACCTGTGTGTTCGGATCCTTGCTCCTCATTCCTGATAGAGCCGCAACTCCCATAAAATATTCATCCCAGGTTATGTAATCTGTCCTTTTCATTTTAATTCATCCTTTTATAATATCTATAAAATTACTTTTGCCGTATATATCCGATTCAGACTATAGCGCTTTTGCATGTTCTGCACGCCTGATAAAAATATCTCTTATCTGCCGATATTCTCCGAGCCCCTTTAATACACATTTAACATCAAAGCCTGCTGCCTTCAGCTGCATTTTGTAAGAGTCCTCATCATCTCCGCCTATGTCGTTTAACGCATGATCTCCGGCAACAATCAACAAAGGTGCCAACCTGACTCTATCAGGCGAGATTTCTTTCAGCTTTGATATAGCATGCTCCATATCGAAATTACCCTCTATCGTTCCGATAATAAAATTCTTATGGCCTGCGTCAGACATCGCTTTTTCGAGTTTTTCGTAGGATATGTCCATCTTATGCGAGCTTCCATGCCCTACTAATAACAAAGCCTCTTTCTCTGTAACATCAGAAAAAATATCTGAAATTGCTTTGCTGACCTCTATATAGGAATCCTCATCATATAAAAGCCCTCTGCCCAGTTTAATACTTTCGAAATCCGATTTTCCAAGCGTTAGCTGCTCAACTATCTTTTCGTACTCCATCCCTTCCAAAATATGTGAGGGCTGAACCAGAATTTCATCAAAGCCGTCTTCTTTGATTTGCTGTAAAGCCTCGCTTACCTTATTTACAATAATGCCGTCGCGTTCACGAATCTTCTTTATTATCATACCGCTCGTCCATGCTCTGTATAACGGTAAGTTCGCAAAATGCTCCGCAAGTGATTGTTCAAAGGCTTCAATCGTAAGCTTTCTTGTTTCCTCGTATGAAGTTCCGAAGCTTACTGCCATAATTGCTTTTTTTGACATATTAATTCCTTTCTTTATATTGTATTGCTCCTTGGCGTCTTCTGATTAAACTGATTTTGATGTGAGATATATGACTAAATCGTATGTTGCAACTTTGCTACAAATTCTTTTTTTTGTATATGAAGTTTACCGAAATCATCGAAAACACTATCAAATATACGAGCAAAACGGCTATTCCCCAAAAGCTGAACCCCTCGCCGTGAGATATTGACCTTATCATCCCGCTGGCTTGCGACAGAGGCAAAGCGGAAACGACTTGTTTGAAACCGTTAGGCATATCTTCCGTAGAAAAAAAAGTATTGCATAAAAATGACATAGGCATAATGATAAAAGAGGTAAATCTTGGTGCGTCGGTATAACTTTTCGCCATAAATGAAAGTGTCAAGGCTATCGTTGCAAAAACGGTTCCGTTGAGAAACATAACGAGCAAAGTCCATCCGTTAAAAATCAAACCTGTATCTATCGGCGCCGTCAAAATCAAAATCATAGCTGCTGCATATAAACCCCTGAGACTGCCGCCTATAATCTGCCCCAAAATAAATTGCCATAGCGGAGTAGGTGATACCATAATCTGATCAAGCGCCTTCTCGTAAAGCCTCTGCACGCTCATATTCTGGGCCACCGCACTGAAGCTTCCGGTCATAGTGGACATGGCAACAAGTCCCGGAATCAAGAAATTCAGATATGGTTCCCCATGTGAAGTGGAACGAATTCCCATACCGAAAACCAGCAAATATAGAAGAGGCGAAACCATAGCAGAAAGTGTTATCTTATAAAAATCTCTCTTAAACTCTGTCCATTTTTCCCATAGAACAGTAATTATTCCCATATAATTCTCCATTTAACTCAAACCTGTCAGCCTACAAGCATCCTCGTGCTTTCGACGTCTGATTAATTAAACAAGCTAATGCCTAAACTACTTTCTTCCGAGCCCTCTGCCGATTCTCTCGATGAATACATCTTCAAGCGTCGTATCTCTAAGTGAAGACTTTGAATCGATTTGACTAAGATACTCAATCGCCTCGGATTTTTCTGCAAAATACTTGCTGACTATCTCTTCGTTAACAAATTCGTCAACCGCATAGCTTCCAAGTTCGTTTATAAGAGCCTGCGGGGTATCTATAGCATCCAGCTTTCCTTTATTTATCAAGGCAATTCTGTCACATAGCGATTGTGCTTCTTCAATGTAATGAGTCGTCAAAATAATAGTCATTTTGTTCCCGTTTACCTTACGCAGCAAATTCCACATCTGTCTGCGAGAAAATGCGTCCATTCCTGCGGTCGGCTCATCCAAAAGAAGTATCTCCGGCTCAACCATCAAGGCTCTGCATATCATAAGTTTACGTTTCATGCCTCCGGAAAGATGACGAACTATTTTGTTTCTGTACTCCGAAAGTCCTGTAAACTCTAGGAGTTCTTCGGTCTTTTGGCGAATAATTTTTTTAGGCAAATAATATAATCTGCCCTGATACTCCATGACCTCATCCATGGTCATATCCTGTCTCATAGAATACTCTTGAGTTATAACGCTGAGTTTGCGCTTTTGCACGGAATTTCGGCGTGTCAAGACCTCCCCGTCTATGAGAATCTTTCCTTCCGTCGGCAAAAGTACTGTTGAAATCATACTTATGGCAGTTGTCTTTCCCGCGCCGTTGGGGCCTAACAATCCGAAAAATTCTCCCGTTTCTATCTTGAGGTTCAGCTTATCGACAGCTGTGTGCTCTCCAAATTTCTTTGTTAAGTTACAAAGTTCTATCATATTTATGTCTCCAAAAATATTTTTATGATATAATGATTCTATGAAAAAGATAAAATTTATAAAAAAATTAATATGTTTATTCGTAGCGGCTTTCATATTTTTCCTTGCACCGAGCCATGCATTTGCAATCGGTGAATTCGATACCTCGGAGGCACCTTCCGCTGCCAAATACGGCATGACCCCGATTTCATGCTCCGAGCTGAACGACGGGAGTTATGATATAATCGTATTATCTAGTTCCTCTTTTTTCAAGCCCGAATTATCAAAACTTGTTGTAAAAGACGGGAATTTTAGCGCAAATGTAAAAATCAAAAGTAAAAGTTACGGCTACATTTTTATGGGAAATGCAGAGGAGGCTGTCAAGGCGGACAAGTCCGAACTCATCCCGATTACAGTCAGCGGCGATTCATCGTATTTTGAACTTCCTGTCAATGCTCTGAACAAAGATATCCCTTGCGCGGCTTTCAGTATCAAAAGAGAAAAATGGTACAATCGAAACCTGGTCTTTGATGCCTCGAGCCTACCGAACAAGGCGCTGAACTTCGGAACGCCTAATTACGATTTGATTGAAAAAGCCACAAAAGAATACATTGATACCCACGATTTAGACGAAGATATATTAAACGAAAAACCTAAGCAGATTGAAACCGGCGAAGACCAAAACGCCGCCAAGAAAATTATCGCTGTTGCTTTAGTTATAATAGTTATCGGCGGTATTCTCAATCACTTCGTAAAGCGCAAGCGCCGCTAAAAAACGTATTGATGTATTAGGGTCTCTCCGCACAAATCAGATATTTTCCATTATACTAATATAGCCGCAGTAGTTGCCTGCGGCTATTTTTATTATTTTTGATTATTTTCCTTAGCTATTATCAACGAAAAATAACCTGCATTATCAGGGATTTCATCTACGCTTCTATACCTGTTTTCATTTTCAAGTCCGCAATTTTCAACCATGCTTACCTTGCGCCCGCTCTTTCTGAGAATTTCTTTAACCGCTGCCATCTGCCTACCGCTCTTCATCAAAACATAATTGCCCTCCAGTGCCAGTTCTTCATCAAGCTGATGAACCGCGGGTATAATGTGAAGCGGCTCCTGCCATTCGCTTAGCGGAATCCCCATGGTTGCCGCCGCCGCGCAGAAAGAAGTAATCCCGCTTATATATCTTGTTTCAAAGCCATCTTCTTTGACGATTTTTTCTACATACGAATATGTTGAATACACGGTTGGATCACCAAGTGTAATAAATCCGACACTCTTTCCCGTTTCAAGCACTTTCTCAAGCGCCTTCGCACCGTTTTTATGCTCTTTGACGATTTCAGCTTTATCTAAAACCATAGGCATGTAAACGGGAAGCAGCTCCTTCTCCTCAAGTTCAGGAACTGCCTGAACGGCAATTTTATAAGCCGTAGTTTCCTTGACATCCTTGCCTGGTGCCGCAATAACATCGACTTCTTTCATCATTTTAACAGCTTTAAGTGTTATATGTTCAGGATCTCCGGGACCGATTCCGATTCCATATAAAATACCTTTCATATTAGTTCCTCCAAATTAAATTCTACTGATATGTTTACCATTTATCTCACAAATCAAACGACCGATACCTTGTACCGAATGTTCATCTGCGACTTCAAATTCTCTATCCGTGTGCCTCTTTAATTCCTTTGCTGTAATATCTCCGATACAGACAATTTTACTTTCAGGAAGCTCGTGGGTTTCAAAAAAGGCTCTTACGCCTGCTGCACTTGCGAATACAAGATAGTGACAATCTGCAAATCTTTTGTCATCAAAACTCATACCGCTCTGTACCGTATCATATATTCTGTAATCATCAAAGCTGCCACCCTTTTCCTCGAGTTTTCTGCTAAGTTCCGGAGAACCGCTTACCGCTCTAAGAATCAAAACGCGTTCACCGGTGCATCTTTCGGCAAGAGCTTCACCTAATCTTTCGGCTGTATATTTTTCGGGCATTAAATCTGCTATTATTCCGTATTCCCTGAGTTTCGCCGCGGTACCTCTGCCTATACATGCGAATTTTAGACGTGCGAAGCATCTAATATCCGCTTCCCTTCGCTTTATTTCCTTGAAGAAGAGTTCTATTCCGTTTGCGCTTGTAAAGACTATCCAGCCATACTTCTTAAAATCGTGAGGTATCGCTTCAGTCATTTCCTTAATATCAAGGCAAATTAAACTTTCCACAAACGCACCTAAATTTTCAAGGTGCTCAGCCAATCTTCCCGTGAATGACTTTGTTCCCGTAACAGCTATTCTCTTTCCGCTCAGGGGCAAATCCACACTGCTTTGCATATGGAAACCCGCAACTTCACCGACTACCAAAATTCCCGGAGTTTCCGCAAGGTGTACCTTTGATGCAATATCTTCCAAAATGCCGTCTATGCGTTTTTCTCTACCCGAAAAACCCCTACATACTATAGATGCCGGCGTTTTGGGTGATTTTCCGTTCTGAATCAGATTACGGCTTATCTTCTCTATAGAATTAAGTCCCATCAAAAACACCAATGTCCCGTCAAGCTTCGCAAGAGCCTCATAGTTTTCACATTTGTCGGTTGCCGTATGTCCTGTTATAACTGTAAAGGATTGAGCAACACCTCTATGTGTAACCGGTATACCAAGGCTTTCCGGTACTGCAATCGATGAACTGATTCCGGGAAAAAGCTCGCAGGCGATACCCTCTGCCTCAAGTGCAAGATATTCTTCGCCGCCTCTGCCAAAGACAAAGCTGTCTCCCCCCTTGAGTCTGACAACAAGATGTCCTTTCTTTGCTTCTTCTATGAGAATTTCATTAATTTGCGGCTGTGACTTACAATGCATCGCAAATCTTTTCCCCACATATATTTTTTTACAATCGTCTCTTACTTCATTTAATAAATTATCATCTATTAAATCATCGTAAACCACAACATCCGCTTTTTTCAATGCTTTTAGGGCTTTGACGGAAATCAGTCCGCGCCCGCAGCCGGCACCTATAAGCTGTACTTTTCCGCTCATTAAAGTTCCTCCGTAAGTTCTTGCAATGCAGCCCTGCATAATTCTTCTCTTTTATCAAAGCTACCCTTTAGGCATACCTTCTTATCGTCGATAAGCGCTCTAAGTGTAATGGTATCCCCTTCAAAATCAGCATTAACACCGAGCGCCGAGCTGCAATCGGCTTCCATACGACAAAACAGACTTCTTTCGACCTCAAATCGCATGCGAGTATCAAAGTCCGAAATCTCGGCGATAAGGTTTACAATTTCTTCATCGTCTTTACGACATTCTATGGCTATGATTCCCTGACAAGCAGCCGGTATCATTTCATCTTTTGAAAACTCTCTGACATTGTAATCGCTAAGGTCTATATTTAGCCTATCCAGCCCTGCTCTTGCCAGAATTATCGCATCGTATTCGCCCGCATCTAATTTGCCGATTCTGGTGTTTATATTTCCTCTAAGATCCTTAAAAACAGCATTTTTATCAAGCAGTGAGTATTCTCTTATTCTTCTGGGGCTTCCCGTCCCTATTATTTTCCGTTTTCCGCAAGCCTCCGAATCTTCGCTTATCTTCCCGGTTGCTGTGTCATAAGCTTTTTTTGACACTCTTGCATCACACAGTCCTCTGCGCCTTTCTATAACATCGTATTTAGGCGATATTAGACAATCCGCTGCCGAAGCCGCCTTTGGATTTCCTGCAATTACGAGTCCTTCGGCAAGTTTGTACGGTAAGTCTTTTGCAGAATGTACCGCAATATCTGCACTTCCGTCCAACAAAGCTTTCTCTATCTCCCTAATAAAGAGACCGTCTCCGCCAATCTCCTGAATAGGGCGGTTTTGATTTTTGTCACCTTTAGTTTTGATAATCAAAATATCGCAAGCGACGCCCTTGCCTTCGATTAATGCCTTAACCTGCTCAGCTTGTGCCAGGGCAAGTTTGCTTCCTCTAGTTGCTAAAATTAATTTTTTCATCACAGTACTCTTCAATTATTTTCTCTATATTTAACTTGCTAACATCGTCTGTAGCCAAAAGTTCCGTCAAAACCGCTTTATATACTCGACTGCGCAGCTCTTGTGACTGTATCTTCGACGGTAAACACTTGCGCAGATTTCCCAGTGTATCGATAATTTCTTCGACATTATCCGGAATTATTTCCTCTATCTGCTCCCTCAAGAGTTTAGAATAGGCGGGGCTTTTCCCTGAAGTAGATACACTTACAACAAGTGAACCTCTTTTGATTACTCCCGGAAGAAAAAAGTCGCATTCTTCTCTGTCATCGGCTGCATTTACCGGAATATTCAAAGCCTTACACTTTGCTACGATTTCTTCATCCTTAAATCTGCTCCCTGTCGCCGTAATCACATAATCCGCATCTGTCAAATCGCTTTCTGCAAACTCTCGACACACTAATTTAAGATTTTTTTCTTTCAAAAGCGCATCGTCTATACGGTTTGCCACTATCTTTATATTCTTTGTAAACTTGCTTATCGACTTAAACTTTCTCATCGCGATTTTGCCGGCACCGACAATCAAAAAATTCTTGTTTTCAAGATTAACACAAAGTGGAAATCTATTCATCTAAGCCCCCTTTGCTCTTTTGCGACTTATAAAGTGCCATCAATTTTATCCCTGCATCTTATGCATAATCGGTATAAGTCTATGGGCGAGCAGTGCTGCAAGTAAGCAAATTACGGTATCCGGAGCGACTGAACTCAGGAACCAGACACTAAATAACTGTGCGATGCCTATGCCGCCTGTACCCGCTAAAATAAAGTTAAACATTATGAAATAATATATAAGACCGCAGGCATAATAAGCAAGTTCCCCCACTATGGCAGCAAGCACGAGCTTAGGAAACGTGATTTTGCCTGATGCTTTAGTGAAAAGCCCTGTGAACAATGCTGCGAATGCAAATCCGATTAGAAATCCGAATGTAGGTTTAAGAATATATCCGAGTCCTCCACCGTGTGCAAATACCGGAATTCCTATCAGACCTATAATCAAATACGAAACCACACTTAAAAAGCCGTTTCTCGGTCCTAAGACGAAACCCGCCAGCAGCGCAAAGAATACTTGTAACGAAACCGTAACTTCAAAAACCCCGAGCGGAATCATAATCTTTATGAATGCGCCTACCGCCATGAGTGCCGCAAACAAGCCGCAGTAAATTACATCCTGCGTTCTGAAGCCTGTTTTTGTGTTCTTTTTAACATTATTTACCATCATAGATTGCCCTTTCATCCATTAATAATACGCATTATTATTTTACCATATCTTCACTTTACTAGTCCATACTTATTGTATACATGTGACTATCCGTCCACGCACATCGTACACTGCTCGTTACTTACACAGATAACTTAAATGTACTTATTTCAATAATTTGTAAGCAGAAAACTCAACCATCTCAACATTTTTACAAAAACCTATAAAATTACAAAACCCTGCATTACTTGAAAATCAAGCATTTGCAGGGTTCTATTGTGTGGCGTCCCGTAATAATGTATATCCTAGTATCTTAAGCATTTTATTTGTAAAAACAGTATGTTCAATTAGCATTCCTATCAAATAGATAACTTTAAAATTTACACACTTAAAACTTCATGTGTAAAATTATTACTCATACAGTACGTTGCACGTTTCTTATTTTTTCAATTTGTTTCTTTAGTAAAGAGATTCCTTTTAATACTGTTTCTATTTTTGATATTGAAAGTTCCTTCATGCAGTATTCAATCTCTTGCATTTCCGATTCTGCAATTCTTAGAGATAATCTTTTATCTCTCGGGGTGCGCGTAGGTCTGCCCATTTTCTTCTTTTCGATAAAATCCTTCTTTTCTTTTTCTTGCCTTTCGTAATTCCAAATGATATAATTTTTTTGGATAAGGTGTGTGGGCAAGTCACACACCTTGATTGTTCTTAGAGGATTTGATTATTTAATCAAGTCTTCTATTTAAATGTATTGTTATGTGTCATTTTCGCTTTTGACTGACCTTGTACAAAGCCTTCGTACTTCGAGAAATTCTCAGTTTCATATTTCACAGACATCTCGCATTCTGGAAGCATGTCGGACGTTGGTCTTACAATTATAAGCGGAACATCTATGCGACCAAGCGATACATTATTATTAAATGTGAATACGTGTACTAATAACTTTGCATCTACAGTTTGAAAATATTCTTTCCATGAGTCCAGAAGTGTCCACAATGTGTCAGTTTGAATTTTATCTGCTATTTTTATATAATATAAGTAATTTAATCATTATTTACCATTGCGTAAATGTCATTGATTTTCTATGCGTTAAAATTTCAAATGACTCACCAAATGTAATTTCAGATTTTGATGGTGTAGTGACAAAGCTCTTGGTATTGTCGTAAGCCACGTAAAATTCGATGTTATGAGCGTTCCAACGACTTTTGTGTTAAGACTTGCTTCCGCTGATACCCTCTTTGTTCCATCAGATTCATGATTTACCCAGGCTCCAATGCTATAAATCACTTGAGATCTACCGTTTACTTTGAAATGTGTTGGAAATGGATAGCTAACGCCATTTACTATCAATGTTCCCGTTCCGCTTGTGTTTTCTGCATAATATCCGCTTGCGGCATGTATTGATAAATAAAGATTGCTTTATTCAACATGCATTATATATTATTTGTTGTCTATTATTGGATTTGGCTGCTTTACAAATGGACATTGAAATTTTTTATAGGTATTATATATTGGACGACATGTATATGGATTTCATTTATTATATGTTCTATTAAAAGAACGAGTGGAAAAATCTAAAAGGTATAAAAAGTTCATGCGTGTTCACAGTAAAAGCTACAATGGACAAAAATCAGTAATCGTTTGTCAAGGTTGCGGCGATATGATGGTTGTTAAACAATAGCAGTAACTAAACTCACGAACGCAGGTACTATTAAGGTAAAAAATGTACATGTAGAAAGTGTAATGAGTTAGTGGAATCTTCAATTTTTCAAAATGGAAATAACCGCCTCCGACGATTAGAATACGTAGAATAATCAAAGAGTTATAAGGAGAATACATGAACACAAATAAATTATTTTCTTTGGAAAATTATAAATCCGGCACCTATGATGATTGTGGTGATTTCAAAGCATTCAATCCATCGTTGATTAATAAAAACTGGAATTGGTCAGATGCTGATTTGAATTGTTTATTGGCTGAGGCTAATAAGGAATTAGGTGCGTTAAATACATACTCCGAACTTATAGAAAATATCGATGTTTATATTCTTATGCATATCCAAGTTGAAGCCAATAAATCAAGCAGAATTGAAGGAACTCGAACATCTATTGAAGAAGATATGATGAATATCGAAGACGTTCTTCCTGAAAAAAAAGATGACGTTCAAGAAATTCAGAACTATGTTACTGCTTTAAACTACGGAATTGATAGAATACAGGATGATGATTTTCCATTTACGAGTAGACTCATTCGAGAACTACATGAAAAATTGATGTCTGGTGTAAGAGGACAGCATAAAACACCGGGCGAATTTAGACAATCCCAAAACTTCATAGGCGGATTTCGCCCTTCAAATGCCGCATATGTCCCCCCAACAGTAAACCGTCTTCCAGAGTTAATGTCTGATTTCGATAAGTTTTTGAATAGCGATTTTAACATGCCGATTCTTATAAAGCTCGCTATAATGCATTATCAATTTGAAACAATACATCCATTTTTAGATGGGAATGGGAGAACCGGTAGATTAATTATTCCACTTTATTTGCTTGCAAGTAAAGAAATAACCAAGCCTTGTTTCTATATTAGTAGCTATTTTGAAACAAATAAAGAGGACTATTATAAATTGCTACAGAATGTTAGAACTGATAGCGAGATGATTCCTTGGATTAAATTTTTCCTACATGCTTCTATCGAAACTGCAAAAAGTGCAAAAGACAAGTTCAAACGTGCATTACAAGTACAAGGAGACTTTCAAAATTATTTAATGCAAAAGCGCTATTCTACTGAAACTTTGCAAGAAATTATATCCTATATGTATAGAAATCCCGTTACTTCGGCACCACAAATTTCAGAACATATAAAGGTCAGCTTACCAACTGTCAACAAGCACCTCACAACACTCAGAGCTGATGGGATTATTGATGAACTAACAGGGAATAAGCGTAACAAGCTATATGCATTGAGAAAATATATTGAGGCATTTATTTAATACTTGATGAGTTTATTCCATAATTAAGGTTTTGCTCAAAAACTTAATTATAAAAATCTATAATTAAGTTTTCACCCAAAGTGTTAATTATAAAAATCTATAATTAAAATTTTACTCAAAGTGTTAACTTCTGGCTTATAGGACAAAAAGCATTGGTGACTAATCCCAATACAAATGAAAATTTATCGATGTATGAAGCTCACTCCACACGACAGTATCAGCCCAACTTGAAATAGATGCAGTGTATTGTTCTTTATGATGAATTCTGTAATATATTGCCGCAATGTTTTTATCCGTGGGCATAGTTTTCAATATCTCATAAGCAGAGCAAATTACATACTTCACAAGTACTATCCTCCCGGAATTGTATTTACAGGAAGATATAACACATTTTTATGTTGAAAATTCAATAGTTTTGCACAATTTCACCAACGCTTTTTGTCCTATAACCTGAACCCGACCTTTCAAACGTTGAAAACATTAAAAAATGCCCACAATCCGAAAGTTCGGATGTGAGCACTGTGGCGTCCCAGAGGCGATTCGAACACCCGACGCACGGTTTAGGAAACCGACGCTCTATCCACTGAGCTACTGAGACATCTCGCCTAAATATAATATCACGAGAAACCTGTTCTTTCAACTCTAACATTAGCTTTGATTGTCAAATTCTCCTTAGATTTCTCCATATCTTTAAGATGCATATTTCCTTAATGCGGGTACATATGAGTCATTATCAATTTTTATCATCTCTATTGCATTTCATAATTAGATTTTTTTATTAAAATCATTACAATATATACGCAAAAAGCTTGCATGTATACAAAATGTATAGTAAAATTTATATTACGATTGTTAAATATTAATCAAAATGCAAAATATCAGTCGTGTGAATACTTAAATATCATATTGGATATGTGGATAATTTCCACGCAGTACGAATTATTTATGGAGGTAAATCTATGTATAAAATGAGTGATATTTCAAAGCAATACAAAGAAAAGCTTTTAACTGCCGATCAGGCCGCAGCTCAGATAGAAAATAACAGCAGACTACATTTCGGTACAGGACTGGGTTCCGTAGTTGATATAGACGAGGCACTATCAAGAAGAGCCGACGAACTGAAGGGAATAAGCATCCTTACAACTGTTGCTATCAGAAAAGAGGCGTTCAAAACCTATCAGGCAACCGAATCAAATGATAATGTAAGGTTTGCATCGGCACACTTCACCGGTTCCGATAGAGCAATGAGCAAGGCAGGCCGTCAATGGTATGTACCTATGCTGTTTCGTGAACTCCCAAGCTACTGGGGACAGAACAACAACGAATTTGATGTCGCTTGTTTCCAGGTTACCCCTATGGATGAGTACGGCAATTTCAATGTAGGACCACAGGCGGCTGAAGTTTGGGGTGTTATTCGAGCTTCCAAAAAAATCATCGTCGAGGTAAACAAAAATATGCCTTACGCTCACGGCAGAGAATCTCTAATCAATATCGCAGATGTTGATTTCGTAGTTGAAGGTTCAAATACGCCTTTAGCGGAAATCCCTGCAAAAGATCCTACAGACATTGATAAGCAAATAGCTTCTCATGTTGTAAACTTAATGAACGACAACTGTACATTACAGCTGGGAATAGGAGCGCTTCCATGCTGCATCGGTACTATGCTTGCAGAATCTGATTTCAAGAGCATAGCTTGCCATACGGAAATGCTTGTTGATTCATATGTCGACCTCTTCAATGCAGGCAAACTCGGTACCGATAAACCTGTAGGTCGCGGCAAGGCTATGTATGCATTTGCCGGAGGAACAAAGAAGCTGTATGATTTCATAGATAACAACCCGCTCTGCTGCGTTGCTCCTGTAGATTTTGTAAACGACATTCATGTAATAAGAAGCATAGACAATTTCTATTCTGTTAACAGCTGTATTCAGCTGGACCTCTACGGTCAAGTTTGTTCGGAATCCGCAGGTTACCAGCATGTCAGCGGCACAGGCGGTCAGCTTGACTTTGTAATGGGTGCATATCTGTCAAAGAACGGTAAGAGTTTTATCTGTACACCATCAACAAGACGTACCAAAACAGGCGAGCTGGAAACGCTGATAAAACCGGGCTTGACACCCGGCTCAATTGTTACAACCCCGAGAATGGCAACGCACTATATAGTAACGGAATATGGTGCAGCAAATCTAAAGGGAAAGAGTACCTGGGAAAGAGCGGAAAGCCTAATCAATATTTCACATCCTGATTTCCGCGATGAGCTTATCAAGGATGCCGAAAAGATGGGAATCTGGACAAAGACAAGTAAAGTTACTTTATAGTCAAAATTGAAGAATTACTACAAAGAAGTTCAGGTCAACAAAATGCAAACAAGTCTTTAATTTTAATCAGAACTATAGTATAATATCCATGACATACCGATGCGTGCAAGCCTTTCGCATCGGTATTTTGATGGAGGCAAGTTTATGAATAAAAATTTGGATAAAAAAGTTTCTAATATACTTTTGATTCTCGCCGGAATAGTCTGCGACGCCTTTAGCTGTGCAGCCTTTGTTCTTCCCCATAAATTTATAGCCGGCGGAGTCACGGGACTGGGAAGAGTGTTTTCACATTACTTCGGTTTTGAAGTATCTATAGTGGTTGGAATAATCAGCATAACGCTTCTTGTGCTGGGTTTTTTGACACTCGGTAAGCTCTTTGCTCTGAGCATTATTGCCGGTTCTCTGCTTTTCCCACTTTTCCTTAACATATTTGAAAGATTTGATTTTATTACCGATTTCACTCGTGAGCCTATGCTTGCGGCAATAATCGGCGGCATAATAATGGGCTTTGGACTTGGGCTAATAATCCGCGCCGGAGCTTCCTCGGGCGGCAGTGATGTAATTCCGGTGATTCTAAATCGAAAGCTTGGACTTCCCGTCGCTCCACTGCTTTACATAGTTGATTTCGCAATTATGATATTGCAGCTTCCATTTGCAAAAACCGATGATGTTCTATTTGGAATCATTGTAGCCCTGCTATGCACTATAACGCTAAACAGAGTCGTTCTTTTCGGGTCGAGCAACGTTCAGTTTACGATAATAAGTCCTAAATACAAGGAGATAAACGATGCGCTGCAAAACCGGCTCGATGTCGGTTCCACTCTCGCCCACGGTGCAACGGGTCATTGCAATAAGCCCCTTGATGTTATCATATGCGTTGTAAGTCACGAGAGCGTGCATCGTGTAAAGACAACAGTTCTTGAAATAGACGAGGAAGCTTTTATGACCATGGTGGATGTCAGCGGGGTAAACGGACGAGGATTTACGATGGCAAGGAAATACTAACTCATGAGGCAAAAGAAAGGAGATAGAATTAATTCTATCTCCTTTTTATCATATGGTCATTGATTATGTGAGCATCCTTTTAACTTATGTCGTTTCTGGCAAGTATCGACGCCGGCGTTTTCCTCAAGGTTGTAAATACAGGAAGTAATCCCGCAAGCATATTGAACGCCAAGACAAGCAAGAAGCTGATTCCGAATACATATATATTTATACGATACATACTCGCAAAGAGACTTACCTTTGTGATTGCAGTTATGAAGTATGCCATTATCGTCATTCCCGGAAGTGCTGTGAATAGTGTAATAGCAAGGACTTCACCGGTGAACATTCTGTAAATATCGCCTTTTTTCAGTCCGATTGCTCTAAGAACACCAACCTCTTTGATTCTCGATAAGAACGACGCCCTGAGCATCAAATATATTTCTATCAGAGAAATCAAAACTATTACCGCTGAAACCGCGATGGTTTTCCAAATTCCCTCGCTTATGCTCTGCATGTGCGATTCTTTATCATGCGCATAGTTGTCTACGACCCTTACTTCCTTATTCTCTGAAAGTTGATTAAATGTAGCTTCTTTGTTTATAGGAGAAATCGTCAGGTTTTTATATTTTTTGATGTTCTCCATAAAATAAGTATTGTCATTTACATATAATCCGCCGCCCTTGCGCTCATCGTGGTAAAACCCTGAAATCACAAGGTTTGAACCATTTACTTTTATGTTTATAGGCTTTCCTATGGCCACCTCTTCTGCAAGGCTTTCCGGCGCGAGAACTTCGAAATCCTTTGAAGGTGCATTCCCCTTTGTTATCTTGAGATTTGGCGCATTGGCATATTCGCTGAAAGGAACAATTTTGTCAGCCTCTACCGCATACGGCACATTCTCCAACGCCTCTACCGAGTTTTCTCCCGGATCGTGCATAACGATAGGCAAAAGCTTTGATTTTTGCGCATATATACACGGTGTCTGCTTATCTGTTATTCCCACAATAAGCAAATCCGGCATATTTGGCTGCTTAAGAATTCTTCCAACAAAGCCTTTCTCGTCTTTGATGCCTACTTCCCTGGAGTTGCTCGCTTTGACAGTTTTGACGGCAAGCAGCTTATCTATAACCACCTCGTTCTCGTTTTCAGGAAGCCTTCCTCTGATAATGTCTGATTTTTTCAGCTTGGACACATCTGTGACGGAGCCGTTTACATTTATTCCTGTAGCTTGGTGGTATTCATCAAACATCATAGCAAAGTTCACTTTCGAATTGCCGGGAAGCACGTAATTTACATTTTCCAACGAAGCGTATTTGCTGTAGGTTGCAGTTGAAAGCTTACCCGTTTTCACAGTCAGGTAATTTTTATCCATATTTGTGAATTGATCATCCGTAACATGTGTGATTCCCGCCACATTACTTACCGCATAGATTACAAACATCGATGCCAGCACAAAACCGAGAAGCAATATTTTCTTGATTTTTGAATACCTGCGAATTTTTTGTATCCCTGTTCCAAACGAAGAAAACGGACCATATATGCTGTGGTATTTTAGTCTCGCAGGCATGCCGCTTTTTTTAATGCCTTCCTTTTGCTCAGCATTCATAAAGTAGTCATTATAGTCAAAGTTATACTTTTCGTAAACTTCCTTTGTCATAGCCTGATAGTGATCATCTATTATTTCCACACCTTCAGAGCCCATTGAAAGCTGCCCTTCCGTGTCAATGTATAAGTTATTATTCCTGACAACTATTTTTATCTTAGGCAAAGGCCTTTCGCTGTCACTAAAAAAGCTTATATCAAAAGGTCCTTCTGAAAATTCGGAGCTAACGGGCATATCTTTTAGAAAAATCTTGCTATCCATACGATAATCAAGCTTACCGTCATGAATATTTTCTCTATCATCTACCACCTTTCCGTCGACAATCTCGACGATTCGGTCAGCGTAGAACTCTGCGATTTCTCTTTCATGCGTTACCAGTATGACCAGTTTTTGCTTTGATATGGCCTTGATTATGTTCATTACCTCTATCGTATTGCTACTGTCGAGATTTCCCGTAGGCTCATCGGCAATGATGATTTGCGGGTTTTTTACAAGAGCGCGGGCTATTCCCACCCTCTGGCGTTCACCTCCTGAGAGCATTTTTGCAGGACGGTTGCGATATTTTGCAATTCCGACTCTGTCGAGAATATACATAACTCTGCGTTCAATTGCAGCCTTATCCTTGAAGCCTGTCATTCTTAGAACCAAAGCCACATTTTCGAAAACCGTAGCATCTTCAATCAGATTATAGTTTTGAAAAATATATCCTATATGCAGATTCCTGATTTCGTCGAGTTTACCGCTTAACCGCCTGGTTATACGCTCATCATTTATATAAATATCTCCCTTATTTACGCTGTCAAGTCCACCTATAGCATTAAGCAGAGTTGTTTTACCGCAACCCGAGTTTCCGAGGAAAGTTACAAGACCTGTATCGGCAAGTTCAATGCTGGTGTCATTTATGGCACGAATTTCATTTGATTTGTGCTTATTAAATGATTTTCTTACATTTACTAATCTAATCATTGTCCTAAACCTCCTCTTTATAAGCATTCATAGCCGTTTTACGGAACATTTGGCTGGAATATCTTATAGCCAAGAATATTGCCATAATTAGAATTATCACATAGATAATTGCTATATCTATATTTTCTATATGTAAGAATGATCGTTCCAGGAAATTTATGGAATTTATCGTTCCGTCTTTAACCTTGATAATAATTCCGGCTATCACCGCAAATGCAATATGGAATACTACCAGAATCTCTGTCAAGAGCATTCCTGAACAAGCACGACGGCTTCCGCCAAGCATTCTGACCGTTGAGAAGTATACTGTTCTCGACTTGAATATCAGCTTTATGATGAAGTAAGTTATAAAGAATAAAACTGTAAGCAATATTACAAGAATTACTTTTCTCATACCGCTTAATATTACTGTAGCCGCTTCCATTTCATCGTTTGACGCACTGTATAGATACAGTGCCTTGTATCCCAGCTTTTCAATCTTTGATAGAGTTTCGCCGGCATATTTATTTTCTTCTATATTGACCGTAACTTGGAAGTTTTGTCCGTCTTCATACAGACTTCGAATGTCTTTTTCGTTTAGATAAATCGCTTCACGGTTTAGGTCATCTATGGATTTGCCTAACAGCCAGTTTGCGTTACCGCTTCTATACACGGCGCCTATTTTGACACTCAGATTTCTTACACCGTTTCTTTGGATAGTAAAATCCAAGGTCTTTCCTCCCGTGTTACCATAAGGAAACTCCTGAGCTATGGATTCCGGTATGTATGCACTGCCCTCTTCAACATGTGGAGATGCAATAACCGGGTGAGGCATAGACGGATTAACCATCATGGTTGTTTTGTTTGCCTTTACCTCAAGTTTTGCCTTTGAGGATGTTATTATCGATTGCATATGTGTCAATGTGGAGTCTTGGCAGCACACATACCCATCAAAATACTGAGAAGAGAACTGACTTTTCTTGCTTTCCTCATTCGTCATATAACCATAGCCGACAATTTTTACGGAATCTCTTATTCCTTCCGCATAGTTTACAATAACGCCCTTTTCGGTTAATTGGCTCGGCATAGCCATTTCCGGCTGATAGAACAACTCTTTGTCAATCATATTTTCAATCGGCAACATATATTCATTTGATTTGTTTATGAGGATTATTGCTTCGTTTGCCCCCTCCGGCATTCTACCCGCGGCAAGCCTCTTTTTCATACCTTCAAGACTTCTCGCCTTAAGTGTCAAGTATATCTGATTTTGAGCCGCATCAGGATTTTCGGGATTAGCATTTACATCTCCGCCATTTGCATTTTCGGATGCTTTAAGTTGCTCATCAAATGCCATGCTGCTGAAACTGAAGGTATGATCCATGAGCAGGCTATACTTATCAACAGACTTCACATTAGAAATATTTGCAAGCTTGGCATAATCCTCTTCGCTAAATGCACTGCGATCCGGTTTTGTTACTATTACACGCTTGGAATTTGCGTCGGCAAAAATAGAATTGAAACTAATCTCTCTCACAGCCAGCCTCATATTCTGCATCGTCCCATAAGACATTGCGGTTCCGCTGCATAAGAAGATAAAAACAAATAGAAGAAGCAGCAGTTTCATTGGAAGGCTGAATGTGTTTCTCGTTCCAAGTCTGACCATATTATCAAATCTTAACCCGTCATGTCTGGCTTCTCTGACAAGTTCACTGCTCGGTAAGTCTGATTTTTGCTTTCCCTTTTTCTCAGCTTCACGAAAATGTTTATTGCCGGAATCTATTTCTGTAATACTCTTAGTTTTTGCTCTCGCCTCTTCAAGTGAATTATCGTCAAAATGCTTGTCTTCACTGAGCTTTCCGTCACGCATCGTGATTTTTCTTGTCACATATTTTTCTACTTGCTCATAGTTATGCGTTACTATGATTATGAGCCTGTCTTTTGACAAACTTGCGAGCAGCTCTATTATCCCCTCGGCTGATTTTACGTCCAGATTTCCTGTAGGTTCATCCGCCACGATTATAGGCGTGTCTTTAGCAAGTGCACGCGCAATAGCAACACGCTGTTTTTGCCCTCCACTGAGTTTAGATGCCTTAGTGTTTCTGTATTCGCTTAATCCTACACGATCTATCAAATCCAGAACTCGTGCTTTGATTTCGTTTTTTTTGTATCCGCTTAACAGCAAAACCAGCTCTATGTTTTGATATACGGTGTAGTTATTTATCAGGTTAAATGTCTGAAATATATTTCCAATAAACCTTTTGCGATAACTTTCCATATCTTCGCTGCCATATCCGCTCGTAGGCTGCTCGAAGATATACATCTCACCTTCTTCATATGAATCCAGACCTGATATAACATTGAGCAGCGTTGATTTTCCGCTTCCGCTCTCACCTGTTATAGCCACGAATTCTCCTATGTTAAAATCGAGGCTGACCTTACTGAATCCAGAAGTTACTACGCCGTCTGATGAATAAAACTTTGATACCTTATCCAGTCTAAGCATATTACTCTCCTCAACAAACTGATACATTAAACTCTTACTAAAAATTTTATCAATAACAAAGTACAATGTCTACAACATAAGCGGAAGATTAAACCTTTAACAGATAATCTTAAGAAGAAAGTAAAAAAATCATTAAGAATTGTAATAATTTTTTGTCTGGGATTTAGATTAGCAGTCATAGCTAAAATCGCATCAGAGCAGGCTTGGAAATATTGAATTGTACTGTCAATAATGTTATAATTTCTAGATGTAGAGCGATTTGATATATCTCATAGGAGGAAAAAATGCAGGAGACTAATTATACAAGTCCACTATCGGAAAGATACCCAAGTAAAGATATGAAATATCTTTTTTCGCCGGAGATGAAGTTCCGTACATGGCGCAAGCTTTGGATTGCCTTGGCTGAGGCAGAAAAAGAGCTTGGTCTGGACATATCTCAGGAACAAATTGACGAACTTATCTCCCAAAAGGATAACATCAACTATGAAGTTGCCAAAGAGCGCGAAAAAGAAGTTCGTCACGATGTGATGAGTCATGTATATGCCTATGGTCTTCAGTGCCCCGGTGCAAAGGGAATAATTCACCTTGGAGCCACCTCCTGCTATGTGGGCGATAACACCGATATGATTATTATGTCCGAAGGACTCAAGCTAATCAGATGCAAGCTGATTAATACTATCGCCAAACTGGCTGAGTTCGCTGAAGAATATAAATCAATGCCGACTTTAGGATTTACGCATTATCAAGCTGCTCAGCCTACGACAGTAGGCAAACGTGCAACACTTTGGCTGAACGATTTGGTGATGGATCTTGAAGACTTGGATTATGTGCTTAATTCACTCAAGCTTCTCGGCTCAAAGGGTACAACCGGAACACAGGCTTCATTTATGGAGCTTTTCGCCGGAGACCATGCAAAATGCAAGCAACTGGATCAACTAATTGCAGAAAAAATGGGTTTTTCTTCGTGCTATACGGTATCCGGTCAAACATATTCCCGAAAAGTCGACAGCAGAGTGCTTAATATCCTTGCCGGGATTGCTCAGTCCGCACACAAATTTTCAAACGATATAAGGCTTCTCCAACATATGAAAGAGATTGAAGAGCCGTTTGAAAAAAATCAGATCGGTTCATCTGCTATGGCATATAAGCGCAATCCTATGCGCTCCGAGCGTATGGCTTCTCTAGCAAACTATGTGATGAGCACATCCATGAACCCCCAGATTACAGCTGCAACTCAATGGTTTGAGCGCACTTTGGACGATTCAGCAAACAAAAGAATTTCTGTAAGCGAGGCATTCCTTGCTACAGACAGTATTCTTGAATTATACATCAACATCAGTGACGGTCTTGTCGTTTATCCACAAGTTATCACATCTCATTTGATGGCAGAACTGCCGTTTATGGCTACCGAAAACATTATGATGGATGCCGTAAAAGCAGGGGGAGACAGGCAAGAATTGCACGAAAGAATTAGGATTCACTCAATGGCAGCCGCAAAAGCGGTCAAAGAAGAGGGTAGAGCAAATGACTTGTTAGACAGGATTGCTTCCGATCCTCTGTTCAATATAAGCAAAGAGGATTTGCAAAATGTGCTTAAGCCCGAAAATTATATCGGCAGGGCGGATGTTCAAACCGAGGATTTTTTGAGAGAAATCATAAAGCCTATTCTCAATGCAAATGCTGATATTATAGGCATGAAAGCCGAAATTAATATTTAATTTACGATTACACATGGAGGTATTATGATTAAAGCCATCGTTGGCGCCAACTGGGGCGATGAGGGAAAAGGGAAGATAACGGATTTGCTCGCTGCCGAAAGCGACATAGTCATTCGATTTCAGGGCGGAAGCAATGCCGGACATACGATAAAAAACAACTACGGAAAATTTGCATTGCATATGCTGCCCTCCGGCGTTTTTTACGACCACATTACAAATGTACTGGGTAACGGTGTAGCCCTAAATATTCCCAAGCTGATAGAGGAAGTTAAAAATCTTACCGATAACGGAGTTCCTGCACCTAAGCTTCTCGTTTCCGATAGGGCACAGGTTGTAATGAGTTACCATATTTTGCTCGACTCATACGAAGAGGCTCGACTTGCCGGAAAATCCTTCGGTTCGACACAATCCGGCATAGCGCCTTGCTATGCGGATAAATATTCCAAGATTGGATTTCAGGTAAACGAGCTTTTCAACGATAAAGAGTATTTGCTTGAGAAATTGGAAAACATCTGCGCCATAAAAAATGTGCTTTTCAAAAATCTGTACGAAAAGCCGGAACTTTCACCAAGCGAATTATATAAAGAAATCATAGAATACAGAGATATGATTGAGCCATATGTCTGCAATACTGAAAATTTCCTAAATCGTAGTTTGGAAGAAGGTAAAAATCTCCTTTTGGAAGGGCAACTGGGAGCAATGAAAGATACCGACCACGGTATTTACCCTATGGTGACATCGTCTTCCACGCTTGCCGGGTTCGGCAGTGTAGGAGCGGGGCTTCCTCCTTATGAAATCAAAAGTATCATAACGGTTGTAAAAGCATATTCATCCGCAGTAGGTGCAGGCGCCTTTGTCAGCGAGATATTTGGTGAAGAAGCAGATGAGCTGAGAAGACGTGGCGGAGATGGCGGTGAATTTGGAGCTACTACGGGAAGACCTCGGCGCGTAGGTTGGTTCGATGCAGTGGCTACAAGATACGGCTGTATGTTACAAGGGGCAACAGAAGTTTCTTTAACAGTGCTTGACCCTCTAGGGTATTTAGACGAAATACCAATCTGTGTGGCTTATGAAATTAACGGTGAAATACGAGATAACTTCCCTAACACAACCGAACTGTATAAGGCAAAACCTATTTTGAAGAAGCTTCCCGGCTGGAAATGCGATATAAGCGGAATACGCTGTTTCGAAGACCTTCCAAAGGAAGCGCAAAACTATGTTAACGAAATAGAGGTTTTAATCGGTTATCCAATTACCATAGTTACAAATGGTCCAAATCGAGACGATTTTATTAGAAGGACACCAAACATATAGATTAATAACAGGAACACAATTAGGAAAGAAGGATGAAACAAATGTACAAAGAAGCAATCAGACCGGCATGGGTAGAAGTTAACCTGAGCAATTTTGACTACAATATCAAGCAAATTAAGGCTAAAGCTCAGGGGAGAGATTTGATTGGAGTTATCAAGGCTGACGCCTACGGTCACGGCGCAGTTAAATGCGCTGAGGTTCTAAGGAATAACGGTGTAAAAACCTTTGCAATTGCTACTCTTCAGGAAGCTATCACGCTTAGGGAAGCAGGCGCAAACGAAGAAATCATCTGTCTTGGGCTAACACCTGACATGTATGCTGATGTTATCGTAAAATACAATCTAACCCCTGTTGTCTGTGACTCCACAAATGCAAAAGCTATCAGTGACGCAGCCATCGCTGCCGGAACGGTTGTATCCGGACTCATCGCAGTTGATACCGGTATGGGCAGAATCGGTTATATTGCAGATGATACGGACTTTGCTGTCGAAGATGTACGTAAAATAGCGGCACTTCCGGGATTCAAAATAAAAGGTATGTTCTCTCATATGTCTACAGCCGATGCCGCAGACAAGACATATTCACATCAACAGGAAGCTAAATACAATGCTTTTTATGAAGCTTTGACAAAGGCAAACATAAAAATTCCGTTCCGCACTCTCGCCAACAGTGCATCTATCATGGAATTGCCTTCAGTGTACTTTGATGCCGTTAGACCCGGAATTATCCAGTACGGCTGCTATCCTTCAGATGAGGTTAATACCGCAGAGTTATCCATTAAGCCTGTTATGTCTGTAAAAGCAAATATTGTTCATCTAAAGGATGTTCCCGAAAATTTCTCTGTCGGCTACGGTCGCAAATATATTTCATCAAAGCCTGCCAGAATCGCAACACTTGCGCTTGGATATGCAGACGGGTACCCAAGACCGTTTTCAGCAAACGCAAAGGTCATTGTAAACGGAATCGTATGTCCTATTGCCGGTAATATCTGTATGGATCAATGTATGGTCGACGTTTCATCCGTACCTAATGTAAAGGTAGGCGATGAAGTTATAGTCATGGGGTCAGACGGAGTCAACTCCATAACGGCAGACGATATTGCAAAGGCAACCGGAACAATCAATTACGAAATCTGCTGTGCTTTCGGGCAGCGTTTGCCAAAAGTATATGTAGATTAATCACCGGATTGTGTTTTTGGGTCGTTACTGAATGCGGCAAAACTTATCCGAAAATACAAACAGCGGAAGCCGGCAAACGCCGAAATCCGCTGTTTTTTTCTTCAATAGACTCTAACTTAATATAAAAAGAGAGCCTTAGGCTCTCTCAATAATTTTTGATTAGTCAGCTACATATGGTAGTAACGCTACAATTCTTGCTCTCTTAACAGCAGTAGTAATGTCTCTCTGATGTAATGCACAAGTTCCTGTCACCCTTCTAGGTAGAATCTTGCCTCTTTCTGAAATGAATTTTCTTAGTTTATCTACATCTTTATAATCAATTTTTTCTGCTTTATCTGCACAGAACTGGCATACTTTTTTGCGTCTCATGCCGCCGCCATGTCTTCTCTCTGCCATGTTATTCTCCTCTCTTAGAATGGTACATCTTCGTCAATTGCCTGGAATGAATCCGGCATTTCTTCATCAAAATCGCCTGAACTTGGCTCATATGACTGAGTTTGCTGTCTTGGTGCGCTGCTCTGAGCTCTGTCTCCCCACTCCAGGAACTCAACTCTGTCTGCAACGACATCCGTAGTGTAAACGGTAGCACCGTCTTTGTTCTTATAGCTGCCTGTCTGAAGTCTGCCTTGCACTGCCGCCATACGGCCCTTGGCAAGATATTTCTCACAGTTTTCAGCCTGTTTGCCGAAAACGGTTACGCGCGGAAAATCAGTTTCCCTTTCTTTTCCTGCACGAACAGGTCTATCAATAGCTAAGCTAAATGTTGCCACCGCCATCTGTGATGTGGTGTATCTTAGTTCAGGATCCCTTGTGAGTCGTCCTATTAGTACTACACTATTCACTATCTACACCTCTTTCTTATTCAGCATCCTTGTTAACGATAATGTGTCTCATGAAATCGTCTGAAATCTTGAGTCTTCTGTCGAGCTCTGCCGGTAGTGTCGGTTCTGCCTTGAAATCGATAACTACATAGTAGCCTTCGTTTTTCTTCTGGATTGGGTATGCTAATTTTCTCATTCCCCAAACATCAACATTGCCAACTTCACCTTCAGCTGCGATGATTTCTTTAACTCTTTCTACAGCTGCATCCTTCTTCTCATCTTCCAATGTTGGATCGATGATGAACATGACTTCGTAATTAATCATTTTTTCACCTCCCTGTGGACTTAAATGGCGCTATTAATATAGCGCAGAGATTCGTATGTTAGAATACATACCTTAATATTATATACTACATTCCAAAAAAATCAACTCATTATCAAAAATATATCGCTTTGTGTCATCGACAACTGCTCCGTGTAACTTAGTCGACTCTATATTATATAAAATTGGCACAGACATTTAGTCTGTGTCATTATGGATTTATATATATTTTCTTTTTGTGCATAAACCACATTATTCCAATCCAAATCAGAAAAAGACCTATCTCATTTATAAGAGGTGTAAGAACCTCCGGCATTCTTCCAACTATCCCTCCAAAAATCATATCCCTTGTTTTTGTGAAATCTATGAAAATGTATCCGACATATCCGGCAATTGAGTTTCGCCCTAAAGCTATCAAAAACTCCAGAATTCGTGACTTGCCTTTTACATCCATAATAAAATAAATCAATTCGAAGACAAGTATTGCGTAGCCACCTGCAAAACATATAACCGAACTGGTCCATAATCTCTTGTTAAAGACGATTACAAAGTGGAGCAAATATCCGATAATAAGCAAGCTTATAGCTGCGATGAACATTATTCTCAGCTTCTTCTTATCCGAAAATTTCTCCTTGTCAAGCATAATTACATCCGTAATTATCATTCCTAAAAGCGCCGTTGATGTTGCTGCAATCGTACTTATAATCCCCTCAGGGTCGAAAGTAGGTGTATAAAGGTGATTCATAAAAAAGAGTCTATCTACATAGCCTACTATATTTCCATCCACACTCAGGTTGTCCATTCCGAGATAGTCAGGTGCTATAAATAGCTTCAAAACAAATACATAACTTATCACAATACCGAAAAACCAGACTGCGCGTTCTTTTATGTTTTTGGTATTAATATATATTATAGATGCAAGTCCAACTGATATTCCTATTCTGCTAAGAGGACTAAATATCCTCAAAGTCGATATATTCAACGAAAATAATCCATTATAGATAAGCCCTATAAGAGAAAGTATAACTATTCTTTTTAAGATTTGTAGATACATTTGTCCTTTGCTATACTCAAGTTTTTGAAACTTTCTGTATGACATAGGAAACGACATGCCGGACACGAAAACAAATAAAGGGAAATTCATATCTATATACGATAGTCCGTGCCAGTCGGTATGCCCCATTTCTTTTATGATAAAAGCTCCCAATCGCTTGTTAGGCAACAAGTTCGCAAAAGCTTCTACTACGGCAATTCCGCCTAAATACCAAAACATTGCGAACCCGCGGAGCGCATCTATTGATTTTATTCTGTTTGATTTTGACTCAATTTTTTCCACGATAAGCCCTCGTATTTCAAATTACAATAAGGAAAACTATTTTTTTTCAAATGGTGTGTGAAGCATTGTAACCATATCATCGGAATTCACTTTGTCGTAAAAAGATGAAAAATACTCGCTTACAGACTGCGGTCCTATCCCCAGCCTTAGATTATCAAGTTCTTCACACGCCTTTACTGCTGTTGATAAATCGACTTTATTTTCGTTTGCATACCTTGCCAAAGCTACACCAAATTTCCCTGCATCATTGTTGATTACAAAAAAGTCAGCATATGCATTATTCAGAGCTTCTTTATACTGTCGATTTATAATCAGTCTATGTTTATCATCATGCTTTTCCTCTTCAGCCTCAAAACTGTCTTTACATTCAGGTACGAATTTAACAATAAACAGAAAATCATTATCGCTAACTTCCTTTGC
Source organism: Eubacterium sp. (assembly GCA_034180045.1). GTDB lineage: Bacteria > Bacillota > Clostridia > Peptostreptococcales > Anaerovoracaceae > Eubacterium_B. Next base: position 71,836 of record JAXFOY010000018.1, read on the forward strand.
CATATTTTTTAACGCCTCACCTACTGCACGATGATCTTGGTGGGTGTCAAAATAAGGTGTATATGAAAAATGTATATACTTTCCTTTATCGCAAAATTCTTTTACCTTAGCACTTATCTGAGGAACATAATGGTTTAATATCCCATCGGGATAATCAAGAAACTCTATATTTTTACCTTTAACACCTAACGACTTTAATGCAGCAACAGATTCATTGTTTCGTGCCTTTGAAAAAAGCTTTACCTTTAATTCATTTTTTTCTTTATCAGAAAGTGTGTTCTCTCCACTTTTGATATACTCTTTTTCCGCTTCTTTGATTATATCATCAAGTTGAGATGATATTTCGGGGTAATCTATAGCACCCGACTTTGACCCGTCTGAGACCATAACAACATGAACGTTATCTGCGCCAAAGTTGTGAACTGCATCTGCAATTACTTGACCGTAAAAAATCGTTTCGTCGTCCTGATGCGGCGAATAGAAAATTGCACCGCTGTATTTATTTTTGTCGAAACTTATGGACTCCTTATTCACAGTTTCATTGTGCCTTACATTTATTAATTTTGATGTAAAAACTAAGATTACAATCAAAATACAGAATCCTAGTGCGATTTTTGTTGTCTTTTCTTTTAATATATGTTTCATAAAACTCTTAAAAGAGTACACCTCCAATCAACTCTTATATATGCCTTAAACGCTTGATTTTCCTTATAAAATTATATCAAACATAAAATTTCGTGTCAAACTTGCAGCTCAAGCCTGTGGTGTTGGATTGTTTCTGTGACAAACAACGCAGATGGTACTAAAAACATATCAAAGGCATAAAAATTGAAAAAGACGGATTTTATCCGTCTTTTTCTCAGACTGTAGTTAGTCTCTTGCTTGTATCTTTTGCTAAAGCCTTACATTCTATTTGCTTATAACATCATTTGCTGTAGCTTGGTCAAGACTGCCAACAACAATCGCTTTTGTAATTGTTTTATCCTTGAGGTATTCCTTTGCATAGGCGGTATTTTGTTTGTCCACTAACAAAATAGGAATATTGCCTATTTGGCTGGCTACAACACCATCTCCCCATAGTTCGAACATTATTATCTCATTCGTGTTCGGAAAAAACTCTTTTGCAACTAATGCACTTGTTTCATATCTGTTTTCACCCCAAAGTCTTTTAACTGTTCCAAATTCTTTCAACTGCTTTTCTACTACCGCCGGAATAACTGTAGTACCTCCAATTATGGTAATTTCTAAGCCTTTATGTTTTGATAAAAACTCCAGTTGCTTGAAGTTCACAAAATCATCTACAAGCATAATTGGCAAGCCTGTGCTTGTAGCTGAAATTCCGTCTCCCCATCCAAGACCGGAAGTAACTATTATTTTGTTTGAATTCCCAAAAGATACTTTTAGAGCTTCCAAATTTGTCAGGAACCTGTCACTTCCCACTATAGCCGTGATATTGCTGTCTCTACTATTTCCTAGCTGATAAATTGCATCTGATTTATCAATAGAAAAATCAAAAATTATTGAAGCATTGTTTTTTCGCGCGAGATGAGCAGCAGATATCCCATCTGCATAATTTTCACCATTTACATTTACATATTTTTGTTTACCTATAGCTTGCCTTACTCTTTCCGCGGTTTCATATCTGTCACGTCCTTTGTATACCGTTAAATTGCACATCGGCTTTTTTATTTCTTCCTCAACAAAATCGACGGGTGGATAGATAAATCCCATAAATTCCAAACCCGGTTCAGAGTTTGAGAATGGTGGGTAATATTTTTTCGTGTAGAATCTTCTTGAGCCGTAATCTGATGCCGATACGGTTATTTCTCCATTTTGACCAATAGATTCTACAATAGCTACATGCCCGGCACCATCTCCACCATACCCTACAGCACCCTTTTTCCAGCACATAACCGCTCCCAGCCTTGGGCTGCTGCCTCTTTGATATCCATCATTATGCCCATACCAATCCTCCGCATTTGATAAGCTCAGCTTCGGGGTATATCCGAGCAGTTCTCTCCATCTTCCCCATGCATAACCGACACAGTTCGGAATGCACTCTCCTCCTGAAGTTATTTTTATACAATTATTGTATCCTCCGAGAGATGAATGTAGCCAATTCATATTCTGATACTCCGGCGCTGTTAATCTTTTTACATATTTTGTACTCATTTTATTCCTCCATATTTCTATTATTATCTTCTATACTGTTTTCCGTTTTTTTCTTCAAAAATTTTGTAGCCATTTTTATAATAGGACTTGCATCTAATCCCATCAAAGTTATATTTTCGCTTATTGATACAATCTCATTAGACAGATATCCTATCGTGACCACGTCCTTAATAAACCTTGTTCCTATTACATTATCCAACTGTGCTCCAACAAGTATTAAAAGTAATATGGTACCTTTTCTGCACAGTCCTTTGAACCCTGCTCTTGATTCAATATTCCCATTTGCACTATTCTTGCTTTTATTGAATACCGCCGCAACAACTATACCTGTAATATAATCTATTACCATGCATATGACTAAAGCTTTTAGGCTTATTGACCAGAATTGGATATTTGTAATTATGTTTGAAGCAGTAGTTGGCATTGTCATAGTTTTCACCTCCTTGTAATTTTATTTATAATATTGCGCACTATTATAGATTATAAATCTACTTAAATTGTAAAATACTGGCTGCAAGAATAGTATATTTGATATCATTATCAAAATAGTATTTTTACAGCCGTTTTTGTAGATTATAAATCTATTATAGCTCGAATAGATTATTTGTCAACTATTTTTTGAATTTGTTGATTAAAAATCGACTCCATGTTATACTTACTATTACAAAGGAGACTTAAGAAATGAGTATAGGTGAAAGAATCAAAGAAAAACGCTTGTCTCTGGGTTTAACCCAGGAAGATTTAGCAAAGAGGATGGGATATAAATCGAAATCGACCATAAATAAGATTGAGCTTGGTATAAATGATATTCCACAAAGCAAGGTTTCAGAGTTTGCAGATGCTTTATGCACAAGTACATCTTTTCTTATGGGTCTTGAAAAAGATAAAAATGAACAAAGAAAAGTAAACACTGTTCGCATCCCTGTTCTTGGAATGGTTCATGCCGGCTATCCTACCGACGCAATAGAGGATATTCTTGACTGGGAAGAGATTACATCCGATATGGCAAGTAGAGGCGAAATCATGGCGCTTCAAATAAAAGGTGATTGTATGGAGCCCAAGTTTTCAGAGGGAGATGTTGTAATAGTGCTTTGCCAATCACATGTTGAAACAGGGGATATTGCTATAATTATGGTAAATCATGACGAAGCTGAAATGAGAAAAATAAAAAGATTTGAGGACGGCTCAATTAACTTAATTCCCCTCAATCCTGCTTACCAAGTGAAATCATACTCCCCAAAGGAAATAGAGGAATTGCCGATACATGTCTTAGGGAAAGTAATAGAGCTCAGGTGTAAGTTCTAATATAAAACCCTCTCAGCCGGCTTTCCATATAGTAAGGACCTGGCAAGAGGGTTTTGTCTTTTCTATCAATATCTGATTTGCTGTTTTAGCCGTTTATTTTATTTATCATTTCCTGGTTGATTACTCTCTCTCCGCCAAGTACAATCAGGCTTTTTGTTTTGTTCTCGGATACATAAGTTTTCGCATCATCACAGTCATTCATTCCGTCTCCCACCAGCAGGACAGGTACACCTATATCCTGGTTAAATGCTCCTCCTACAAGCGCATCCGGGTATCCATATCCCGATGCTAAAATTACGCGTTCTCTGTCCTTAGGGAATAAGGTTTCGGCGATAACTCTTGATGTCTCAAATCTATTGTCTCCAAAAAGTCTCAGCTTTTTCCCGTCTATTTTGTTAAAAATTTCATCACTTATGACGGCTTTACCACCTATGAAATATATCTTCTGCGGATTAATTGTAGACAGATAATTTTGCTGACTCTCCTGCAAATCGCTGTCAACTAAAAGAATAGGGTTTCCTGACGCCGAAGCGGAAACGGCATCCGGGAAGTTTAGCCCTGAGCAAATTAAAAGATCTTGATTTGTCACTCCTGCTTCTCTTAGAATAAGTTCATTTGTATCGAATCTGTCAATTCCTCCCAAGCGCTTAGTTTTTATCCCTCCGAGTATGAGTTCCAGCGAGTTTGGAATTGCGGTATTACCACCTAAAATATATACGGTTCCACCCGGCTTCAAATTGTTTTTTATGTATGTGGCGGTTTTATTTAACTCAAAATTATTCGTTAAAATAACAGGTGCCTTTTTTACCTTTGCCAGATAATTGCCTGATAGAGCATCCGGGTAATTGTCCCCTGACGCTACGACGATATTATCAAATTTTGATACTCCTTTGTTCTTTTTCATTTGCTCAGATACGGCATATGCGGTCTCATATCGGTCGGAGCCGTTCAGTCTTATTAAATAGTTTGCCCGCTGTGAATCCTGCAAATTTTTGAGCTTATCCTTTGCCGCCAAAGTCCGTTTTTCAGCTTCTGCTAAAGCCTTTCCTTCGGCGCTTTCTGCCATGGAATTAATTGCGGCCTGCTTTTCGGCGATTTGTGCGTCAATATCTCTTTGCACATTTTTTAGGGCTGTTTGGAAGGTTTCAACATCCATATATTTTTTATTTGTATTGTCTCTGCCGAAGCACTGCTCGCTCGCCTGTGAAAGACCGCCGAACATAACTGTATTGTGTAAGGTTAAACCGGTAATCTTGTGGTTACTGTTCATCAAAGACGTATAATGACCAACCTCATATATACTTTCATACGCTTTCTTCACATATTTAAGTCTTTCTTCAACAAACCAAACACGAAAAGGATTTTCGTATCCCCACGCCAGATTTTCACCATATCCGTTATTGAAAACAGCCAACAGAAAATCAGGATTTTCCCTACCTATTGCCAAAAAATAGTGGTGGTTGAAATCCCTGTTTCTTTCAGCCATAACCGTTGAAACCGCATTGCTCACAGCCGAAAACATAGTCAAATCCGCCGATACCTTAAGTTCTCCTCCTTGTATTGCCGGAAGCTGCGGTTGCTTGATTTCTGCTGTATCAAGAGGTATCGAGTTCGGATTAACTCTTAGTGCGTTTCCCTTTTTTATCATTTCGAGAGAACGATTTAGATTGTCTGCCGTTAACGATTCATCTACCAGAGCTTTCATCCTGTTTAACTCAGTTTGAGTAAAATTTAGAGCTTTGAGAGACGGCACTGTGTTGACAAAGTCCAATAGCAAATCAACGGTTATACTACTTTCATTTATAGCACTGTAATTCTCAAGAAAAAATCTTTCGGGATTTTTCTTTGCCATTTGTAGTTTTTGAATCTCGGCTTGCAACTTTGCTGATTCCGCAAACTTTGCTTCGTATATTTCTCTTAGCTTTTTTTCATTTTCTTCAGCTTCGATTATCTCTTTCTGTGCTGCTTTTATCCTTTCGGAAAACAGCGCATCGTTTTCCGAAACCGTTTTAGATAGGTCTATATCCACATGTGTTTCTGCCAACGCCGCAGCTACAGGTGATAAAATTATAGTGAAGCAGACTGCTGCTGAAACAACTTTTGCTATTATGTTCTTTCTCATCTTTGCTTTATCTCCTTATTTCCAAAGGTTTTCCGGATAGAAACCTTTGTCTTTCATAGAGCGAAGCGCGTCAACAACTCCCTGCTTGTCTTCTTTATATGTGACACCGTACCACTGGTCCTGTGAAGTAAGCACCTTTACCGTAGCTTTCTCTTCCGCCAGAAGTTCAGAAACGACACCCGGCAAAAAATACTCCGCCTTTAACGGGTTTTTCTCTACATTGCTATTGAAAAAGTTAGGAAACCTTTTATCGAGTTCATCCATCATCGATTTTGTGAATCCCCAGAAATTCATTGAGACTATGGTGTCTGTATCCAATTCTGTCCAGCTTTTACCATCGTCTTCTGTAAAGGCGATGATATCCTCTCTTCTCATAATTTTGGTTCTTTCCACTACGGAGACAAGTTCTTGATTTTCGTCTACCGTACAAACCCCTCTCGCTACATGTCCATTTTCCGTCAATGTCTTATCGAGCCTGTATCCGACCATAGAGTATCTATATTTTGAATCGTCTTCAGCATTAATCAAAAAGTCATACATGGTTTGGAACGCACCTGCTCCATAGTAGTCGTCCGCATTTATTACAGCAAAGGGAGCATCTATCAAATGCCTTGCTGCGAGAACCGCATGACCGGTGCCCCAAGGCTTTTCACGACCTTCAGGAATCTGAAAGCCCGGGGGAATATCTTCGATATTCTGGAAAGCATAGTGAACATTGAGGTGCTTTCCGCTCCGGTCATCAATCAGAGCACGGAAATCCTGTTCATTTTCTTTTTTTATTATAAATACGATTTCTTCAAAGCCCGCCATCATAGCATCATAAAGCGAAAAATCCAGAATAATTTCTCCCTGTTCACTGATAGGATCTATTTGTTTAAGCCCGCCATAACGGCTCCCCATTCCTGCTGCCATTATAACTAAAGCCGGTTTATTTATTTTTTTCGTAGCAATATTCATCGTCTACCTCATTTCTTATTTCAAATACATAGATATTTTATTATACCATATGATATAATATTCGCAAAGGAGTTGAATACTTATGATTAAGGCTATGAATGATGCAGAAAAAGATGCTGCTTTTAGAGTTGCCGACTCTATGTGTGCAGCAGCTCATACCGCCCCAAAGGCAAACGGACTTGACAAGATTGTCACTGCAATTGTTTCGGGCGAGGATATAGAAATTTTAGCTAAAGAGATGGAAATCGCAGGAAGAGAATACGGTCTTGAATTCTTTATAAGAGATGCTGATAATATCAGAAACAGTCACTGCGTGGTTTTAATCGCCGCAAAAGCTTCGCCAAGCGGCGTTCCTCACTGCGGCATGTGCGGCTTCGCAGACTGCGCCGAAATGAGCAGGGCTGACGCTTGCTGCTCATTCAGTGCAACAGACCTCGGAATTGCCATAGGCTCGGCTGTTTCACTGGCGGCCGATAACCGCATCGACAACCGCGTAATGTACTCCATCGGTCGCTCGGCGCTCAGACTAAAGCTCTTTGCCGAAAATGTCAAGCTTTGCTACGGAATACCGCTTTCCACAAAAGCAAAGAGCAATTACTTTGACAGAGCACCCGGTTCAGTTCTACTGTAAATAAAAACTCCGTCCAAGCTTTATTCAGTCTTCCAAATGACTCGTAAACGCTTGGACGGAGTTTTATCTTGCTAAATCTTATTTTTAGGGTATCCCTTAAGCTCAGCTCTTATTTTTCTTCAAAAACTTCTTTACCCATTCCGCAGATAGGACATGTCCAATCTTCCGGAATATCTTCAAATGCCGTTCCCGCCTTAACACCGTTATCCGGATCACCTACTGCCGGATCATACTCATATCCACATGCTCCACATACATATACTTTCATCTCTTTTTCTCCTTTTGGTTTTAATTTATTTATTACTATAACGATTCAACAGGTAAATTTTGATTGCAATCGTAAGATTCGTAAAAAATTCCGCCTCCGTCGCAACCGGGTCCAGCTTTTCCTGGATTTTATTTATTCTATATCTAATCGTGTTCTTGTGACAAAACAGTTTGTTTGCCGCAATATTTACATCACCGCCTGCAAATACATAAGAAATTCCTGTCTGCAAAAGCTCGTTGTCCTTACCCTCGTCCTCCAAAATCGGCTTTAGGTATTCAAAAGCGAAATCAACGGTTTTCTTATCTCCCGCATGGTGCGTGATTAGCTTATATATACCCACGTTTTCATAATACTTAACCTTCTCTTCTTCAATTTCAGCTATATTTTCCGCCCAGTAAGCTTCTCGTATAAGGTCAGTAATATTATCTTTATTTGATTCAATATGGCTCCACCCTTTGTGAGCTTCACTAATCATTTCAAGGCTGAAATTGTAGAAGGATGCTATCTCATAAATCGTGTTTTCGAAAACCTCTCTTTTGCTGTCATCTTGTGCTATTAAAATTATCAGTCTGCTGTCATAAAGGCCTATAAAAACATGTCTTTTGATATACTGCCCTACTATTGAAAATTTGAGTTTTTCCTCGATTGATTTTACATCCTTAACCTTAAGACAAAGCGCCGAAGCATAGCAGTATCTTTGATTCATTATTTGACTGATTATAGGGTTCTCCTCATGACTTCCCTTAATAATTGACTCAAGAATCAAACTCTTAATCGACTCGTTGTGATCTTTCAAATTAGCGCTGTTTATCTCAAGAATGATATTCTCCATATACACATCGCTTTCAAACACAAATATGGGAAAGTCCATAGCGTCGGCTATTCTGAGAGCTTCCTCAGGAAGCGTTTTATATACGACAGGTTTATATGCAAGTGCATGAACATCGTAAGCTATGAGTCTTTTGATGGAATCAATTACAAGCTCCGGCTTCCCTTTAGCATAGATAAAGCTTGTCAGCACTATGCTGTTCCCGTCAAAAGCTCGCTCCTTTCGATAATTTTGACCCTCATCATCAAATTCAAAATCCAGAATTTCCGTACAGTCAATAGTTTTTTCCAATCCGCCGGCTCCGGCAACAAGCTTAAAATTTTTTGTGGTTTCAAGCTTTGACAGCATACTTATTTTTAGAGCCATGACCTATCCTTTCAGTAAATCTATTTTGAATCCAATTTCTCAAATGTAAACATAAGCCCTACAAGAACAGCAATACCAAGGCTCCACCCGGCAATTATATCAGACGGATAGTGAACTCCTAAGTAAACACGGCTCAGCCCTATGAGGATTATAAGTAAACAAAGCAAAACACTAAGCAATTTAGCCGTTTTTCGGTTTTCAAAATTCTTGAGTATCAGATATATTAAAATACCGTAACTTACAAGGCAATTCATAGCGTGACCGCTGGGAAAGGAATATCCTCCCTGCTCGATTAACCTAAGCGCAATATCGGGTCTTGCTCTTTGAAAAACCTGCTTCATTACCAGATATATGGCGGTTGATAGTATTGCGGAAACGGCAAACTTGTTTCCATACCTACTTCGTAAATTCTTATTAAAGAGTAATATTAGTACTATTGCGATTACCGTATATCTCTCTCCGCAGTATGTTATAAAGCGCCACAGATATGTCAAATACCGAGTCCGTGTCTGATATATGCCATAGCGCAACGCATCATCAAAGCTGTCCAAATATCCGAGCTTAAGACATACAGCCATAAAAATAAAAACAGAGATTGAGATAATAAATATTAATTTATATATATTAAAAACCTTATTTTTCATGCCATCTCCAATCTTTTTTATATTATAACCTTAAATTATAGATATTTCCATATCATTTATGGTATATTTATCTAAGTAAAAAAATTGGAGGTTGACGTGAATAAACTAAAAAACCTATGGGCATTTTTAATATTAGTCTGGTCAGGTATTAAATTTAGACCATATATGTATAAGATAAACAAAGCCAGAAAATCCGGAGACACAAGCCGAGAAATTCAATTAATTGCGGAGTGTACAAGTGGGTGGGCGAACTATGTCTCCGATAAATTTGATATAAAGTATGAAATTATCGGCAAGGAAAATTTGCCCGATTCTCCCTGCGTTTTTATATCAAATCACCAGGCATATTTTGATATAATGGCAATACTCTACGCACTAAAGGGAAAGCAGACCGGATTTATAGCAAAAAATGAATTCAAAAAAGTTCCTCTTCTTGGCAAATGGATTCTTACAATCAGAGGGCTTTTAATTAGGAGAGGAGATGTAAGAGAGGGGCTCAAGATAATCCAACAGGGTGCTGAGTATATAAATCAAGGCTTTTCTATGGTTATATTCCCTGAAGGTACTCGCAGCCAAAGACGTGAAATGGGAGCTTTTAAGCCCGGAAGCTTCAAACTTGCAACAAAGAGTAAGGCTCCTGTTGTACCGATTGTCATAGACGGAACATATAAGGTATTTGAGCAGAAACGAATAATATCAAAGGGAGAAACTGTCAAAATCCAAATACTTCCACCGATTAATACTTCTGCGCTTGACCGAAAAGAGTTGGCTTCACTTTCGACAAAGATAGAAAACATGATTAGAGAAAATCTTAATCAATCAAAATAAATACCAAAACTCCACATTTAGTGGAGTTTTTTATATATCGGTTTAATCTAAATTAGGAGTGCTTTGTTTCAACTATATTTCAACCGGCTCTAAACTAGTTTTTCCTTCCCCTGTATTTGAATGATATTATCAGAATAATTAAGCTTATACTCAACATGAAAATTGTTGACTGGATTAACGGAGCAAAATTATATTCTCTGCCCATCCACAAATCAATAAAACCGTTCCCAAGCTGTTTGGTCATAAGAATATCGGATATAGGCTTTACTGCTTTAGGAAGCTTATCAGCCGGGATTCCCATATATCCGCTTAGAATCATCATGCCGAAATACAGCCCCATAACGACACCATAAGTTATACCGAATTTTCTAATCAAGCCGGCGATTCCATGAGCCAACATCATCAAAAAAGCTGAAAGCAGGAATTGTCCTACTACCCATACAATAACTGCTTTTGCTGTAGGCCGCTGCATTTGAATAAAAGGAACCGTTCCGCATACGTATATTGCGAAGCATACTGCCAAAAATATGAAATTGGAGATTAACTTTGAAGCCAAGATGTTCTTTTGTGAAAACCCAAAAAGCATAAGTCTATCAGGAATTGATTTATCGAGCTCATTTGAATATGTTGCTGCATGACTCAGAAAAACCGTTGCAAGAGGCACCAGCATTGCCATACCGATAAATACCTCGGTAACAACTTCCCTTTTAGCTACATCAGGCACATCTGCCAAAGACCCCGTCACAATAAGGTGTAGTAGTATTACGGGGAATATTGCTCCGAAAAAGAAAGCATATCCATTATACAGTGTATTCAAAAACTCATATTTTATAAGATATTTGTTCATTAAAGCGCCCTCCTCATCTTTGCGTTTATCGTCATTATCTCAATGTCATTATTACTGCGTCTAAAGTTAATATCAGCTTCTGAAAGATTACTGCAAACATCAACCTCTTCACCGATATTTTTGCAAGATACGGCAATTTTCCCTGCCGGAGCATAAATTCTGTTATGCAGGTTTGCAATTTCTTCTGCTCTTTGATTCTCCTTAAAGATAACTACAGACTTTCCACAATATTTTTCGAAAAGTTCTTCCTTGTTGCCATAATCTATAACACGGCCGTTTTCCATATATAAAATCTTTGTTGCCAAGGATTCCAGTTCCTCGTAATAATGAGAGGTTATAAGCAAAGTGCTATCTCTCTTACTGTACCACTCCGTGAGTTTTTCCATGAGCCTTTGTCTCGTTTCGAAATCCAGACCCGATGTCACCTCATCAAGCATTGTAACAGGACTTTCCTTGCACAAAACCATAATTAAAGTTAATCTTTGTTTCTGTCCTCCGGAAAGATGCTTCCACCTCTTTTTTAGGCATTCATTGAAATCGAAGAAGTTTATCATTTCAAGAAGAAGAGGGTTATCATCAATCTTACATTCCATTATAGCTTCAAGTATCACCTTTATCGGTACGGTTTCAATATACTCATTTTGCTGCATATGAACTGCAATTTCTCTTGATTCTATATCCATTGAGATGTTTCCTTCATGAGGAACCACGCCCAAAATACTCTTAAGCAAAGTAGTTTTACCTGCACCGTTGCTGCCGATTATCCCTACTCTGTCTCCCTCTTCAATTTCAATAACCCTTCCAAGATTAACCGCCACTTTATTCTTAAAACTTACTTTTACATTATCCAGTCTAATCATTTAACATAGCCTCCTGATTTCTGAGTGTTGCTACAACAACCGTTTCATCTTCTTCAACTTTTTCTTCAATTTCCAGCTTCATCTTTAGCAGATTTGCAAAGTATTTTGATACATAAAGCCCTAAGCCGTGACCGTTTTCCGAACCGCTTACGAAAGGCTCAAATATAGAAGCTTTTACACTTTCATCTATATTGCCCGGAGCGTTTCTTACAGAAATCGAATCATTACTTACCTTGATTTTTACAAATCCATTGGTACCGCAATACTTCACCGCATTAGAAACCAAATTATCAACAATCAAACGAAGCATCTCTCCGTTGCTGTGCCAAGCTTCACTATATTCGTCTGTATCAACAGACAATTCTAAGCACTTGCTGTCAATTTCTATTTTGTATGCTTTCGAAACAGCTTCACACAGACCGGCAACATCAACATAGCTTCTGTCTTCGTCAGTAGACAAATGATTTAGCGCCAAAACTTTGTCTACTATTTTTCTCATTTCCACCAATTTATCCTTTAGTATAGGTAAGTATTTATCTCTGTCGGTAAATTTGCCTACATTAGAAATCATGCCGTCTACAAGCAGCGTTGCTGCTGCTATAGGTGTTTTTAATTGATGAGATGACGAACGCATAAAAATCTCTTTACGTCTTCCCTCATCTCTCATTTTCTTAAAACTTTCCGTTTGAGATTCGTACAGTAAGTTCAATGATTTAGCTAGATTCCCTATCTCATCATCGGCTTCCACTGCGATAGGCGTATATTCTATGCCTTGATTTCTTCGCATCTTTGCATCTCTATCAAGGTCTTCTATAGGTTTTATTATCTTTTTAGAGTAAATCGCCGAAATGCAAAACGCCAGTAATATAATAAATGGGATAAAAACAGGAATTGCTTTGTAAATAACAGGTTTGATGTCCTCGGTTGTAGGAGTTATAACATTGCTGACCAGCATAAAACTCTTGCCTTTTTGCTTGCTGATACCTATATATGATGTGTATTTTGTACCGGTAGACTTATTTATTACAGACATTTCAACTATGGCTGTTTTTTTGGATACGGAATGGAATTTAATATCACCTTCTCTAAAATTTATAGTTTCATTGCCCTCAAATTTGTACTTAAAGTCTTTTTCAAAGTTTTTTAGAGTTCTATCAAAAAAAATTTTTATATTTTCTTCAATCTTTTGCCCCAGTTTTTTGAAATCAAAATTCTTCTTTTTATAATCATTCAAGTATATCTTCCTGATGCTGTCTATAATATTTTTAACAAACTCGTCCGCCGGCTCTATCTCTCCCTTAAATGAGCTGTTTGAAATTTTGATTTTATATCCTTCTTTTGGAATAATAAATCCAAAACTGCTGTCGTCATTAAAATTCGCACCTGTCAAACTTTCTTTTTTTGTAAGATGCTGAAGCATTTCCTTAGAGTTAACTAAGTTTTCATTTGATTTATATTCCATATAAAGAGGCGGTAACATAAATAGCATATATCCAAGTATGGCTATCCCTACTACCAATGAAATTACAACACTGTACAAAAAAGTTTTATTTGCTAACCTCATCTATCCCCTCCACTTATAACCGATGCCGACAACCGTTTCAATCCAAGCCTGAGGTAATTTCTTGCGTAAATTTTTCACATGGGCGTCTATAATCCGATCATTTCCAATATAATCTTCGTTGAATATTTGATTAATAAGCTGCTCTCTTGTGAAAACTCTTCCCGGATGGGATTTCAATGTTTTAAGCAAGAGAAATTCACTAACGGTAAGCCCCAGTTTAATTCCCCCGTAACTTGCCTCATAACCTTCTTCATCTACAAACAGGTAATTTTCACCACAATCAGTGTCTTTTTGAATCTGATTTCTTTCTGATATTCGTTTTGTTCTGCGAAGTACCGCTTCTATTCTCTTTAGCAAGATAATAGGTGATGCCGGTTTCGTAATATAGTCATCCGCAAAACAATTAAACGCTTCAAGCTGTATATTTACATCATCATAGGCAGTTAACATTATTACACCTATATTATGACCTAAATTTTCTCTTATATGCTTAAGAACTTCTATCCCGGAGCTTCCCTTTACATTTATATCAAGAACAGCTAAATCAAATTCATTTTTAGAAGTATCCGCTGCAAGGTCCAAATCGCAGCTGTCACCGAGCAGTCTTATAGCTTCGTCCCCGTCGCTGCATCCTACAACATCGTAACCTGCAATAAGCATATATTCCGTCAGTACTTCTCTTATTATCTCTTCATCTTCTAAAAACAGTATCTTGCTCATGGGGTTCCTTTCTGTTCTTGATTTGATTTATTGTTAATTTACTACATAGATATGAATTTCGTATGAATATGATATGCATCTTTTTATATATCAAATTTATCACTGACTATATGATACTATTTTCTTCTCAAATAAAAACCCCGGCTTCAGACATGTTCCGATGCGAGTTTATCCGATTGTATAATTCGGTGTAAAAGCACAAGCTCACAAATACTTCAAGTACTTAGAGCTTTTTGACGAATAGTAGTATCAATACGTTGAATTCTTTGAGTAATCATGTTAATATATACACTAAACATAAGTTTGGTTAAATGTATGAGGAGCGGTCGTATGAAGATTAGCTATAAGAAACTCTGGATGCTTCTAATCCAAAGGGATATTACGAAAGTAATGTTACGTAGAGATTTAGGGATTGCACCCGGCACGATGAGCAAGCTCAACAAGGGCAAAGAGGTTGCCTTGTCCGTGCTTTTACGCATTTGCGAATATCTTAATTGCGATATCGGAGATATTTGTGAGGTTGTCCACACCGACAAAATAGTTAAAAAGTAAAGGAGATTATTATGGCAACAGTAAAATCCGGTAGAAATAAAACTATCGATACCCCATTAAGTGAAGGAAAAATTTATCTTGATCGCTGTATCACTATTACGCAAGAGCAAGCAGACCTTAGCGGAGTCATGGACAAAACCGTTATTGGCAATATGCTTGATGTTTGTTCTTTATTACCTGACAAAAGTATAGATTTAATAATTGCAGACCCACCTTATAAT